>JALGSV010000020.1 GCA_029821755.1 Candidatus Zipacnadum vermilionense | reverse complement strand
GTCAGGTCCTTGACCTCGACATACTCCGCGCAGTGGGCGTAGATCAGCGGAAACCAGTGCGACAAGACCTTGGCGTCGGCCGGGGCGGTCCCGCTGATTGTGACCCGGTCGCCGGCGACGGCGCTCACTACGCAGTCTTTGCTGACCGTATCCAGGAAGCCCGGATGGCCCCAGTTCCCGTCGAAGCAGACGCCGTCACCGGGCCGGAACTTGGCAGCGTTCTCCGGCGCCAGGGTCACGACGCAGGTTCCCGGCTGCTGCTCCAGCTTGAGGATCGCCCCCTGCTCGCCGGACTCGGCCTTGAGAACCGTTTGGCCGGCGCCCTGGCCGCACAGGGTCACGCCACTGCGCAGGCGCAGATGCCGGCGCAGCGTGAACTCGCCCGCCGGTAGCACCACCAGACCCCCGCTGGGGGGCAGGGAGTCTATCGCCTTCTGCAAGCCCGGACCGGGATTCGCCGGGTCCAGGAAGCCCGCCGCCTTGCATAGCGCCTGGCGGTTCTCCTCGGCGGAGTTGGGGCGCAGCGCGAGCTTCCCCGTCGCCTGCGGCCGGCTCCATAGCTTGAAATTGCTCACCTGCACGTACTTCCCCGGAGGGTAATTCATCCCGTTGGTCCGGAAGGTGAAGTACCGGTTGACCTCGCTGCCTACCGAGGGCAGAGGCTTCTCCACCAGCAGCTTCCCGTCCACCTCCACCGTCCCCTGGCCCCCGGCGATCTGCATGACGACGTGGTGGGGCTGATCCGGAGCGACCTGCAGCCGTCCCTCCGCACCGAGGGCGGGTGCGCCCGTGAAGTCGCCGAACGGGAACACGGCTTCGAGCCGCTCGTCACGTCCCCCGGCGCCCCACTCCCCGTCGCGCAAGGCGCAGGATACCGACCGCACGGCTCCAGGGGTGCCCGGAGGGGCCAGCGTGGGGATCAGCAAGTCGAACTCGACACGCGCCTCCTGCTGCAAGGGCAGCAGACACATGGCGATGGTGCCGTGGGTCGCGTTCAGGGCCTGGTCGCTAACCAAGCTGCGACCGCTGGAGAACAGCCACCGCCAGTTGGCGCCGAGCGTCGGTCGATCGAAGTCATCCGAGAAGGCCAGGCGCCAACCCGCCGGAGTATCCTGGGCGAAGCAGGCGCTGCTGGCAAGCAGTACAAACAGACTCGTCAGCAACAGGCCACAAAGCCCGGCGACTTTCGTTGCGGTACTTAAGCGGTGGTGCATTGCGTCATTCCTTTCGTGGCACCGATGATCACGCCCCGGCCCTCCGCGGTTCCAGCGTCTTCCCCTGGAACCACAGTCGCACGCTGTCGCCGGCGGGGACCTTGACGATGGTGGTCAGGCCACCGGCAACTGGGGTATGGTCCGGAGAACGGAGGGTAGTGGTGACCTCCCGATCGGTGGGGTTGTGCACCTCGACCAAGGGCGGCTTCCCCGCTCTCTTCCTGCTGCGCGCCCTGGAGACCTGCCGGGGCTCAGGCGCATATCTCCTGATCGAGTCATCGCCGGAGCGACTCAACATGGACCTAGTGGATTGGCTTCTCCGGATTCCGCTACCAACCCCTTAACACCGGCCCTGCCTCCGAGTATGATTTGCGCAAACGCTTACGTAGCATTGCCCCTGCCCTCGACCGCGCCCCCGCACAAAGCTCAACTTTCCGCCGAACACCAGGCGACGCCAGCGTTTACGCAGTGCGAGCCCACCACCAGCAATAATTCAGTCATCTCGACCACTACCGTCCCTCGCGCGCTGGCCGGCGAGATCAACGTCGTCCTCGACACCCCCGGCCGCTTCTTCCTCAGCGGCCGTCGCCTGGTCGCCCTTGTTCCTCATTCCCCCGGGGCTCGCTTCCAGTTCCGTCTGCCCGTCGCCCCGGCCGGCAGGTACCGCGTGTTGACCCGCAGCTTCCACTCGGTAAGCTCCCAGAGCTTGTGGCAGATGGAGATCAACGGACACCGCTCCGAGCATGATTTCATGGGCTTCTACTCGCACTTCCCCGGGGTAGGCCTGGCGCAGAACGAACTGGATGACTGGGGGGTATTCGACCTCTCACCGGAGGCCAACCGCGTGGTGCTGCTTCCCAGGGAGGACTACGCCAAGAAGCAGTCGCTGACCAATTACCTCTACTGCGTAGATGCCTTCCTGCTCGTACCCGAGGAATGAGGCCCGCGCGCGAGCGCGGGCCCCGGCTAGAGGGGACAGGACCGGCAGCGTTGGCTCAGACCGGTCACTTACCCGCTTCCACGTAGACAGTGCTCCCCGCCGGCACAGTCACCTTGCGCGTAAGGGGCAAGAGGGTCGTGATCTCTCGCGGCGTGGAGACGGTGGCCTCAATCGGTGCCGCGGTAGGGTTGTGAGCCTCGACCTTCAGGTAGTCCTTCCCCCACTTCACCACTTCCAGCACTAGCTCAGCGTTGTCGGCGGTCAGCAGGTTACCCGCATAGAACTTCCCCTTCTTCCCCACGTCGAGCCGCGGCCAAGCGGAGCCCTCGAAGATGCCGGTGTAGGCCAAGGTTCCGTCTTCGCGCCACAGGCCGACCGGCCAGCGCGGATTCAGGTCGGTCAAGTGCAGGGGCACCCAGAAGGGCAGGTCGGCCGTGGCGGCCACTTCCCCGGCGGAGCCGTACCTGTCCGGGGCGATCTCCGCCAGGAAGCGGACACCGACCAGCTTGCCGCGAGTGAGGCGGAGTTGGTAGGGGAGCTTGCCGGCAAGCCCCATCGCGGTCAGCCATTCGGCGGGGTTCTCGACACCTTTGGCGGTGACGGTACCGGGGTTGGCGGAGGCGACCATGAGGAAGCGTGCCACGAAGCGCGTCCCGCCGGGAAGCGTCGTCGGCGCGCCGGGAGCCGGCGCCAGGCCGAAGCGGCCGTGGTCCACCCGCATGCCCTCGGTCAGCGCAACGTAGCCGCCCGCGTAGCCGCCCACGGGCACGTCCAAGACGTCCTGGGGGCCGAGCTTGCCGCTGACCAGCTTACCGGACTTGTCAAACCACGCGTACTGCTCGTCGCGCAGGTTGCCGAAGGCCGGGAAGAGGCCCTGCGGGTCCACCGGCTGTACCTCACGCTTGAGCCGGATGTCGAATTCCATAATGGTCGGGTAGCCGGGGCGACCGGCCCCCGGAGCGAAACTCCAATTGCGCATGGTGGCGTCATACACCGAGGCGGCCTTGCTGGCCTGGCTCGGCATGGCATCGGCGCCTACGTCGGCCCGCAGGGCGTCAACATACTTCTCATTGAGGATGTCCTCGGTCAGCACCACATCCACCGAGGTGAAGGGGAAGTTTAGCTTCCCCGCCATGCAGGTGCCCGGCACGTTGGTGAAGATGGCGGAACCCTCGGCGGTGCCCTCAATCGGCATGATGATCTCCAGGTTGTTGGGCAGGTTGAGACCGGTGTAGTAAGCGCCTACATGTCCCAGCCAGTTCTGGCGGTCGGCGCAGCGGAAGTGGTGCAGCTCCGTTACCGTGCGCATGGAAGAGGTGATCACCCGCTGCCCCTTGGTGTCCTCGGCGATCAGGAACAGGTCATACTGGCGCCCGTGCTGGAAGTCGGCGCGAGCCTGGAAATCGTTGCCGGCAGGCAGCCAGCGCCGGATCGGGGTGAAGCCGTCGTAGAGGGTGACGGTGGTCAGCGGGACGTCGGCCTTCACCCCGATATCCACGCGGAAGTGGCGACGCCCCTCCTCGGCGGGGCCGTAGTCCTTGGGGTTGATTACCCAGTTGTAGACGATGGGCCCCTCGCTGATGAGGTAGCGGGACGGCGAGTCGAAGTAGTGACACAACCCCGCCCGGAAGTAACCCGCCGCGTTCGGCACCGTGTCCCCAGGCAGCAGTTGCTGGAAGCCGGTGGTGGCGGCCTGCGCGACCTCTTCCGGACTGAATACCTCGTGCACCACGATGGGATGCGGGTTGGAGGCATTCATGGCCTGCCAGGCGTAGGCGCTGATGCTCTCGTCGAGCAGGCGGCCGCCGCGGTAGGTGTAGACCGACAGGCCCTGGAAGTGCTTGAGGCGCTCCTGGGGTAGAGGGGAAGTCTCGGCGCGGTGGGCGATGACCAGGTGGTTGGCGTACAGCAGGTTGATCATCTGCACCTTCACCAGGCGCTTGCCGTCCGGGCTGAGCCAGGAGGCGCGGGGGTAGTAGGGAGGCGCAACCAGGAGATAGTGGTTGTTGTCCGTGTCCATGATATCGAAGCCGGGCAGGCACACGAAGTCCTCGGTGCTGGCCAGCGCGCAGTCGGCGACGAGCTTGTCCCAGTCCGCCCCGCTCAGTTGGGCGAAGTTCTCAGTGAAGACTACCACCGAGTAGCCCGCCTGGCGGGCGGCCGCGGCGTAGTCCTGCACGCTGCCCTCCCCGTCGCTGAAGGCGGAATGGACACCCACCAGACCCCTGAAGAAGCGCAGGTCCCCGGTGATGAGAGGGTCACTGACCTCGGGGTAGTACTGCTTGTCCCCCACCTTGACGCTGGCCGGACGGTGCCGCCAGGAGAGGGGCATCCGCATGGTGTCGGGGTCCAGTACCGGAGAGAAAGCCTTCTCATCCTCAGTGGGTGGGAGGGTCTCGATACCCACGGGCTCGCCGGTCTTGTACCCGCCAAAGCCCGCTGGGCCGGAGTCCCCCGCCAGCCAAGCGTACAGCCGCGAGAGTAGCGTGCCGGTATCGCTGGGCACGGCGCCGTTGCCCTTCCTCAAGATGATGCCGTCTACTTGGCCGAAGCTCATCTCCCCGTAGTTGTTGTTGGCCAGCTTCGTGTAGCCCAGTCGGTGGGTGTAGGCCGGATTGATGGACAAGACGCCCAGGCGGCCCTTGCCGACCGACCGCACCGCGCCCAGCACCAAGTCGCGCTTGGCGTCGGGCTCGTACACCCAGTAGTTGTCTACCAGGGTCGCCACGCGTGCGCCTGGCATGGCCTTGACCAGGGGCGTCCAGTTGCCGTCGCACAGCAGGGGAGGAGCGGTGTAGCAGTCGTCCCAACGCGCGTTGGCGGTGGGGTAGTAGACCCGCTTGAGGCCCTCGGTTACCGGGTGAGCTACGAGGTTCTCCGTCCAGGCGTAGGCGTTCTCGCCGTACGCTACCCACTTGGAGAAGGCCAGTGAGCGGTCGAGAATGCAGGACTGCTGCAGTTGGATGCCCCAACGCTCCATCTCTCCGTTCCAGCCGGCCGCCAGCCCGCCCCCGTTGTCGGCCAAGTTGGTATAGACCAACACGCCGGTGCCCTCCTCCACGCACTGCCACAGCTTCTTCATGTTCGACCAGAAGTGGAGCATGTGCTGGCCGAAGGTGTTGTACTCCTCCGCCGCGATGGGCAGGTAGTCGATCACCACGACGTTGAACTTCCTCAAGAAATCCATGGACAACGGCTCGTAGTAGGTGGCGGAGGTGTGCGTGAAGCCTTCCTGCGTGAGCTGCGCGGCATAGGCCGCGTCCATCACGGGGCTGGAACTGAGGTAGAGCAGGGCCAGGGGACCGCCCCCGGCGCCGCCGGTGCGCGGGTCAGGGAGGTCGGGGGCGGCTAGCGCCGTTCCGGCGCACAGTCCAGTGATGAGCAACAGAGCGAGGGTGAGACGGAGGGACGATGGCAGCATGAGTCGATTCCTCCTCGGATGGGTATCTAGGAAGGCCGCCAGGGCGGCGTCTGCTCCAGGTTTCCGGTCATCAGCTTGCCCATAGGCACCGTAGGCGTGCGGAAGCGGTAGCTGCTTATGGGCGTCCAGGAGGTCCAGCGCAGGTGCGGCCGGCGCTGACCCGGTTCATCGCTATGTTAGGGTGGTGCACCAGTCCGGGCCGGGGCTTGCAGTCGAGAGAGCATCCCCAGGGGATAGCCACATATTCACTTCAGCCCAAATCGGCACCGCCCCGCCGGCAGCGCCACCCCTAACTTGTTCCCTTCCTGCGCTACCTGCACCTGCTGCTCCCCGGTGTCGGTCTCGACCACCGCACTCGTGGCCGTGATCCCCGGCGGAACGGTCAGCACCAATTCCCCGGCCACTGCCAGGTTAGCCTCACCGGTGATCTGCGCGCCCTCGACGGTGACCGCCGCCGGGCCGGGGCTGCGCAGCTCATACCCCTGGGCCTTCACCATCGTGCCCGACAGCAGGGCCAGCACCAATCGCCCCGGCCCCTCGCGCACCAGCGCGCGTTGGCCCTCCATCGCGACCTCGCCCTCGGCATACTGCCCCGGCTGCGCCGCGCACACGGCGATCTGCTTCTCCCCGTTGATCGTCGCCGTCACCCCCGCGCCCCCCGCCCAGGGCGTGAAGTTGGGCGCCGGCTCGCCGACCCGGTGCGGGTAGAGCACCGCAAAGTATCCCTGGTGATCGGTCCGCTTCACGCGGATGAAGTGCTGCGTTTCCTCCCACTTGGCGTCCGGCCCGTTGACTTTCCGGAAGAACGGCTCGGTGAAAGCCCCGTAGATGAAGTTGTGCCCATACTGTCCCGTGGTGAACTCCGGCTGCGCCGGGTCAAGCATCGTGACCGTCAGATCCACGCCCAGTTGGCCGGTATAGTGGGCCACGTTGCCTTGCGTTTCCACGCTCTTGGCCAGGTCCCACAGCGTGAACTCCGTGAAGTCGTCACCCTCACCGGCGAAACCGTCGCGTAGCAACACGTAGTGCGGCCCGTCGGCCACCTCATTCTTCACCAGCATCACCTGCCGCGTCCACGTCGTCGGGGGGATGTTCTCCGTCACCAGATCACGATTCGGCAGCGGGTTGTCCTTGGGGTCCTCGGGGTACTCCAGCAGCGTCGTGATGGTCATGCTGCCCTGACAGGCGTCCGCGGCCGCCAGGAAGTTCTGCTGGGTGATCTCGCCGATCTGCCCCCAGTCCCGCATGTGGTTGATCGCGATGCGGTTGTGCATCCAGGGCCGCACCATCGACGGTGCATACAGCGAGGCGAAATCCAGCGCCAGCGGCGCTCCCTTGGCATAGAGCACGATTTCCCCCTGGTCGTCCTCGTAGTGCTCGATCTGGTAGCCCATGCGGAAGACCAGGTAGGTCTCGTTGGGGTCGCCGAAGTGCGAGCGCATCACGGCACCGAAGCCGGGGAAGTGTTGGCTGCGCATGTCCGGCGGGGAGGCCGGCAGGTTCTCGTCGCAGATCGCCTCGTCGTTCCGGTACACATAGAGCGACCCCACCGCCTTCCACCCCCACTGCATCCACTGGGAGTACTCGGGGTCGCTGGAGGCGGTGCCCGCCGCCATGCGCCCGTACAGACTGGTCGACTCGTTGCAGCCGTTGCCGATGGCCGGCATGGTGCGGATGCCAAACCGCGGATCGACGGGGGTGAGCAGCTTCAGGTGGTACAACATCGACGCCTTGAAGAAGGGGTTCTGGAAGAGATCAATGAAGCCGGCGTTCTTGAACACCGTGGCCGACTGCATGATCCCCGACACCGACGCGTCCATCTGGTAGTGCGGGCATTCGCGCCACGCCCCGCCCGGCGCCGTGAAGTCGCGCAGCATATCCAGCGTCCCCTTGGCCGAGGTTATCATCCACTGGGGGGCCCTAGGGTGCTCGGGGATGAGGGCCGCAGAGTAGCCGAGCACGCTCACCGCCATGGTGGGCATGTTGGGATTCCCCAGGTGGAATCCGGTCCCATAGGCCAGGTAGTCGGGGTCCGCCAGCTTGTAGACCAGGAAGGCATAGAGTGCGGCGGCTTCCCGGCGCTCCTCCGGGGTCATGGAGGGGATGCTCATCGCCACGTCATACAGCGGCGCTGCCTGCATCAGCATCCCCGCCGCGCGGTGCATATGCGTGCTGGGCCCGATGTCGCCGTCAAGGTCCAGATAGCGCGAGGCGTAGAAGCGCAGCTTGGGCAAGAGGCCCATCCAGTTCGAATCGCCTCCCGCCTCGTTATGCAACAGACCGTCCGCCACCTGCGGGTCCTGGTCCACCAGGTAGGTGAACCGCTGCGTGGTCGGCGTACCCACCTTTGCCTGCAGGGCCGGGATGGCGTTCGCGCGCTCGCGCAGGGCGGGCAATTCCGCCGCGGTTACAAAGGCGCGGGGGTAGGCCTCGGCACCCGGAGCGGACCACTGCAGCGTCCACTCCTTGATCTTGTCCAGCAGGTTCTGCCCGTAGCGCGTCCAGGCTTTGCGGATGCCGCTCTGCTGCACGCTGTCCCCCGGGGCGATGGCGTCCACGGGCCGGGAGACCAGCAGGCCCCATTCCCGGATGCCTCGCGTGGTCGGAGTGCCGGGGGCAAGGCTACCGGTGAAGTACGGGGTACGGTCCTCGTTGCCATCGATGGTGCCCTTGGTTACTGGCAGGCGAATCGGCGCCTTGAGCACCAGGTCGGGCCCCTTGCGGCTCTCCAGGAAGATCACCGTCGGGTTGCTCCAGTGCCCCGGCCGCTTCGGGAAAGCGGCGATCAGGTCCCCCTCGGGCTGATCCTGCCGGTAGGCGCCGTAGTAGCACGCGGCCTGCGCCCACCAGTAGAACAGCCCATGCAGGCGCAGCAACGGCCCGGGCTGCTGGTAGTCGATCGGAAAGATTGCTTCCTTGCTGGGGTCCAGCCAGCGTGCCTCGGTGGGGTTGAAGCGCGGGTCCTCGTACCAGCCGTTCCATCGCACGGTATCGGGCCGCAGGCCCTCGTAGAGGCTGAAGCAGACGTTGCTGTCCCGCACCGGCGAGGGCGCGCCCATGTCGAACTCTTCGCGGAAATGCACCACGTCTTCGCCCGAGCGCAAGGTGAGAGTGCACAGGTAATAGCCGCCCTCAAAGTAGTACTCTGCCCGCAAGCGCTTAAAGAGGGGACCATCATCGCTGAGCTTGAGGCTGTAGCTGACCACCCGCTGCGGAGTCTCCAGCCACCCGCGTCCGATCCAGGCCCCGCTCTGCCCGCGCACAGCCAGCAACGGCGCCGGCACCTGGTCCGCCGACACCGGAGTGGCGAAGCGCCGCTCGCCTCGCCCGGTGCGGACCGCGATCAGGCCGTTGCTCAGCACATAGCTGCCCCGCTCCTGCACGCTGGTCAGATCCGTGCGCGGCGCCGACGGCTGGCTGGCCTCACCGAAATGCAGTGTCCAGGTGTGCTTCTGCCACGGTTCAAAATCGGCGATCACACTGACGCTGACCGGCACCTCGGCAGGTTTGAGCACCACCGACGAGGGAGCGATCTGTGCCGCCACGACCGCGCCCGTCTCGTCGGTCACGTACATCTTCTCCGTAGCCCCGGCCCTTTCGGGGACGTAAACGAGGAAAGTGAGGACCTCATGCTTCCACGACCGCTTGAGGGCTTCCTCATAGGAGAAGTTGACTGTCCCGGCCGAAGCCGCCACCGTCGGCAGACCAAGTACTACACCAAGCAAAGCGAGGACTAACAGACGCATGGGTGACTCCCATCAGCGGGCTGGGTAGCAGTGTCGCCGGGAACTGACCCGTCAGCTCCCTGTGAACATCATACAATACTCGTGGGTCGTCAGCCACGCCCCTTTCTCCCTCCGGGGTGTCCGCCCCTTCGTGGAGGGGACCGACGTGGTACTCCTGTCACCCGGCAAAGCGGCTTCGGGGACCGATGGCGACGTGCGGCTCACGGGAGAGCCGGCCTTCGCTCGCCGGCACAACGAGGGCGCCCTGCGCTCGGCCGCCCTCAAGACCGTGCACCTCGCGCTCGGCGAGGGGGGCCTCAGCAACTCCGGTCCCGCTGCCGTGAATATCAAGGGGCAGGACCTGCGCGGGAAAGGCAGCCGCCTGTGCTCCCCCGATCCCCACCAGCGCCAGCAGGTACAGGCGGAGCCCGTTGGGTCGTTCACTCTCCTCCAGCGCTCTCGCGCTCGGCTATGATGATGCGATACCAGCTCTTGCCCTCGAGCGAGAGCTTCTGGAACGGCCCACTCAAACGCTCACCGTTGAGGATCACCGTCGGCTCCTTGTCTACTCCCGAGACCAGTATCGCCCGCGCGGAATCCCGCCGCATGTTCCTCACGTCGTAGTCGGGGCGGAAGTAGTAGCTGAGCTTCTGCTCCACCGGATAGACCCCGGCGATCTTCCCCTGCCGCGCGTCTTCCTGCAGCATCTCCAGCGCCCGATCGCCCCCCGGTGGCGGCAGGTAGTAGTCCACCCACAGCGTGTCTTCCTGCGGCCGTGCGGTGATCCGCGCACACCCGATCGGTCCCTCCGAGCGCACCGTCATCCCCTCCGGCATCCGCAGCGTGAACGGCTGCGGCTCCGCGAAGGGGTTGATCGCCTCGTAGGTTCCGCTGATCGGCTCCACCCGCAGCAGCGCCATCTGCTTCTCCGGCTTCTCCAGCACCGCCCCGCCCTTCTCCAGCCGCGGCCCCTTGCCCATCTGGGCCAGGGGACAGTCCAAGTCGATCCCCAGGTCGGGATACGGCCACTGGCCGTTCACCCGTTGGTAGGCCATGACCTGCGAGGGCGGCAGCGAGCGCCAAGACTCATCGGGCCGTTCGGCGTTGGCCAGGAAACCCATCTCCAGGTTGTCCCCGCCGCTGGCGTACGCCACATGCAGCGTATGCGCCCCCGGCTCCCAGCGGGTCTGCAGCTTGGCCTCCGCCAGATGCGTGCAGAACTTGTCGAAAGACCCGTGCTCCTCCACGTCCCCCATCTCCACGATCCAGCCCGCCGTCGCCTCTTGCAGCGTCTGCCAGGTCTCCTCCGTCGGCATGACCGGCTTCTCCGCATTCAGGATGCAGTTGTCCAGCGTCAGGAGCGGGTACGTGTAGCGGACCACCACCTGGGACGTCCGTCCCAGGTCGGTCGCGGGCAGGGCGATAAACCCGGCGTAGCTGACTCCGTCGTGGACGGCGATCACGTCGCCTGCCTTCGCCGTGGCCGGGAACTGCGTCACTGGCTTGCCGTTGAGGCGGATCTCCCGCTCCGTGTCCGGTCCGTAGCAGTAGATATGCACCCGCGACGAGATCTCCTGGAAGCCCTCCTTATTCGCCTCTTCTTCCAGGTACTCGCGCGCCGGCGGTTTCATCACGTAGATCATCTTGTTGTCGCGCTGCAGCACCCCGAGCAGCGGGTTCATCGGTTTGCCAAAGGGATTCTCCGAATCCAGCCGCAACAGCGGCTTGCCGTTGATGTTCCCCCACAGGAAGGCGATGCTCAGGTCGTCCAGCGATTCCACGCGCTCGGCAGGACGTTTCCAGGTAGCCACCGCCATCTGCTCGCCGTTGTTGTCAGCGTTCATCGAGCCGAGCCCGTAGTGGCGGCCCAAGTAGGTGGTGGCGTAGAGCGGCTCATTCAGCAGCCCGCGCTCGTAGTAGGTCGACACGGACAGGAAGGGGAGCGGCTTCTCGTCAATCACGTTGGATTCCCAGTCTCGTCCCCAAGGGGCCAAGAGCGCCGCGCGCTGGGAGCCGCTGGCGTGGAAGTTGGTGGTCGCCAGCCCATGCACTTCCCGCTGGTCCAGATGCATGAGGACGCCTTTCTTCGAGAGCATGTGCAGCGCCGCGAGGGGGACGTCCTGACCCAGGAGGTACTCCGGGATGGTATACCGCCGGCTCACCCGCGACACCTCCCGCCGCAGGCCCGGGTGGTATGTCGAGCTGAGTTCTAACAGCAGCTTCTCGATGTCCATCGCCGCCTTCAGCCGCATGCGCGGGTCCTCGCTCAGTCGCGCCACCGCCTGTAGCGTCCCCATCGAGATCCCCAGGTAGAAGCTGTCCCCCCGCTCCTGGCACATCCCCTCGCTGAAGATCATCTGCCGGTCATACAGCGACAGCGCGTACTGCGCACGCAGGGCCAGGTCCGGCAGCCCCAGGTACTCTCCGGCCAGCAGCGCCTCACTCCGGTTCTGCGACTGGTGGTTCTGGGTGGCCATACGCGCGAAGTAGCCCACGCCGTGGTGGAACTGCCCTTCCATATCATACGGCGGCAGCCAGCGGACCTCAGCGTATTTGCGGAAGTGGTAGCGCAAAGCCTCGGGCAGCACCGCGGGGTAGCGCAGCACCGGGATCAGAAAGTCGAGATGGCTGTGCCCCGCGAAGTAGCCGGGCGGCTGGGCCAGCACTTGCTGCACCGCCTTCCTGTACCGCTCGGGATCCCCCGAGGTCAGGTCGCCGTGGATACTCGCGTCCAGGTAGGTGGACTTCGTCTTGATATCCCGCACCTCAAGCACCCGCTGCCACATCCACTCCGGCACGCCCTCCGGCCTCGCCCATACCTGCTCACCTAGTTCCTTCAGGTTGTCCGGTATCCGCGAGGGCGGCAGCCCGTCTCCGCCTTCCGCCTTCAGTCGCGCCGCCAGCTCCGGCACGTCAACCGCTGGCGGCAGCTCTCCCCTCGCAACCGGCTGCTCGGTCTGCTTGAAGGTCACCACCAGCGCCGGCCCCGTTATCCACACTCGACACACACCGGTACAAGTCTCCTCCTTTGTTTGCGCCGGCATGTCCCGGTTGAACAGCTCGGATTTCCGAACCACAAAGCCGCAGGACTCCAGCTCTCGCAATCGCTCCCCCAGGTCCTTCCCATACTCCTCGCTGGTCAGCAGCGCCGTTACCTCCACCTCGCCGTCGGGGCTGCCTGCTGACAGCAGCGTCTCGCCGAGCGGCTGCGGATAGTAGTCGTAGTGCCCATCCCATCCGCCCCCTGCCCGCCAGTAGCCCGCCCCGTTGACGTACGCATTCCAGGTAGGCCCGAGTTGCGCGTCATCCACCCAGGGACGTCGCCCCGCCCGGACCGTGGCATGCCACTCCGGTGGCTCCACCCCCTCGAACTTGTACGTCCGCCAGCCGGCGTAACCCTCCGTGCGCTCAAACTCCTGCTTCGCCCAGCGCATGGTCAGCCGCGCCGATTCTACGACGTAGCCCTCGCGCAGCTTCGCGTCGATCGCCTCCGCGCACCCGGGAAACCGCAGCAACAGGAAGCGGTCCACCGCATCAAAGAACATATCCGCCTGCTGCTCGGCAGCCAGCCATTGCTGCTTAGTCTCATCCCAGTGGCGGATGTCAATCATGGTCGACATCGCCTGGTCGAAGCGCAGCGTGACCGCGTCCTGAGCGGCCACTCCGGAGACGACCAGCAACGGCAGTAGCACCAATAGGTAGGCTCTCACGATACCATTCCTCTCTTGGCAGCGTCCGGCGCTTGACTGCCGCCGACGCAGCTTGTGCCTGGACCGATCGCGTCCAGGACGGGGCTATCCCCGGGGTCTGACGCACACGCGGACAGATGTCTTGCGAGATACAACCCCGCAAGACATCCGCCCCTACGAAGCCGCCGGCACTGCTCAGCTACCCTCTCAGAAGGTGGCCTGGGCCGCACCTGCCGACACGGTGACGACATTACGGGCCCGCTCGACTCCGACGTTCGCGGGCGCGGCGCCCTTGTACCACGGCACGATCACGACCTGGAAGCGGCCGGTGCCGCGCAGGCGCAGGATGGTCTGCTTCTCCCCGCCGCGGACGTTGTGTTCGTACTGGGCCAGGAAGGCCTCCTGCGGAGCGTCGGCGATCACGTACAGGTCCCAGTCAATGCCCCCCGTGGGGTGCTTGTCGAAGACCTGACCTGTGAAACGCAGACGCGTAACGCCCGTCGGCACTACGAAGCCCTGGCCCACGTTCTTGGGTCCCTCGGGAGTCTCGACCGGGCCGTCGGCCATGAGGTTGAGCAGGAAGACCTTGCTCGCCTCCGCGTCGCCTCCCCCGAACTCATCGCGAATGCCGATCGCCGGCAGGTCGTCGCGGAGCATGGCCACCTTCACCGTGCGTGTCCAAGTGGTCTCGCCCATGGTGAAGCGGGCGCGAGACCAGGCCTGCCGCGGCTCGGACGCAAACTCCTCCGTCACCGGCTGACGCCAACGGGGGCCCTTAGTCACGTCCGGCGGGTTCTGCAGCCAGGGCGCGCCGATGCTGGCCTCCGGCAGCACTACGCTATGCAAGAAACCGCCCGGCGAGTGGGGCGAGTACATGGTGCCGAAGTCCAGCGACAGCGGGGCGCTCAGCGCGTAGATGATCGGCTCACCCAGGTCGTTGGAGGCGTGGTCGCTGTAGAAGCCACCATTGACGAACCAGGCGACGGTCTCGTTCGGAGTGCCCCAGCCGAAGCGCAGGGCAGAGTACCAGCCCTCGAAGTGGATCGAGGCCAGCTTC
The DNA here is from genome assembly GCA_029821755.1 of Candidatus Zipacnadum vermilionense. Lineage (GTDB taxonomy): Bacteria > Armatimonadota > Zipacnadia > Zipacnadales > Zipacnadaceae > Zipacnadum > Zipacnadum vermilionense. Next base: position 48,759 of record JALGSV010000020.1, on the reverse strand, counting down.
GGATCGGCCTCGGGGAGCGTCTCGTCGATCTTGAGGATGGTCGCCCCATGGAAGTCCGACTCTGGCTTGCCGGCCTGCTTCCAGGCGCCCATCAGCCGCGCGGACAGGTCCGGGTCAATATCGGCATAGGCGGTCGCCAACTGCCCCAGGAACTCGGTGGCCTCCCCGGGCTCGCTGTCGCCGATGGCCGGTCGCACCCGCCGGTTGTCGAAGCGCGGGTCGGGCGGCGTGGAGAAGTTCATCTCGAACTCCGCGTACTTCTTCAGACGCGGCTCCACCTGGAAGGCGTCGACGAGGCCGAGCTGCTTGAGCTGTTGTAGAGTAGACATCAGCGGCCCCATGGCCGCCCCGATGTAGTGGGTGCAGCCCATGTGCGCGCCGTGCTCGTTGATGGTGCGGCGGACCATGTTTAGCGCCCGCTCGCCCACGCCCCCCGTCCGGCCCTCCATCATCGGGTGCTCGGGCAGGAACAGGGCATACATCTCGCGGTAGTTCTGCTGCTGGATGGGCATGTTGGCCGTGCCCAGGTTGACCCCCGCCGGCACCGACAGCGGGGCGTGATCGTCGTCCCAAATAGTGGAGGCGTAGAAGATCAGCGCCTGGCGGACCGCCTGCCGGTCGGCTTCCGTGGCCAGGTCGGAGCTGAGTATCTGGTCGGCCCGCATCAGGGCGCGGCTGGCCTCCAGCCCGGCGTGCCAGTACCCGAAGCCGTAGATGCCACCGCCGTTGACCAGGGTGTTGAGCCCATCGTGGGCGCCCCGCCACAGGAGGTCGGCCATCTGGTGCACGCGGTCACCGGATTCGTCCCGCCACATATCGATCAGGTCGCGGTAGTACGACACCGCGTTGTAGGCGAAGTTGTAGAAGCCTTGATCGGTGCGGATGCGCTCGGTCATCGCCTCCACGGCGTCCTTGCTCATGTACATGTTCCCGTAACCGTTGGGCGGTCCGGGGAAGTCGAACTGCCAGTTGGCCACCTTGTTCAGGTTGATGCCGCTGTGCAGGTTCATCTGCCGCATGATCGGCTGGGTCTCCCGCCAATCAGCCATGTCCGCGTCCTTGGCGCCAATGAACAGCCGCCACTGGAAGCGCGGGTCACGGAATAGCTGCGCGCTGGCACTGCGCTGCCAGGCCTGCACGGTGAGGCCCGCGTGCGGCTCGGCACCGGCCGCGGCGGCGCGCGTGTAGACACCCACGCCTACCGCCCCGGCGTTGCGCAGGCGCGAGGCGCGGCCGTCGTAGTAGCCGATCAGCGGCGAGTCCTGCTCGCCGTCCTTGTCGTAAAGCATCCAGTAGTTGCCGCTGTCGAAGATCCACGGATCCCACGGATGCATCCAGCGGATGAGGTGGTTCCTCAAGTCAGTGACGTAGCTGGAGGCGTAGTTGGCGTCGAAGGGCAGATCAAAAAAGGAGTCGGCCCCGCGACCGGACGCCGGTTTGCCGTCGGGGCGATAGCCGTGGCGCTCGTCGCGGACGCTGTGCCCGTTGTAGCGCGCCTGGTTGAGCGTCACCTCGCCCAGCGGGAAGCTGTAGCTGAACTGGCAGTCGGTATCCTCCTCAAACAGCACGGAGGGCTGCCCGGCCTGCACCTCGATGCGGCATCTGTACTTGCCGGGGCCGGCCGGGCTGACCAGCTGCTGTCCATAGCGGTACTCGCCGCGGTCCAGCTCGTAGGCGATCTCGACCACAACCTTCAGCGGCCCGCGCTCCACGAAGGTAGTGGTAATATTCTTCACCTGCGAACCGCCGGCGAAGCCGATGGTGTTCTGCGACCCGCCGGTCCAAGTCGCGTCGCGGAGCTGCACACCCTGCACCGGCGCCGACGCCCGCTGCGGATCGGGAGGAATCCCGCCGGCCGGGACGCGAATTCCCAGCCGCCCGTTGGTGATCTCCCAGACGCCCTCCGCTTGCTCCTCCCTCACCTGCACCGCCTCGGGGTACGGCTGCGGGGCGCGCCCGCTCTGCAGCGTCCACGTCCAGTCGGTCATCAGCTCATGCACGCCGTCGCCGAGCGTCGTCAGATCGAGCCGCTGCCCCCCGCGCGTCGCGGTGACGCTGAAGCGGTCCGCCGTGGCCTCAGTGACGTAGTACGTCACGCCGGGCTGCAGGGGCTGCGGTAGCTCCCCGCGCGTGCGGAAGGTCACCGGGCACCCGTCGGGCAGGCCGTGCGCGCGGCTGTAGAGCTGATCCGCCGCCGGGTCCGCCACCAGCGCCTGGGCGACCAGGGAGGTGTTGTTGCCGAACCTGGTGATGGGGATCGCCGGGCCGTCGAGCGTCGCGGCCAGACCGATGAAGAAGAAGCCCCAACCTCCCCTCACCTCGCGGTACTCCATCATGGTCACGTAGTAGTCGGTATCGCGCTCCAGACCCTCCGGGAGGGTCGTGCCCTCCACCCGCACCACATCGCCGGGCGCGAAGGAGGGGGCCTCCACGGAGAGGCTCTGCTCCACCCCGGCAGTGTCGAACTTGTAGTCCGCCGCCCACTTTTCGCAGGTGAAGCCCAACGCCCGCCTCACCGCTATCCGCGAGGCAGGCAAATTGGTGCGCAGGGCGAGCCGCTTGCCATCCTCCAGCAACTGGTAGGGCACCTCTTTGCCATCGGGTCCGATCAAGTAGGCCTCGGCCGGGTCCACCGGCTTAGCCAACTCAAAATCGATGATCTGGTCGGGATGGCTTACCCCGAATTGCTCGGTAACGATGAATTGGACAAGGGCTCCCGGCGGCAAGGGCGGAGCCGTCTGCTGAGCGCAGGCCTGGAACACAGCGAGCAGCATCAAGCTTACCACTAGAGTCAGGTGTGTACAGCGATACGCAGAACTTTCAACTGGCATTGGGGTCTCCTTCTGTTGTGTTGGTAACGTAAACTCTTTTAGTCGTGCGGGACGGCGCCGCCTGCGGCAGCGCCGGGACTTCCGGGCGCACGCTACCAGCGCTTGGTGTAGCTCTCTTTGGCCTCCTCCTCGGTGAGGGCCCGGGTGTAGAGCCGGAAGGGGCCCAGGTCACCGGCAAAGTTGTTGCCCTTGCCCCCCAGGAAGCTGCCGATGTCGTAACGCCAGGTATAGGCGAAGAAAGCGAAGCCGGGGCCCTCCGGATCATAGGTGACCTCGCCGGCCTTTTCGCCGTTGAGGTAGAGGATAACCTTCCCGTCCCCGTGGGTGGCCACCACGTGCAGCCACTCGTCATAGGGCACTATCTTCTCCAGACTGATCTTCTGCCCGTGGAAGATGTTGTTCTGGTAGACAAACCGGCACTCCTCCGGTTCCCCCGGCACGGGGTCGAAGAAGGCATAGGGGCTGCACCGCAAGTAGTTGAGCAGGACCATGCGGCCCTCCGCGGGGCGAGGGCGGGCCCAGATCTCGTAGGTGAAGGTGTCCAGGCGGAAGAGGGGCTTGTAGATCTCCGAGCCGGTGGTGCCGGGCGGGGGATCGCGCGGCTCCAGGACCGACTTGAGGGGAAGGTAGGCGTAGTCGTCCTGGCCGTCAAAGCGCAGGAAGCCGTGGCCCTCCTCGGTGACCCAGGTGGGGCCCTTGAGTTGCAGGGCGTGCCCGTTGCGGCTCTCGTCGTAGACGCCGGTGCCGGGCGCCTCGGTGGGGCTCAGGTCGATGAGCATGTCGGTGCGCGGCTCGAGATCAGCCGACATCACGAAGGGAGTGGTCTCCGGGGTCTGCCCCTCCTGCACCGCCGAGAAGGCGATATCATCTAGCCAGACCTTGCCCGGACCGTCCAGCTCGAACTCCAGGTTGGTGCAATCGCGCTGCTTGGGGGCGGTGGTCAGGAAGGAGAAGTAGGTCCACTTGTCCGCTCCCTGCAGGCCGCCGAGGTAGAAGAGCTCTTCCGGGTCCCGGGCGTAGGAGTACTTGACGCGGGCGAGCAGCCCGCGGCCTCCCACGCCTTCCGCCTTGAACCAGCCGCGCAGCCACCACTGCTCCGCCCACTGCTCGAAGGCATACTGGTACATCTGCACTTTCGCAGTATCCGGGCCGTCCACGCGCAGGGAGTGCTTGTCGGTGCGGCCGACGCTGTTGTCCACCGTGCCGGTGTCCCAAACCATGGTCGAGGTCGGGGCCTGGCGAGTGGACATGAGGTCAAAGGTCGTCCCGGCCGCGTTGAAGACGGGGTACTTGTCGGTCGAGCTGGCGACCTTGGGCGCGACCTCAGTCTTCTCGAAGATCTTGCGGGCCTCAGCCGCCGGAAGGGCGGTGAGGGTAAGCGAGTAGTCCCGCTGAGTGCCGACGGGCAGGGTTACCGAATGCCCCTCCTCCGTATGGTGGAAATCGTAGCCCCAATGGCACAGGCCCACGTCGTAGCTGCGCTGGTCCGGCTGCTCCCACTTGAGCGTAGTCTCCCAGGCGGGGCAGGCTACGGGGTCAGGATAGAGGAAGTCGGAGGAGGTGGGCCAAGCCATCGGGTGACCGTTATACTTGGAGAGGTAGTCAATGAGCGGGGACCGCACCCAAGCGCCGTCTTTGTCCCGCAGCACCCACCATTGGTGGCCGGTGGGATCCCAGCGGTTGACCACCTCGGGGCCAGGCGTGCGGTTGTTGTAGGTGAGGGGGTCAGTGAGCTCCATGTAGTACAGCGTGTAGGGCTCTTGGGTGGTCCACTGGGTGTGAGCGCTGTATTCGTAGCGATAGACCTCGCGGTCGGTGTCATAACGCACGGTGCAGGTCTGCTCGGCATAGGCCAGATCGGGGGCCTCGGTGCGGAAGGTAAAGACCAGCTGCTCGCCTTCCTTCTCTACCTTGAAAGCCTCGGGGAACTTGCCGACCAGGGCGAGGATACTGCCGTTCACGCCGTAGTTGATGCCCGGGCCGATCCAGGTGTAGTAGGCCGACCGCCAGCCGGGCTTGAGGCGGACCATGTCCTGGAAGAGGGTGCCGGCGTTGCCTTGCGGGGATACGGAGTACACACTGATCGGTTCGTTGCCGTCGAAGAGGATCAGGCCGTCCGCCGCGCCGAAGGCAGTAGGACCGCAGGGACGGAAGTGGAAGTCCGGCTTGTGGGCGGGCATCGTCTCAGCGCGCAGAGTCCTGACGTCTTCGGCCTCGAAGCGCTCGAACTGGACCGTGCTGTTGTAGACGGCGAGGCCCGGTTGGCCGCCGTCATGGGTCACGCTGCGGTTCCAGTAGTCCATGACCAGTTCGCCGTCCAGAAGCACCCGGTAATGGGGACCCAGCACCATGATATCCAACTCGTGAGGCCGGCCCACACCGAGGTCGCAGGGGATGAGCTGGAGGAAGCCGGAGGCGGCGTCCCACAGCCCTAACTCGTTGCGAGAGGCGGAGACCAGCACGCGGCAGAAGTCGAGGGGGTCTTTGTAGCTGAGCACGACCGCCAGGTCCCAACCGGGGAGATTCTCGCCCCAGTAGAAGCCCCAGCGGACGCACCCGCCGGGGAGCTGCAGGGCTTTGCCGGAGGAGGCGTCCACGGTGAAGCGCAGGGCCACCTTCGCGTTGGGCCCCAGGTCAGCGGGGTAGAGCTTGGTGCTCCAGCGGTCGGCCGTCCCGCGCGCCACCAGCGCTCCCTCCTGCTCCTCCCACGCGCCGAAGGGGGGCTGGAGGTCGTAGTCCTGGTCGAAGGAGGCGCCCTCTGTCCACTTCGCCAGCGGCGTGGAGCACCAAGGAGGCGCGGCGACGGCGTTACCCGCGCACAGACAGACAGCGAAGGCTGCCGCCAGGATGGGAAGGGGGCGGCTTAGCATCAGGAATGACCTCCTTGGGTTGTGGGGCGGGTAGGCCTTTCAGGTGGTCACGGAGCCAGGTCCTGGGTGAAAGAGCCGCCGGCGAGGGTGCCGCGCTGTCCGGCCTGCGCGGTGGACTGGCCCTCTATCTGCAGCTCCGTTGCCTCGACGGCCCAGTAGTCACAGGCGGCCTCGGGGCCGACGAAGACCACGAAGTACTTGGCGTCGGTCTGAATCGGGCCGGCCTGCAGCGGCTGGCCCTCGGCGTTAACCCCGACGTACATGGTGCTACCATCGGCAAGCGAGGCCTGTAGGACAGCACGGTCAGGACCCTCGTCAAGTAGAGACTCGATGCCCTCAGCCAGCTTCCCGCCCTCGGGAGTCGGCTTGTGTGGCAGCAGGAGGGAGTCGAACGTAGCGGTCTCACCGCCCTGCCAGTCCACCACCTGCTGATACCACACCCGGTCGGTGAAGTTGTTGAAGGGCGGCTTTTCGTACTGGAAGAGAGAATTGTCGTAGGTGACGTCGTCTACGGCCAGCTTGGCGCCTTCCCTGGGCAAGTAATAGACCAGCAGGTCCAGGGGGCGGTTGGTAAGCTGCATCATGTACTGGGGCTGCCACAGGAAGGGAATCGGCACGGAGGTCTGGCAGGCGTTGACCCAGTTGTCTCCCCGCTCGGGATAGACGCCCACGAACTGGCAGGTCGGGCCGATGGTCCCCGCGAAGGGCTGGACCGCGGTGAGGGTGTCGCGCAGCCAGATCCCACGCTTGCCCAGGAAGAAGACGCGGCGGTCCAGGGTGGTGGGGCCGTTGAGGTAGCCGGTCACCCGGACATGCGCGTAGGACGCCTGGCGGGTGGTGTGGAAGGTGGGGACGGTGACCTCGCAGCGCTCGTCGTGGAGAATCTCGGTGCTCCAAGCGGGATTGGGCGGATGAGGGTCGGCCCAAGCCTGCATCATATTGTGGAAGATCGGCGCGCGGCTCAGGTAGGTGGGGGCAGCCAGCAGGACGCTGGCCTCGGACACATAGGCCTCCAGGCTGGCGACGTTGGCGTGGTGGTGACTCAAGGGCTTGCACAACTCGACCATGGCGTAGGCATCGTCGGGGTTCCAGCCGGTGCGTAGGCACAGTTTGGCGGGGATGTCGCGGTCGATCACGTCGCCATGGCGGCCGGTGGTCTGCGGGTCTACGCGGCGGAAGTCCTTGCGGTAGGTGAAGACGGAGGCGGGACTGGGCTCGACCGGCGTCACCGTCTCGTCGGCGGCCAGGTAAGCCTCCATCAGGCTGTACATCGCGTCAAAGACTGGGTTGCCCCACTGCATGAAGTCCTGCTCGTGCTGGCGGAAGAGGTCGAACATGCGGTGCGCGACCCACTTATAGCGGCCATCCCGCTGGGCGGTGGCCCACTTCTCGAAGAGGGGGATGTAGCTGTAGGGATTGGAGTTGAAGCCCATCGCATCGCCATAGCCGGGCATAGCTCCGTCGGGCGTGATCTGGGCCAGCATGCGGTCGGCGACGGCTTTTATCCCGGGGTCCTGGAGCAGATCGTCCTCGCCGGTCATGTCCATCGCGGCCATAACCATCTCCAAGCCGTGGGCCTCATAGCCGGAACTGTTCTCATACGACTGGCGATAGGTCCACCACTGGGGCCAGACGTAGTCCACATAGCCTTGGCGGGTGAAGGTCTTGTCCTTGAGCCAGGGGAGCGGAGTCGTGTACTTGAGGGGTTTCTCGGCGGCGTCGGGGTAGAGGAAGTTGACGACTTTGACGCAGGCGGAGCCCCCCATGCCGCGGTTCATCGCGCCGCTCTCGTAGTAGGCGTAGTTGTCGATCTTCAGCTCCAGCAGCTTGCGGACCAGGGCGTGGTCTTCCGGGGTCAGGCTGGGGCTCTGGCGGATCCAGTGATAGGCGAGCAGCGTGGGGATGGTCTCCGGGCAGGCGAGCTGGTTCATCTCGTCTTTGCCGGGGCCTTCGGTGCGGAAGAGGTAATCACCCGCGAGGAACTCCATGGCGCTGACGGCATATTGCTCGTCGTTGGTGGCCTGGTACATGAAAGCGTCGGACATAGCCGAGCGCCACTGCTGGGCGGCGTCAGGCTTGCCCTGGGACAGGAGCGCATTGGCGCGAGTGCCGAGCCACTTGTCCTGGATATACTGAAGGTAGTCGTCCCGAGTGATCTGGGCGGGCGCCGGAATCGGCGGAGGGTCCTGGGTCCACCGCTCCGGGGTGATCGGGGGCACGGTGGTCCGATACCAGGGCAGGTCATCCGCCGCTTCCACCGCGGCGCCCAGGACCAGTATCAGTCCCAGACAGGTACAAATACATCGCAGAGCCATGATCGTCTCCCTTCAAGCTGCCGCCTCTCGTCCCCCGTCCGCCGCGCACCCAGTGTGGCCCCGGCCCGAAGTCCCAATAGGTTTCCCCCTTCCCGCTGTCTATTCCTCCGCGAGACCGAAGCTCCCTGGAACAACGGCTCTGCATACACCCCCAGACGTCCCTCGGCCAACAGGGAGCCAGCGCCGCAGACTGAGCATACACTACCCAGTGCCCGGCGGCGTGGTTTCCCCCGCCCCCCCACCGCGCTTTCTGACCGGCGTTTACATCGCCGACGTCGTTCACTTCGGCGCCACCGCGAAGGCGTGGGCCCCTTCCGGCAGGTGCACCGTCAGGCTATTCCCCTCCCGATTCGCCTCTACGGTCTTCCCGTCCACGATCACGGTAGCCTCTCCGTAGTTGGTAGGTAGAGCGATGACCACCGAGTGCGCCACCCCCGTCGTCTCCCCCGTCGCCGCCTTCCCCTTTATCTCCAGGGACACCGGCCCGCTGCTTTTGAGGCTCCAGTCGCCAGCGCTCGCCTACGCGTCGGTTCCCCGAATGACCGCCAGGCGCACGAGTCCGTCATTGCCCACCCGGGCGAAGGCGATCTCGCCAGCCACGGTAGTTTGGCCCACGGTGGCCGTAGTCGGCTGGCCGGGCGAGAGCAACACCAGGTCCATGCCCTCCATATGCCCCACCTGCACCGCGCCCCCCCCCGCCAGCGTCGTCACCTGCGCCGGCCCCTGCCCGGTCGGGCTGCAGGCCGGGCCTGACGGAGAAGCGGAAGGCGGCCTTCGGAGCCTCCAGGGCCGAGTCCTCGCTGATCAGCGCCAGCTCCTGCCGCGAAGCCAGCGAGATAAGCGCGGTGTAGCTCTTCCCGTCAGTGAAGACCAGCTTCTGCTGCAACGTGACGCGGATCGGCCCCTGCTCGACTACGGTGGTCGTCGCCTCTTTGACGGAAATGGGCGCACCCTCGTTAACCCACTTGCCCTCCCCGAACCAGGTGCCCTCCGCCGCGCGCACGGTGGCCAGCGGCGGCGGGAGCGTGGTCAACTTGGTGGGTTGGGCCAGCTTGCCTGGCCACTGGGGAATCCGCAGGGCCATCTTCTCGTTGCGCAGCCAGTAGCTGCCGCCCTCCGCAACCAACTTCAGACCGGTTGCAGCGTCCGGCTTGCCCGCTTGGAGACTGAAGCTGATGGTGCCCTGCGGCTCCAGGGTGCAGACGGTCCAGACTTTGCCGGTCATGCGCTTCTTAGCGGCGTCGCGCCGAACGTCGGTGAATTGGCAGGGCACCGCTTGGCCGGCTCCGTCGACGAGCGCCAGGCTCGGGGTGAGTGGCACCGAGAAATCGAAATGGAGCAGCTCGTCTGCCCATCGGTGCCCCAAGGCCTCATTGACAGTGAAGGTCTGCAGGGGGACGGCGGCCGCCACAGCACTTACGAGCAGGGCGAAAACGAGACCGGCGATGAGTTTCATCACGTACGCTCCTGTGGCTGTGGTATGTTCCTGGGCCAATCGCTAGGTTTCCCGCCGGAACCACAATCCCTCGCGATTTGTCTGACATTGTGACAGCATGATGCCGTTCCTCGAAGTCGTTGATACTCTTACCTCCAACAACAAGGAACCCGGCCTGAGCAACAAGCACCGGTGGCTGCCCGCCGAACAGCGGACGATGGACAGGTCGCCGAGAAGCGGGGAGGTGCCGAGCCGGGGCCGTTCGTAAGCGCCTCTCTCTCGAGGCCAGGGAACACGAAAGGTTGTGCATATCATGGGTATCCGGCTTCAATCCCAAGTCGTCGCACTCACCCTCACGCTGCTTAGCGTGTGCGCGGTCGCGCAGGGAGAGTTGACCATCCAGCGCGTCTTTCCCCAGAGGATCTACTGCACCCCCGGCGAGACCCAGCAGTTCGAGATCGCTGTGGCCAACCCTGACGCTACCGCCGCCTCCGCCCAACTGGTGGTTAGCCTCGTGCGGGACCTGGACACCACCCTTCCCTTGTTGACCGAACCCTTCTCGGTCGAGCCCGGCCAGACGAAGACCTGGACGGTTCCTTGGAAGGCCGAGCCCTGGCTGGGCATTGAAGTGCGCGCCGCCCTGCTCCGCGACGGCCAGGCCCTGACCACCAAGAGCGACTACTTTACTTGCGCCCGCACCATCCACGCGCGCCCACGAGATGAGCTACTACGGCGGACCGAAGCTTTCCCTCAACCAGTTCGCCACGCGTTTTGCCGCCCTGCTCTGGGATGACTCCGTCCACGCCTGGAAGGAAGGGGAACGGGAGCTCGACGTGCAGGCCAGCCACGAAGATGGAGGGCAACACGCTCGTGCTGCCGGTTCCTCCGCTCGGCCATTGGTCCATTCTGATCATTGAGGCCGATGCCCCCACCCCCGCAATGGACTGGACGCTGACCAGGGAGGAGACGAATCTCAAGCCCCCCTCCGCGGCGGACCTGGGCCTGGCGGCGGTGAATGTGCAGAACGGCCAGTGGAAGAAGACCTGTGAAGCCGAAAATTACAACACCCAGTTCCAGGTCGCCGAACTCGTCAATGACCTCGACGCCAGCGGCGGAGCCGCCTTGCATGCCACCCCAGAGAGCGCGCACTGGTATATGACAACGGGCACCTATGTCTCTCCACCACTTCCTGGTAAGTATATGGCTACGTTCCGCCTCAGGGTCGCAGACAACACCAGCGATCAGCCCGTGGTGTCGCTCCAGATGGTGCACGAGGGCTTCCAGCCAGAACTGGGGGCCGGGCTCCTGGTCTCCAAGGTGTTGGAGATCAAGGGCACCGACTTTGCCAAGCCCAATATCTATCAGGACTTCCAGGTACCCTTCGAGCGCGGCGACAGCGGCTACAACGGACTCGCCTGCGTCTATTTGGGCAATGCGGACGTCTGGTGGGACAAGGCCGAGCTCGAGTTCCTGGAGCCGTGGACGACGGCGGATTTCGAGAAGTACTACGAGGAATTCGCTCCGCCGGCGGATCTCAAGCGGACCGACAACGGCCAACTCGACGTCCTGCACGTGCGCGGACCGTGGAACCGTCTCTATCGCGTGGATGAGGCGCTCGTGAAGGTCTCCGGCGCCCCCGTCAAGCTGACCGACGCCTATACCCAGATCGTCGCCATGCAGGGGATCAAGATCAACGGTTTCAAGTTCGACTGGAACAGCCTGTACCAACAGGACCTGCTCATCCTGAACAACGTCGAGACCCGCCAGTTGGGGTACGGGCCGTACAAGATGATCAGTAAGTGGGTGAAGGACGGCGGGAATCTCGTCATCCTGGGCGGCCTATACACGCTGGGGCAGGGCTACAACATGCGCACCGGCTGGCCGGAACTGCTGCCCGTGGAGATGCCGGACATGCCGTACGAGATCAAGAAGTGCGCCACGCCGGCCCGGTTCGGCGAGACCGCGCCCGCGCTGGGGCTCAGCTCGTCGGCGTGGGCCGCGCCCACCGTGGTCATCTACCGGCACATGGTGAGGGTCAAGCCAGGAGCGGAGGTGCTCCTCTCGGGTACCGACAACGAGCCGCTGCTGGTGCGGGGGCAGTACGGCCAGGGCAGCGTCACCGCTTTCACCGGCACCACGCTGGGTACAGCCCCCCCGGGCACGACCCCCTTCTGGAAATTCACCGCCTGGCCGACTCTTCTCGCCGCGGCCCTGAAGCGCCGGTAGGGGGCCTGAGGCGCCCCCGCCATTCCGCAAGGCTGCACCTTCCTGCGGGCTGTCCTACTCGATCCCGAGGCGTTGGCGCTGCCTTCGCGCGAGCGACGTATGCCTGCAGCAGCTGGCCGGCCACCATGTCCGAGTCCTCGTAGTTGAAGAAGGCTCTCTTGAGCTCGTGCGGGAAGTTACCGTTATGCCACCAAGTCGGCTCTAGGGGATAGTCCAGGTTCGGGTCGCCCTCCACGTAGGCCCGGTTGGCGGCTCCGTTGAGGCAAGAATAGGGGAATCGGTCTTCGTCGAGGATGTACTGCTCGATGATCGCCGTCACCGACCGCTCCATGTCGGCGAGATCATCGCCCTAGTGCTGGTCAATCAGTTCAGCGCTCACGGTACCTCCCGTGCCTTCGATAGGTCCCAGCGCACGCCCTAGGTCAATTTCTCTTCTCCGCCCCTACGGAACGCACCCTCCCCGCTTCTGCGCCGAGCCAACCTGTACTACCGCTGGGGCAGGGACTTCACGGAAGCGGGCCAGGCGCGCCTGAAGAGCGACGAGACCCGTGGGGTAGCGCCCTCGTTACCTGGCCTGCTACCGGCAAAACCTGGGACGCTGGCGCGGCCCTCACTCCCTCTGCCGGCCTCAACGTTCCCTACACGCATCCGGGTCTGCGCGAGAAGGACGGCACCGCCGAGACCGGCTTGGTGGACCCCCGCATGATGGAGGGCTACGCTCGCGTCACTGACGTGGATGACTCGTGCCGGAACTTGGCTGGGGACGGCTGGAACGTCTACGCGCCGATTGAGGCCACGGCGGCGTGCAATCCGGCGTTCGACTTCGTGACGGCGCCGGACTTCCTGGTGACGGTGCCCGCGGGCCAGACAGTGGATAAGCAGGTCAGCGAGTAAGACCGAGGTCCGCTGCCGTCCTGCTTATCAGACTTCTCTCCTCAACTCCAGGCACGCCCGGGCGCCGAGCTTTCGCTTTCTCCTGGACGGCGGCCCCCACGCCCTGCCTCTACGCCAGAGCCTGGACGACCTCTTTCAGTTGCGCGACGACAGGGGGGTTGTTCGGACACTTGGGCTCGCACTCCCCACATTCGGTGCAGGCCGCGGCGCGCTTTTGCTCTTCCATCGCCTGGTATTGCGAGCGTGCCCACTCGGTGAGGCCGTAGAGCCGGGCATAGTTGTAGAGGTGGAAATTGCCAGGTATGTCTACCCCGTGCGGGCAGTCCATGCAGTACCCGCACGCCGTGCAGAACTGCTGCCCCAGTGCGGCGAACTCATCGAGAATACTGTTGGCGCGCGTGATCTTCGGCGTTGGCGCCCTCGAAGGCGTTCGCCGTCGCCACGTTCTCCTCGAGCATCTCGAGCGTATTCATACCCGAGCAGGCGCAACTGACGTCCGGGTTGCCCAGTACGAACTGTAGCGCAGCCGCGGCCGTCGTGGCGGCTCCGCCGGGGATCAGGCTCTGGAGCTGCGCCGCGGGGCTAGAAAGCATCCCTCCGGCCACCGGACACATGGCCACGACTCCCACGCCTAGTTCGCCCGCCCGCTTGATGGTCGGCGCATACGCGCGGTTCACCAGGTTGTAGGGGAGGGTCAGAGTGTCGAAGATGCCTGTTTCTACCAGCTTGGTGAAGTTCTCCGGGGCATCATGGCCGGTGAAACCGATATGGCCGATAAGGCCCTCGGCTCGGGCCTGGTCGAGGGCGTCCAGCGCTCCACCCTTCTTCGTCAGTACCTCCAGACGGTCCAGGGAGAACCAGCCCACCTGGAAGAACTCCAAGTAGTCCACCCCGAGGATTTCCATCTGCAGGTCTATCTCTTTACGGTAGCTGTCGGTCGTGGTCTCGGCGCTAACCCCCGCCTTGCCGGACACAATGAGACCGCGGCTGCGTCCCTTCAGTCCCGGTTCCGTCAAATGCTGACACCTACCGTTTATGTACCCCCGAGTGGTCTCGAAGTAGTTCACGCCGGCGGCGATGGCCGCGTCGACCACCTGCGCTGATAGTTCCGGATCATGCTCGGGCAGGCGCATGCAGCCCATGGCCAACGCTGATACCTGGAGGCCGGTCTTACCCAACGGACGATACTGCACTATTTACATCACCCTTCTATGTACGAGATGAGGCACCGACATGGGTCTGTTGCCGTACGCCGGCCCAGATTTCCTCCCTAACGCGCTGGCGAGGGACTTGGGCTGTTCAGCTGCATGCTTCCGCAAATGCTGTGGATGGCCCAGTTGCTCGTTCGGCGCCTGTAGCTGCCGGCTGACCGGACCCATGCCATCCTCCGATCTCTTCCCGCCGCAGGCCCCCCCTCCCCCACCGTCGAACACTCTATGCTCCTGACCATGCGGCCAAGCGCCGGCCGTCACCCGCCGTGCACCTGGGAACCGCCCGCCGTTGAGCCGGCCCCTTAGCGCCGCACTCATTCGGGAAGGAGCCAACCGTGACCCATCACCGCGCCCTGCACCTGGGGCCGGCCGTGCTGCTGGCCATTTGCCTCGCCGCGGCGGCGGCCGCCCAGCCCACTCCCCGCAAGCCCGCGATCTACTTCTACGATTTCGCCGCGGACCTGTACAACAGTCAGGTTACACAGGAACTGCTCGACGCCGGCTTCGAGGTGGGCAAGAACCACGGGCAAGAGTACCGTCGCCGAGTGGTGCACGACCGCCCAAACAGCCGCCTACGACTTCCTCATCTTCCTCGAAGACATGCAGAAGATGGACGCCGACAAATGGATGCAACTGCGCGAGCAATGCCAAGGGCAGCCTCAACTTCCGCATGGGCATGCCCCTGCCGCCTGGCTACGTTACCTGGTCCGGCTTCCAGTTGGCGCTGGGGCATTTCTCCCACGCCACCAACCCCACGCCTTACTGGAACCACAACCTCTACCAGATCCTGAGCGTCTTCACCCGCGAGAACGGCAAGGCGCTGGACGATTGGACCCTCGCCCCCTTCCTGGAGGTCAATGCCCAGAAGCTACACATCGCCCCCTTCGCGCTGGAGCTGATGACCGACGCCCAGGCGCTGCCCCAGCCCTTCGCGGCGGGCTCCGCCTATCTGACCTACCCCGGATCGCTGAAGAGCCTGCACGACGACCTGAGCATGCTCGGCTCGTACGCCTACGCCGGCGGGACCCAGCCGGTGGGGGTCACCAGTGGCCCGGTGGTCAAGCAGTGGGCAACGGTCGGCTCCCTCGGCTATGTTCTCCCCCGCTGGGCCAGCGGCCCCACGGAGGAGGACTGGTACGTCACGCCCAACTACCGCTTCCGGCTGCGCCTGGCCGTGGACTGCGACGCGGGAATCAAGGAGGTCAAGCTCTACGACGGTATGACCCTCTGGCGGCGCTTCCTGCCCCAGGGCGCCAAGGCCTTCGATACCACGCTCGAGGTGCTCAACGATCACCACGGGCACTACGTGGCGGTCATCACTGACCTGTAGGGTCGGCAGGCGGTCACCAACGAGATCGAGACGGAGAGTTGGCTGCACCGCATCTACTGGTGCGCCGATCGGTTTCGGGACCCTACGGTGAGCTTGTGACGGGGGCAAGTCAACTCATCGAGCCGCCGAGGTAGTCCTGACTGATACGCTTCTGAATGGCCGTGATCTGGGCGAAGGCCTGGTTTAGCAGCGTCTCCTCGTGGTGGCGTAGCTTGCGGTAGCTGATTACGTTGCCCGGGGCGCGGCCTGCCTGCAAGTCCTCGACCTGATTGCGCAGCCGCAGCCGCATCAGCACGTTGTAGGCTGCGGCCGTCTCCTCCTGGCTCTCCTGGGACAGCACGCCATGCTCGGCCAGCGCTGCGAGCCGCTCCAGCGTGTGCGTCTCGTGGAGTTCCTGGCGCAGGGAGTATAGGCGCGCGAAGCTCACGATGGGGATCAGCGCGTCCTTGAGGTTGAGTTGTCCAGCCTGCTCCCCGCCGGCGACAATGCGTCCGAAGAGACGCAGGGGTGGCTTGAAGAGCAAAGACTTCTGGGCGAAGTGGGGCAGGAACGAGGGACTGTCTTGCAGGGCCTGGTGCACGTGACGCCGCAGTTCCTGCGCCAATTCCCCCTCCCCGCACACGGTCCTGAAGTCGAAGAAGATGCTGAACTCCAGGAGCTGCTGCGGTTCGGCCTTGCGGATCCATTCGCTGAAGTACTGCTTCCATACCGCCAGCGGCTGGCACCAGCGCGGGTTCTGCGCCATGACCTGGCCGCGACAGAAGGGGTATCCCGCCTGATCCAGCCACCCGCAGACCCTCTCGCCGAGCCTCACGAGGTACTCGGCGGCCTCGGGCGTCTCGCGCCCCTCGGGTGTCTGGTAGATGATCGCGTTGTCCTGGTCGCTGAAGAGCGTCAGCTCCTGGCGGCCCTGACTGCCAAGGGCGAGGAAGGCAAAGGGCACCGGCGAGGGCCCCAGTTCCACCTGCGCCAGCGCGATGAAGCGCTCCGTGGCCGCGTCGCACCATGACGAAATCAGGCGCGTGATGCGCTCCGGGTAGGCGCCCGAATCGATCAGCGACTGGGCGAGTCCCGGCGTCCGCCGGCACGATCGCACAACTTCCTCAGCCGTTGCCGCGCGTGCAATGTCGCGGTTAAGCACGATGGCTCCATAGCTCTGGAACTGCAGCAGCTCCTGATTACGCAGGACCCCACTCACCTGTCCGCTCTCGTCAGTGACCGCCAGGTGCTGGACTCCTCGCTCCTCCATCCGCAGCAAGGCCTCATAGACCTGCGCGTGCTCATCGATAGTCACCAGCGGCGAGGTCATCACTTGGTGAGCGGGCTGGCCCAGGTTCCCCCGGGTGGCCACGACGCGCGCGCGGAGGTCGTGGTCGGTGATGATGCCTACCACAGCCGAGTCCGAGCGTACCAGCGCCGCCGTCGCCTGCTCGGCGGTTATCATCGAGGCGACGACGTGCAGAGGCGTCTGCAGTGCACAGAAGACCGCGCGGCGCTGCATCGCACCCACTGGCTCGTGCAGGAAGAGCAGGGAGGCCTGCAGACGCTCGACGACCGCTTCGCGCTTCACGTTGCGCTGCACGTGCAGGGTGACATCGGCCAGCACCCCGTCAACGTAGCGCCCTGCCCCCTTGTCATCGCGGACCAGCACTGCCTGCAGGTCGACGGTGCGCGTGCTGGGAGCCTCGGTCGTCACGGCCAGGCGGCGCTCAGCGGCCCCGCTTTGCTGCAACTCGGCCAAGAAATCGTCGTAGGCCGCGGCCTCGGGGAACAACCCGCCCAGCGTCAGCGGCGTGTCGCCTCCACCGCCGTGGGCGCAGGCCAGGATCTCCGTCGCCACGCGGTTGGCTTCCGTGACGGTGCCGCGTGCTGTAGCCCGCGCCCGGAAGACTCCGATGGGGATGTTGTCAACGATCTGCTGGAGGCGGCGATCGCTGTCCACGGTTCCCTCCTGACCATGCCGGCGCTGCAGGCTGACATCGCGCGCCAGCAGAATGAACCCGTGCTCCTCGCCAACCGCCATGCGGCTGAGCGAGAAGACGCAGTCGATCAGCACTCCGTCCCGTCGCCGCAGCACGCCATCGAAGCCGTCGACCACCGCCTCGTCTTCTTGGATACGCCGCACGTTCGCCCACGCCGCTTCGTTCTCTCCGGTCTCCACCAGCAGGTCGTCCAGATGCAGGAGCCCCAGCTCCTGCTCGCCGTAGCCCAGCAGGTCGAGGAAGATGGGGTTGGCGTAGCGGCAGCGGCCCTCGAGCACCAGTAACGTTCCCTCGGTAGTCGCCTCAACCAGAGACCGGTAACGCTCAGTGGAATCACGCAGGCTCTCCTCCGCCTCCGAGCGTTCGCGCTCGAGGGCCAGGCTCTGCTGCATGACGTAGAGGAGCAATAGCGCCACTACTGCCGTGATGACCAGCAACGTATGCACCAGGCTCCGCTGGACACGGGCAATCTCCGCGCGCACGTCGTCTAGGTAGATCCCCGTACCGATGATCCAGCCCCAGGGCTGGAACTCGCGGATGTAGGATTCCTTGGGCACTACCCGGCTGGGGTCGTCCTTCCACTGCCAGTAGTACTCGACGTACCCCTCGCCCTGCCGCCGCACGAGTTGGGCGAACTCGACGAAGATCCGTGTGCCCTGGGTATCCCGGAAGTCGGACACGTTCTGCCCGTTGAGGTCCTGGCGATAGGGGTGCATGATGATGCGCGGCTCGAGGTCCTGCAGCCAGAAGTAGTCCTTGCTCTCGCGTCCGTAGCGGAGGGACTCGATCCGCGACCGGGCTACCTCCTGCGCCTGGGCCCGCGTCAGGGCCCCCGACTGCTCATCGCGGTAATGCTCGGCGAGGATACTCCAGGCTGAGTTGGTGAGTTCGCGGATCATCTCGCGCTTGCGCTCCATGAGCGAGCGCTGGAAGGTGGGCAGGAAGACACCGAACATGGCTCCTGCGAACAGGGCGAGCGCGAGGAAGGCGGGGAAGATGAAGTGGAAGATAAAGTGGCGCCACTTGGGGTGGCGGCGGGTAGGAGGCAGCGCGTGAGTGAGGCTGTTGCCGCGCACAACCCCGCTGGAGAACACAGCGTCGCGGAACTGCTTCCAGACCGGCGTCGGCATCTGAACGCCGAACGCGTTGGCGGGGCCGGACCGTCGCTCGTGCGCGTCCGTGCCGCCACTGACCAGGAGCCCCAACTCACGCGCCAACCCCACTAGCTCGTCTCGCTGTGAGGGCGTGAAGGGGGCGTAGAGTGCCTCGAGGCCATCCAGCCCCTGGGCTTTGAGGTCTGTCACCAGCACGCGCAGTCGCTCGTGATCGGCCTCGAACACCAACGGGTGCGCCAGAAAGGCCTTGCCTCCCGCGCGATGCACCAATTCGATGGCCTCCGCGACAGCAAGGAGGCCCCCTTTGGCGGCAGTGACGGCGGGGGATTGCGGGTCATGCGTGGGTACTGTACCGCGCAAGCGCATGGTCTCTGCGATGCTCTGCACGCCCGGGGCCTGCGCTTGCTGCAAGGAGAGGAGCGTGGCCTGCAGGTCGGGGTGGGCCGGGTCGATGCCGTACGCCAGCAGGTGGGCCTCGCGCCCCTGGTACTGCACAGTGAGCTCCACCCCGGGGATGAAGCCGACACCGCGCGAGGTGAGAACCTGCTGGAACTCCGCCAGACCATCCACGCTGTCGTGGTCGGTCAGTGCCGCAAAGGCCACCTTCCCGGCAGCGAGTTCCAGCGCCACCTCACGGGGGGTAAGCGCCCCGTCGCTGTGGGTGGAGTGACAATGGAAGTCAACTCGCGTGGTATCGGTCATGCTGCATGCCTGGCGCGGCGTCGGTGAGCAGACCGCCCACCGGCAGACCAGCTACCGGCGGGCGGGAGAGCGGCTGCACCGCCATTGTACCGCATGTCTCAGTGTCGTCAACATGCCCCTGCGGTTAGGTCGTCGAGGCCTCGGGCTCACCGGCGGCCTTCGCGGATCGCTTCGTCAACAGCGAGACCACGACCAGCGTCAAGAAACTCAGCGGGATCGCGATGATGCCCGGGTTGCTGAACGGAATCGGCGCCGTGGTCGGATCAAGCCCATACAACTTGTATAGGGACGGCGAGAAGCAGATGAGTGCCAATGAGGACACGATACCGGTGCCGATCGAGGCGGTAATGCCCTTGGCAGTAGTGCCCTTCCAGAACAGCATCATCACGATCGCAGGCAGATTGGCGGCAGCGGCGACTGCAAAGGCCAGCCCCACCAGGAAGGTCACGTTTACGCCCTTGAAGATGATCCCCAGGACGATGGCCAGGGCCCCGATCACAAAGGCGGAGATCTTGCCGGCGCGGATCTTCTGCCGGTCGGACATGCGCACGTTCATGAAGCGATCACAAAAATCATGGGCTACCGCGCCTGAGGCAGCCACGATCAGACCACTGACCGTCCCGAGCACTGTCGCAAAGGCGATGGCAGAAATGATAGCAAATAGGGTATTGCCGAACGAACGCGCCAGCAGCGGCGCCGCCATGTTGCTGTCGGCCGGGTTGAGGACCCCGTTCATCATCGCGCCCAGCCCCATGAACAGCGAGAGGATGTAGAAGAAACCGATGGCGGCGACAGCGACGATGGTCGACTTGCGCGCCGCGGCGGGGTTCGGCACTGTGTAGTAGCGGATCAGGATGTGGGGCAAGGCCGCTGTACCCAGGAACAGGGCGAGCATCAGGGAGACAAAGTCCAGCTTCTGCACCGGCGAGCCCTGCACCTTGAACTTCAGCCCGGGCCGCATCAGCGTGTTGCCCGGTGTCACGACGGGGAAGTATATCGTGACCTTGTTGCCGTCCTTGTCAGTGAGCTTCCCGTCCTTCCACCGGCGGACTTTGGTCTCCTTGTCAGCCATCGTCGAGAGCAGGCCCACCGGGGAGACCCGACCCACCGGAGCTTCTTTGGCCCCACGCACCAGTTGGAGGTTGCTGACCTGGCGAAGCTGGTTCTGCTCGGAGGCAGGGGCGCCGTTGATGAGCTGACGCCCGTCTCGGGTCTCAACCGCCGTCTGCGTCTCGCGCAGCGTCACGGCCCCGCCCTCCTCGTCGATCAACCACCAAAACTCCTTCTTGTCCTTCGAGAGTCTTGCGAAGCTGGCCTGGGCCGCCTTCACTTCCTGCGTCTCCAGCACTTGCCAGCCGCCGGTGACGCTGAGGGTATCCCCCGCCTTCACAGCGGACAGGGACTGGTATTCATAGAACGGCACCTTCCCGCCCTGATCCGGCCGGGTGCTGAAGCCGCGATTGCATACGGCGATAACCAGCACGGTGGAGAAGACGATGAGCAAAGCGCCCTTGATGAACTGCACGTAGGTAGTGGAGGCCATGCCGGCCGTGGCGACGATCGTGATCACAATCGCGCCCACCATGAGAACGCCCCAGTGATGCGCGAGACCCATCAGCGGCTGCACGAGCACGCCTGCGCCGACCATCTGCGGGATCAGGTAGAAGACCGAGACAATCAGAGTGCTGATGGCCGCAGCAAGCTTGATGCCGCGGGAGTCATACTTGGCGTCCAAGGCATCGGTGAAGGTGTACTTGCCGAGCCGCTTCATCGGTTCAGCCACGACGAACAGCGCCACGATCCAGCCGGCGAGGTAACCGATGGAGTAGAGGAAACCGTCGTAGCCGACCGTCGCGATCAGCCCGCAGATGCCTAGGAACGAGGCAGCCGACAGATAGTCGCCGGCGAAGGCGATGCCGTTGACGCCCCAGTGGATCTGGCCACCAGCCGCGTAGTAGCCACTAGAGGTGCGAGTCTTGTTGCCGAGGTAGAATGAGAGACCCAACACGAACAGCACGAACCCGAGGAAGATGGCGATGGCCACTCTAGCTATCGCCTCCTTCGTCGTCCGGACCAGCCAGCTTAGCCTCCTGGGCCCGGCAGAGCTTGTCGTAGATCAGCGCCTGGATGAGAGCAACCACAATCAGGGCGAATCCATAAACGGTCGCCAGATTCAGCCCCGCTAACACCGTGAGTTCCATGCTGGTGGGGCTGGCGAGGTTGATCGCGACGAAGCCAGCGTAGAACAGACTATAGAAAATGAACATCCAGACCCCCAGCCGCGCCTTGTAAGGAGCAGCGGGGTCCTTTCCCCCCGTTGAGGCTGGCTCATGAAGCATGCGATGACCTCTTTCCCTGGGATCTGACGGGTAACTCGAACATGTCCCACTTCCGGATGACACTGCCGGCGTGTCTTCGCCGTTCCTGCGGCCCTGACCTCCTTCCCCCCTGGGGGTCTCTTCGTCCAGCGCCGCCTGCGGCCCCCACAGTTCGCCGCTCCCGCCGCTGCGCTGGACCAGGAACACCCCGGCTGCCCACCTGTTCGCCCTCAGCGTATCCGGACCCTTACACCCTTTTGAGGAGGTGTAAGTCGGAGGGCCGGAAAGCGTCCCCTGAGGAGATGGTTCCCCCTCCCCGTTGGTTTTGACTCTCCGGGGACCGGGACTACTCCCCGTAGGAAGGAGGAGCGCAAGCTGCCCCTATTGCGATCCCTGCATGAACAAGCCGAGACCTCGCCCGCTACCGAGACGGCCCAGCTGGTCCGCCGGGCCCGTCAGGCCACAACCAAGCGCTACAGCGCCGAGGACGATATCCGCGTTGTCATGGAAGGCATCCGCGGTGACCTGTCGAGCAACGCCTTGTGCCGGCGGCAAGGGATCCACGCCAATCTGTAGTACCGCCGGCTCAAGGACTTCTTGGAAGTGGGCAAGGCCCGCCTAGCTAGAGGGCGAGCAGAGCCCGGTGCTGCTGACGCCGCCCCCGCAGGGAGGGCGACAGGGCATGGGGGGACAGCGGGGCGGAATTCTACCACCTGGGCCGAACCGAGAGGCCGAAGAGGCCGGAGGCGCAGCGGGGCTTTCTGGTGGCGACCTCGAAGGGCGAGGCGATTGTGGACCAGGGGCAGAAGCTGACCATTCACCAGAATCTTGGGGCGGCAGAGCAGCCTGCCCCGGAGAGGGCGGCGGTGTTCGCCTCTGCCTGCACCTCGGTTCCGCTCATCCCCCTAGGTGCCACCAAAAGGTGCGCGTGCATACTGGCCTTCCCGCGCTCGCCCCGGAACGACATGCGTCTCTCGGGTCTCGCACGAACCTCGCTACCGGCAGAGCAAGGCCAGCGTGAGGGCAGGGCGTCCCGCTCTACTTGAGGGCATGGACCCAGCACATGCCGCGTTGGCCGGTGTCGGCGTTCTGGGACCAGGTCCGCGGGTCAGAATCTATGATGTTGTACTCACCCGCAGGCAGGGCGACATTGGGGTACACATTCCAGTAGGCATTGTTAACGCCGCCCTGGCCCTCCTCCCCTTGCGCCGGCCAGGGGCCGTAGGTCTTCCCCGCGGCGTTGCGCAGGCGGATGGTGCCGGGGGCCTTGCCCTGGCCGCCGTTCCAGTGATAGGTCCGGACCTGGGTAATGGTGCGGGTCCGGTTGAGCGTAAACTTGGCCGGCTTAGTCGCCCTGTTCTCCGCGGCGCGGGGGCTGGTAACGGAGAAGATTACCTCCGACTCACCGGTCACAGCGGGGGCGGGAGAGGAACCGCCGCCCACGACGAAGCTTTTGCGCGCGACCTGGTTTCCCGCGGTGATGGTAACCTCGTACTGGCCCGGCGCGTAGCCGCCCGCCCGGTTGGTGCTGACGGAGAACCAGACCCAGCCGGTGCCGCTGATCTCCCGCTCCCCCTTCAAGAACTCCTGGCCGTCCCGCTTCCAGCTTACCCGCGCCTGGGTCTTGTCCGGTAGCTTCGCGTACTTGTAGAAAGCATAGATCTTGCTGATCTGATCGAAGCTGTCGGCCACGCCCTGGGGTTTGGCCTCCACCACGCTGCGACAGACCACCAGGTCGCCGACGTCCGGCGAGGCGGTCCCGGGGGGCGGTGCGACGCCCTGCGTGGGGAGCTTCCGCACATCGTAGGTGCCGGCTAGCGTGGGCTGGTAGTCCTGCCCCCCCCCCGTCAACTGAGGAAGCTGCCCGCCGGCGGAGACGGTCCCGCGGAAGGTCGTTCCCTTCCCAATCGGCAGGTCCTGGTAAGAGACGACGCCCGCGGTGTTCGCGTCCGCAGCCCGGAGCAGGCTCACGCTGGCCGTGCCCTTCCCTGTACCGGTTACGCTCACGGTGTACGCCTGGCCGGCGGGGAGAACGTAGATCTCCACCTCCCCGCTGGTACGGATCTCCGCGCCCGGAATCTCGTTGATTGCCTTCCCCCCTACCGTCCCCACCCGCCGCCCCGCCGGGTCGGTAAACACGGCGTCCGCCGGGCATTGGACTACCCCCATGATCTTGCCCGCGGTCTTGAACCAGCCGACCATGTCGCTGATCATCTTCTTCAGGCCCGGCATGACCGCGTTGACCGTTGCCAGAGAGATCTTCCGCAAGGGACGATTGGCCCCAATAATCCCTCCCCCTGCCCAGTTGCGGTAGCCCATGTAGGGAGGGCACTGGAAGTCGGTGTTCTTCAGGCTAATCTCCGACATGGCATCGCTCGCCCTAACCCGGGGTGCGGGCCAGTTGGGATCATACACGTACACCAGGGGCGGTTTGCCCCCGATGTCCACGTACTTGTACGCCAGCACCGAATGCCCGGCCGGCGGCGCGTTGGACGGACTAAAGAAATCGACCACGGTGCACAGCTTGCCGGCCACCAACTGCTGTTTGACGGCGTTGCCGCAGCCCGCGGTGCCCTGGATGCGGCCCGGCTGCCAGTCCCAGCCCGTCACTACCGCGTCGAGCACCGTCAGCATCTGGGCCCGGTGGTAGATATTGATGTTGGCGGAAGCCTCCGCCAGACTCATGTCCTTGACCGGTTTGGCCACCGGCTTGAGGCTCGGGTCCTCGAAGTACAAGGCCGCCGTTGCCGCCATGCCATAGCAGTGCCCACCGGCCCCCGCCCCCATGCTGTTATCCAGGTACTTCTTGAGGCGCTCGTAGCTAGGGGGGAACATCATCACGTGCAGGAGTGCCTTGGAGTCGGGAGCCTCCTGGATGTTGTTGAGCAGGGTGGCCAGCATCCCCTCCACCATCTCCTCCGTCTCTTGCTCCTTGAAGCCAGTGTTGATAAAGGAGTAGGTGTCCTGGTCCCAGGCAAAGGGTCGCCCCTGGGCATCCTGGGCAAACCAGATGCTTACGGTCCTACTCTTTGAGTTATTCCCTGGCCTCGGGTCGCGCTTGTCGGGCACAAAGCACTCTGCCGTAATTGTCGCGCTCTCTACCGGCCTGCCCTTGAGGTCCCAGATGGTAGCCGCGCTCGCTGTTTGCCATGGGTTCAGATTGTTCGCAATCTTGATCGGGGTGCCCAGTTTCTGCCGGACCGCCTCCCCCTGGTACTGCACGTAGAACTGTAGCATAACGTTGTGGGCGATAGTCTCCTGGCTCTTGTTCTTGACCAACGCCGACACCCATTGTTGGTCCGCGCTCATCTCCCGGTAAGGCGGACCCTTGGGGCGCGGCGGCGACAGGCCCCACCAGTCGAAGTACAGGGATAGCATCATCAGGTCGGCTACCGGAGGGCCGGCTACTTTATCCAGCCAGCGCTTGGCCAGGACGAGCGTGAGTTTGTAGGCCTGGTGCTCCGCTACGTTGCTGGCGGCGTAGTAGTCGTCGGCATCAACCAGCGGCCGGCCCCCCGCGGGCTTGACCTCCTCAACGCCGCTCTTCCGGACGTGCCAGATCATATTCCGATAGCGGACCAGCTCGCCGCTCTTGCAGGCCACGCCTTGCTTGAATAGCCGGGAGTCACCCAGCGCTTCATCGGTAAGCGGGTCCATCCCGTACGTGTCGCCCCAGCGGTATGCCACCATCGTTGCCGCAATTTCCGCGGTCTCGAAGACCATGATCTCTACTTCCCAGGTGGCTTGCCAGGACAGCGTTGTCCCCTTGGCTTGCGTTGGCAGGAGTTTGTCACCCGCAATGGTCTCCTGGGCGTACAGCAAGAACTCGCGTCGGGTCTCTTTGGTGCCGTCAGGGAGGGTGATCTCGTAGCCATTCGCAGTGGCCTCAATGGTGGGGTTCCCTTCGAGGTGGAAGGGCAGGGCGGGGGTGGAGTCGGGGTTGACCAGGATATAGTCAACGGGGTTGATGTTCTTGATCCACTCGGGGATCGGTATATCCTGGGCAGAAGTGGGAACCCCAACCAGCGCTAGCAGGAGCAGGACGGGGAGCAGACGTACAGTCGACCGTAAGGTAGACATCGAGGCACCTCGTTTGCAGCCGGGAACGCCCGCGCTACCGGCCAATAATACCCCACCGCCGACTGACACTGAGGACTATAGCACAATCGGGAGGCGGGAGGTTGCCTGCGCCCTACAGACCGGGCCGGCCTCCCCAGGGCGCAGGCCTCCCCGCCTACCGTATGGCTCGTCGCGTCAGGCGCCCGCCGGAGGCCAGCACCAGCGCCCGCAGCGGGTGCCGTATCTCCTGGCCAAAACGCTTCGCCGTCTCTGCCTCGAAGGGTCCGGAGAGGACCCTCACCGCATACCGGAAGCGCAGGCGTCCCCCCTGGGAGGCGGGGAAGTTCGTGAACCAGTAGTTGTTGAGCACCCACGACATGACCACCCCATTGGCGGGAGGCAATTCCGGCTGCCATAGGCCCGTGTTGATGCCGTTCACCTGCACCAGGGGTACGTCGGGCGTCGCCACCACTACCGTGCAGTCCTCGTCGGCCACCGCGAAGTAGTCCTGCACACTGTGCCAGTCGGTAGCGGTGCCCGGGACCTGATCCAGCCCGGGGCGCAGCACGGCGCCGGGGGTATCGAGGTAGACCTGTGGGGAGCGTGCGGCCACGGGGAAGGCGTGGTAGACAGCCTCCGCGGCGGGGGTAGCGGGCTTGGTGAGCGTATTGAGCAGGTCCAGACGGGGCAGCCCTGCGTGGAGGATGATTTCCGTCGACAAGACCGGCACGTCCCCCCCACCGCCGCTGACCAAGAGACTCGCGCTGCCGAGAACCCTCGGCCCGGGCCGCCTCTCCACCCCCGGCGTGCGGCGCCGGAACGGCACGTCACGTTGCGGACCTCCCCAGGTCGCCAGGCGCTCTCGACCCGCCGGATCGTCTATGGTCTCGTAGACGTGTTGGTTGAGCGTATACGGCCCCCCGGCCACCATCTCGCGCCTGGTAGCCTTGTCCACCAGGTGCGCGATGCCCCCGGTCGCCGGATCCACCGTCACCCGCAGGTACTCATTCTCCAGCCAACTATCCCCGACGGCCACGCGCGCTGAGGGCCCCGGCTCCTCCCCGGCTACCACCCGGTACTCCTTCCACCCCAGCGCCAGTACCTTCCGCGCCAGGAATTGCACCCGCTGGGCCGGCCTCCGCGCACTTCCTCCCACTACCGGCACCCGCGCCACCGCCACCTTCTCCCCCGTGGCCACGTCCTCCAGGTGCAACCCCGGCCCGGCTTCCTCGCGCGTCGGACCAGTCACCATCCCCGCATCTCCGCGCAGCGCCCCGTCGGGCAGCACCAGCTCCACCACGTCCGTCCGCACCCACGCCAGGGGGTTAAACACAGCCACGATCGGCTCCCCGCCCCCGGGCTCCCAGCACGACTCCAGCGCGTCCTCCACCAGTTTGCCCGCCTCCGCGCCGGCGGTGTACGCATACCCGGCTTTCCAATTCCACCCCGCCCGGCTCTCGAAAGCCTCCGGGTCGTCGGTACTGCACCAGGCTCCCCAGGTGTGCTCGCAGAAGAACATGGCCGCCTCGCGGGCGACCTCCCGGCGCTCCACATCGAGCGTCCCCCCCGCGTCAGCAACGGCCTCGGCGTCCTCGATATCGGCTTGCGCGGCGCGGGCCAGGGAGGTCTCATAGAGCGCGGTGCCGTTGCCGTCCGCCCACCAGTCCGGCCAACCGGCGCGCCACTCCTGAATCGGCTCGCGCCAGGCGGCCTCCAGGTGCTCGAACCAGGCCCGCGGGGTGGTTAGGCGCAGCTTCACCTGCTCGTGCTCGCGATTCCACTTGGTCACCAGATCGCACAGCCAGCCCCCGGGGGGGGCATTGTCCACTCTCGTGCCCTGCACGCGCAGCTCGACGGCTGGGTGCGGGTAGCCCTGCTCCTCCAGCCCGTGCAAATACTCGGCCAGCCCCTGCTCGCTGTCGGGGGAGGCAGGATCGAGCCGGTTGCCCTCCATGTAGGAACTCCCATGCCACATCAACACCCGCTGTCCCTCCGGGGAGGCCCAGTAGAAGGGGCGCGGGCGCGGCCGCACGCCGAGCGATCGCGTCTCGTTGATAGCCACGTCGAAATACTTGATCCCCCGCGCCGCCATCATTCGCGGCAGCCCCCAGGCCCAGCCATTGACGTCGTCGTTCATGGCGGTGACTACCGGGAAGTCGTGGGCCCGGCCCAGTTCGGGACCGTAATCGAGGGCATGTTCCAGCAGTGACTCGCCGAAGAGGTCCGTGAGTTGCAGATAGAGGCCGGCGACCTCCACCCGTCCCTCCCGTACCCGCCGGTAGAACTCCTCCGCTCGCTCCGGGTACCGCGCCAGAAAGGCCTTCACCGTCCACACCACCTCGCACGTCCAGCAGAACTGCTCTCCGGGTGGCAAGTGGTCGGTCTCCGTGCACAGGTCCAGCGCCTGGGCAATGTACTCAGCGTGCTTGCGCAGCACAATCGTCTGCGGCTCGGTGTAGCCGATGTCCACGTGCGTGTGGTGCACCAGGTAGATCTCCCACCGACGCGTTAGTTGCGGCAGTTCAGACATTTGCTCGCCTCTTCTGTAGGGCGCGGGCCCGTACCGCGCCATCCCCTTCCGGTGGCACTGGCGTCTCGCCGGTGCGGAGTGGCCGGCTCTGCAGCAGGGACGGGCGAGACGCCCGTCCTACCGAGCCTGTGACCGCCGCAGGCCGGCCCTGCCGAATCGCTGCAATCGGCCCATCGGCGAATCTTCTGCAGCGCAATCCGAAACCCGGTTTCTCCTCTCCGAGCCCCATTTCTTCATCGCCCCTCCCGCCCCGGGAGGGGTGCCCGAGCGCAGCGAGGGCGGGGTAGGAGACTCCCGGGGGCGCCTCTCCCGCCTTCACTTCTCCACAATCAACACTCTTACGTCCAGCGCCCCCACTGTCAGTCGCACGCTCTCCCCCTCCTGGACCAACGGCTCCCCTAGCAGGTCCTCGACCCGCTCCCCTTCTCTCACATCCACCGTCTCGGTCACCTCGACCCCCCGCGGGTTGGTGAAGAACCACGCCTCCCGCCTCTCCCCCACCCGCTTCTGCAGCAGCAGGTCTCCCGTTGGGGCCGTCATCACGCCACACTCCTGCAGCAACGCCCCCACCGCCGCGGGGGTGTCGGCGTCGCGATAGGAGGTCCCGCTGTGGCCGACCAGCGTGCCCAGCAGCCAGGCGCTGCCCTCGCCGATACGGCGAACAACGCCGGCGACGGAGCCCTCGCAGTGCAGACAGGCCTCAGCCTCCTGCGGCGCGTAGGTCTCCACGTAGAGGTTCGCCCGCAGGCGCTGGCCCTGCAAGGGACCGGCGCCCTCCAGCAGGGCGGCCTCCCGGTACTCCCCCCAGGTTCTCTCTCGGGGCGACCAGCGCTCCCCACCCTCCGGCTCGCGGACCATGGTCAGGCTCTCCTGCGCCACGCCGAAGAGATCGGCGAGCGCCGGCGACAGCTCCCCACGGCGGCAGAAGGCGTACTGATCCAGCCGCCCGGGGCAGGCTTCGCTCACCAGGTGGCCGCCGGCGCTCACGAAGCCGGCGAGCTTAGCGGCCCATTCCTCGGAGAGCGACAGAGGGAAGGGCAGGATCAGAACCGGATAGGTCTCCAACTCGGCAGGTGCGGCCAGTCCCAGTTCCACGAAGTCCACGGGAATCCCCAGCTCCCACAGCAGGCGATGCCAGCCCCGCGTGCTGTGCGCCAGGTGTCTTCCCCCGCCTCCCGGCAGGACCTGGCCCAGTTGGTAGTTCCACTCGTTGACCAGCACCGCCACCGGAGCGCGCGGGCGAGTCGGCGCTCCGAACAGATCGGGATACCGATTGAGCGCGCGCCCCACGCGAGCCGCCTCCTCCAGGCGCGGCGTGGTGTCCCCGACGCTGTCCAGCAGGCTGAAGCCGTTCATCTCATGCGCCATGATCTCCGCGCGCGTGACCCAGAAGGACAGGGCGGTTACTCCCGCGCCGACGGTCGACAGCACCCACCGGCGGATATCCTCCGGGGTCGGCACTCGGCCCTTGTGCAGCCCCACGCTCACCGGGCCGCCCTGGAACTCGGCCGCCCACACGGGCTTCCCCGGCGCGTGGCAGGAGCGGATGTAGTCAAAGCGCAGGGCCAGCCCCTCCCACATCTCGTTGCGCAGCGCCGCCTCCCGCTCCACTCGTCCCTGCTCGTCACTGGGGCGATCGTCCCACTCCCCAAACGCCCCCCACGCCGGATAGGTGGAGGAGCCGAGGAAGTCCTGACAGCGCGCGTAGGTCCAGTCCTGGCCCGAGCCGATAACCGGACCGCCCTTGTGAGCGAACACCGGCCTGCCCAGCGGGTCCGCCACTCGAATCGCCGCCGCGCGCGCCCGCAGCACCTCCACCACCTGGACGTTGTCCATGAAGTACTGCCAGGCAAGGTCCACCGCGTACATCCCCGGCGCCAGGCCCCGATTGGGCGAGACGTCCTGCCACTCGGCATAGCGCGTGTTCCAACGGCGATTGAGTGTGTCCAGGTCCCCGTGCTCCCCCTCCAGCCAGGTGCGCCAGCGCTCCAGGGTATGCTCGCAGAAGCAGACCGCCTGCCCCACCAGCCCCTGGGCCCAGTAGCCGATCTCCTGCCAGGTGTTCCAGACCACCACGTTCTCAAACCGCCCTAGTACGCGGACCAACTCCCCGAGGAACCGCTCCATGTCGGCCCGGGCGCCGGGATGGTCGAAGCACGGCCCCGGCTTGCCGTCCGAGGGCAGGGCGCTCTGCGCCTCGTACATGATCGCTCGGCCGTCGCGCCCCACCATGCGACAGCCGGGATGTTTGCGCCACAGCCAGGCCGGCGCCTGCTCGCAAGTTAACCCCAGGTAAATGCCCAGGTCCAGGCCCGCCGCGTGTTCGATCAACTCCTCGTAACGCGAGAAGTCATACACCCCCTCCGCCGGCTCATCAATCGCCCAGTGCTCTTGGAGCTTGAGGAGATTGAAGCCGTGCCTCTGGAGGGTCTCCATGTCACGCTTGAGTTCGGACATGGGCGGCATCGGCTCCCGGCACAGGTGAGACCCGAGCGGGAAGAGGGTAGAGAACTTAGCTTGGTTCATGGGAGTGACTCCTTAGAGCGTGCGCGAGGAGCCGCGCTTGCTCCCCGTAGGGGCGAATATTGGGCGCTTCCGAGCGTACAATATCCGCCCGCGGCCGCCGAGGACACCTCCGGGTAGCGCCGGCCTCCAAGCCTGCGTTCTCCTGCCGCAAGCGCGGGCGGCTATTGTCGAGCGAGTACGCTCGCCAACATTCGCCCCTACCCCACCTCCACCAATCTCAACCCCGGTCCGCACATCCCCGCCCAGTATCGGATCTCCCGCCCCACGTGCCCGTAGCCGAGGGCCCAGTGGTGGCCAATGCCCGCCGCGAAGATCCAGTCGATCAGCTTCTCCGTCGGCTGGTCGAACCTCACCCGCACCGGATTGCCGGGGAAGACCATCTCCGTGCTCAGCGCCTCGCCCTCCAGGAGAGCGCACTGGTAGCCCGCGCCGTAGGGGATCAGGCTCACCAGCGTTATCGGCCCGGGCCGCGCCGGAAACAGGGCGCACACTCCCTGGTCCATCAGCCGCACCGGCCCCAGAACCACGTCCTCTGGGCGTTCCGCCAGCGATAGCGACCCCGAGCCGCAATGCGTAAAGACCACCGTCCCGTCCTCCAGGGGCTCCAGCCAGTCCGCGTGATGGGTGGGCTGACCGGTCAGCAAGTACAGCAGCAACTGCCCGACGGCCCCGTTCACATCGCCCTCGCACGCCTGCGGCACGCCCTCGTCGGCCAGCAGGGAGGCGGCCAGACAGACGCGCCCCATCAGGTGCGGATAGCAGCCCACGGTCAGGGCATCGAGCCCTTCCTGCCCCACCGCCTCCCGCAGCGCCGCGTACACGCCCATCGAGTCCCACCCCTCCTCCTCCGGCACCCGGCAGTCGCCCACCTGCCCGCGCAGGGCCTCCCACCGCTCTTGCGCCTCCTCGGCCGGCGTCGCCTTCGCCCGCGTCAGCAGTTGCGGCAGGTCCAGCGGTACGACCCGCGGCCCCAGCGCCGCCTTCAGGGCGAGCTCCGCGGGCGAGGTGTGCGTCATCCCGCCGATCCGCTGCCCCGCCAGACCGATCCGCGCTCGTCGCAACCGCCGTTGCACCGCCGCCGCTCGCAGGAACCCCTGCGCCCGATCCAGGCTCTCCCCCGGCGCCAGCGCCCCGTAGACCGCCTCATAGGCATGCCCCAGCGGCCGCAGGAAGCAGGTGAGCTGCTGCGTTCCACACAGCGCCCCGGTCTCCATGCCCGGCAGCGCCCACAGCAGCAGCGGCCGCGGGCACTCCTCCAGCAGGTCCAGCCCCAGGTAGTCCTCAAACCATGAGGCCGCGGCCAGGGCCACCACATCCACCCCCGCCGTCGCCCACTGCCGGCCCACCTCAGCCGCGCCGTCGGCTCCCGTGACCGGCTCGCCGATCACCACCTCACACCCCCCGCCCTGGAGCAGGCTAGCCAGGTCCCGCGCCGCCTGCGGCGCCCTCTCCGCTCCCACCTCCAGCGGACTGGAGACGGCCGAGACCCCCACGCGCGGCCTCATTGGTGTATTGCCGATCGGCATTGCCGCCGTCCTCCCTTCGGGTCACCTCGACCCCTATCCCCACTCCCGCCACGCCTCGATCATCGCCTCCACGCCCTCCCACGGGGTATCGGGAAACAGCGCGTCGACAGGTTGCAGGAGGAACCGCCCGGTCGGCGCCAGCGCCTCCAGCGCCCGCCGCACCTCAGCGCGGATCTTGTCGGGGGTCGCGGCCAGCGTCAGGGCATTGACCCCTCCCGCCAGCGCCATCCGCCCGCCCAACAGCTCCCGCGCCCGGTCAACGGTAATCGTGTCCTGCACTGGGTCCACGAAGTACAGCAGGTCCACTCCCGCCTCCGCCAGGCGCGGCCCCAACGTCTCCACCCCAGTCGTCATCACATAGGCCAAGCGCGCGCCATGCCGGTGAGCCGCTGCCGCCAACTTGCGCACGTGGGGATAGACGAACTGATCGAACAGTCGGGGGGACCAGAAATCGGTGGAGGAGTACCAGCCGCGCTGCACCACGATATCCACCCCGGGCGTCGCGGCCGCCAGTTCGGTTCGCGCCAGGTCGGTGGCCGCGATGGTCTCCAACAGGGCCGCGAAGACCTCCGGCTCCTCCAGCGCCAACAGTATCGCGCCCTCCGCGCCCATGAGCCAGACGGCGGCATCCATGCCAAAGGCCGACCAGGCCTGTACCGCCACTCCCTGCTTGGCGGCGAACTCTCCCACCCGCCCCATGCGCTCCGCGAACCACTCCCGCCCCCCCTGATCCGGTGGAGCGTACAGGTACGGAACCCGCGAGATCTCCTCGGGCGAGGATACGGCTTGCTCCACGGCCCGCGGGATGTTCATGTCCTCGAATAGCGGCACGTGATCCGGCTGCACCACCCAGCCCGGAGCGGACTCTTCCCCCGTCCGCTTCACTGCATGGCGCAGGCGGCCGGCCGGCGTGTCGTACTCCCGCACCAGCACCGCCTGTCCGCCCACCGCCTCCTGGGAGTCGCGCCAGGTTACTGCCGGGTCCTGGCTCCAGGGGACCGACACCTCCAGGACATCATCCACCCCCAGCGATCGCCAGGCCAGCACACGCCGGAAGTCGTCCTCCAGCGTCCAGGGCTGGAGCAGCGTGTGGATATGCTCCAGGCGCAGGGAGTACCAGTGCCGCCGCTCCACGCCCGCCTCCTCCCAGCGCAGTGCCGCCGGCGGGGAGACCCCGAAGCACCACGCCGCTAGCGGGACCCGGTCGCTCCCGGTCCCGTCAATCGCTGCCAAGATTCTCTCGCGCGAAGTCATCGGCCGTACTCCCTCCGAGGCGTAGCCTGTACTGGACGGTAAGGGGCCAGACGCCTTCCGGCTCCGGGCGACGCCCGGGCCGGATTCCCGGCGCGGAAGCCGCTCATCCGGCCCCTCCCGGGAGACAAAGGGCGGTCAGGTTCCCGTCTGTCCGCAGGCCCAGCGGAGGACGGCGGCCAGGTAGGCGGGCCACTCCGGACGGTTCCAGAACTCGGTCTTGCCGGGCGGGGCCTCCCCGTAGACGGTGCCGGCACAGGCGGCGACTCGCCCCTCGCCCGCCCGACCGATTACCAGGAACGGCGCCCTCTTCCCTGCCTCCACCTCGGCGTGTAGCGCCACCACCGCCTCCGGCTTGGGCTGCAGGTCCTGCAGCCAGAGGACTACTTCCCGGCCTTCCCAGGGCAGCTCCAGCAACCCCGGCACCTGGGCCCCGGGCACAATCGCCCCCGCCGCCGGCAAGCGTTTCACGTCAAACGCGCCGGCCATGGTCACCGGCAGCAACTCGGCCAGCACGCTGTCCTGGTAGGCGCCCTCGCCGTAGGCGTAGAAACCCCCCAGGACCACCAGCCCGCCACCCTTGGTGACGAACTGCCGCAGCAGGGCCTCGCCCGACTCCCGCAGGGGCGTGGCACTGACGTTGTTGAAGACCACCGCATCATACTGCAGCATCTCGGCTTCCGTCGCCGGGAAGGTCGTCAGGCGATCGCCGCGCCAACTGGTGGAGAAGTAGCTCTTGTCGAGCAGCAGGTCGCCGTCGCTGCCCGCCGCCGCTTCCTCCAGCTTCCAGACCGGGTAGTGCCCGCCCTCCAGCACCAGCACACGCCGCGGCCGAGGCAAAGCGCGGCTCGCCTTCCACACCGCCCGGCGATAGGCCCGCAGTTGGCCTAGCGCCGCTTGCTCTTGCTCCATGGAGGCCGGAGCCGCCTGCAGCCGGGCGACGACCTGCCCCACGGCCTGCAACTGCGCGGCAAGCTGCTCGAACCCGGGCAACGCGGCCAGGGCCTGCAAGCTGCGTGCCTCGGCCGCCGCGTCGAAGCTCACCAGGCTCTGCGGGAGGAACAGGGCACCCTCCTGCAGGCGCTGCCGGCACGACTCCGCCACCTGTGGGAAGCGCTCCAACTGCGGAGCGTAATCCTGCTCCGGGGACTGCCACAGCGTGAACCCCAGGGCGCGCTGCTCCGGCTTGCCCACCAGTTTGGTCACGATCTCGTAGTCGCTAACGTTCACCTGCGCCTGCTGCAGTTCTTGCGGCAGGAACGTCAACCCACACAGCCCCCGCCCCTTGCCTTCCGCGCTGTTGAAGAACTTGTCGTAGTAGAACAGCCAGTGCTCCTGCGCCAGGTCCAGCGGCTCCTCCCGGACCTGGTGCTGCCAGGTCCGTGCGTCCTTATCCAAGCCCTCTTCGCGCGGCTCCTCGAGGGAGCGAGTGGGCGTGACCACCCAGCGATCACCGCGACGCTTGTTCCAGGCCGTGTAGTAGGCTGGGTAGCAAGACAGGTCGATGGCGAGCTGTTTCACCGGCGCCGCGCCGCCCTTCGCCGGTAGCAGCGCGACCTGCACCTCCAGCCCTTCCTGGCCGGGCCGGTACGCAAAACGGAGGCGGACGGAGGCCTTCTCGTGCTCCAGCGTGGTCTCCACCAAGGCCGATGGGCCCTGCTCGAGGACGCGGGTATCCTTGATGACGCCGTTGAGGGTAAGCGGGGTGCCGTCGGCGAAGAGAACGAAGGTCTCGTTGGGGTACCAGCCCTGCCCCTGCTCCGGCCAGAAGTGCACGCCGACCGTGCCCTCCGAGCGGTCCTTCTCCCCCGCCGCGTCGAAGTACTCGAGGTTGCGGAAACTGAGGTTGCAGACAAAATCCCCGCAACTCAGGGCGATCTCGTGCACGTACTGCACCTGGTTGTTGGGCAGTTCGTTACGCACCTCGCCGTTGTCCGTGACCACCACGGGGGGCGCGGCATGTGCCGGCGCGTCTGCCCCCGCGGCCATCCCGAGCAGGAGCAGGCAAACCATCCGCGCGACGTTGTGGGTTCGCCCCGTTCTGATGCGCATCTTTCCCTCCGCCCTGAGAGCGCCGCTCACTTCCCGGTCTTCAACCACTCCACCACCCGCCCCAGCATCTCCGGCCATTCCGCCGACTCACAGAACAGCTGGCCCCCGGCCGGAGCCACGCCGGCCGTCGTGCCCAGCACGCAAGCGACTCGGCCCTTCCCGTAGGTGCCCGTCACCAGAAAGGGTTTGTCCCCAGCCGTCAGGACCACCTGCGCACCCGGCTTGACCGCGGGCAGCTCCTGCATCCACAGCACTTGCAGTCCGGGAGCGGGGCGCAGGTCATGCAGCAGGGTCGTCCCCGGTTTCGCCTTCAGCTCCAGCCCTTGCTTGTACCAGTGGATGTCGAAAGGCGAGCCACTGGTGACCGGCAGGAGCTCGGCGAGCACCGAATCCGCATAGTGCCCGCCGCCGAAGGCATACCACCCGCCCAGCACCAGCAGGCCGCCGCCGTTCTTCACGTACTCCTTGAGCAACGCCTCTCCCTCCGGCCCCAGGGCACCCGCGGGGACGTTGTTGAGCACAATGGCATCCAGCGCCATGGCCTCCTGGAGCCCCGGCGGGAAGTAGTCGAGCTGGTCCCCGTAGACGTTGGAGGTGAAATTCGACGGCTGCAGCGTGTACACGCCGAGTTGCTTAAGGGCCTCCTCCAGCCGCCACGAGGGGAAGAACTGCCCGCGCACCTCCACCACCACCGTGCCCTCGTGCGGCACTTTCTGCAGGTTCGCCGGCTGCTCGATCACCTTCGCCTTGGGCGGCGGCTTGACGCTGTAGTCACTCGGGAAGACCCCCGCCACCAGTTGGTTGCCGCGATCCTCGGCGGAGACATACCGGGTGAAGGACTCCGTCACGCCCCCGCTCCTCAGGGACACCTCCACGGTGAAGGGGGCCGTACCCGGCGGCAGCTCCAACCCGGACACGATCTCCGCCGGCTGGTATCCTACGTCTCCCACGGCTAGCCTCTCCCGCTGCGGCCTGGCCCCCGGCGAAGTAGAGCGCAAGCTCGCCGTCAGCGTGACTCCCTTTAGCGGACGCTCGCCGCACCCGACGGTGTAGACCAGGTGGTCACCCGCCACCCCACGCACCGTCCGCACGTCGGCCACCAGGCGGCGCGAGGCATGGCTGACCCCGTGGTACCCGGACAGGGGGAGCAGCTCGTACTGCGTGGTCCACACCCGCCCGGGAGACATACGCAGCAGGTCGTAATACCATTCCGTGGTATACGCCCCGATGCAGTTGTACAGCCAGCGTAGGTCGTTGTAGTCCATCAGGAACACGGCGGCCTCGCCGGTGACGGGGTTGAGCGCGGCGGTCCAGCCGGCAGTCGGGTCCTTCACGAACTCCTGCCCGATCCGATTACCGACCTCGTCCTCAATCCCATACGTGGCGACCGAGCGCCCTCCCGTAAAGGGGCGCACGAAGTAGTTGTCGTTCAGGCCGCCCAGGCGGAAGATATGTTGCGCCCAGTACCCCACCGCCTTGATTTCCTGGGTGGGGTTACCGACGCTCACCTCGGCCACCACCGCCGGCGAGTCTGCCGTGAGCGTCAGCGTGCGTTCCACCTTCACCCCACTCACCGTTGCCTTGCCGCCCCCGTCGAGCGTGCGCCAGACCTTCACGGCCACCCGCTCCGGCCCTCGGTCCAGGATGGCATACTCGTAGGGCACGTTGTACAGCTCGCCCGGCCAGACTTGCTGCCAGACGTGATCGATGAACAGCGCCTGGCCGGAGACCAGCCATTCGCGATTCAGCGGCTTGTAGAGGAAGCTGGTTACCTTGCCTCCGTGCAGCATGTCCACCGACATGCGCACAAAGCCGTTCTCCAGGGTAACCGCCTGCTCGGTGTCCGTCCGCACCTCGCTAACCGTGCACGCGGCCCAGGCTGGGGAGTAGCCTAGAAGGAGCACGAGACAGAGCAGGGCGGTCAGCACTGCGACTGGGAACCTCGCCGAGAACTTGCCGCGCCCAGCGCTGACGACCCGGCCACCTCCCGTCCCACCCCATTTCCCATCTCTAAACCCGATTCCCATTCCCCCCTCCCTATCAGGGAGGGGGGCAGGGGGGTGGGTTCGGCGCAGGCACTGCGCTCCGGTGTGCGCCGCCGCACTTGCGGCTGCCTGTGCTATCGACGCTTGTCGCTTGGTCAGCATGCTCATGGCTTACACCTTCTCCCAGTTGAACACCACAATATCCCACAGCACCAGTTCGGGCACGGTGACCTTCACCCACCCCTCCCCGGCGGCGGCCGCCTCCAGCGGCTGTCCGTTGGGGGTCAGGTCCGGTGAAAGGCACCAGGCCTGCTTGAGCTTCATCCCCGCCGGCGCTTTCACCGTCACCACCACGTCCTCCTGAACCGGCGGCGGGGCCATCTGGGTGTAGTCAACGTACGGCTTGCCCGGGTCGTTTATCAGGTGGACGACGGTGTCCTTTGCCTGGTCTGAGATCTCCCGGTGGAAGAGCGTCTTCTCGAACCAGATAGGGCGCGCGCTTTCCACCTTCGCCTCAGTGTCCACCGGCGGGATGCTCTTGGCGTTGCGCTCCTCCCACTGCACCCATCCGGTCACGTGGATATCGGGGTACCCCCACCACGGATGCAGACCGGGATCGAACAAGTACTGGCTGTAGCGGGTGGCAAATCGCGAGTAATCCGTGGCCATGCTCATATCGCCGTGGAAGCAAGGGTGGCTCCCGTGGGCCAGGAACAGGGCGTAGAGCAGCTTGCGCACGTAGGCGGAGTCGGCGGCGAGGGCGCCATGTATCGGATAGCCGCCGCCCCGCAGCACAAACTGCGAGGACAGGTAGAGCTTCTGCTGGTACTTCTGCCAGGTATTGGAGGGGTCGGCGCGCCCCTCGTCGCCCGAGCGGAAGCCCCCCTCCACCCAGATGCCGGCGTCCTTCACCACTTCCTGCCAGGTCAGCGGCATCGTTTCGCAGGTCAGGTCATACCCCGCGTTGTATCCCCACTCGAAGTTGGGGGCAGCCTGGCGCAGGGCGTTCTTGATCAACTGGATGTTGTGCAGCGACTGCTTGTCACTATTGCCGACCACCTGGAGGATGGTCCGTCCGTCGTAGTTGTAGATCATCTTCCCCAGGCCGGTACCGATGATCCCCCCGGCGCCTTCCTGCGCCCAGACGATGGGGTGGCCATCCCAACGGACGGCGTCGAAGCCGAGTTCCTGGTGGATGAGGGTGATCTGGTCGGCCTCGTAGGCCATCAGCTCGTCACTGGCCGGCCAAACGGTCCCGGAGTTGGGCATCTCACCCCGGAAGGGCGTGCGCACCGGCGGCTTGTCCTCGCCGTAGGCGTTCTCCTTGAACTGCCACAGCGCGGTGTCCAGGTTCCCATCCGGCCGGCCCTGCGCGTTGAAGGCGCACCATTCGGGGTGTTTGCGCATCAGTTCCTGCCCGACCCAGCCGTTGTAAAGCGAGATGTCGTAGGCGAAGGCCGCCATCCCCTGCTTGTGCATCTCGGCGATCCAAGCCTGGACCACCTCGCGGTCGTATACCCACTCGGATATCTGGCCACTGGTC
The DNA here is from genome assembly GCA_029821755.1 of Candidatus Zipacnadum vermilionense. GTDB lineage: Bacteria > Armatimonadota > Zipacnadia > Zipacnadales > Zipacnadaceae > Zipacnadum > Zipacnadum vermilionense. The sequence continues at coordinate 10,058 of JALGSV010000020.1, read as the reverse complement.
CAGAAGCGCTCGCGCGGGTAGAGCTCGGCGAAAGCGCCGGGTGACCAGCCGTACATCTCGTAGTAATTGCCGTAGGCTAGGCGGGAGCGAAGAGCCGCATCGGGGACTGAGGCCTTGTCGAGGAAGTAGGGACTGGTGGAGAACCCGATGCGCATCTTGTACAACGAACGGGTGACCGCGAAGCAATCCGACCGGCGACTGACCACCGCCCCCTGCCCGTCGGTCAGCGTGGCCTGCGCTTCATAGCCATACTCGTGGTCTCCCGTATTCCAGGTGAAGACCACGTCCTTCGACTCGTAGGGGGCCAGCGAGACCTCCTGGACGCCCACCGGCAGCCGTGTGTCCAGACCGCCCTGCAACTCCAGGGCCAGCTGCCTCCCCGGGCGAGGCGCATCGGTCAAGTTATGCACCGATACCGTGATAGTCTGCTCCGTATTGCAGCGAGCGAGCAGCTTCTCCGGCCACACCCTCGAGATCAGCACGGGGCTCAGCTCCAGCGCCTCCAACTCCACCGCGGCCACCCGGAGCGTCGCCGCCAGGTTTTGCTGGGTCACCTGGACATAAGGGGTAAAGGTGCCGTTGTTGGCGGGCGGACAGGTCATCTCCACGGAGAGGCCCTGGTAGACCCCGGCCTGCGCGAAGTCCTCCACCGCCAGGGGTCGCCTGGCGGCATACGCCGGCACCAGGGCCGTGGAGTTGGCCATCATGTTCCCGAGGCCCATCGGCGCGGCCCGTTTGCTGATCGCCGCAGTGACGGTCACTAGATAGCGGCCTGCCGGGACCTGCGGGAACTGCGCGTTGATGAAGCGGGCGGGTTGGTCCGGCACTTCCACCGCTTCGCCGCCCGGAGCAGCGGCATCCTGCACCAACCGATTGCTGGCGCTCACCAGTTGCTTGGCGGAGAGCACGAGGGTATCCCCGGCCTTGACGATCGGCTCCTGGCATATCCCAGCGGTAACCGAGAGCGCCAGCAGTAGCGACACCATCCCAGGTATGCGCATGGTTGACTCCTCTTTCTGACTGCGAGGTAAGCCCGAGAATCACCGGGCGAAATTGCGCGGCTACTCACGCCGTAGGGTATTCGTTCTCTCGGGGGTGAAGGCCTCCTCGACCCGCTGCGCCCTGGTGAGAGGGTTGCTTGCCCTCGGTGGCGAATTATCGACTAGGTGGCGTGACAGTGGCCCCATGAGGGCCTGGTGGCCTTCGTGGAGGTCATCCGCCCCATGAATAGGGAGGGGATTAGCATGATCACCCAGGAACAAAACAAGGTCTCCGAGTGGACCTTCCGCGCGAGCAGAGCCTACTCGGACCCCTGCAACGACCTCACCCTCGACGCGGTCTTCACCGGGCCGGACGGGCGGGAGCAGACCCTTCCCGGCTTCTGGGCCGGAGGGGACCTGTGGCGGGTGCGGTTTGCCTCGCCGGTGGTCGGGGAGCACCACTTCCGCACCGGCTGCTCCGAGGCCGGCGACAGCGGCCTGCACGGGCAGGAGGGCGAGCTGGAGGTCCTACCCTACTCGGGCGACAATCCGCTCTACCGCCACGGGCCGGTGCAGGTCGCCGCCAACCAGCGGCACCTGGAGCACGCGGACGGCACGCCCTTCTTCTGGCTGGCCGACACCTGGTGGATGGGCCTGACCCAGCGCCTCACCTGGCCCCAGGGCTTCCAGACGCTCGCCCTGGACCGGATCGCCAAGGGCTTCAGCGTCATCCAGATCGTGGCGGGGCTGTACCCGGACATGGCGTGGTACGACGAGCGCGGGGAGAATGAGTCGGGCTTCCCCTGGGAGCAGGACTTCGCCCGGATCAACCCGGCCTACTTCGACCTCGTCGACCGGCGCCTGCAATACCTGGTGGAGATGGGCCTGGCCCCGTGTATCGTCGGCTCCTGGGGGTACTTCCTGCCCTGGATGGGCGTGGAGAAGCTGAAGGCACACTGGCGGAACCTGGTGGCTCGCTACGGCGCCTACCCCGTCTTCTGGTGCCTGGCCGGGGAGTGGGACATGCCCTACTACCTCGCCGAGGACCGGGAGCAGGCCCAGGCGGAACAGCGCGAGGGTTGGGCGGAGATCGCCCGCTACGTGCATGGGATCGACGGCTTCCGGCGGCCGGTCAGCGCCCATGAGGGGTCCAACGGGCGGACCCTCGGGGACGGCACGCTCATCGACTTCCACATGCTCCAAACCGGCCACGGCGACCGCCGGAGCCTGCCCAATACCACGCGACGGGTGAGCGGGGAATACGCGGCCGAGCCCGTCCTGCCGGTCATCAACAGCGAGGTCTGCTACGAGGGGATCGGGGAGGCCTCCCGGCAGGAGGTGCAGCGGATGATGTTCTGGGTCTGCCTGCTCTCGGGAGCCTGCGGCCATACCTACGGGGCCAACGGCATCTGGCAGGTGAACTCACGGGAGCGGCCGTATGGGCCCTCCCCGCACGGCATGGCCTGGGGCAATACTCCCTGGGAGGACGCCTCCCAGCTGCTGGGCTCGCGCCAGGTGGGCCTGGCCAAGCGCCTGCTGGAGCGGTATGAGTGGTGGCGGTTCGAGCCGCATCCGGAGTGGGTCGAACGGCACTGGACCGAGGAGGACTTCTTCGGCGGCTACGCCGCGGGGATTCCGGAGCAGGTGCGGGTCATCTATCTCCCGGTCTACGGCTGGAACGAGGCGAAGGTCAAGGGCCTGGAACCGGACGTCTCTTACCGCGCGCTCCTCTTCAACCCGGCGGACGGCGCAGAGACGGACCTGGGCGAGATCACCCCCGACGCGGCCGGCGACTGGGAAATGATCTCCGGGCCGGACGGTGTGCGCCGCTGCTTCCCGCTCTACCAGGACTGGATTGTGGTCCTGGAAGCGCACTAGCCCTGCCCCCCTGGCCCTCTCTCCTGGCAGGATAGAGGGTATGGAAAGGAGTTCCTATGGCACGCGCCTGCTTTCTGATGCAAGTGAAACCGGAGCGGCTGGAGGAATACCTGGCGGCGCATGAGGTCTGGGCGGAGATGCTGGAGGCGATCCGGGCCGTCGGCCTCAGCAACTACTCGCTGTTCTGCCGCCCGGACGGGCTAATCGTGGGGTGCCTGGAGGGGGACAACATCCGCGACTCCCTGCGCCGTCTGGGTGAGACCGAGGTCAACGCGCGCTGGCAGGCAGGCATGGCCGAGTTCTTCGCCGCCGGCTCTGGCGACCTGGAGAGCGGCGGCCTGCAGTGGCTGGAGGAGTACTTCCACACCGACTGAGGCCCCTTGCGCGTGGGGCGGGCCTTCTAGCCCGCCCTCTCCTCCCGGTCGCACCAGCGTCTCGCCCACCAATCTCCCGGCCCCTCCCCGCCAGGGGAGGGGTGCCGAGCGAAGCGAGGCGGGGTAGGTGACTCCGGCAGAACGCGTGCCACGCCTCCTCCTCCCGGTCCGGCAGAACGCGTGCCACGCCTCCTCCTCCCGGTCGCACCAGCGTCTCGCCCACCAATTCCCCGGCCCCTCCCCGCCAGGGGAGGGGTGCCGAGCGAAGCGAGGCGGGGTAGGAGAGACGGGAAGGGCGCGGTACAAGCCCGCGCCCTACAAAGAGCCCCCCTTACCTCCCCGTAACCTCCAGCCCCTCCCCATCCACGATCACATTCACACTGGCGGGGAACCGTCCCGGCTCCCGGACGTACGCCAGGTAGTGCTCCAACCGCTCTGCGCAGTTGACGCTGTTGTGCGCCAGGATCACGCTGCCGGGGTGCAGACGCGGCTCCGCGGCCTCCAGAATCTCCAGGTAGATCCCCTTCCCCTTGCCCCCGGCCCCATCGGCGTCGAGGTAGAGCAGGTCAATCGGCTCCGCGAACTCGGCTACCACCTCCACCGCATCCGCCGCTACCACTCGCGCTATCCCCGAGGGGTCAATCCGCCGCACGTTGCGCTCGGCGCGGGCGGCCTCCTCCGGCACGATCTCTACGCCCAGCAATTGCCTCGCCGCATAGCACGCCCCCGGCCCCACCCCGGCCCCGGCGTTGGAGATGAAGGTGTTCCCGCAAAACACCCCCGCCGCAATCATATTCCGCGGCTGCACAATCGCGTTGATCGCGTACAGTAGCCGCTGTACGCGCGGAGTGATCGCTGTCCAGGGAATCTCGAACAACTCGGCCACGGCCCGCCGATGCGCCAGGAACTTGTCGGGGTTGTACTCGGTATGCGGCAGGATGTCCGCCTCCCGCAGACACTCCAGCGCCTCCCCCACCACGCCGATCTCCTTTTCCGGCGGCTCCACCTCCCGGTGCGAATGGCTGTAATCCATGCGATACGTATCCCAATCAGGGCTGCGATAGGTGCTTGCCACAACTCTCCTCCATACTGTTAATACGAGCGGGGGTGTCTTTCCTGCCCGAGGCGGGTATACCCTCCTTGTGCTGCAGCGAGAAAAGTCGCGGGGAATCAACCGCCGCGGGACCCCGTCCTTGTCCTCAGCAGCGCGCGCTGCAGACGGAACGGTTCCCGATGGGTACACTGCCTTCACATTTTGGTCTCTGGCGGCAGCTCCTGATCTTGGCGATTCTCCTTGGCGACCAGGCCCCTGGCTGGCGCAGCAGATTCAGTTAGCGCTCCTCGACCCGCTGGAGGGCGTGTCGCTAGGACCAGTGACCGCCGCTCCCGGCGGGCTGGCGTCGGTGCTCAAGGCCGATGGACAGACGGCCAAAGTAGGCTATGCCGACAACCTGGTGGTGGAGGCTTTCGTTATGGTGGCGAGGAAGCGTCCCGATGGCACGGAGCTACCCGAGCGCCGCGTGTCGTGGGGCGTCTTGCCGGCTGTCTCCTTCGAGATTGTTCAACCATAGCTTGACCGACGGAGTGCCGATGGACGGAGGATTTCAGCATGGCGGCAGGTACTATGGAACCAACCGGGCAGGGCTGGCAGATGCGCGAGCTGCTCCGTGACGGGATGCGGGAGGTGTTCGTGACCCAGGTGGGGGCCATGCCGGGGAGTTTGGTGGCAACGGCGCAGCACCTGGGGCAGGCACTGGCGGCCCGGGTCGCCGCCGCCGAGGTCTTCGCCCCGGAGCTGCACGAGACCGACCGGGCCGCGGCGCAGTCGCTGCTGAGCCGAGCGCAGTTGCCCCTAACCTGGGTACACGGCGGGGCAGCCGGCAACGGATTGGGTGGTGCGCACCTGCAGGCTATCGTCGGTGCGCAGGTCCGGCCGCTGGCGCTGGAGGGGCATCCGGTCGGCCTGGCGGTGTCCGACTCCCATGCCGTCGAGGTGATGCTGAGCGGCATCCACGATCCGGACACCACCGCCCCGCCGGCGGTCCAGGCCCGCCGCACCTTCGAGCGCCTGGAGCAGGCCCTGGCCCTCGCTGACATGGACTTCTCCCACGTCGTCCGTACCTGGCTCTTCCTGGACGATATTCTCTCCTGGTACGACGACTTCAATCGCGTGCGCACTGCCTTCTTCACCGAGCGTGGCGTATTCGACGGCCTGGTCCCGGCCAGCACTGGCATCGGCGCCGGTAATCCTCTGGGCGCGGCCCTGGTAGCCGGCGCCTACGCGGTCAAGCCCCTGTCTCCCCAAGCGACAGTGCAGCCTCTACCCTCCCCACTACAGAGCCCCGCGCTGCAGTACGGCAGCTCCTTTAGCCGTGCGGTGGAGGTGGCCATGCCGGACCTGCAGCGTCTGCTCGTCTCCGGCACCGCCAGCATCGCCCCTGACGGTCGGACGGTACATGTGGACAACCTCCCCGGCCAAGTCGCTCGGACGTGCGAGGTCATCGCGGCCCTCCTGGAGTCTCGCGGCATGAACTGGGGGGATGTCACCCGCGCCACGGCCTACGTGCGTCGGGCCGAGGACGAGGCCGCCTTCGAGCGCTACCGCACCACCCACGGCCTGCCGGAACTGCCGGTGGTCGTAGCCCACGCCGTCATCTGCCGCGACGACCTGCTCTTTGAGTTGGAGGTGGACGCGGTGCGAGGCAGGGCCCCCTTCCCTCCCACCGCCACTCCCCCTATACTGTAGCCACGCCCCGTGCTCTTCGCGGAGCGATTTGCTGCAAGGGGAATCGCATGGAATCACTCCGTGGCGCGGGTCTGCTGGTTGTCGCTCTCGCGCTCTGCGCCGCCGGCGCCTACGCCGGGGGCGGGCCGGAGAACGTGGCGGTGGTGGTCAACGCCGACAGTTGGGCCTCGATGGCCGTGGCCAACGAGTTTGTCGCCCTGCGCCAGGTGCCCCCGACCAACGTCATCTACCTTTCCGGGATCAGCCAGTTCGACCACGTACCGATCGACTACTTCCGCGAGCAAATCCTAATCCCCGTCCTGAGCGCGATCCAGAAGCGCGGACTGGCTGGGCAGATCGACTATGTCATCTACTCCGCCGATCTGCCCACCAAGGCCGACGCCTGGGCCGACCTGACCGGGGCCAAGCCGCTGGACCGCATGCCGCATCACTGCGCCCAGCCGTGGCTGTCTACGACTGCCCTCACCTTTCTCTACCCGCTCACCCTGTCGCGCAACCTCGCTTATGTCGATCTGGGCGCCAATCGCTATGCCCGCGCGGTCCAGCAGGAGCGGTGGGATGACGTGCCCTGGACCGACGAGCAGCGAGCGGTGCTGCGCGAGACCCAGCAGTTCTTCCGCGAGCGCAAGAAACGGGCCGCTGATCGCGCCAAGGAGAAGACCGAGCCGACCGACGCCGACTTGCAGTGGGAGCGGGAGGGCGCAGCGGACGCCGCCGGCAAACTGACTGCCCTGGCCGCGGCGCATCCCGCCAGCTCCGAGGTGCTGTACAACCTCGCCTGCGCTCAGGCCGTGACCGACCAGCCGGCGGCGGCGATCCGTAGCCTGCAAGCCGCCACCACCTGCGGCTGGTACGACTACGCCCGGATGCCCACGGACAACGACCTGGCCTCGCTCCGCGACTTACCCGACTTCAAGGCGCTCATCGAGACGCTCCAGCACAAGTCCTTCGAGACCTTCGACAGCCACGGCTTCCGCAGCAGCTACGGCTGGGGGCGCGAGGGCGTGGTCCCCGACAGTCCGCCTGCTCCCCACTACTTACTCTCCACCGCCCTGGCCGTGACCAGCGGCCGCGGCAACTCCGTGCCGGAGGCGCTCGACTACCTCCGCCGGAGCGCCGCCGCCGACGGCACTCATCCGCAGGGCACCGTCTACTTCATGCGCAACGGCGACATCCGCTCCACCACTCGGGAGTGGGCCTTCGCTTCCGCGGTGGCCGAGCTGGAGACGCTGGGCGTCAAGGGCAAAATCGTGGGCGGCGTTCTGCCCCAGCAGGCGCAGGACGTCGCCGGACTGGTAGCGGGCAGCGCCAGCTTTGACTGGTCCGCCAGCGGCAGCAAGCTCCTCCCCGGCGCCCTCTGCGAGCACCTGACCAGCTTCGGCGGGATCATGGAGCCCTGGGCCGGGCAAACCCCGATCACGGAGTGGATGCGCGCCGGGGCCGCCGGCACTTCCGGCACTGTGGCCGAGCCCTTCGCCATCGTCAACAAGTTCCCCAATCCCTTCGTGCAGGTCCACTACGCGCGCGGGTGCTCTCTGGCCGAGGCCTTCTACCAGGCGGTGCCCGGCCCCTACCACCTGTTGATCCTCGGCGACCCGCTCTGCCAACCGTGGGCTACCCCTCCGGCGCTGAGGGTCTCCGGGGCCCAGCCCGGCGAGGTCGTCACCGGCCAGCTCAGCTTCACCATCGCCGCCGGGACCGACGCCCGCCCCTTCGATCACCTGGAGCTGTTCGTGGATGGCACGCGACAGGGCACCGCCCAGCCCGGCGAGGCCTTGCTCTTGGACACCGCTGGCCTGTGCGAGGGATGGCATGAGCTGCGCGTGGTGGGAATCGCCGCCGGGCCGATCGAGACCCAGAGCCGGGTGGTCATCCCTATCTTCGTGCGTAGCCGCGCGCGCTCCTTTCAGGTCACTGCCCCCTCGCAGGCCCCCTGGGACCAGCCACTGGCCCTGACCGTGTCCTTCCCCGAGGCACGCGAGGTCGTGGTGCTCCACAACCAGCGCCTGGTGGGGAGACTGACGGGAGCAGGGGGGACGATGCAAGTGAACCCGCGGGTGCTGGGGATGGGGAGGGTACAACTACACGCGGTGGCGATCAATGCCGCCGGGCAGCAGGTCCGGGCCGCGCCGGTGGAGGTCCGCATCACCCCACCCGCGCCCTGGCCCGCCTCGCCCGCGCCCGCGGGTAAGCTGCAGCCCGGCCTGCGCCTGCAGGCCGGCAGCCAAGCCCCGGTGCTGCTGGAGAAGCTGGAGGTCTCCACCCTGGACGAGTCCGGGACCAAGCCCTTCGAGCAGTTCCAGCTCGACGCTTGGTTCGAGGTCCCCACCGACGACACCTACCAGTTCCAGATGCGCCTCAGCGCCGGGCAGGCGACACTGCGAGTGGACGGGAAGGACCTGGGGGCGTCACGCGAGGGGGCTTGGGCCTACCTGCCGGTCTCGCTGCAGAAGGGGTGGCACAGCGTGCAGATCGTGGGCGTCCCCGAGCCGCCGGTGGCCCTGGAGATCAACTTCGGGGGACCGGGAACCTATCCGCTGGCGGGCCCGGCTTTCCAGTGCCTCGCGCCATGAGAGCGTGCACGCACGGCCTCGCGGCTTCGTAGGGGCGGATACTTCGCGGGGTCGTATCCCGCGAAACATCCGCCCGCGTAGACGGTGAAACTTCCGCCTTGCCGGGACCTTACGCCCCCGGCGGCTTGGCTGCCGCACTCGCGGGCGGATGTTGCGGCTTCGGACCCGCAACATCCGCCCCTACGAGAGGAGCGGGCAGCGGCCCTCTCCTCCCCTACTTCTTCTTCACCCAGTGCGCAACGATGTAGACGAAGAGGTTGGTGCCCATCTCGAAGGCGGGCTCGCGGCTCTCGGGGCGCACCCACCCGCCGGTCCCGTCCCAGCAGCCCCCGTAGTCATTCCGCGAGAAGATGACCCCCAGCCGCCCGCCCACGTCCACGCCCTGTATCGGGTAGCGCTCTCCCATATCCCCGGCCGGGACCGACTTGAGCACATAGTGCGCGCGGTAGATCTCGTGGTCCTGCGGCAGGTCGCGCAGGCCCTTATTGAAGATCAACCGCATCTCCCGGCGGAAGCACTCGCCGAAGGGACCGTGCGAGTCCTCCCCCAGGACGGTCCCGCCCTGGGCCACGTACTGGCGGAGCGTCTGGCGCTCCTCCGGGGTGAAGCTGAAAGCCCGGTGCCCGCGCAGGTGCAGCATGGGCAGGTCCTGCAGGTCCGCCGGGAGCAGCGTGACGACGTGCCCGCGCAGGTGCAGCATGGGCAGGTCCTGCAGGTCCGCCGGGAGCAGCGTGACGACGCGGTCGCTGATGGTGACGTGTACGTTGGTGCGCTTGCGGATCTCGGCCAGCAGGTTGGGCATGCTCTGGGGGTCCGCTTCGTAGTCGGTGTTGAAGACGCCGCGGGGCAGGTCGAAGCTGCCGGTGACACCCACGTACAAGCCGCCCGGTCCCGCCGCACCCGGAGCGGACATGGGCCTTCCCAGGCCCGCAGTCCCGCCGGGTCCCGCGCCGGCCCCGCCTCCGGGCGTCAGGGCCGCGAGGCTTCGCGGCAACCCCGGCAGTCCCAGGCCGCCGCCCCCAGTGCCTACACCAATAGCTATTGGCCCGCCTCCCCCGGTGCCTCCGGCGCCGCTGCCGGTGCCTCCTCCGCCAGTGCCCCTTCCCAATCCGCCCAGGCCGGTGCCCGGCAGGACGAAAGCCATCAGCGCCGGCCCGGCCCGGCCGCCGGTTCCGGTACCGCCGCCTCCGCCGCCACCCGGTCCCTCTCCTCCGCCGCCGATCCTCATGGTGCCGCCACCGCCCGGCAGGCCGGGGCCTACACCGATACCGCCTCCTCCCCCGGCTACCACGCACGTCATCGGCCCACTGCTCCCGCTGCCCCCGCCGCCGATTCCCCCGCCGCCGGGGCCGGTGCCGCCGCCCACTCCGCCGCCGCTACCGGGGCCACTGCCGCCGGTTCCCGGGCCGGGCAGCGCCGCCAGGGCCATCGCCCCGCGCCCGGTGCCGGTTCCCGCCCCCCTCCCGCCGCCACTTCCCGGCCCTTCCCCGTACCCTATGCCGCCTCC
>JALGSV010000006.1 GCA_029821755.1 Candidatus Zipacnadum vermilionense | reverse complement strand
GGCAGCGGTGAGCCGCTGGAATCAGCCCCGGCTCCCCTGGCTGCCCTGACGCAACGCCTCAAAGCCGCGTGGGACCCGGCAGGGATTCTGCCGCGTCTAAACGATATGCGCTACTAATCCCCGCACAATCCGACGTACACAGGCTCGCGACTACCTCATGCCCGACAACCTGACCATAACCGAACTCCTCCGCTGCAACAAATGTGGCTACTGCCAGAGCACCTGCCCGACCTATGCGATCACGCTTGACGAGGCGAACGTGGCCCGCGGGCGGAACGCCCTGGCCGGCGCGCTGCAGGACGGCGATCTGGAATCGCTGGAGGCCCTCCGTGGCCCCTTCTTTGACTGTCTGCTCTGCGGCGCCTGCACCGAGGCCTGCTTCAGCGCGGTCCGCACCGACGAGATCATGGTCCGCGCGCGGGAGGCCTTCCACGAGCAGCACGGCCAACCTTTCGTGCAGCGTTTCATCTTCCGCCGCCTGCTGGGGCATCCCGAGCGTCTGGCCGCCCTCCTGCGCCTCGCCGGGACCGGCAAGCGCACCGGGCTGTCCCGCCTCTTCCGCCGCCTCGGTTTGCTCCGGTGGATCAATGCCACCCTGGAGGGCGCCGAGGGCCTGGTGGAGGCCGTCCCGCGCCACTTCCTTCGCGACCGCCTGCAGGAGGTCGGCTTCCGCCGGCATCGTATCGGCCGTGGCGAGGAGCTGGTCCTTCCCCGCGAGGAGGGCGCACCGCTGGGACCGCGCGTGGCCTACTTCATCGGCTGCGGCACCAATTTCCAGGAGCCGCGCACCGGTGAGGCGGCGATCCGCCTCCTCGCCCGCTCCGGCTGCGAGGTCATCGCCCTCCCCAACGTTTGCTGCGGCCTCCCGCCGTATTCCTACGGCGACCTAGACGCGGCCCGCGAGTTGGCGCGCAAGAATCTGGAGATGCTCCGCCGCACCGACGCGGAGTACATCGTCACCGACTGCGGCTCCTGCAGCCGCTTTCTCAAGGGGTACGCGGAGCTGCTGGAGGGCGACCCCGGCGTGGCGGAGGTGGCGGCGAAAGTGCGCGACTGGACGGAGGTCCTGGTCGACCGCCCCCTCCCGCCGCCGGTGCGCTCCTGGGAGGGTGTGGTGACCTACCATGACCCCTGCCACCTCGGCCGGGGCCAGGGGATCCGGGAAGCTCCCCGCCGCCTGCTCACCGAGGCCGCTGGCGCCACGCTGGTCGAGCTTCCCGAGGCCGACTGGTGCTGCGGCGGCGCGGGCTCGTACAACCTCTCCCACCCGGAGATGTCGCTGGCCATCCTGCGCCGCAAGCTGGACAACGTCGCCCAGACGGGCGCCCAGACGGTGGCGACCGCTTGCCCGGCCTGTCTGATTCAGCTAGCCTATGGCCTGCGCCGCGACGATAGCCCCATGCAAACCCGGCACGTGGCTGAGATAGTGGCCCACGCGCAAGGGATAGAGCTAACCGAGGACTGAGGGCGTGTGTGCGCGCCCGGCAGCCTTGCGGCTTTGCGTTCCTGACCCCCACGCCGGTCTGCAGCCCGGCGTCCCTCTCTCCGCGAAAACCCTCTCCCCCAAGAAGGAATCCGCCTGCCCCGCGCCGAATTCCCGTATGTGGTTTACTACATCACACAGGGAGCGGATGTATATGCAGTTACGCACCGTATTGGCTGTGTTGGTGATACTGGCACTGGTACTCTCCTTACTGGTGCTGGTCGGTTGTGGCAAGAAGAAAGAAGCGGACACCGGCGGCGGCCCGGCTGCCGGCGATGGCGCCAAAACAGGCGGACCTCCCGCTGGTGGTCCTGCAGGCGGACCTCCTGCTGGTGGTCCTGTCGGCGGGCCTCCTGCTGGTGGTCCTGTCGGCGGGCCTCCGGGCGCGGCAGCGGGCGGCGGCGGCGCCGCGGACCTGGCTGACGAGGGCATGAACTTCAAGCGCATGGGGCAGTCTGACGAGGCGGTTGCCAAGTTCCGTGAGGCCCTCGCCGCTGACTCCAAGAACGAGGACGCCCTCTACGGTCTGGCCTGGGCCCTGGCCAACCAGGGCAAGAAGGCCGAGGCAGCCGGCTACTTCCAGCAGGTGGTAGAGATTACGAAGAACCCCACCCGTGAGAAGGAAGCCCAGGACGCCCTCAAGCGGATCGGCGGATAGCGCCAGCCCACTGAGCAGGTAGTACACCAGGGAGCCCGCCGTGGACCCGGCGGGTTCCCTGGCTGCCGTCCGCCCCTCCGCAGGGGGTGCACCTCCAGCCTGCCGTCAGCTCACCGCCTCGATCACCTCCGCAAATGACCCCAGCGGATGGTACGCCAGTCCCTGCTGGTCGCAGAACTCCGCCAGGTGCCCTTTGGCGAAGCGCACCTCGACATGGCGGGCCACGCACATGTCCGAGTAGCCATCCCCCAGGTAGATCACCCGCCGGTGGCCGGGCCGCAGCACCCGCAACCACGCCGACTTGCAGTTCCCGCAGGCGTCGCATTCCCGCGCGTCGCCGGCGAAGCTCACCCGCACCCCCTGTGGCGTCCATTCCCCGTGATTGGCGTAGGTCGCCACGCACTCGCTCAGCGGCGGCAGCTTCTCCGGCCGGAAGCAGGTCCGCAGTCCCAGCCGGGCCAGCATGCGGTTGACGTACAGGTCCAGCCCGTCGCTGAGCACCGCCAGGTCTGCGCCTCGCTCGCGGCATAGCTGCACGAACGCCGGGAAGTCCGGGTCAAGCGGCAGGTCGTCGAGGAGCGCGAGCAGTTCCGCCTCCGGCAGTGTCACCATCGCCCACTGCCCGGCCAGGCACTCTGCCGACCCGATCTCCCCCCCTCGCCACCGGTCCTCCAACTCCCACGCCGCCTCGAGGTTCAGCCGGGTCATCATTTCCAGTCCGGTATCGTGCAAGCTAATTGTCCCGTCAAAATCGCTGAGCACCAGATCTCCAGCGCCCAGCGGCGGATCAAGCAAACAACCCATTAACCAGCTTCCTTTCCTAGTGCTCAACCGCCCCAGAGGGTGGAGGCGCGCTTCTACCCTAGCACCCCCGCCGCCCCCTCGCCGTGATGAGCGACCATCTGCCCCACTCTACCAGCCTTCCCCGTCCTCGCGCAACCCTGTCCTGGGTGTTAGAAACCTCGACATAACCTTGAGTTGGTTGGATTCTCTCTCGTCAAATGGTATAATACAACTTGACGCTGGCTGAGGCCGGACCTGGTTGGTTGCCGGCACGCGGCGGGAGTGAGGCGTTGTTGTGTTACCACGCGGTCGCTATCTACTGCTAACTACGCTGCTCATGCTGCCGGTGGTGTGGGCCCCCGCCTGGGGCGCCCTACCCAGCCCGGGTGTCTCTACCCCCGCCCAATTGGGTTCGCCCCTGCCCCTGCTCTGGACCCCCATGGCCGAGATCACCATCGGCGCGCCGGAGCCTGTTCCCGGCGTGGACTACACCTTTGCCACCGGCGGCGCCCCGGGGCCCTTCTATGTGCTCAAGGCCCCCGCCGACGGGATTCTGGAGTACCTTTACTCCTGGACCAGCTTTTTCGCCGCTGGCGAGCCCATGGTGCGTTTCTATGACGCCCAGCTTCTCCCCGACCTACGCAAGGCGAAGGCCATAGCCGGCAAGTTCAACGCTCAGCCCTTCATCATCGCCGGTCTGGCCGCTCGCTCCACGCCCGTCGGACCGCTCGCGCTTGGTTTCCCCTCGCCCACGCTCACCCCGGCGCCTCTCTCCTCGGTTTTGCCCGCGGGCCCGCCGCCGGCTAGTCCGGCTCCCAGCGCCGAGCGCCCTCGCGCCAGCTTGGAGCGCACCGGTCAGCCTGCCACCTCCCGCGCGCGGTTGTCCCCAGCCCGTGCGGAGTTGGCCGCCGCCCAGAAGCGACTAGCCGAGACGGAGCAAGAGTTGGCTGCCCGCCGACAGTTGCAGGAATCGGGCGTGTTAGCTACGGAGGAAGTCACCCGTTTTGAGACCGCCCGCCGGGAGGCCCAGGCCTCGGTGAAGCAGGCTCGGCAAAGTGTGCAGGAGGCCGAGGCGACCGCCCGCCCCGCCGAGACCACGGGCCCGCCCCCGGCGAGGCACGCCGTTGCGCCGATGGCCCGGCCCGCGGCCCCGGCTCTCTCTATGCCTCCCGCTGAGTTGCAGCGCCTGACCACGCCGCGCTGGGTCGACTTGTTTGCCCCCACCGGCGGCCTGGTCGTCGCGCCGGTCGTCCCGCCTGGCACCACGGTCAAGCGAGGCGCGCCGGTTCTCAAGGTCGTCAACAGCGCCTGGGCCCGTCTCCGCGTGGTAGTGCCCGCCGAGCAGGCTCTGCGTTTCGACCGCTCGGTGCCCGTTACCATCAACTTCCCGGAGGTCCCCGGCTTGCGCTTCGGTGGCTGGGTCACCGGCAAGCAGCGTCTCCCCGGCGACAACCGCGTGGTGGTGGAGATGCAGGTCACGCGCCCCGACGAGCCTGACGAGACCCAGTCGGTCCTGATGGCCATGGCCTACGCCAGCCCGCCCGCCCAGGACGCCAGCGAGCTGGAGCTGGCCCCCAAGGCCGCCCGCGCCGCCACTGCCTCCGGCCGCCTCTTCGGTCTGGTACCGGCCATGATGGTCGCAGGCAAGGCCCAGGAAGACGCCGCCGGTAACTCCGGGCCCCTCGTCGGGCGTCTGGCCCTGGTGCCGCCGGTGCCCCGTTTCGGTCCGCCCCCCTGCCCTGACCCCAAACTCCAGGACAACCTCAAGCAGCTTCACGACTGGCAGAGCAGCTTCGCCGATGGTATGACCACCGCCATCTACAACCAGAAGCTGCTGCTGTCCTACCCGCGCGAGGGAGAGATCTCCCAGGCCGTGGAGAAGATGATAAAGAGCGAGGTGGAGCACGATCCGGGCTACTGTGCCCGCACGCTGCGCCTGGCGCTCGGCTGGGGCCTGGGCGACGCCTACAATTGGGCGGTGCAGCTCCCGCAGCGCGGCTGGCGCGCTCGCGAGGACGGCCTGCCCCGCCCCGGCGACATTCTGGTCTGGCCTTTCACCTACGGCCGCAACCACAGCCAGCACATCGGCGTAGCCGTTCGGCAGAACGAGCGCATGATGCTCCTGTCGAACCTGGAGGGCCGCCTGGGCACCTCCGAACTGGTCGGCGGCTACATCGCTTTCTACAAGCCGACCACGCCTGCTTCCCCGAGCTCAGTGCCCCCACCCCCGGCCACCCACAAGCGGTGAACCAAGTAGGGCCGCCGGCGAGCGCACCCCGTCGTTCTCGACGCCCCTTCGGTCCGCTCACGCTGGGCCCCCACCCTTGATCTGACGGCTGCACGCTCGCCGTAACCGAGGTGCGCCTCTACGCACTGTCCTCCCGATCAGGCCCCCTGCCCTGGTATCCACGATCACCGCGAACCGCCAAGTCCTGGCCCCCGAGAAGGGTATCTTCCCCCTCGTCGCGAACCACCCCCTGTCGTCCCTATCCAGACCCTTCTAGGTGGTTCCAGATGTCTACCCTGACTCTAGCTAACGGCGTTGAGATCGACCTACTCCTCGACGGTGAGTCGCTCCTCGGTTTGGGCGAGATTCGCCTCGCCGGACAGCCCGTCCGCGCGGGCACTATCCCCCTCGCTCCCGTGATCAAGACGGGGCACGGCGTGGACTACCGCCAGTTCCGCCTCCAGGAGGTCCGCGAGGAGGAGGGCGGCATCACCCTCGACACTATCGCCGCCGGCTTCCCGCAAGTTTACGGCGAGTGGCGCGACGAGTACGACTTCCCCATGGCCTGGCCCAAGGTCCAGCCGGATAAGGTGGAGGACCGCGTTGAGTGGATCCTGCGCCCCGAGAGCCTCACCCTCGACGGTGTGGACTACACCGGCTTCTCCTACAGCTTCCGCTACCTCAGCGCCGAGCGGGCGATTCACTCCGTCACCGTCTCCGCCACCTGGGAGCTGGGCGGTAGCGCCACCGGCAACACGCTGCTGTCACAGGGGCAAATCCAGCCGCCGGTGTATCGCTGCGAACTCGACACCCGCTTCAGCACGGAATGCCTCCGCCGCCTGGACATGGCCGATAATCCCTTCGGCTACTCCTTCCAGTTCGGCTCCCGCTATAGCCCCGTCCAGTGCTTCGACTTCCAGCACGGCCCCGCCGGCTGCCTGTACGGATACTGGCCCGAGTTCGTTAGCGTCAAGAGTCTCCTGCAGAAGAACAAGGGCGAGGACGTCGCCTGGGTCCTGGACGACTACGAGTTCGCCGAGTCCGGCGACGTGACCCTCCCCCGCAAGGCCCTGGTCTTCGCCCCGGCCCCGCCGGAGGGTCTCTCTGACGAAGCGGCCCGGGACTGCTGGCAGCGCTGCCTCGACCACGCTCAGGGAATCGTCCGCGACACCTACGGCATCCCCAAGACCGCCGTCAAGCCCGAGGTGGGCACCCCCTATGTAGCGGGGATGGACGAGAACGGCAAGCTGACCATGCGCATCGGCGACCGCCTCTGCCGTCCGGAGGAGACCCTCTACGCCTGGGGGGATATGCTCCAGGAACTCGCCGACAGCGGAGTTCGTCGTCTCTTCCCCGAGGTCATGGCCGAAAGTGACATCTCCGAGAACGGCTACACCTACAAGATCATGACCGGCATCCAGGGCGACCTGGTGACCTCCTCGGTCTGCAACGTCTGGCAGTACCGGATGGCCGACTTCTGGGGCGGCTGGCCAGCCTGGGAGTACTTCTACGAGAAGGGCAAGGACGCCGGGCTGGAGATCGGCCACTGGTGCGGCCTACACCTATCCTGCAACGCCCCCATCTTCGAGGAGCACCCGGAGTTCATCTGTACTCATGTCAATACTCGCCCCCACGGCGGCGGCTACGGCTTCAACCTGTGCTTCGGTCTCAACTGGAACGTCGCCTGGGAGTGGCTGCTGGAGCAGTGGGCGGAGTGGAAGAGGCACGGCCTGGACTATATCTTCTTTGACTCCATGGGCAACTACGGTCTGCTGGGGGCTGACTTCAAGCGCGGGGGCGAGCCCAATGCCCCCGGGATCGCCAAGTTCATCGGCGGCTTGGCCGAGATCGGCATCCGCATCTTCTCCATCGAGGGCATCGGCCCCTTCGGTGTGGGCCGCTTTGGGATCTCCGACAACAAGTGCGAGGACGTGCTGGCCTCGGAGGCCGTCGCCGGCCAGAACGACTGGTCCTGGTGGGTGGGCAACGAGGACATGGCGATCGACTGCCTCCCCATGGTCCACCCGCACCCCGACCGCACCGCCGAGGAGATGCAAGCCCAGTTCTTCCGCTGTGTGGCCAATCGGGCCCTGCCTTCGATCTACCCCATCCCGCAGTGGCTGCGGGAGCTCTGGCACACCTTCAACGCTCTGCGCCCGGACATGGTCACGCGCCATCTGCTCCCGGACCACCAGGGCGTCCACTGGACTGGCGGCGAGGCGGAGCTGCTGTTCGCCTACCAGCCGGTGCAGTGGCCCCTGGCAGCGGGAGCAAAGGTGGAGAAGATCGTGGCCGGTCAGTCTCAGCCCGTCCCGGCCCCAGGCGTCCTGAACGCGGAGCCAGGCGCGGCGTACCGGATTAGCCGTTAGGACGGCGCGCGGGGGCCCGATACTCCTCAGACAAAGCGAGAACGGGCTGGCTGGACTCGATTCGGCCCGTTCGGGAGCCCCAAAAAAAAGGCGAGAGGCAGTAGTGCTTGCAGGAGAATATATAGCAACGGCGAAAAATAGGAATTAAGAGTGTTGGGGCGCACCCAGACGCCCACACACAATAATAGAAGGAGGCGCAAGTCTCATGCGCAAGAAGACCGGTTTCACCTTGATCGAGCTGTTGGTCGTGATCGCGATCATCGCCATCCTGGCGGCGATCCTCTTCCCTGTCTTCGCCCGCGCGCGGGCGAAAGCCATGCAGAACAACTGCCTGTCCAACGTAAAGCAGCTGCAGCTTGGCGTGATGATGTACACCAGTGACTACGACCAGCGGTCGCCCTTCTACGGCGGCGGCTTCGGAGCCAGCATCGGCTGGGCCTGCCAGATCTACCCCTACGTCAAGAACCTACAGATCTACGAGTGCCCCTCGTGGGGTCAGCGGCCCGACCCGGTAAGCGGGGTTGTCGACTACGGCGGCTACGGCGACTACACAGGGACCAACCCCTACGGGATGGGTACCTACGTCGGCTACGGCTTCCAGACCCATTACCGCAACGGCAGCCTCGACGCTGGGTACAGCGTAGCCGCCCTTGACACCCCAGCGGAGAGAATGGGCGTTTTCGAGGTATTGCAGGGGAACTCGGTAGGCTGCGGCGATATCGCCAACATGGCCTCGCGGCACATGGACGGAGGTAACGTAGGGTACATGGATGGCCACGCCAAATGGCTGTCGACGTCCTTTGTGGCGGACACCTTCAGTTGCACGGCGCTCAACACCCCGGCCGACCCCAATAATGCGGCGGCCCGGCATTTCTGGTTGGGCATGGACTAAGGCAGACCGCCAGAGCGGCTGATTCGTGCAATGACGTTGCCATGACAAGCCGGCCGGCCCCCTCGTTGGGGCCTGGCCGGCTTTCTTGTGAGGGGGGCGTCTCACAGGAGCGGACGGTCTGCCTCCCGGGTACGGGCCTCCCTCTGCGTTGTGACGGGAGCCACCGCCCCGGGCTGGGGCAAGGGGCCGGAGGCGGCCCTGGGAGGAGATGCTGCGGGGAGAGGCGAATTGTTGATAACCCATGCGCCGACGCCCGACGAAGCGCTCTCAGCCACGCCTGCTGGAGAAGCGCGAACCGCAGCTAGCTCTGCCGCTCCCCGACGAGATCCCCCAGGAGCCGGAGGCCGCCGTCCACTGGCGCCTGTGCCGTACCTGCGGCCGCCCCATCCACCCCGACGCCCCCCGCTGCGGCTGGTGCCCCAAGCCCGTACGCCGGAGGCACCCCGCCGAGGACAACGCCAGCCTCTTCTGACCGCCCTGCCGTAGCCCCTAGGCCTCCGTCTGCTCTCGCCGCCGCCCCAAGGCCTGCCACCAATCCCCCGCGCTTAGCAGCAGCGCCGCACTCAGCAGCGACCAGAAGGCCGCTGGCCAGTACTGGTAGTGCGGCCCAATCACATGCATGATCGGCATATGCACCACCACCACCATCGCCGTTAGCGTCCAGTTGAGCCAACTGCGGCTCTGCAGCAGAACCAGCAGGCCGCCCCAGGCCAGTAGCGACAGCGCCCAGGGCCACAGCTCGCCGGGGATGGTGAAGGCGGTGAAGTTGTACCCGACCACCTGGCACATCAGCAGCGTCCAGCCTAGCCCCCCCGGCAGCAGCCAGATGAGGCTCTGGCGCCAGCGCCGCAGCACCCAGGCCAGCGCGATAATTCCCAGCGCCGCCGGAATCGGCCAGAGGATGCCCGACCCGTACTTCAGGAACAGCTCGTCGTTAAGGTAGAACAGCAGCTTGCGGCCGAAGGTCATCGGCACCGGCGGCTCCGGTCCCCACGCTCCGGGCACGAAATGCGTGCGCAATAACAGGAAGACAATCCCCAGCCCTACATACAGCCCCCCCACCTCCCACGGGATCTTCCGCCGCCGGTACCACACCCAGATCGGCGCCAGCAGGGCCGTCGCCACCGTCATCTCCTTGAACAGCAGCGCCGCGGCAAACAGGCCCACCGCCCCTGCCAGGCGCCCGCGGCTGGGCTCCAGCGCGTACCGGTCCAAGACGAGCAGACTGAGCAGGGACAGGAGCAGCGAGAAGATATCCGTCTGGGAGGGCCAGTACGGCATCACGCTCCAGGCGATGGGGTACGGCTCCCACAGCTGGGGCACCATGATATTGCGGCGCGTGTTGAAGAGAAAGACCACCAGCAGCGCCATCCCTAGGGCCACTCGCGGGGGCCGTCCCCGGAACAGGGAGAGAGCCAGCAGGAAGAGCACGACCGCGCAACCGGCGTGGGCCAGCCAGGAGACGACGCAATACTTCTGGAAGTCGCGCTCGAAGAGGCCGTACTCAGCCCAGAACACCAGGCTGGGCAGGGGACGGTAATACGGCATGTCGGGCTCGATCCACGCGCCGCTCCACCAGCCTAGGGCGTCGCGCCAGCTAGCCTGCGAGGCGGCCGCGACGATATTGTTGGCATCCGGCTCGGTAGCATAGCGAGCTTGGGTGGCGGGGCTGAAGACGGGGTAGCAGGTAGCGGCCAGCGACACCACCGCCGCCACCACTACCCCCACCCCTCGCAGCTGGCGGGAGGGACCGACAGGTTGGGGAAGGGCACCTTCAGTGCTCATGCAGGCTCACCGGCAGAAGATTCGGCGGGAGGGGAGGGGATTCCTTTGCGAGGCGCTAGTGGGGCATAATCGGGGGGTGCCGCTGTGGCGGTGATGACATGCACAGGTGACATCCAGCCGATGCCTCAGGAACTCACTGCGGAAGGGGATCTACCATGATTTCGTCACTTCGCCTTCCCAGTGAGACTGTTGACTGTCGACCGACACTGACACCGACCACTTTTCCACCCTGACCGTTTCTTGACACCGCCTCTTGGCTCTGCTATAGTCGCGCCGAGTGGGGGACTCCCCGGGGACTTCCCCAGGACTCGGAGCCTCCGGGCAGACCCCACCAGGGGGCCGCCCCTCAGAGGGGTCAGCCCCTCAGACCAGCGCAACCTGTTGAGGTGCCAAGATGGCTGGCGGAAAGTTCTGCCCCAGATGCGGATTCAGTAACCCGGCGGAACGGGGCGCGTGCTTGATGTGCTACGCGCGCCTGGACCAAACGGGAGGCGGCAGACAGTGCCCGAACTGCAACGGCGAGGTCGTGGCCAGCGCCAACTTCTGCGCCTCTTGCGGTGCGGCCCTGGCGGAGGGCGTGACGGCGGTGCCGGACTCGATGGCGATGGCGGCGGTGCTGATGGAGGCCGGAGGGGATGTCTTCGGGGCAGGCGGTGGCTATCAAGAGCCGGCCGCGATGGGCGCGGAGCCAGCTGACGATTTCGCGGCGATCGGGGAGGGGATGGATTCGGTCGACAGCGGGGAAATGCCCGCAGCAGCGTTGACGGCACCGCCGCCCCTGGAACAGCCCTCGATCCCCGCTCCGCCTGCCGCGGCCCCCGCGGGCCTGGAAGCGGTGGAAGAAGAAAAAGAGGAGATGTTCGTGCCGCCGCCGCCGGGCCTGGTAACCTCCGAGGTGTCGGAGGCGCCGGCGGCTGCCGAGGAGTCTGCCCCGCCCCCGCCACCCCCGCTGGCCGAGGAAGCCTCCGCCCCGCCCCCGGCGCCCCCGGCCCTGGAGGAGGAGGAGTTCGCTCCGCCTCCGCCCCCGCCGGATATGATGGACCTGTCCGAGCCTGCCGAGCCAGCGCCCCCGGCCGCTCCCGCGCCGGCGACCGAATCCGCGGCCGAAGACTTCGACTTCGGCGACTGGGCCCTGGAGACGCCGGCGGAGGACGAAGAGAAGACCGAGTAGAGCTCTCCCCGCGTCCCACGTGCCGTGCCTGCTGGCCTGGCGACCGGCGTCACCCCTAGGGCATCTCCTTACCCGGGTGCATTCCCCATGACGATCTCCGACCGTGTGCAAGCCGTCCGTGAGCGCCTTGCGGCTGCCGGCGAGCGCTGCGGGCGATCTCCTGCTGACGTCGTCCTCATCGCCGCCACCAAGACGCGCTCCCCCGAGGAAGTCTCCGCCGTACTGGAGTCCGGCGTCACCGAATTGGGCGAGAATTATGTGCAAGAATTGGTGACAAAACGTGCCGCTATTGACAGATTGGGCCAGTTCTCCGTATCATGGCACGTGATCGGCCATCTGCAGCGGAACAAAGTGAAATATGTCGTGCCGGGGATGGCTCTGATCCACTCGGTGGACAACCTGCCGCTGGCGCAGGAGATAGAAAAGCGGGCCGCGCAAGCGGACCTTCGCCAGCCTGTGCTCCTTGAAGTCAACATTGCCGGAGAAGACAGCAAGACGGGGATAGAGCCCGCGCAGGTGGCGGAGTTGGCCGAGGCCGTAATGGCGCTGGGCCATGTGGACCTGCAGGGGCTGATGTGCATGCCGCCCTACAGCGACAGCCCCGAGGACAGCCGGCCGCACTTCCGCGCCCTGGCGGCGCTGGCCGAGAGACTGGTCCGCGGGGGGCTGCCGCGGGAGGCCATGCGCCATCTGTCCATGGGGATGAGTGGGGACTACGAGGTGGCGGTGGAGGAGGGCGCCACGCTGGTGCGGCTGGGGACGGTGCTGTTTGGGCCACGTACGTAGGGGCGCGTTGCGCGGACGCTGCGCAAGCCGCCCTTGCGGCAGCTGTCTTCCTTTCTTATCGCTATAATCAACGCAACTATCGCAGCCTTAATCACACAACCGGGAGGGAGCAGCACATGTCCAAGAGCATCTTCACGCAGGCCCTCGAATTCGTCGGCCTCGCGCCGGATCGGGACAGGCACCGGCGGCGTAGCAGTCCCCTCACCTCCGAAGACACCTACTACGGCCCCGATCAAGACCTGATCGACTTCCCCCGTACCTCCGACAACGTCAACTGCCCCATCGTGCGGGCCGAACCCCACAGTCTCGACGAGGCCGCCTCGGTGGCGGATGAGATCAAGCGCCAGAATCCCCTCATCCTGAACCTGGAGGGTGTGGACAAGAACGAGGCGCGGCGCATCCGCGACTTCCTGGGCGGCGTCACCTACGGGCTCAACGGCTACATGCGCAAGGTAGGGTCGTGGGTGTACATCTGCGCGCCCTTCGACATGCCGGTAGAGAAGCTGGTCATGGACCCCTCGCGCCAGGGCCACGAGCGGTTTGAGGCGGATCGGGAAGAGACCTTGGCGGAGTTGTAGTGGGGAGGCCTGACTGTTCCCGCGGGGGACGGGCTTTCTAGCCCGCCCTCTCCGGAACAGCCGGCTACCGCGCGGGCTAGAAAGCCCGTGCCACGTCGAGCGGCCTTTCTGGACATGCCCTCACGCCGCCCTCTGCGTCAGGTAAGGAGAGTAACCTCTCATGTCTGCTGCAACCTATCCCTACAAACTCGGCCTGATCGGCGCCGGGGCTATGGGCTCGGCGTTGCTGCGGGGAAACCTGCAGCGGCAGACGCTGGCCGCCGGGGAGGTGCTGGTTTGGGAGGTGGACGAGCCGCGTCGAGAGTCGGTGTGCCGGGAACTGGGGGTGGCGGCGGCGGAGGGCGAGCAGGACTTGGTGCGGCGGTCGCAGACGGTGCTACTGGCGGTGAAGCCGCAGGTGGCGCCGGGAGTGCTGACCCCGCTGGCGGGAGCGTGGCAGCGCGATCAGCTCGTTGTTTCCATCATGGCCGGAGTGCCGCTGGCTCGGCTGCGCGAGTGGATCGGTGAGAGCATTGCGTTGGTGCGGGTCATGCCGAATGTGCTGGTCACCGTGCAGGAGGGCGCGGCGGGCTATGCCGCGGGGCCGGAGGTCAGCTCGGAACAACTGGTGTTAGTGGAGGCGCTGCTGGGTAGTGTGGGCTTGGCACGGCGGGTAGAGGAGAAGTTGCTGGACGCGGTGACGGGCCTCTCGGGGAGCGGACCGGCTTTCGCGGCGGTGTTCTGCGAGGCCCTGGCGGATGGCGCGGTGGCGGCGGGTTTGTCGCGAGGGCTGGCGCTAGAGTTGGCGGCGCAGGTACTGGTGGGCACGGGACGTTGGGTGCTGGAAAACGGCAGCCCGGCCCTGCTCAAGGACCAGGTGACCTCGCCGGCGGGGACGACCATCGCGGGGCTAGGCGCGCTGGAGGAGGGCGGCCTGCGGGCGGCGGCGATAGCGGCGGTCAAGACGGCGGCGCGGAGGTCGGCGGAGTTGGGGAAGTAAGAGGCTTTGTGAAAATCAAGTCTGGGCCTGGTAGGGGCGGACATTTCGCGGGATACTACCCCGCGAAACATTCGCCCCCACGAAGCCGCCGGGCCTTCCCACACGCCCTCTAAGGGACCACGGGGATGAACCAACTCGAGGAAGCGTCGCAACCTGCTTCTGCTCTACCGCCGCCGCGCCGGCGGCGGCTGCGGTATCTGATACCCCGGTTTGACTCCACTATTGTCCTGCGCGCAGAGCTTCCTCGGCTGGCCGGGCGAGGGGCTGCCCCCGCGGCGCGAGTGTGCCGGCCCTGCTCGCCGCAGGAGGTGCGGCCGCGGCTGGAGAATCTGCCGGGGAATGAGCGCAAGTCGGGCCTGCGGCGGTTGGCAGACGCCGGCCTGGTGGTGTACCACGAGGTCGATGGGGAGCTGGCCTTCTGGGAATTCGTGCAGCTGGCCTGGGCCGAACTGCCGCCGGACGTATCGCGTCCAGCAGATGAGGACCGGCTCGCTTACATCTTCGGGGCCTTCACGCGGGCGCCATGCCGGGGGCACGGGCTGTTCTCCGGCGGGTTGGAGTGGCTGATCGACTGGCTGGCGGAACGCGGGTACACCCACCTATACAGCCAGACGGCGGCGGAGAATGTGGTGTCGCTGCTGGCGCACTTGACCTCGGGCTTTGAGGCGCTGGGGGAAAGTCGGCATCTGCACTGGGGCGGCCGGCGCCGGGTGTGGGCGACGCGGCGGCTGCCGCGGCCGGTAGCAGCAGATTGCGGGGCCCAGCCGGACTTAAGCACGCTGTCGCCTCGGGCGTACGAATCGCTGCGGCGGGCGCTGTTGTGTCCGCGCTGAGGAGAAGCTATGGCTAACGTGGGATTGTGGCGGTTGATTGACCTCGCCTTTGATGTGTATTTTCTGGTCCTCCTGGTGCGCGTGATCGGCTCCTGGATGCCGCCCCGGGCCAGCCAGACAACCTGGATGACGGTGTATGGGTGGTGCCATGCGCTGACCGAGCCGCTGATGCGCCCGATCCGCCGGGTACTGGAGCGACTGACGGGGCGCGTCGGCCTGGACCTGTCTCCGCTGGTGCTGTGGCTATTGCTGGAGGTGGTCCGCCGGGCGGTGCTGCAGCGGATGATCGCCTGGTGACCAACACGCTGCCGGCGGCCCCCGGGAATCGGCATGGCTGACTACCTGCCCCCTCCAATCCGCTCCTCGGCGTCGTGGCTGCGGCTGGCGGTGCTGCTAGCGCTGGTGGCGGCCACGGGGCTGCTACTGGGGCTGGCCTCGGGACCGACGCTACGCCGGTACGAGCAACGGCCGCGGCAGGTGCTGGACATCATCCTGTGCGGGGATGTGCTGTATCGCGCCGGGGAGTTTGTGCAGCAGCAGTCGCGGGAGAACGCGGCGGTGGTTTGGTATGCGGGATACCTGCTCAACCAGCGAGGCATGGGTATTTGGGAACGACAGGCCCTGGGCCCTGCGCCGGACCCAGCGGCGCTGCTACGGATGGGGATCGTTTACTCCCGCACGGGGTACCTCAAGCAGGGCCAGGAGGCGCTGCAAGCCGCCGGCGCCGCCGACCCGGACCACTACGCGCTGTACTTGGGCCTGATCGAGCTTTACGCGGGGGAGAAGACCGTCAGGGAGAAGCTGCCCGTGCCGTCCCAGTTGGCGGGCCAGCCGGCCTGGCTGGGGGAATTGGTGGCGGCAGACCTGGCCTCGCGGCGGGGCACCCCCCAGGAGGCCGAAGCGGCCCAGGCACGTTGGCAGGCGCATCTGAACCGCTTCGGGCTGGTGCTGGTGGTGTTGGAGATCGTCGTTGGCGGCCTGGTGCTGGGCGGGGCAGCCGTCTTCCTGCTGGGGCTGATCCGGCGCGTACTGACGCTGGGACCGCGGCGTTGGCGAGCGCCGCTACGGGTGCCGTGGGGGCTGTGGGAGGCGACCGAGGTTATCGCCGTCATGGTCTTCCTGATGGTGGCGGTGAGCGTGGGGCGGAGTCTGCTGCCCTGGGGACGAGCGGCCGCCGGGCCGCTCCCGGCCCTGATCATGCTGGTGGCGTACCTGCTGTACATGGGACCGGCAGTGCTGATGGCGTGGCGGAGGGCGGGGGTAAGCGCGCAGGCGGGGCGTCTGCTGGGGCTGCGGCCGCTAGCTGCCGGGGCCACGGTGTGGTCGGCCCTGCGAGTCTATGCACTGATGCTGTTCCTGCTGGCGCCGCTGGGCCTGTACGTCTCATATAGCTATCTGGCCTCCGCGAGCGTCTTCCTGCGCGGCCACGATACCCCGGCGGCGTATGCACTGTACTTCGTGCTGGTGTGCGTGATCGCCCCGGTGGTGGAGGAGATCATCTTCCGGGGTTTCCTCTACGGGGGGCTGCGGCGGCTGTTCTCGCCGGGCTGGGCAGCGATGGTCAGCGCGCTCGCCTTCACGGGGGCGCACTTGCCCACTCCCAGCGCCGCCGCCCTGCTGGTCGTCGCCCTGGGCTTCGCCCTGGGGCTCCTCTACGAGAACACTCGCTCAATCATCCCCTGCATCCTCGTCCACGTACTGCACAACACTCTGGTATTCACGCTGATGTATGCGGTGATGGCGCTGTGAGTGCGACCCTCAAGATCCGGGTCATTCCTCGCGCGAGCAAGACCGAATGGGGCGGCAAGCGAGGGGAGGCGCTGGTGGTTCGCCTGCAGGCGCCGCCGGTGGAAGGCGCGGCGAATGAGGCGCTGTTGAAGTTCCTGGCGAAGCAGTTGGAGGTGCGGGCGAGCGAGTTGGAGATCGTGGCGGGCGAGAGGGCCAGGAATAAGGTGGTGCGGGTGGCGGGGATGACGGAGAGCGAACTGAACGACAGGTTGCCTTAGGAGCAAACAAAGGGGGGCCGGCTAGGTTCGCTCTCGCGCCGTTCCGGCGCGAGCCACCTGTCCGGCCCCCCTGATCTTCCTGTACCCCCTCCCCTGCAAAGCGCACGGAACGTGCGCAGGGAGGGGGCAGGGGGTGAGGCTCCCTACACCTCGCAGGACAGCCCCAGGCCGGTCCGCTTGTCGTCGATGTGCTGGGCCATCGCCTCCGCTACCTCGGCCGGGTCCTCGCCCAGGGCGACCTTGGCGCCGGTGATGCCCTCCAGGTCCTCCGTGAGCAGCTTGCCCAAGGCCGGCGCCCCGCTGATGAAGGGCGCCGGGCTGATGTGGGTATACAGACCCAGCGCCAGTGCGGAGAGCGCGTCGATGGTCGCCTTCTGCTCCATGTACTCTGGGGCCGTCACCACTATCGGCAGCTTGTCGGTATCCACGCCCAGGGCGTCCGCTACTGCCCCGACCAGCAGAGCCAGCCGCCCGCAGTCGGTGCAAGTGCCGAAGCTGAGCACCGGTGGGATGCCGAGCATCTCCAGGACCGGGCGCAGCTTGGGGCCGGCCAACTTCTGCGCGGAGAGCGAATTGAGCCCCGCCACCTGGGTCGCCGCGTTGCCACAGCCGGCGGAGAGTACCAGAATGTTGCGCTTAATCAACTCCCGCGCCACGTTGACCGTCATGGAATCGTGGGGACCGTTCTTGAGCGTGGTGCAGCTCACCAGCGCGGCGATGCCGCGGACAGCGCCGCTCTTGATGGCCTCCAGCAGCGGGTCGAGCGTGCCGCCCAGGGCCTCGATGAGCGCCTCGTTGGAGAAGCCGGTCAGGATCTCCTGGGTGCGCTCCACCGGATGGTGCGGCATGACCTTGCGCTTGGGGAAGTTCTCGATGGCTAGGTCGACGAGGGCCTGGGCCAACTCCTCCGCGGTCTCCGGCCGGTAGTTCATGTGCTCCACGCCGGGCACACCGATCACCTCCGAGACGGCCTTGACGACGGTGCCGAACTGATCGGCGACCTCCTTGATGTGCGGCGGAGTGCAGTTCATGTCGGCGGCCAGCAGGTCCACCGCGCCGGTGCCGAGGGCGTACTCCAGGGTAATCCAGTTGCCGGTGAGACCGACGAAGACGTCATCTACGGGCAGGCGCTGGAGCATCTCCTGGCCGGTCTCGATGGAGCCGACGATGTGCAGCCCCTTAGCCCCGGCGGCCCGGGCCTTCTCCTGGTTCGCCGGCTTGTGGGCAACCTGCACCAGGGCGAAACCGACGAAGGGCATGTGGCCGTTGGGCATGACGTTGACGTAGTCCGGGTCGAGGATGCCCAGGTCGACCTTGGCGGCATGCGGCCGCGGGGTACCGAAGAGAATGTCCTGGGCCAGCTCCAGCGGAGCTAGCGCTCCGTAGGCGCTGGAGACGCCCAAGCGCAGGCCGGTCAGAGCTAGGGAGACGAAGT
Source organism: Candidatus Zipacnadum vermilionense (assembly GCA_029821755.1). Lineage (GTDB taxonomy): Bacteria > Armatimonadota > Zipacnadia > Zipacnadales > Zipacnadaceae > Zipacnadum > Zipacnadum vermilionense. Next base: position 123,600 of record JALGSV010000006.1, on the reverse strand, counting down.
CGCCATCGATGTTGGTCATAGCCCGGGTGGTGGCTGCCTGGATCTCGGCCAGCGGCCCGCCGGGGAAAATGTCTAGCTTGCGCCAGAGCGCCTTGCGGCCCTCGGGGGCCAGGGCCTCGACCATGAGCGACTCGTCGTAGTAGTCCCGGTTCAGCTCCTCCACCATCTTGTCAGCCAGGCCAATAGCCTGCTCCTCTACGGTACTGCCCTCCACGCCCAGCATGGCGCAGACGGAGGCCAGCTTCTCGGGCTCCTTGAGGGAGAAGGGAGTCTTGCCCTGAGCGGTGGCCTTGAGGGTGCGGGCGACCTCGCGGGTGTGGTGGCTATAGGCCGCGATGCCCATGATGTTCAGGTGGATCAGGTTGCGCATGGCCAGGGCGTCGGCGTCGATGCCGCAGACGCCGCGCGGGGCGCGGGGGAGGATGCGGCAGGGGCCTTGGGAACAGATGGAGCAGCGGATGCCGCCCTCGCAGAACTGGCAGCGTACGCCCTGCGCCACCATGCGGTCCACGGTGTTGCTCAGGTCCGCCTCGTGCACGGTCTCGTAGGCTTCGACTACGGAAGGATGCTCGCTGGGTTTCTGGGTCAGGTCCAAGGGGGGTCACTCCTTGTCTGGGTAGGGCAGGCCGGCAAGCCTGCCCGCTTGGGTAACGTCGCTGGAGGCATCGGCGGGGAAGCCTGTGCTCCCTCTTCCTACAGGGCGATCACGTGGTCCGCCTCTTCGGCGGCGGCGAAGAACTCGGCGAAATGGCCGGTCTCCACGCCGTCTATCAACAGGTCCTCGAGACCACGGTTGTTCACGGAGCACTCGCACGCCAGCACCTTCACGCCCTGCTCGGCTATGGCGCGAGCGACCTTAGCGGCATTCTTGCTGCCCTTGACCAGGTGGAAGACACCGTCCTCCGCGAAGTACATAGCTACGACCTGCACGCCCTGGCGTCCGGTGCTGGTGGTGTTGAGCAGGCAGCCGCCGATGAGTTCCTGGGTTCCACTCCTGGTTATAAGATAGGCGACCTTCTTCATTGGTTCATTTCTCCTTTCCTCCGGGGAGCACCGGCGTCTCGCCGGTGCTCCCCGCCAAACCGACGAGGCGCCCGTCGTACCCGGGACGAATCACCCATGAATCAACGCAGGCAGGCAGCGTGTGCAGACCCAGACGCTCTTCCCCCCGGTGCGGCAAGGAAGCAGCGGAGCATCATTCTCGTTGGTGCCGCAGCGGAAGCAAGTCTCGGTGACCGCTAGGGGGCCACGCTCCTCCAGATGCTGTTCCACCGCGCCTTCGTCGAAGGCCTCGGCCTCGCGCTCGGTGATCTGCAAGGCCCCGGTGGGGCAGACGCCCAGGCAGAAGCCGGCGCCGTCGCACAGCTCGTCGCGGACGACCTTCGCCTTACCGTCCACCATTTGTATGGCGCCCTCGGCGCAGGGGGCGACGCAAGCGCCGCAGCCATTGCAGAGGTCCTCGTCGATGCTGACTATCTTGCGCAGTACTTGGGGCATGGTGATTCCTCCTTGTCTCTTCCGTGTGGCGCGGGCTTTCTAGCCCGCGCCCTGCGGTCATTCTTGTGTAACCACCCGGCGGGCCGCCGCTACTACCCGGTCGGCCATCTCCTCCCAGGACGACTCCAGCATCTCCCGCTCGTGGAAGAAGACCGCGCGTAGGCTCATGCCGATGATCAGGGCGGCGCTTAGACTGACGTCCTGGGGGGGGAAGTGTTCTCGCTCTACCCCCGCACGAATGGTCTCCTCGAAGACGTCCTTGGGCAGGACCCGGCCGACCTGGGCGCGCTGGACCTCGCGCTCGTGGCGGTCCAGAATATACCCGAACGCCGCCGGCTCCGCGCGGGAGAACTCCAGCAGAGCCCGGGTGGTGCACGTCAGGGCCTCGCGGGGGTCGTCCGTCTCGCCAGCCGCTTGCCGGAGGGAGGCGGTCATACGATCAGCGCAATCCTCAAACAGGGCCTGGGCCAGGCTGACCTTGCTGTCAAAGTGCCGGTACAACGCGCCGCTGGTGACTCCCGCCTCCGCCGCTATCTCGCGGATAGTAGTAGCCTTGATCCCGCGTTCCCGGAAGAGGACGAGAGCGGCACTGACGATGTCTTCGCGTTTGGCTTCTTCGGCGGGGGGCCGCCCGAGTATCTTGGGCATAAGTCATCAGACGATTACTTTATACCTGATATGACGGCGGGTGTCAAGGGGAAGTTCAGAAAACGCGCAACATTCTCTCCGCTTCCCGGCAATGTTTCATGTGAAACAAGTGTTTCACATGAAACCTCGCCCACACGGAAGGTCTTTGCTTGCCTCCCGCCGAAATGCGCCCTGCATCCCTATCCCGATCCCCTCGCAGGAGGCGGTCTCCATGTTCACCATTAGCGTTATCTCCGACGAGATCTCCCAGGACCCGGCGCGCATCGTCGCCGTGGCTCAAGACTTCCCCATCCTCAAAGGGGTAGAGCCCCGGTCGGTGTGGGACAAGCCGCTGCCGGTACTGACCGATGAGGACTGCCGTAACCTCAAGCAGATCCTGGACGACGCGGGCCTGCGCATCGTCGCCCTGGCCTCGCCCTTCTTTAAGTGTGACCTGGGCAACGCCGAGCAGCACGCCCAGCACCTGGGGTATCTGCGGCGGTTCGCCGAAATGGCCCACCTGTGGGACACGTTGATCGTGCGCGGGTTCACCTTTTGGCGCACGGGCCCGGCGGCGGACGTCTGGCCGCAACTGCTGGACGCCTTCGAGGAGCCGCTGCGCATCTGCGAGGAGGAAGACATTTACCTGGGGATCGAGAACGAGGCCTCCACGCATATCGGCACGGCCGCCGAGGCGGCGCGGTTGTACGAGGACCTCAACCACCCGCGTATCCGGGCGATCTGGGACCCAGCCAACGAGGTCTATGCAAAGACGGGGGAGCGGCCCTTCCCCGAGGCCTGGGAGAAGATGAAGCCGTGGGTCATCCACGTACACCTGAAGGACGCGGTCAAGGACGCCGGCGCCCCGGAGGGGGCCCGCACCGTGCCAGTCGGCGACGGGGGATACATCGATTTCCCCGGCCAGCTTCGCGCGCTGAAGGAGATGGGCTACAACGGGGCCTGCTCGCTGGAGACGCACTGGCGGATGGCCAAGGAGCTAGACACGGAGTTGCTCAATCGTCCCGGCGGGGCGACCTTTAGCGAGGGCGGGGAGGAAGCGAGCCGGATTTGCCTGGGGAACATAACGGAGATGCTCGCGGAGCTGGATAAGTGATAGTCGAGGGTCGCGGGCGGCCCCGCAGGTGCCGATATGTCTGACCTTAACCTGCATCTGCTGGATCAACTGGCGGCGCCGGATGCCCGGCGGGAAGTGGCCGAGGCCCGCCAGGCTGCCGTTTGGCGCGGCGAGCAGGCCGACTACCTGCCCCTGCTGGTGGAGGCTGTGGGTCAGCCTTGGGACGGGCAGGTCTACACGCTGCCGGAGCAGGTGGCCGACCCGGACAAGATGCTGCATGAGGCGCTGCTGAATGCGGTCAAGGTGCACCCGGCGCAGTCCGATTCGGTGCTGTCGGTGCGGCCACAGTTCGGGGTGGGCGGACTGGCCTCGGTCTTTGGCGTGGAGTATGAGCTGTCGGCGCGGTACGGGGCGCCGTGGGTGACGGCCCCGGCCAGCAAGGAGCGGCTGGCGGGGCTGGAGCCGGAGGACCTGGACTGGGAAAGCAGTCTGGTGCCGACGATGTGCCGGGTCGCGGAGCATTTCCGGCGGGAGTTGGGCGGGCGGCTGGAGGTATACCTGCCCGACACGCAGGGCCCCTTCGACCTGGCCCACCTGGCGCGCGGGCATGATCTGCTGACCGACTTGGTGGACGACCCGCCCTTCGTGCACCATCTGATGGAGCTGGCGACCCACGTCTATGTGGAGGGCACCAAGCGGCTGAAGCAGGCGACGGGGGAGCCGCTGGACGGTGGGCACCACAGCGGGAACTTGCAGATGGTGGGCGCGGGGGTGCGGATGTGCGACGACTCGGGGACGCTGCTCTCGCCGCGGCTGCACGAGGAGTTCGTGCTGCCCTACCACCAGCGGGGGCTGGAGGCCTTCGGCGGCGGGTGGGTGCATTGGTGCGGTGGGGACTTCCACCTGGTGCCGCTGTACCTGAGTTTGCCGGGAGTCAAGGGGATCAACTTGGGACAGCCAAACCGGTATGACCTGGCGGCAGTGTTCGAGGCCGTTCTCGGGGCGGGGAAGCTGTACTACGGCTACCTCGATCGGGGTCCGCAGGAGAGTCTGGAGGCGTACTTCGCGCGGGTGATCCGCTATCTCCAGGGCGAGCGACGGGGGCTGATCCTGTCGTGCGGGAGGGACGAGACCATGCCGCTGGCGGGAGAGATGTTGGCGAGGTGGCACGAGGCGCAATGAGGCCCGCCCCGGCGTCCTCTTCCCTTGCAGCGGAAGAACGGTTCAGTTATCCTTAGTCGGGCATGACTACGCGGGCGGGCTGCCCCTCGCGACTTGCGCGAGAGCCCGCCCCTTTTACTTGTGGGGTTACTGTGGCAGACAAATCGGACAAACTGATCGCACTTGATCTAGACGGCACTTTGCTGGCGGACGACAACTCCGTCTCTGCGGAGAACCTGGCGGCTATTACGCGAGCGCAGGAAGTGGGAGCGGAGGTAGTAATCGTGACGGGGCGGCCGTACGTTTCCGCGGACCTCATCGTCCGGCGGCTGGGGCTGCAGGACACGCCGATGGTGTCCTTCAACGGCGCGGTCATTCGTATGCCGGGAGGTGGCGAGACGCTGCACGAGGCGCTGATCTCGGCGGACTTGGCGGAGGAAGTGGTGGAGGAATGTGTGGCGCGGCGGCTGCATCTGCAGTATTACCTGGGGGATACGCTGTACGTCACGGCTTGCCACAAGTGGGCGCGGCTGTACTGCCGGCGGGCGGAGATGGACTGTGTGCCGGCGGGGGACCTGCGCCGATTCCGCGGGCAGCGGCCGATCAAGCTGCTGATCGTCGACGAGCCGCCGGTGATCGAGGCGTTGCTGCCGGAGTTTCAGGCGCGCTGGCAAGGCCGGCTGTACGTGACGCCCTCCATGATCGAGTACCTGGAGTTCATGCCGCTGGAGGCGACCAAGGGCGCGGCCCTGGACTGGCTGAGCGAGCATTTCTCCGTGCCCCGGGAGCGGATAATGGCGGTGGGGGACCGCATGAACGACATGCCGATGCTGGAGCACGCCGGCTGCCCGGTGGCCATGCCCGGCGGCGAGGAGGCGCTCCAGCAGGCCGCCGAATTCGTGCCGCAGCACCAGGAAACCGGCGTGGCCGAGGCAATTGACTGGTTCCTGGGGAAGGGGTAAGCAGCCGGGAGCGAGACGGCTCGCCCCGAGCGCAACGCCCGCAGAGGGACACCTGAGGAGGAGTATTATGCCGACAGTTGAGAGTGAAGTCGTCGTCAACGCCCCGCTGGAGCGGGTCTATGCCCTGGCGCGCGATATTGAGCGGTTTCCGCAGTTCATGGAGAACGTAGAGGAGGTCACGATCCTGGAGCAGACGCCGGAGCGGCAGGTGAGCCGCTGGGTGGGGGCGATCAAGGAGCTGCGGCGGACCATCGCCTGGACGGAGGAGGACTTCTGGAGCGACCAGGAGCACACCTGCGTCTTCCGGCAGACGGAAGGGGACTTCACCGACTACAGTGGACGGTGGGAGTTCGCGGCGGAGGGAGAGGGGACGCGGCTGCGTCTGCGGCTGGACTACGATTACAACGTGCCCCTGGTGGGGGCGCTGATTCAGAACCTGCTGAGGAAGAAGATGCAGGCGAATACGGACGCGATGCTGGCGGCGATCCAACGGGAGGCGGAGGGAGGATCGATAAACGATAATCGATAATCAGAGAGGGGAGGGGAGAGAGAATCGGTTGTCGATTCCCGCCCGTCTCAACCGATCATCCCGAAATGCCGCATCGCTTCCTCGATCAGCGGCCTTGCCCACGGCTCGCATGGGTTCTGTCTGACCTTCGATGAGATGCGGTTTGGCGCAACTGAAGGGTGCAACCCGTTTAGCTCCTTGACGTGTGCAATCCAGCAGGTCTTGACCGAGCGGCCGGAAGTCTCACGTACATACGCCAGAATCTCCGCGTAGGTAGCCATCCTCGTTCTCCTTGTCCGCCTCTCACGGGTCTGTTGCGGTAGCGCTGGCCTTCGCCGGTAGACTAGTAACGACGGAAAACGCGGGGATGCGTCGTCTAGTCCGCGACGAGCGCTTTTCGCTGCCGCCTGTTACAGCGGGGCGCGGTCACTACGGATCTCGCGGGTGGAACGTACCGCTGATGACACCACTTCCCATGATAACACCGGGTCTGGGCGACCACGAACGGAACGTACCGCCGTAAATACCACTGGGTAGCCACGGAAGGAACGTGCCGCCGATAACGCCCTCCTTAACTCGGTCCAGGCGCGAACCGGGGATCGGGGTGCGAAACCAGTTGCCGGATTCGTCCAATCCCATGTGTTGCCCGAGGTCGTTGCGGTAGTACCAACCGCCTGGGCCGTTGAATACGCCAGGCGCATAAGCAGGTGGGTTTTGTTCGATTTGGAGACCTGCCCGCATCTGCTGTTGCCAATACGTGTCGAACGGGGTCAGAGCCGTCGCTGGCGAGATAGCCCTCTGCGGGGGCGGAGGTGATGGCGGAGGCGCGAGGCGTGTGGGCGGAGTTGGTTGGGGCTTCACCTGGAGAGTCCAGACGGCCCCCACTTCCGCAAGGTCCGCATCTGCGCTCGCGGCCATCGCCTGAAGCACTTCGCGAACGGAACCAGTCACTTGGTAAGACACCAGATGGTCGGCCAGACCTGGCCCCAGGCTATACTGAATGCCTGTCGCTCGGGCCAGCAATTCCAGTTGAGACGCCAAAGTTGCCTCTGACGCTGACAGGCTGATGTCGGGCGCAGCTACTGCCCTGGCGCTAAGCAGCCCGCAAATCGCGATCAAGACCATCGCTGAGGTCTTACTCATGTCTGACCCGCCCCTTAAGGCGGCATTGCTTCGACACTCGGCATGAACTTTTCCTACTGAAGCATTATATAGCCAATCCCGGATGATAGTCAATGGGGAGGAGAAGAAGAGACGAGGCCATCGCGCTAGCGCCGCCAGGGGAGGAAGAAGCCGGCCCGGCGGGAGCGGGTGGGGGTTTCGCGGATGCGCTGCATGACGGCGCCGGAGAAGTCGACCGAGGCCTCGTCGCTGCGGACCAGGCTTAGCAGGTGTTCCACCCCGCGCATCTCCCGACAGAACTCGCGGCAGGGCAGGCATTCGGCCTGGTGGTGGTTGCCCGAGCTGCGCTGCTTGTGGGTCAGTTCAGCTTCTTTCGTCAGTACGATCAGTCTGCGGAAGTATCTACATTTCATGAACGATTGCCACCCACGCCCGTGGCCCCCAGGGTGGCGCTCCCCGCCGGCGCGGACCACACGCTCAGTATCTCCAGAGGCAGCCTCTCCTTGAGCTTATCCCGCAGTTGACCGCGGGCATTGAACAGCCGGCTTTTGACGGTGCCGACCGGGCACCCCAGGATCTTGGCGACCTCTCTGTAGCTAAGGCCCTGCAAATCAGTCAGAACAATCACCGGGCGCAGCTTGTCCGACAGTTCTCCGATGGCTTCCCAGACATACTGGCGTAACTCCTGCTGCTCCAGCGCCTCGGCCGGTCCGTAACGGCTCTCGTCGGGCAAGTCGTGCTCCAGCTCGGTCGCGTCCACACCCTCGACCCGCTCGTCCAGCGAGACGGTGGCCAGGCCGCGGCGCTTGCGGGTACGGGCGGCGTCGATGGCCAGGTTAGAGGCGATCCGGTAGAGCCAGGTTTGGAAGCTGGAGGCTCCCCGGAAGCGCGGCAGGCCCTGCCAGGCACGAACGAAAGTCTCCTGCGCCACATCCTGCGCCTCCAGCGGATCGTAGATCATGCGCAGAACATAGTTATAGACGCGGTCCTGGTAGTGGGCCACGAGCCCCTCGAAGGCCTCCAGGTCGCCGGCGCGGGCGGCTCCGACCAGCGCCTCCACCTTGTCCTGGTTGTGAGCGCGTCTGCTCATAAGTGACGGGGAGTTCCGGTCAGAAGTTCGCTTGCGATTAGGAGCCGGAGCTTGGTAGGGGCGGATATTGGGAGCTTCCGAGCGCCCAATATCCGCCCGCGAATGCCACAACCAAAGCGCCGTGGCCGTCGCATCCCGGCAATCCGGAGGTTTCGCCGCTTGCGCGGGCGGATGTTTCGCGGGAGACGACCCCGCGAAATATCCGCCCCTACGAAGGCACCCGGCTTTCCGCACACTCTCCGAGATCGGGGCCGGTCCCAACAACCATGCGGCTAGAGCCCCGGCAGAGCATCGGACTCCTCCTCCTCGGTGTCCCCCTCCGGCTCGGGGGGACGCAGGTACAGGCGGGTCTCCAACTGCCAGTGCCGCTTTGTCCAGTGCCCCTCTCGGGCGTCAGGGCTGTTCATGAAATCGGCGGCTATCTGCAGCTTGGCGTCGAGGTTGTCGGCGTAGTGCAGGGCCAGGGCCTCGGGGATTGCCGGGCGGATGGGCGCGCCCCAGTCCAGGCGGCCGTGGTGGCTGAGCAGGATGTGAGTCAGCAGGTCTGCGAGAGGTGCGGGGAAGCCCTCGATGGTCTCGATCTGCCGAGTTATGAAACGGTCAGTCAGCACTATGTGCCCGAAAAACCGGCCCGCGTCTGTATACGCATAGGCCAATTCGCCCGTCAACTCCCAAACCTTGCCGACATCATGCAGCAACGCCCCGGCCAGGAGGAGGTCGCGGTCCAGTTCGGGATGGACCTCCGCCGCTTGGCGGCAGATCGCTGCTACGGATAGGGTGTGCTGGAGCAGGCCCCCGACACAAGCATGGTGCAGGCGCTCGGCGCCGGGGGCGTAGGCAAAGCGGTCACCAAAGTCGGACTCCTGGAAGATCTGCCGGAGCAAGCCCTGCAGGTGGGGGTTGTCGACTTCCTCAATGGTCTGGCCCAGCTCCTCGATCATCTCCTCGAGCGGCCGGGAGGCGACGCGCACGAAGTCGGCGTGCTCGTACTCGCCGGGCTCGGCGCGGCGGAGGCTGGTGAGGACCAGCTGCTTTTCACCCTTGTACTCATCCACACGCGCTTCCCCCACGACCACCGTGCCGGTTTCCAGCGAGGCGGCGGTCTCCTCGGCCCGGTCCCACATGCGTGCGGGTATCTCGCCGCTCCGGTCGGCGAGGCGAAGGTCGAGGTAGTAACCGGGCTTGTTCCGGAAGGGCGCCAGCTTGAGGCTGGTGAGGGCGAAGGCCTCCTGCACTGTCTGGCCGGGAACGAGTTCGGCGATCATGGTCTTGGACATGGTGGTTCTCTCCGCGTGGGGCGGGCTTTCTGGCCCGCCCTCCGCTGGACACGCGATTCGCTACGCGGGCTAGAAAGCCCGCCCCACGCGGAAGGAGGAGACCTCAGTCCCTATCCGACGGCCCATACTCCCTCAATACCTGGGCGAAGTGGGACAGACGGCGCTGCACGGCGCCGTGAACGGTCTCCGGCGGGTACTCCCCGTGCTCGTCCGGTTCGCCCGCGGGGAGACCGGCCAGCAACTCCAGGCCGTCGTCGAGCGTGGTCATGGTATACAGGTGGAACTGGCCGGCGCGAACGGCCTCGACCACCTCCGCGCGCAGCATCAGGTGGGGGCGGTTGGAGGCGGGCAGAATCACGCCTTGCGTGCCGGTCAGGCCCTTGCGGCGGCAGGCGTCGAAGAAGCCCTCCACCTTGCGGGTGACCCCGCCGACGGGCTGGATGTAGCCGTGCTGGTTGACCGAGCCCGTAACCGCCAGGTCCTGGCGGAGCGGCATACGGCCGAGACTGGAGAGCAGCGCGAATAGTTCGGCCGCGGAGGCCGAATCGCCCTCCATTTCGTCGTAACTTTGCTCGAAGCCCAGGCTAACGGTGCAACTGAGCGGGCGGTCGGAGGCGTACTTCTCACCCAGGTAGCCGCTGAGGATGAGCACGCCCTTGTCGTGGATGGGGCCGGACAGCTTGACTTCGCGCTCGATGTTGATGACGCCGGGGCGGCCCAGGTAGGTGCGGGCGGTGATGCGAGTGGGTTTGCCCACGGTGTAGTCGCCCAGGGGCATGAGGGCGATGCCGTTGAGTTGGCCCACGGCGCTGCCCTCGGTGTCGACCATGAGCACGCCGTCCTCGATCATGTCCAGCAGGCGCTCCTCGATGCGGTTGGAGCGCAAGACGTGCTGATCGATGGCGCGGATGACGTCCTTGGCCTCCACGGCGGCCCCGGCCTTACGCTGCGAGGTCCAGTAGGCCGACTCCTGGATGAGGTCGCCGATGTCCATGAAGCGGGTGGTGAGCTTGGCCTGGTCCTCGGCGAGGCGGGAGCCGTGCTCCACCACCTGGGCGACGGCTCCGGCGGTGAAGGGTGGCAGGTCGCTCTCCTGGCAGGTGCGGGCGATGTAGCCCAGGTACAGCCGCTCGCCTTCCTTGTCGCGGGCCATGTCCGAGCCCAGGTCGGCCTTGACCTTGAACAGCTTGCCAAAGTCCTCGTCCCACTGGTGCAGCAAGTAGTAAAGCTGCGGGGTGCCGATGAGGACGACCTTGAGGTCGAGAGGGATGGGCTCGGGCTCCAGGGTGACGGTGGAGACGAAGCGGAACTGGTCGCCCAGCGACTCGATCTTAAGCTCGCGGTTCTTCAGGCAGCGCTTGAGCGCATCCCAGGCGTAAGGGCGCTGCAGGACTGCCAGGACGTCGAGGATGAGGTAGCCGCCATTGGCCCGATGCAGGGCGCCGGGGCGGATCATGGTGAAGTCGGTGACCAGCGCCCCCATCTGGGTCTGGTACTCCACCTCTCCGGTGAGATTGTGCAGGGTGGGGTTGGGTTCGTAGACGACAGGTGCTGCCTTGTCCTTGCCGTGCTCCACCAGTAGGTTGACGCGATAGCGGGAGTAAGGGCTGGCCTCCGTCGGCGCCAGCCCGGAAGGCATGGGCAGGGGCACGCTTTGCTCCTCGCCGTCGCGGAATTGCGCGACGTTCTCTACCAGGTCGCTCATCATCGCCTTGAGGTGCTCGACCACTTCGGGGAGGTCCTGATACTTGCTCGCCACTTCCTCGATGAGATGCGCGGCGGCGAACTGGACCATCTCCCGGTCGAGCTGCCGCACCTGGTCGCGGGCTTCGTGCTCCTTGCGGTGGCCGCGGCGGAGGATGTCGATGAGCTGTTCCTGCAGCTCCTGACGCTTCTTCTCCAGGGCTTCGCGCTCCTCCTCGGGGAGGGCGGCGTAGTCCTGGGGAGCCAGGATTTCGCCGTCTTTGGCGGGGGCGACGATCAGACCGTCAGGGCCGCGGCCGATGGAGAAACCGGCTTCCTGGGCGCCGCGCTCGAATTCGCCGATCTCCGCCTGGCGCTCCTCGCGGAAAGCTTTGAGCAGTCCATCGCGACGCTGCTGGTAGTCGTCGCTGTCGAAGACGGCCCGGATGGACTGGTCGAGGCTCTTGATGAGCTTCTCCATGTCGTGGCGGAACTCACTGCCGCGCCCGGCGGGGAGGGCCAGAGCTTGCGGGCGGCGGGGGTCGTCGAAATTGTGGACGTAGCACCACTCCACGGCGGCGGGGCGCTGGGCGGCGGCGGCCTCCAGGGTCATCTTGGTCATCAGTGCGCGACCGGTGCCGGCGATGCCCATGACGAAGATGTTGTACCCCTGCGCGCCGACGTTGGTGCCGAACTCCAGGGCGGCCAGCGCCCGAGGCTGGCCTAGCGGCTGGTCGAGGGGCTCAACGTCAGCCGTGGTCTTGACGCCCAAGCTCTTGGGGTTACAGACCCGGCGCAGATTCGCAGGGGACAGTTCCTGTGCTGGTGCCAACTCATTCACCTCAATGATGACCACTCCGCCAGGGACAGGGAGCAGTGCGTGGGGGATAGTTGACCTTGGGGGGGGCAGTTTCCTTCTTTCGGGGGGGCCGGATTCGCCGCGCACTTCGTGCGCAACTCATCGCGGCCCCCCCGGAGAAGGTAGCTACTTCGGTGTGAAGTCCGTGTCCGGGCCGACGAGCATGAGGGTCTCGGTCAGCAACTCCACCGTGTGCTCGAGATCGTCGAGGGAGATGATCTCCACCGAGGTGTGCATGTAGCGGTTAGGGATGCTAACCAGGGCCGCGGCTACGCCAGCGCGGGAGATCTGGATGACGTTGGCGTCGGTGCCGGTGGCGCGGGAGACGGCCTCCGGCTGCCAGGCCAGGTTCTTCTTCTTCGCGGCTTGTACCAGCATACCGTGAAGAACCGGGTTAATGTTGGGCCCCTTGGCGATCACCGGGCCCCGGTCCAAACGCAGGTCGCCGATGAGGCTCTTCTCCACGTACGGGTGATCAGTGGCGAAGGTGAGGTCCACCGCGATGGCCACCTGCGGGTCCACCGCATAGGCGCCGGTGCGAGCGCCGCGGAGGCCCAGCTCCTCCTGCACCGTGGAGACGGCGTAGACGGCGCACTTGAGCTTGCGCTTGGCCAGGAGACGCAGGGCCTCCATGATCGCGAAGACGCCGACCTTATCGTCCAGGCCCGGCGCGGCCACGCGCCGGCCCAGCAGGCGGGTCAGGCCCAGCTCGAAGGTGATGGGGTCGCCGATCTCCAGGACGCTTTCCGCCTCGGCTTTGTCAGCGGCGCCGATGTCAATCCACATGGAGCTGAGGTCCTTGGTCTGACTCTTGCGCTCCTCGGGCTTCTGCAGGTGGATGGGCTTGCGGCCGATGACCCCGGGGATCGGACCCTTGCGGGTGTGCAGCACCACATGTTCGCCCGGGACGATGGCCGTGTCAATCCCGCCGATGGCGGAAAAGTAGACGCAGCCTTCGTCGCCCAGGTGCTGGACCATGAAGCCGATCTGGTCGCAGTGCCCGGCCAGCATGACCCGGGGAAACCCGCCGGGGTTGAGTGTGGCGGTGAGGTTGCCGTTGACGTCGACGGTGACCTCATCGGCCCAGGGGGCGACGTAGTCGCGGATGACCCGTTGCACCGGCTGCTCGAAGCCGGAGGGCGAGGGAGTGCTGACGAGTTTCTCGAGGAAAGCGAGGGATTCTTTGCGCATGAGAGGTCTCCTTGTGGGTGGGACGGGAGCTGGGAGAGGTCCCGCCCCAGGCAAACGCCCCTACAACAGCGACGGGCGTGGCCAGTTTGACCACGCCCGTGGGTGATTCTTCCCGCCTGGCGGTCTTAGGGCGTTAGGGTGACCAGCATCCGTACCTGCTCGGGGTAGTGGTAGATCAGCCACAGCTCCTCGGGGCTCAGCGGCGCCTGGGTGGTGAGGTTAGCGAACTGGACCAGCTTGAGGACCAGCGCGGTGTGCTCAGCGTCCTGGAAGCCCAGGCCCATCTGGGCGTAGACGTACTCCAGGCCGGACTTACCGCCATGGATGCCGGTGGTGATGATGCGGCCGGTAGTGGTCTCGATCTTATCGCCGCGCCCAATGGCCTCGAAGTCGTACAACTCGTAGTTCTGCCGATCCTTGAGCGCCCCGTCGGCGTGGATGCCGGACTCGTGCGCGAAAGCATTGTCGCCCACGCCAGGCTGGTTAATGGGGATCTCCATCCCGAAGGCGTTGGCGGTATAGCGCGAGAGGCGGTAGGCCTTGGACAGGTCAATGGCGTTGTTGAGCAGGCCCAGGCAGCCCCAACGGGCCGAGTAGCGCAGGGCCAGGACACAGGAAACGAGGTCGGCGTTGCCGGCGCGCTCGCCGATGCCGTTGATCGTGGTGTTGATGTACGCGTCCTGCCCGGCGTCGTAGACGGCTACGGCTCCGGCGCAGGAGTTGGCTACGGCCAGGCCCAAGTCGTTGTGGCAGTGCAGTTCCACGGGTATCTGGGCCTCGCGAGCGATGGTGGCCACCCGCGGGGCGATGGTAGAGGGGTCGTCATGGCCCAGCGTGTCGCAATAGCGGAAGCGGTCGGCACCGGCCTCCTGCCCGGCCTGGGCGAACTCCACGAGGAAGTCCAGGTCGGTGCGGGAGGCGTCCTCGGCATTGACGCCGGCGGTGATGGCCCCGCCTTGCTTGGCGGCCACGGTGGCGTCCACCATCATCTTGATGATGTCCGCACGGCTGAACTTGCCCTGGAACTTCCAGCGCAGCATCTGCTCAGAGGTGGAAATGGAGAGGTTGAGGTGACGAATCCTGGTCTGGGTCAGGGCCTTCTCCACGTCGGAAGCTAGCGCCCGGGACCAGCCGCCCAGCGCCATCTGCTTGATCAGGGGGGGGCGGTTCTCGTCGCCCTCCGTGAGTTCGTAGTTGGCGTTGACGTAGTCCTTCTCATGGGGGCTAAGCGGGAAACCCATCTCCGACTGGTATACGCCCAGGTCGTCGAGCAGCCAGTTGATGACTGTTTTCTGGATTTTCGCCAGCGAGATACGGGCGGTTTGTTCTCCGTCGCGGTTGGTCACGTCGATAAGTTCGATTTTGGGCACGTGGCCACACTCCTTCGGGCGGGAGGAGGACCCGCCGGGTAGGCGAAACCGACTGCCAAAGAAAACCTGCAGCCGGTCCGTTGGGACATGATCGATGATAAACGAAAGGCGGCAGGAATGCAAGTTGACGCCCGCGCGCGGCGATCGGTGAGCCTCAGCCCCTGCCCCTCGCCCTCCCAGGGAAGGGGGAGCGGAAAGGCGACAAGAGGAGAGATTCGCGCGGAGGGGAGGCCAATATGCTATAATTCGCACACACCCCATCGCCGAAAGGACGGACTGCATATGAAGCACACCATCTCTGCGCTGGTCGAGAATAAGCCGGGAGTACTGGCGCGCGCTGCCTCGCTCTTTGCCCGCCGCGGCTTCAACATTGACTCGCTGGCCGTTGCCGAGACCGAGAGCCCTGAGGTCTCCCGGATGATTCTCACCGTCACCGGCGACGACTGCGTGCTGGAACAGATCTGCCGCCAGCTCGAGAAGCTGGTGGACGTCATCAAGGTCCTCGACCATACCCAGGATGCGACCGTAGAGCGGGAATTGTGCCTGATCAAGGTAAAGGTCAACCGCAAGACGCGTGCCGAGGTCATCCAGATGGCGAACATCTTCCGTGGCGAGATCGTCGACGTCGGCAACGGGACGGTCATCATCGAGATCACCGGGGATACCGCCAAGATAGATGCCTTCAGCCGGCTGATGTCCGACTACGGCATTGAGGAACTTGTGCGCACCGGTAAAGTCGTGCTGGCCCGGGGGCTGCAAGCGACGTAGTACGGCAGTGGGAGCGGCAGGGAACGACAGAGGGGTAGGGGAGGAGGGGACGCTGTCGGAGAGGCGATGGGCATAAGACGGGCGGGCCGTATCATGGGCTTCGCTGGAGCGGCCCTGCTTGGCGTCGGGCTGTTAATGTCTGTGCGCTTCCCGGACGTCCGGACCGGCCTGGCTACGCTAGGGCAGGTGGCAAGCGGGCAGGACGGGCAGGACCCGGCGGGCGCCGCTCAGACGCTGGCGCCCGCGTTTGACGTGCGCATCCCCGCCGACTACCAGTGGGCCGAGGACCAAACCCGGGAACTCCATGACCGCTGCTGGCGGGCCCTGCAGCGCCTGTACGGAGTGACGCCGCCCTACGCGTGGCAGGTTTCCTATGAGCCGGAGATCGGCGCCGTCCGGTACGACCTCCCCGCGCTGCCTGTGTACGAGGGGCAGGGGCGGCTGCGCATGAGTGTGGACTATCTGGCCGCGCCTCCCGGGGATGATCGCTGGGCGCAGGCCGATACGCTGGGAACGCTGGAGGGGCTGGCCTACGCCTTCCACGAGTATCTCGGCCTGGACCGCACCGACCTGAGCGCGGGCCTGGCCGCCGTGACGGCCCGGGACCTAGGGCCGACGCTGTGGGGCGGCCTACGCGCCGGCGATATTAACGCGCTGACCCTGGTCTTTGAGGAGCGGGAGGCGAACACGGTTCGCTACTGGCGGGAGCACGGCTGGCCGCCGAAGGGCATGGAGCCGGTGACCTGGGAGCGCCAACGCGGGATCGCCTGCTGGCGCGCCGTGGGGTCGGGGCTATCATCCGCAACATGGCGCCGGTTCTTCGCCGAGCTGAACGCGTCGGGAGAGCCGCTGACCCAGGCCGCCGATCGCCACCAGGGGAACCGACTGGTCGCGGGCGCTCTCCGCCGGGCGACCGGACGGGACTATGGAAAGATTCTGCGAGATTACGGCTATGAGTTGTGATCAGCGGGCGGCTCCGAGCGCCCCCTCGGCATTACCCTCAGGAGAACCCACCATGAAACACCACCGCCTCTCGCTGCGATTCAGTTTCGCTCTGGCCGCCGGCGCCGCGCTGGCGCTGGGTCTGGCCCTGGTGGCCGGCTGTGGCGGCCAGGATGAGACCATCGGGACCGGCGACGTGTCGCTGGTCTTCACTAACCAGGGCGACACTGCCAGTCCGATGGTGGTGCGCTGGGTTGCCGGCGACCGGATGGCGGTCCAACGGTTCACGGTGCAAGTGGGCGGGAGGGTCACCCTCATGACGCCGAGGCGGCTGACCTACGACATCGAAATGAGCCCTACGTGCTCGGAGTTGGCCCAGGCGCCCGCGGGGAAGAGCGCCGCGAAGCAGGACGAGACGATTGAGGCGACGGGAGAGTGAGGGGCACGGGGCAAGGCTGCGCCACCCACGGCCGTTCCCGCGTGGGGCAGGCTTTCCAGCCCGCGCCACGGGGAAGGGAGCCGCGCCTGAGGCTTCTACTCCGGAGTCTTGAGCGTGCCCGTCTGTGCCGCGTCGATGAGACGCTGGTTAACGCCGCTCCGACGGACCAGGAGCACCGCGATATCGTCCTCATAGACCTTGGCGTAGTCGTCCTCTCCCTCCAGCACCACTGCCAGGGCCGACTCCGAACGCAGCAGTAGCCACTGGATATTCCGCTCCTTGAGGGTAACACGCCAGCCCGCCCGCAGCTTGACAACCCGCTCGTACTCCTGCAGCATGGGGGTGCCGTACATGTCGGCCCGCCCGTCGATGTAGACGCGGTAGTCGGGCCACAGCGTCCAGATGAGGTACCCGCCCCACTCGTAACTGTCGAACATGTTCCCCTCAAAGTGGTTGAGCTTGACCACCTCCACGGCCCGGGCCGGGAGGAGGTGGGAGGAGATGGTGGCGGTGGCGGAGGGATCGCGGGGGGCGACGATGGCCAGCGCCAGCAGCAGGACCACCACCGCCAGGCCCACCATTAGCGGACGCACGGGCTGCCGGGAGAGTTGGGGGTCGCCCAGCCAGTGCAGCCAGCGGCTCTCGCGGGCGCGGGCGGAGAGGTGCCGCGCGGCGAGGGGGACACAGAATACGGCCAGTAGCGGGCCGTTGCGGACCCACTTGAGGAACAGGTAGATCCCCACCAGCAGCAGCGCTAGCTCCCATAGACTGGGCCCCAGCGGCGAGAGGATCAGGGCGAGAATGGTGACCAGCATCAAGGCTTGCAGAGCCAGCAAAACGGGTTCATGGAAATTGGGCGAGGCGTATTCGGTGATGATCTGCGAATGGTAAGCGTTTTCGCCGAAGATGTAGGAGAAGGGATACAGGGCGCCGGCGATGCCATTGGGGTTGGCGAGGCAGATAAGCACGGAGGCGAGGCCCGGCAGGAGCAGGGGCACCAGCGCACCCAGTCGCGGCCGGGGCCAGGTGAGGCGGAGGTCTGACGGGTCCGCGTGGGCCGGGCTTCCTAGTCCGCCCAGGGGAGCGCGGGCTAGAAAGTCCGCGCCACGCAGAGAGGGCTGGAAGACTTCGCACACCCCGAACAGCGCGAGTATGGCCCACCCAAGCAGGAAAGCCCCATGGGTATTGGCCCAGAAGAGGAAGGTTACCGGCAGCCACCACAGGGCGCGGGGACGGCCCTCGCGGTACGAGGTCAACAGGTGCAGGATGAGCAGGACATAGAGCACGATCAGCATCTGCGGGCGGGCGTTGAGCCAGAGGCTGACGGCGACGGACATTAGGGCGGTCACTGCTAGCGCCGGCAGCAGGCCCGCGCCCCAGCGCAGGGCTAGGTAGGCGGCCAGGGCGGCGCAGAGGCCGAAGAGCGTGGCCTTGAGATAGATGAGCCCGAGCCACCCACCGGCCGAGTAAACCAGGTAAAGCACGGCGTCCCAGCCCCACTCGTGAGCGGTCCAGGCCGCGCCGGGGCGGCTCCAGGAGAAGGGGTCGGCATGGGGAATGGCGCCCTGGTGGACAATCAACTCGCCGGTTTTGAGGTGCCACCAGAAGTCATAGTCCCACAGCCGCTGGAGGCCGGAGGCGAAACCGACATAGAAGGCGGCGAAGAGGCCCAGCCAGATGAGGGCCGAGAGGCGTCGCGGCATAGCGCAATATTCGCCCTCGGCGCATCTTGACCTGCCTCCGGCTGTGGCCTAAAGTTAGTGTCGCAATGGCCGATGACAGCCTCGAACAACCTCTGCCGGCCGTCCCCATGCGAGCGGTGCCACTGCTGGCTACGCCGGGGCCAGGGGAGCGTCTGGCTCACCTGCTGGACCTGGGCGAGGTACGCCTGGTGGCGCGTGGGGAAGAGATTATGGCGGAGGCGCGGCGGGGGCAAGCGGGGGCGGCGGTGATAGGGGAACAACTGGAAGACATGCCGGCGCTCGACTTGTGCCGGGCGCTGCGAGCGGGGCAGGTGGGAGCCGACCTGCCGATGATAGTCGTCGCGGAGCGCTTCAGCGACCAGGGCGAGGAGCAGGCGCTGGAGGCGGGAGCGGACGAGTTCGTGGACCCAGCGCAGATGGGAGCGCGACTGCTGCGGCGCTTGCGCGTGCGGCTGCGCCTCGCCTGGCGGCGGCAGGAGAGCAACCCGCTGACCGGACTTCCCGGCGTCGGGGTCCTGGAGCGCGAGCTGCTGCGGCGCCTGCCGGAGCGGGGCCGACTGGCGGTCGTCGCCCTGGATCTGCGCCATTTCAAGGCCTACAACGACTGCTACGGCTATGCCCGGGGCGACGGCGTGCTGCTACTACTGCGGGACACGCTCCTCGCGGTGCTACGGGAGCACGGTGGGCCGGAGGACGTGCTCTCTCACCTGGGCGGGGACGACTTCTTCCTGGTGACCATCCCCGCGCGCATGGAGGCACTGGTGACGGCAGCGCAGGAAAGGTTTGACCATCTGGCCCCTAGGCTGTATGATACGCAAGATCGAGCGGTGGGCGGAGTGACGGTCATCACCCGCACCGGCGAGGAACGTCTGGTGCCGCTGACTCGCCTGGTGGCGGTGGCCGTGACGAACGAGGCAGAGGACGTGGACCACCCGGGGCAGGTTTCCGCGATCCTGGCGGAGTTGAAGGAATATGCCCGCCGCACGGAGAAAACGGGACTAGTCGGGGACCGGCGCCACACGCACCTCACCGGCGCGGGCCCGCCACGCGAGATCAAGGGAGAGTAGAGCAGTATGGCCGAGACGATCCTGATTGTTGACGACCACCGCGACTTCGTCTTCGCCACCAGGCTATTCCTGGAGAGCCAGGGCTACAAGGTACTGGAGGCTTACGACGGTCTCGAGGGGCTGGAGGTCGTGGGCAAGGAGAAGCCGGACCTGATCATCCTGGACGTGATGATGCCGCGTCTCGACGGTTGGGCGACGCTGCAGATGCTCCAGACCGATGAGGAGAACGCGAAGATTCCAGTGCTGATGTTAACCGCCCTCAAGGAGCCGGTCAACGTGCTGACGGGCTTCGACCTGGGCTGCACCTGGTTTTACACCAAGCCGATCACGGACTACGACGACCTGGCGCTGGTCATTCGGCGGGTGCTGGACAGCACCAATACAGAGTAGACGCCCGCGGCGCAGACGGACCAACCCGCGACCATCGACGCGATAGAGAAGCGATCCTTGTGGGTCGCTTCTGTGCTTTTCCTGGGCGGTAGGCTAACGCGCTCGTCTTACCCGTACCTCCTTCCCATCGCTGATCACCTCAATTGCGCCGACCTCGCCGGTGGAAAGAACCTGGACCGAGGCGGCGAGCGTGCCTCGCGTGAAGGGGCCGCGGCTGCCGGAGACCAGGGCCCAGTGAGCGCCGGAGAGGCGTAGCAGTTCGCGACACCAGGGAGCCGAGCGGCCGTGATGGGGGATGACGACCACTTGCGCCTGCAGGGGCATGCGGTGCGCGTCCGCCCAGGCCGTCAGGCGGAGTAGGCCGGGCTCCTGCTGGTCGCCCAGGACCAGCAGGCGGGTCGAGCCGTAGCGGAGCAACACCGCGACGGAGTTGTTGTTCTCGTCGGCGCCGGTGCCCCGCAGTAAGGGTTCAGTGGGGGCCAATAATAGCGCCGTCACATCCGCGCCCAACGAGATCTCCTGCCCCGCGCCCGCGCGGTAGCGGGGCACGCCGCGGGCCCGCACCTCCCGCAGGGCCTCCTGGTAGGTGGGCGTGCCACCCAGTTGCGGATCGAGGTACCGCCCTATCGGTACGCGGGGAAGCAGCTCCGCCAGGGCGTTGCAGTGGTCCGTATCGCCGTGGGTGAGTAGGAAGTAGTCCAGCCGCCGCACGCCCCGATGCGCGAGATAGGGAATGACGGTGTCCTGAGCGAGTGCCCCGCCGTCACCATTGGTCCCGGCGTCGATCATCATCGTCGCCCCCCCGGGCGCCTGCACCAGGAAGCAGTTGCCCTCCCCCACGTCCAGCAGGCTCAGCGTGAGACGAGGCGGTTGGCCTAGAGAGAGGGCGCCGGCGACCACCCCAAGGGCCAGCAGCGCGCCGACACCTATCCACAGGGCCTCGTGCGGCAGCAACCGCCACCGCGAGCCGAGCCACCGGCGCAGGTCGGCCCTCGCTACCAGCAGCAATCCCCCGGCCACCACCATGTACCAGCCCAGGGTCAGTTCAGGACTGAACTCTACCAGGTCCAAGAAAGCGCCGGGCAGGGCCTGGCAGAGACGGTTCCCGGTGAGCATGATCACTAGCAGCAACCGGGATAGCCAACATGCAACGGCGGTGACCGGCAGCAGCCAGGCACCGGTGAGCAGGGCGACCATGCCCAGAGGCATGATTAGCATCGACAGGGGCACGGCGAGCAGGTTGGCGAGGTTCCCTAGCAAGGGTAGGCTGTGGAAGGTGGCAACGATGATGGGGGTGGTCAGGGCCCAGGCGCCTACACTGGCCCAGAAAACGGTGACCAGCAGCGGTGGGCGTTGGTGGCGGCCGGTCCACTCGTCAATTCGCAGGCGCGGGGGGAAAGTGATCACTCCGAGACAGGCGGCGAAGGTCAGTTGCGTACCCACGTTAAAGACGGCAGTGGTGTCGGCCACCATCAGGGCCAGCGCTGCCAGAGCCAGGGCGCTGTAGGGGTCGTAGTCGCGGTGGCTGACTAGCGCATAGGCCAGCACCCCGGCCATGATCAGGCCGCGAATCACCGAGGCGGCGATCCCGGCGAAGAGAGAGAAGGCAAGCATGGGGGGGAAGATGAGCAGCAGATGCCAAGGCTGGAGCGCCCAGCGGTCCCGGCCGCTAATCAGGAAGATGAGGGTGAAGATGATGAAGGTGATCTGCGCGCCGGAGACGACGAGGAGATGGATGGTGCCGGTGCGTCGGAAGAGGTCCTCGGTTGCCTCGTCCAGTGACCCGACGGCCCGCCGGCCGTAGACCATCCCGCCCAGCAGTCCCGCGTAGAAGTCGGGGTTGTCGCCCGGCATGGCTCGCCGCAGCGCCGCGAGGGCGGTCCGCTGCCGCTGCGCCACGAAGTCCTCCACGCGCCCGCTCACCGAGGGCGGTCCCGGCGCGACCTGCACGTCTTGAGCGGTGCCCCGCGCGCACAAGCCCCGGTGCCGATAGTATCGGCGCGCGTCGAACTGCCCCGGATTGGTCGCGCGGGGGGGGGCGGCCAGTCGGCTGACGACTACGGTGACCTGATCGCCCTCATATAGCGTGGGCCCGGAGCCCCACTGGTACAAGGATGCCCGACCGGCGGTCCGCTGCCAGCCGCTCCCGATCTCCAGCCACTGGCAATCCAGGGCCAGGCGGCGTCCGTGCGCGGTCGTCCGGGGCGCCTCCACTAGGCGGCCCAGCAGGCGCACGCCGTGCAGGGGCAGCTGGGACTGCAAGTGGTAGGGGGGCACGACCGAGTGGAGACTGTGTAGGAGGACACCCAGGGCGAGAAAGACGAGGGCAAGCCACAGCCGCAACGAGCCGGTAAGCCTCCCCAGCACCAAAGCCAAGGTGGTCACCGCGGCGCACAACACCAGCAGGGCGGGGGAGAAGGGTAGCTCCAGCGCCTCGGCCAGGGCAATGCCGGCGGCCAGGCCGACGGCCATCAGCACCAGCGGCCGATAGGCAAGCTGTCGGGCCAGGTCGCGGCGGAGTCCCTCAGGTCGCGGCGGCGAAGACACGCGCATCGACGGTCTGTTTCGCAGGGGAAGGGGAGAGTTCCTGCTTGGCCCCCCGGTCTACCAACGATAGTGGCACGGGCCCAAGTCGCCCTCTAGCGCCCCCCGTTTACCCCCCACTGCTCACTCGATCGCGGACCGAGGATAGCGATCAGTTGGACTCTCCCCAGTCTTGACGCGCATCACCATCTCTCTCGCTAGCGAACCAGTTCCCGCTTGCGCCAGTCATTAAGGGTGGGCAATACGCTTTGCGGCTTGTGGAAGTGGTGGAGTGCGTCCATGGATGACAGAACCCCTGCACAGATCGTTGACCTGCCCGAGTTGCGCGATCGGGTGGGGATTTTGCCGGACCGGGAGGCGGCCGGGGAAATACTGGCCGAGATGCTGGCCGAGTGGCGTGACTCGGGGGCACTGGTGGTGGCCATCCCCGCTGGCGGAGTGCCGGTGGCGGCGGCCCTGGCGCGCTGGCTAGGGCTGGACCTGGAGGCCGCCCCGACCAGCAAGATACTCCTGCCCTGGACTGCGGAGGCCGGTTATGGCGCAGTAGCGTGGGACGGCACGGTCGTGCTCAATCACGAGATGCTGATCAGGGCAGGGCTGAGCGAGGAGGAGGTGGGGCGCGGGATTGCCGAGACGCGGGAGAAGGTGGCGGGGCGAGTAGCGCGGCTACGGCCGGGACGCGCACCACTCGCGGTGCGGGAGCGTACGGTGATCCTGGTCGACGACGGCTTGGCCTCGGGTTACACCATGGTCGCGGCCGCCCAGGCGCTGCGCGCGGCGGGGGCCGCCAAGATCATTGTGGCCGTCCCGACGGGCCACCCCGAGGCGATCGGCCGCGTGGCCCCGCTGGCGGACGGGTTGTACTGCGCCAACGTTCGGCGGAGCGGCAGGTTCGCGGTGGCCGAGGCCTACCAGCAGTGGCACGATGTAAGCGAGGAAGAGGCGTTGGGTACCCTGAAGGGGTTCTGGGGAGAGGAGAGAGTTGGGTGAAGGTCGGGGGGCGCCCTCCCGCCGCGGCAGGTCCTACGGGCTGGGCCGCGGGGGTAGCGTCGGCGGGGCCGGGAGCGCCGGGAGGGGCGGGGCAGCGGCGGTTGGCGCTGGCGAGGCGGCGGTCTTGCTGATGGTGAAGGGAACCGACGCCAGCGGCTGCTCACTGCCCGCAACCAGCACCTGCACCTGGCAGGGGCCCTCCGGCAGGCCCTCCCCGCCTGCCTGGAGCCATGCGTATGACTGCCCCGCGCCTGCTTTCATCTCCACCTGCTGCGTCGCCTGGGGGATGACCACGTCCTGCGCTAGCCAGCGCACCTCAAACCGCGCCTGCTTGACCCCGTTGAGGTACGTAAACAACCCGTGGACGCGGTCGGTGGGGCGAAAGGTCCCGGTCAAGCCCGAGGGGCGGCCCTGGGCATCCACACCGGTGCAGGTGGTCAGACTCACCACCCGGATTTCCCCCGCAGGCGGCGCCTGCTGCGTAAGGATCTTCTCCGCGTCCACCGCCGCCACGAAGGAGGCGTCCACGATCTCCTCCCCGCCGCTGTGGAAGATCAACTGGTAGAGCCCGGGCGCGAATTCCCGGGCGTCCTGGGGCGGGCGGAGCAGGAAGCGCCCGGCCAAGGCGGTCTTCCCCTGCGGACGGTTATCCTCGAGGGGCAACTCGCCCAGGTCCTGGCCATTGAGCTTCCAGGTCACCTGCAGGGGGGAGCGGGCCGGGAGACGGTCCAGGCGGTAGAAGCAGTACAGGGGCACCACCGTGACCGGTAGTAGCACCGGGGTACTCTCCAGCCGCCGGTCGGTGGGGCTGATGACCACTTCGTCGGGAATCTTCTCCGGCTCACTGGCCATCACCGCGGGGGAGGGGGGCTGGGGAGAGCCGCGCCGGGGTACGAGATGTCCCAGGCCCCAGCCGAGAACGGCCACTAGGAGGAGCCACCCGAGCAAGGAGAGCCTCACCCCCCAACTCCCTCTCCTTGCAGGAGAGGGGGAGTCAGAGGAGAGGTTGGCGAGGGGCTCTGGGCGCGAGTCCGTCATGCGCCGAGGGTTACTCCTTCGTCACCGAGACGGTCTTGACGTACGAAGAGACCTCGCGGTTGAGTTCGCCGCTCACCCGGTAGAGGGCGGGGGGCAGGTCCGCGGGGAGGGTCCAGTCCGCAGTCACGCTGTAGCCTTCGCCCGGCTGGAGCGCCTTCTGGGTCAGCATCTGCGCGAACATGAGGCCCTGTGACCACTTCCAGACCGTCTCGCCGTCGGGGTTGCGCGCGCTGAAGTCGAACTGCTGGCTGGTGCGGAACTGCAGTATCTGGGCCTCCTCGGTGGGGTTGAACACCTTCATCTGAAGCTTGGCTACCTCACCCGGCTGGTAGGTATGCCGGTCCGTGGTCAGGTAGCAGGTCAGCCCGGCCAGACCCTCCAAGGGCGAGATGTCGCTGATCTGGAGGTAGGGCCAGCCGTCCGCGGTCAGAGCGACGGTGCCAAGCACCTCGAGCCGTCGGCCGAGGTCAGCCTGGGGGTCGAGCTTGACGGCAAACTCCTGCACGCTTGTGGGGCGGGTGCAGTAGAGCGAGCCGCTCAGGTCGCGGATCGTCCAGTCGCTGCGGGTGACGGGGGGGCCGTGGGAGACGGCCGGGCCGAAGGGGTCGGCTTGCCAGCCGGTATATTCTCCCTGCAAGCGCACCAGCTTGCGGACCCAGGCGGCCGGATCGGCGATGATGCTGCCCGTCTCCGCGTCCTGGGGGTTGCCTTGCGCTTCGGTGATCAGGTTCACGGTCATGGTCGGGCCGTTCCATTCCGTACGACCGGCGGCCATAATCGCCACCGCCCGTACCGGGAGGTAAAGGTAGTCGCCGATGATCAGCGGCGGGGCGTCGAGGGTCTCTTGCGTGCCGGCGGGGGTGGTGGCGCAGACGCTGCACTCCAGCGTCATCTGGGGCGAGCCGACGGTGAAGCTGTAGGTGCACACCTCTTCCACCGAAGCGTTCAGCTTCTGGGCCGCGGCGTCCCACTCCACCTTCCAGCCGAGCTGCTCCAACACCGCGCGCGCCGGGACGTAAGCGGCGTTGTTCACTATGAGCGCCGGTACCGGCAGGTCCACCTGGGCGCCGTTCAGCAGGAACACGATCGCGAGGGCTGCGGTCATCATCGGCCTCCATAGGAGTGCGTTGAGGAACAATAGGTTAGACCCCGGGGGAGGGGGAAAGGTTTCGTAGCGGGCATGCGCCGCCTTCAGGAAGTGATGCCCTGGGCCCTTGCTACCGGCAGCAGTCCTCCCGGCGGAGTTGCCTCCCGCGCCTCCAACAGTCCTTTGACCCGGCCTATCAGCTCGTCCGTCGCCAGCCACTCGTAGCCGGGGCAGACCGCCACTTGCAGGCGGAGGCCGTGGACCATCTGGCCCTCCTCGGCGTAGGGCTCGGCTTCCCTGACTTGCAGGACTCGCTCGGGGAAGGCCGCGTGGAGTTCCTCGGCTAGGCGGGTCAAAGGCTCCTCCAGGTCGGCGGCTTGCGGGGCGGTGGCGAGGGGGATGGTCAGCTCGAACCAGGCCAATGGCTCGGTGTAGACGGCGACCTTGCTGATGGTGCCGTTAGGGAAGTATTGGCGCTTGCCGTCGGGGGTGTCCAGGGCGGTGGTGCGCAGGCTGACGGCGGCGACTTGGCCGAAGGTGCCGTTGAGGGAGACGTAGTCGCCCACGGCGTACTGGCCCTCCAGGAGGATGAACAGGCCGGTGACGAGGTCCCTCACGAGGGATTGGGAGCCAAAGGCCAGGGCGGCGCCGAGGAAGCCGAGACCGGTGAGCACCGGCAGGAGGTTGATGCCTAACGAGGCGAGAATGTAGAGCCCGGCCAGCAGCAGGACGGCCCAGCGGGCCACACTGCCAAGCAAAGAGACGGCCGTGGTCGCGGCGCGGGCGCGAGCGGCCTTGGCGCCGGGGGCAGCCTCCGCCCGGCGCAGCAGAGCGGGACGCAGACGGCGCTCAACGGCGACGATTAGAGTGATCAGCAGCGTCGCGACCAGGGCGGTCGCCAGGACGCTGAGTAGTCGTCCCGCCCAGGTTTGGGTGTCACCGGCTTCACTAAGTAGGGCTTGCCAGAAGGGCATAGCTGTTAGCGCTGGTGGACAGTGTCAGTGGGGGAAGCACGTCAGCGGTCTTCCCTGACACTGTCGGGCAGCGACTGCCACTCCTCTCTTCTACGCCTCCCATACTCCCTCTGCCACCGCCGGTAGGAAGTCACTGGCGCGCATCATTTCTGCGGCGCGGTGGAGGCTCTCGGGGGTGCCGGCATCGGACCAGGCGAAGGGAATGGTGTCACACTCCAATTGGTGCTTTGCCAAGTAGGCGTTGTTTACGTCGGTGATCTCGTACTGGCCCCGCGCCGACAGCTCCAGCGCGGGCAGGATGTCCCACAGCGTCTCGTCGTACATATAGACGCCGATGATGGCCAGATTGGAGGGCGGATCAGCCGGTTTTTCGATGATTTCGGTGATGTGGCCTTGGTCGTCGAAGCGGGGGACGCCGAAGCGGTGGGGGTCGGGGACCTCCTTGGCCAGCACCCGAGCGCCGGCGGGCTGGGCGCGGAATTTGTCCACGAAGGGCTTGATGCTACCGGCCAGGATGTTGTCGCCCAGCATGACGATGCAGC
This sequence comes from Candidatus Zipacnadum vermilionense, assembly GCA_029821755.1. Classification (GTDB taxonomy): domain Bacteria; phylum Armatimonadota; class Zipacnadia; order Zipacnadales; family Zipacnadaceae; genus Zipacnadum; species Zipacnadum vermilionense. The sequence continues at coordinate 96,694 of JALGSV010000006.1, read as the reverse complement.
GCTCGCGGTCCGCGAAGCGCTCGGCGCAGCGCAGGGCGTCGGCGATGCCCCGCGGCGCGTGCTGGTAGGCGAAGTACAGATGCTCCAGGCCGAACTCGCGCCCGTCCCGCAGCAACTCCAGGAAGGCGCCGACCTGGTTGCCGCCGGTCACCAGCATGATATCACGCACCCCGGCCTCGACCAAGTTGTGCACGGGGTAGTAGACCATGGGAAAGCGGTCCACCGGCAGCAGGTGCTTGTTGGTCACCCGCGTCATCGGGTAGAGCCGAGTCCCCAGGCCACCGACGAGGATGATGCCCTTCACACGTTTACCTCCGTCGGGAAGTCGCGAGACGCAAGGGGGAAAGTGTCAGTCGATCGTCACTCTCTCTCCCGCACCATCCGGATGAAATACTCCTGCACCCATCGGGCCTATGCGTTACGCCCCAGCGATGAAGCGGTAGGCAGCCTCGAATAGCGCTTCGAGTTCCTCTATATTGGCCGTTTCCGGCTCCGCACAGCGAATTACCGCCCAACTCGATTTGCTATCGTAGCTATGAACGCTCCAGTGCTCTGCCCCCATCTCCTCGACTGCACCCTCGGGGACTCTGAAGCCCAGGTCCCAACTCACTCTACTGATCCAATGTACCAGAAAGCATATCCTACTCCCGTACTTGAACCCTACGTAGTACATATTGGGTTTCTTCTTAACAGCCCACCTCTTGGCGGACGCGAGCTTCTCTATCGCGTCAGCCACGGCGAGGAACTGATCAACGGCTTTTGCATCGTGCGACTCCTCGTAGAAGGGTCGATCATATACCTCGAGCTTTCGTCTATGGGTAACCCCGCCTCCTGCCGGCGTTGCAGTGGCCGTGGCATTGGGCTCTTTTCCCACTAGCGCCGCCAGATGAACGGCGACAACGTCCTTCGGCAGGTCCGATGCGCCGGCCTGGTTGCGGACCAGTTCCACCAGCTCCTCCGAGGGGGCGCCTAAAAGGGCCTCGACGGCGGCCCTTGCTTTGCTTTGCACCTGCTCCTCATCCCAAGCCTTGTCGGTCTCTCCACTGGAGAGTGCTTCCTTTCTGAGGAGGCGGAGATTGTCTGCTGCCTCTTGAAGCGACGGCCCGCCAGGGGCGTCGACCTGCGCCAGATCGAGTCTCCAGAAGATTTTGCTCTCCAGGGTGCCCTTCTGGTCGGCGTTCACCAATACTATCACGCGGCCACTCGTGAGGATGCCCCACCGGGCCTTTTCTGACTCGCTTATCGGAACGTACTTGATTAGCTGCCACAAACCTCTATCTTTGAGAGGGTCAGTGAGCTGCTTCGCTTCGACTAGGAGCAGGAGATCGTCCCCCTCGAACAGGGCGTAGTCAACACCCTCTTTCTGGCCCTTTCGCTTCCATTCCACCTGCACCTGGGAGGGGTCAGATACGTCCCACCCCAGCCACCTGAGCAGCGGATCCACGAGAGCGATTCTGGTCTGTGCCTCGACAAAGTCAGCCCTTTGCGCCACCAAACCCTTCACCTTTTCCACGAAGCGCCGCAGTTCGTCTAAGTCGCCTTGCATGGATGCTCACCCTTTCTGAGACCGATGCTGGTGGTCGCAGTACTATGGCTGGGATGGAGCTGGGGAGCGGCGGGGGACGTAGCCCCCGCCCTACCTCACTTCCCCTCCCGCACCATCCCGATGAAATACTCCTGCACCCGCCGGTCGTCCGTCAGCTCCGGATGAAACGCCGTGACCAGGAACTGGCCCTGGCGGGCGGCGATGATCTTGTCATGGAGGGTCGCCAGCGCCTCGGCGCCGTCGAGGACTCGCGTGACGTGGGGGGCGCGGATGAATACTGCCCTCACCGGGCCGCCCTCGACACCGGCCATCGGCACGTCCGCCTCGAAGCTATCCACCTGCCGCCCGAAGGCATTGCGGCGCACGGCAATGTCCATCAGGCCCAGACGCCACTGGTCGCTCTCCTCAATCTCCTTGGCGAGCAGGATCATCCCGGCGCAGGTGCCCCAGATCGGGGCGCCGCGGCGGGCCAGCTCCTGGATAGCCTCCCCCACGCCAAAGCGCACGCACAGCTTGCCGATGGTAGTGGACTCTCCGCCGGGAATCACTAGTCCGGCGCAGGAGAGCACGTCCTCCGGCTTCTTGACCGCTGCCGCGTCCGCTCCCGCCTCCCGCAAAGCCACTATATGCTCGGCGAAATCGCCCTGTAAGCTCAATACCCCGATCTTCACTACTGGAAAACCTCCACCGGCGCCTACTCCCTCGTCGCTGGCGCCGTCTGTCTGCTATTGTCGTTGGTTGGCCGCGTATCGTCAAGGTGCGGCCACTTCCATATCAGAGCCGCTCCGATTATCGCTACCGCCGCGCTGAGCAGCAGAGCGGGGGCGTAGCTTCCGGTGCGGTCGTATAGGGCACCGGTTATCGAGGGGCCGGTGAGCGCCGCCAGACCGGTGAAGACACTTAGGAAGGGGTAGATGACGCCGACCAGCGAGGGACCCCAGAGGGTGGCGACCTCCGCGGCGAACAGCACTGTGGTCGCGCTGTAGGTCAGCCCGGTGACGATGGCGGCGAAGAGGTAGCCCGGTTGGCTCCGGCCCAGCGAGAGCATGGCCAGGGCCGCCAGGCCGGTGCAGAACAGGGCCGCAGGCACGGAGGCGCGCCCCACGCGATCATATACCCCGCCCCAGGTGATCCGCCCGACGGAATTCCCCACCGCCAGCAGGCTGATGGCGAGGGTAGCTATCGCCGGGGCGAGACTGGCCGCGCGCCCCATTGGCTCCAGGCTGCCGATGACGGTCAGGCCGGCGAAGGAGATGCAATACGTCCCCAAAACCAGGCGCTGGAAATCTCGCCTGCGGAGCAGCGTCAAGAACAGGGGCCGCTCCGGCAGCTCCTCGCCGGGCGCGAGGGCGGGCGTCGACAGGAACAGAGCGCTGAGCAGGACTATCGCGCCCCAGACAGGGCCCATCCAGCAAAAGAAGCGCAGCACGTCCCAGCCGTGGTTGAAGGCCACGCGAGCCACTACCGACAGGACAATTGCCCCCGCCCCGAAGCCCGCGACGGCGATGCCGGTGATGAGGCCCTTGCGCTCGGGGAACCAGCAAAGGCAACTGGTAACCGGGCACAGGTAGGCCAGGCCGGTGCCCAGTCCGCCGATGAGACCGATGCCCACTAGCAGCACCGGGAAGCTGCCGCCGGAGTAGCCGGCGATCACGTAGCCGCTGCCGTAGAGCACGGCGCCCAGCAGCGCCACCCGGCGGGGGCCGTGGCGTATCTGTAGGCGGCCGGAGATGATTTGGGAGGTGGTTAGCAGGGCGATGGTGAGGCCGAAGATCATCTGGGTTTGGGCGTTGGTTAAGCCGTGCCCTTGGCGCAGAGGAACGGCGAAGGTGCTCCAGGCGTAGATGCCGCCGAGCGCTAGTTGCATCACCACCGAGGCGACCAGTACCGTCCAGCGCCGCCTGGAGGGGACCGGACAGGTCAGTGCGGCCGGCTCCAACGGACCGGCCAGTTCATCGGCGACGCTGATTGTCTCGGGGAGATGGTGATCCATGAAGTCTGCGTCCAGGGCGTGTGTGAACGGTTCCGGTGACCCCGTAGGGGCGGATACTTCGCGGGGCCGTATCCCGCGAAACATCCGCCCACGGAAGCCACAAGCCATGGCAATAGTGACGTTCTCGACGGGCGCGGGCGGATATTGCGGCTCGGAAGCCGCAATATCCGCCCCTACGGGGAGTCGACGCGGCTTCCCGTGCGTACGTTCAGTCCGGCGGCTCGACCATCAGCATTGCTTCGGAGGTCACCGCCGGGGTCGGCGGGGCTGCGTCGCGCGCCATGAGCATCCACACCGCCGCAGCGCCCACCAGGGCGGTGCTGGCGGCCAGCAGCAGCGACAGAGTGAAGTCGCCAGTCACGTCGAACAGTCGCCCGCCCAGCGCCGGGGCCACGAAGGCGGCGGCCCCGTGGAAGAGCATAACCATGGGGTAGACGCTCCCCACGCGCTCGGGGCCCCAGACCGAGGCGACGCGGGCGGCATACAGGACCACGCAGGCTCCGTAACCTAGGCCCACCGCGAGGGCGGCCAGCAGGAGCCCAGCTCCGCTGCCCCGCGCACCCAGCAAGGCCAGGTCGGCTCCCGCCAGGAAGAGCAGCGACAACGGGATAACCGCTTGTCCCCAGCGGTCGTAGAGCAGGCCCCAGGAGATCCGGCCGAGAGCGTTGCCGACCGCCAGGGCACTGATCGCGGTCGTGGCCACGCCGAGACCGACCCCGGCGTGGAGGCCCATAGGCTTGAGATTGCCGATCACAATCACCCCGGCGCAGGTGCCGCAGAACACCCCGACTGCCAGTCCCCAGAAGGCCCGGTGGCCGAGCACCTCGCCCAAGCCCACACTCACCCGCGCCTGCGCCGGGCTGGCGGTCGCGGGGACACTCAGCAGCAGCGCGCCCAGAAAGACCACCACACCGTAGCAGAGGCCAATCCAGCGGAAGATCTCCAGCACGTCTAGTCCCCGGGCGAACAGGGCCGTTGCCAGGTAGGACAGGACGATGGCCCCCGCGCCGTAGCCCGCCACCGCTACGCCGGTGATCAGCCCCTTGCGCTCGGGGAACCATTTGATGCAGGTGGCCAGGGAGCAGACGTAGACGAAGCCGATGCCGGCGCCGACGATGAAGCCGACCTCCAGCAAGAGCAGGGGATACGCGCCGTGGGAGAAGGAGGCCAGCACGTAGCCACAAGCGTACAGAGCAGCGCCGATCATGGCCACCAGGCGCGGCCCGTAGCGATCCTGTAACCTCCCAGAAAGCACCATGGAGAGGGTCAGCACCGCGATGGTGACGCCGAAGATGGTTTGCGTCTGGGCGCTGCTCAGGCCATACTTCTCGCTGAGCGCCGGGACAAAAGCGCTCCACGCATAAGTGCCCCCGAGGCATATCTGAATGACCACGGAGGCGATGAGGACGACGTATCTGCGCATGGGAATCAGAAGGTATCAGTCGGCGGACGTCAGGGGCAGCGGGAAGCGCTGCCGGGAGGGTTCACTGGCCCTGTCTACTGCCCACTGTCACTGGCTAGGCGAGGTCCTGCCACAACTCGACCGGAATCCCGTCGGGATCCTCCACAAAGGCGATGCGGGCCTTGATCGCTGGGATCTCGGTGGGCTCTAGGCGAATGGTCGTCCCCGCCTCGCGCAAGCGGGCGATGTCGCCGTCCACGTCCTCGGTGACCAGGGCCAGGTGCTTGTAGCCGCACTGCGTCTCCGGCGGCTCCATGTACGCCTCATCCCCCGGCGCGCTCAAGAGCTCCAGGCTCACGCCGTCCAGGTCGAGGAAGACGATCCGCCGCCCACTCTCCTCGAACTGGAACTCCGCTACCTTGTGGAAGTCCAGCAGGCCGACGTAGAACGCCTCGGACCGCTCGATGTCCCTGACCTCTACTCCGATGTGGTGCATCTTGCTCGGCATGATAGGTACTCCTTACTGTCTCTCGTCCCCTACTCGCGACTGGTGACTACTCTACAAACCGGTACTTTATCAACGTCCAGATCGCCCGGAAGCCGTCGTGCCAGTGAATCTTCTTGCCCTCGGTGAAGTCCCGGCCGTAGTAGTGGATGGGCACTTCATACAGCCGCGCCTTGCGCTTGAGTAGCTTGGCGGTGATCTCCGGCTCGATATCGAAGGTGTTGCTGCGCAGGCGCATCCCCACCAGGAACTCCCTGCGGATGGCCTTGTAGCAGGTCTCCATGTCGGTGAGGGTGGCGTTGTACAAGACGTTGGTGACGAAGGTCAGTAGCCGGTTGCCGACCATGTGCCAGAACATAAAAGCGCGGTGCACCCCCAGGAAGCGCGAGCCGTAGACGACATCGGCCTGCCCCTGCTCAATCGGTTCGAGCAGGAGGCTGTAGTCGGCAGGGTCGTACTCCAGGTCGGCGTCCTGGATGAGCAGGACGTCGCCGGTGGCCTGCGCCAAGCCGGTGCGTACCGCGGCGCCCTTGCCCTGGTTGCGCTCGTGCAGGATCACGCGGATGCGGTCCGGCTGGGCCTGCGCCAGTCGCGCCAGAATCTCGCGCGTGCCGTCGGTAGAGCCATCATCGACGATGATCAGCTCCTTCTCATGCCCCTCGGCCAGCACCCGCCGCACGATCTCCTCCACCGTCGGCCTCTCGTTGTAAACCGGCATGATCACGGAGAGTTTCATGTGGCAATCACCTCGGGTGCAAGCCGTAGATAACGAGCCAGCCTTCCAGCGCAGTAGGCAGCCAAGAGTAGATTCACCAGCCCCACCCCCAGCAGCACCACCACCGGCACCCCATAGGCCCAGGCCAGCGCCCACCAGAAGTAGGGGACGTGGAAGGAGCGCGGGCCGGGCAACATCTCCGCCGCCGTCGCGGTGGGACCGATGTGCTCCGGCAGGGCGCGGACCCATCCGGGCCGGGCTAGCACGTCTCCCGCGACCTGCGCGGCCAGGCTCCAGGAGCGAGCCAACACCGTCTGCCCCGCCTGTACCCCCACCGTCGGCGCTCCCTCTGCTTCCCGCTCGGCGCCGAGCACCGCGTAGTAGTAGGAGGGATTGACCCACACGAGTGGCAACTGCACCAGCACCGAGACTGCGATTATAGCCACAACCAGGCGGCGTGTCCAAGGACGGGGCGTGCTGTAGGGCGCGGACCCGTGATGCGCCCCTCCGAAGGCCTTCTCGACCGCCGGCAGCGCCAGTAGCACCAGCAGCGGGATCACCATCAGCAGGAACCGCTGCCCCATGCTGTGCCCGCCCGCGGGAGCCTGGGCGTAGGTAGAGTACAGCAACAGGAAGCCGATCGCCAGCGCCCCCGCCAGCGCCGTCGCGCCCCGCTCGCGCCGCCACAGGAGGGCCGCTCCCGCCGGGGCCAGGAGGACCAGTGGGTCGTACCAGACCAGCCCGCGCTCGAGGCTGAAAAGCTGTAGCCATAGCCCTCGCCAGAGAGGGTAGTTGAAGGTCACCTGGTGGTAGCCGGTGTCCAGGGCATTGCCGAAGCGGGCGTAGTTGTACCAGCCGTACAGCCCCATTCCGGCCAGAACCGGCAGCGCGAAGCAGACTACGGCGGCGAGGCCGCGGAGACCCCCTGCCTTCCTCACCGCCAGGACCACCACCGCCCCGCCGAGTATAGCTGCCCCCAGCGCGTTGGACGGGCGGGCGAGAATCGCCGCTCCAGCCAACGCTCCGGCCAGGGCCATGCCGCCGCCGGTTACCGACCTCCGCTGCCGCAAGAGCACATAGAAGGCGGCCAGCAAGAGCAGGGCGGTCAGCGGCTCGCTGTTGAAGTCCTTCATCTGCACGACCAGGCCGGTGCCGAAAGTACACAGCAGCCCCCCGGCCGCGGCCCAGCGAGGGCCTACCCCCAACTCCAAGGCTGCGGCGCACGCCAGCACCGCGATCAGAGCCACGACCAGCGGGTTGAACAGGGCGACCGCAAACTCCTCGACCTGCGCGGTACGCTCCGGCGATAGGTGGGCAGCCCGCGCCAGGCCATGTCCGGCCAGGAAGAGCGGGAGGGCAGCCACCGAACAGGCCGGGCCATACTGCGCGTAGAGCCGTCCGTCCCGACCCGGGCGCCCCACCGATCCCGGGGGCACCGCAGCGTCTCCGTGCGTGGCTAGGCTGCGGGTCACGGCCAGCATGGTCCCGCCGTCCGCCGAGCGCACAGTCCCCGAGAAGAGCAGGAGGTTGCCAGCCAGCACAGCCGCAAAGAGCCACCACAGGAGACGAGAGGGCGCCCTTGCCGGCGAGGGTGGGGAGGGAGTGCTGGGGGATAGCGGGGACTCGTCCTTCATCGTCTTCTTTGACTAAGCCCCTCAAGCGGGCACCGTGGACCGTGCCCCTACTTCCGACCTTTGAGTTACTACCTGCGACTTCTCCTCCGCCCCAACAGCCGCAGCGTATCCCGCACCGTCTGGCGCACGTTCATCTTGGACGGGCCCGGCTTGAGGTCGTAGCGCAGGATCATCGGCACCTCGGCCACCACCGCGCCCAGGCTGCCGAGCTTGAGCAGGAGGTCCACCATGCAGGCGAAGCCGGATTCGGTGGTGAGCGTCTCGCCGTAGGCGGCGGCCATGCGGCGCAGGACCGGGGCGGTGTAGGCCCGGTAACCGCAGGTGTAGTCTTTGGCGCCGCGCACCGGGGCCAAGATGCGGAAGAGCCAGGCGGCGCCGCTGCTCATCAGGTTGCGGTGGGTGGGAACGCCGATGATCTGCGCGCCGGGCCGGTAGCGAGAGGCGATGACCACCTCGGCGCCCTCGCGGATCTTCTGCACCATAGGGGCGATCAGCGCCGGGCGGTGAGACTCATCAGCGTCCATGGTGACCAGGATGTCGTCCTCACCCAGGTCGGCCAGGGCCGTGCTGAACATGGTCTGCATGGCCGCGCCCAGGCCCTGGTTGTGAGGATGCTGCACCAGCTTGACGCTCAGGTGGTCGGCGCAGGACTCGACGACGGCAGCGGTCCGGTCGGAGCTGCCGTCGTCCACCACCAGGATGCGATAGGGGAGGTGCGCCTCCCCCATCGCTGCGGCCAGGTCCGGGAGGAGACGCGAGAGTGCTTTTTCCTCATTGTAGGCGGGCAGGCCGATGATGATCATTGCGGTGGGTAGCGCGGGCCTCTTAGCCTGCGCCCTAGTACCCGCGAGACGCCGGTGCCACCGGGGACTACCAGCCCCTCGTCGCCATGCGCTCGTGGTCCTCCAGCTTGCTCACGTCTATCCCCGCCATGGCCGCGCCGCGCAGGCCGCGGCAGGCCTTGGCGACTTCGGCCGGGTCCTCGTAGTAGGTGATGGCGTGTACGACTGCCGCGGCGCGCTCGGCCGGATCTTCGGACTTGAAGATGCCCGAGCCCACGAAGACCGCCTCGGCCCCCAGTTGCATCATGAGCGCCGCGTCGGCCGGGGTGGCGATGCCGCCTGCGGAGAAGTTGGGGACGGGGAGCTTACCGCTGTCATGGATAACCTGCACCAGGTCGAAGGGCGCGCCCATCTCCTTGGCGGTGGTCATCAGCTCTTCCTGGCGCAATTCTTTGATCCGGTTCATCTCAGAGATGACGGTGCGCATGTGGCGGGTGGCCTCGACGATATTGCCGCTGCCGGCCTCGCCTTTGGTGCGGATCATCGCCGCGCCCTCCCCGATGCGCCGCAGGGCCTCGGCCAGGCAAGTGCAGCCACAAACGAAGGGCACCTTGAAGTCGTGCTTCCACACGTGGTATTTCTCGTCGGCAGGAGTAAGGACTTCGCTCTCGTCGATGAAGTCCACGCCGACGGACTCCAGCACCTGCGCCTCGGCGAAGTGGCCGATGCGGCACTTGGCCATGACCGGAATGGTCACGACCTCCATGATGCGCTCGATGACCGGGAGGTCGGCCATGCGGGCCACGCCGCCCTCGGCGCGGATGTCGGCGGGGACCCTCTCCAGGGCCATGACCGAAACCGCGCCGGCGTCCTCGGCGATCTTGGCCTGCTCGGGAGTGGTAACGTCCATGATCACCCCGCCCCGCAGCATCTCGGCGAGGCCCACCTTGTTTCGCCAAGTCGATTGATCGACAGTTGATTTATCTACGGACTGTTCCGACACGATGAGATTCCTCCTGCCAGCATGGGAAGTCGCGGGGGCCAGACCTAGGGCCTGGTCGCGTCGTCCAGAGTATTGGGCCATGATTCTACACCCGGCGGCGGGGTGAGGCAAGGGCAGGTGGTGCCGCAGCAGGGCCGGATGGCTCCCATTTCGTGCGCCAACGACGCCCCCGCTACCCGCGCGGCCACCCCCGCGGCATCCCCCGTCACATAACTGACAACGTGCTGACGTCATCTTACGTTGTATCAACAGGAGTGCGCCCTCTCTCGTTGACAAACGGCGATGGTTGGGATACAGTTGTGCCGTCCCAGAGCACTTGTCGGGAGGGACTGAGGATGCGGCTCCGAGGGCGTGTTAAGTGGTTCGACGCCCGCAAGGGCTATGGCTTCATCGCTCGGGAGGACCAGGAGGATGTATTCGTCCACTTCTCTTCCATCGAGATGGACGGGTACAAGGCCCTGGACGACGGGGAGGAAGTGGAGTTTGACATCGTGACTACCGACCGCGGGCCGCAAGCGGCTCGCGTCTGCCGCACCGCGGTAGTCGCGGAAGCTCCCCCCGCCGAAGAAGTGCCCCCCTCCGCAGAGGACGAAGCCGCACAGCCCTGGTGACACCCCCCCCCACTTGTGGGGAATGCTTCACCGGCTTCGCGGGTTTCTTCCCCGGCTTGGTGGATCACACCCAAGCCGTTTGAGGACGCCTAGGTATAAGGGAGAGTTTCAAGTACTGTGCACATCACTTTCGTGTACCGCAACATGGATGAGGGGCAGCAGAAGTTCGAGGAGCATGCCCAGCCGCGGGTGGAGGGGCTGACCCGTGTATACGAGCGGATTGAGGGAGTCAGGGTCACCGTTGCGGCGCAACGCAACTGGCGGACCGTGGACATGACGGTGCAACTGCACGGCGCGCTGCTGCGGGCGGAGGAACGCGGCGACGACCCCATACGCGCCTTTGACAAGGCTCTCCCCCGCATGGAGCGCCAGTTGACGAAGATCAAGGAGCGGCGGAACAGTTTCGGCCATGAGTCGCTCCGCACCCTGGCTACCGGCAAGGGCGGTCCGGAATTGCTCGAGGAGCCGGCGCTGCTGGTGGAGGAAGCGGAAGAAGAGGAGCCGGAGGGCATTCGGATTGTGCGGACCAAGGCCTTCGAGATGAAGCCCATGACCCCGGAGGAAGCCGCTTTGCAGATGGAACTGCTGGGCCACGACTTCTTCGTCTTCATGGACGGCGAGACGGAGCAGGTCGGCGTCGTCTATCGCCGCAAGGCCGGCGGCTACGGGCTGATCGAGCCGGAGACGCGAGGTCTGTAGGGGTCGTTTTACCAGAAGATTCCGCGTGGGCGGGCTTTCGAGCCTGCCCCTCTTTTGTTGGTGGGTATCGATAGCGGACTGGCAAGCCCGCACCCCGCTGATTACTGCAACCGCCTCCGCACCGCCTCCGCGTGCGCGGTCAGGCCCTCCGCCTCGGCCAGCGCGATCACGTCCGGGCCGATTCTCCGCAGGCCTTCCTCCGACACCCCCACCAGTGAGGTCCGCTTGACGAAATCCTGCACCGATAGCGGCGAGGAGAACCTCGCCGTGCCGCCGGTGGGCAGGACGTGGCTGGGCCCGGCCGCATAGTCCCCCAGCGGCACCGCCGCCCGGTGGCCCAGGAAGATGCAGCCGGCGTTCTCGACGCGCTCGGCCAGCGCCTCCGGGTCCTGCACCGCCAGCTCCAGATGCTCCGGGGCCAGCTCCGAGACGAGCGCCGCGGCGTGGGCCAGGTCCCGCACCAGCACCAGCGCCCCCTGCTCCTGTAGCGACCGCCCGATCAACTCCGCCCGCTCCAGGGTGGCGACCTGCGCCGGAATCGCTGCCTGTACCGCCGCCGCCAGCCGCTCTGAGGGCGTCAGCAGCACCACCGTATTGTCCCCAGAGTGCTCGGCCTGCGAGAGCAGGTCGGCCGCCACCAGCTCCGGGTCCGCCGAGTCATCCGCGATCATCGCCGACTCGCTCGGCCCCGCCAGCGAGTCAATCCCGACCGCCCCAAAGACCTGGCGCTTGGCCTCCACTACCCACCGATTCCCCGGCCCCACGATCTTGTCCACCGGGGCGACAGTCCAGGGGTACCCCGGCGTCTCGGGCTCCCTCTTGCTTCCCCATGCCATCGCCCCAATCGCCTGCGCCCCACCCAGCCGGTACACCTCCGTCACGTGCGTCTCCTTCGCCGCAACCAAGGTCAGCGGGTCCACGTTTCCATCCCTGCGCGGCGGGCTGCACACGGCTAGGCGCTTCACCCCGGCCACCTGCGCCGGGACCGCGCACATGTACAAGCTCGACGGAAGCGGCGCCTGCCCCGCCGGCACATAAATCCCCACCGATTCCAGCGGTCTCACCCGGCTCCCCAGGCTCAGCCCGCCGATATCCTCCCGCCATCCCTGCTGCACTTCCCGCTCATGGTACGCCCGCACATTCTCAATCGCCGACTTCAGCGCCGCCAGGTGCTCCGGATGCTCCGCAGAGACCTTCTCGTAAGCGGCCTCTATGTCGTCTTCCGACACGCGAATGTGCTCGCGGGTATAGGTGGGACAGTCGAGCTGGGTTTCCCACTTGACGAGCATCCCGTCGTCGTAGTAAGCGGCCCCCCGCCGCTCATATGTCGCTAGGACCCCGTCGTCGTGATAGCCCACGTTGTGCAAGATGTCGTGAACCTCATTCCGTAGGTCCAGATCGATTTGTCCGGCCCTCGGGCCGAGCCCATATCGCTGCGTCTTAAACGCCCGGAACGCGCTGTCGTCGTCCCGGGCCTCAATCACCCTCAAGTATTCGCTCATCCGCGCTTTCCTCCCGTCTCCTCCCCACGGGCCACTGTCGTTTCCCTACTCGTACCCCGCGAAGTCGGCATCGTCCGCTGCGCCCTCCAGCGGCGCGGGCGTCGCTGCCGGTGTCGCCGCAGCGGGCGTTGCTGCTGCTTTCTCCTCGTAGATGCCCAGCACCACCGGTAGCTTGCGCGCCCGGACTGAGAGGTCGCCGTCCAGGTTGACCCGGAAGCGGTCGCCCAAGCGGACGCGCCGGCGGGTGCCGTTGCCCAGGTAACGCAGCACGACGTGCTGATAGCCGGGGAACTGCTCCAGCAGCCCCCGCACGTCGCGCAGGTCCTCCGGCACCATGGTCAGCGCGTCGATCTCGATGACTACATTCGGCGGCGGCGGGGGAGGGGGAGCGGCTAGCTCCGCCGCATAGCGCCGACGGGCTTCCTCGGCCTCCCCTTTCTTCTTCTTATAGACTTTGGGCGCCTCCGCCAGGGGCCAGGCCCGGTCGCACAGCAGCTTGGCCCCGCCGCTGCGATGCTCGCCGCTGTTGCCGTTGCGGTCGCGCCGCTCCACCTTGCCGGCGACGACGGCGAGGTTCCCCGGGACCAGAATATCCACGCAGGCCTCGAAGGCCGAGGGGAAGACGGTTACCTCTACCGAATCGGCGACGCCCTGGAGGGTGACGTACATCATGGGGTCGCCCTTGCGGGTCAGGTGGCGGCGTGCCTCCTCCACCAGCCCGGCCACCTGCAACGGGCACTTGGTGGGGTATTCGCTCACGTCCTCCACGCGGGCCGTGGTGCACTGGGCCACGCGGTCGGCGTTCTTCTCCAGCGGGTGCGCGGAGACGTACAACCCCAGCACCCGGCGCTCCACGTCGAGGAGGTCCTCGTCGGACATAGGAGGCACGTCGGGCAGGGCCGGCTCAGCCAGCGATCCCGCCCCCGGGGCCTCGGACGTCACCGGCGTCTCCCCAAACGAAAAGGCGCCCTGGCCCTCCGCCTGATCTCGCTGATGCCTCTGCCCCGCTGCCGCCGCTTGCTCCACCACGGCCAGGACGGCATTGCGCTCGCCAAACTTGTCGAAGGCCCCCGCCTCTGCCAGCGTCTTGATCGCCGCCCGCTGCACCTTGTCGCCCGGCATCCTCCGACAGAAGTTCCACAGCCCCCCGAAGGGTCCCCCCGCCTCCCGCTCCGCCACGATCGCCTCCGCCCCGGCCAGCCCGAAACCCTTGATCGCCGCCAGCCCAAAGACCACGTCCCCCTCGGCTACGGAGAACCCCGCCTCGGACTGGTTCACCGACGGCGGGCGGACCTTCAGCCCCAGCCGCCGGACCTCGGTGACCGCCTTGGCTACGTCTTCGCTCTTGTCCATGACGGTGGACAGATGCGCGGCCATGAACTCGGCCGCGTAGTTGGCCTTCAGGTATGCCGTCCAGTAGGCGACCAGCCCGTAGCCGGCGGAGTGCGACTTGTTGAAACCGTAGTTGCTGAAGGTCTCCATCCGCTCAAATAGCGTCTGGGTAGCTTCCGGGGATAGACCGTTCTTGAGGCAGCCCTCGAGGAACAGCGGCTTCATCTGCTCCATCTTCGCGGCCTGCTTCTTGGCCATGGCCCGCATGATGATTTCGGCCTGCGGCATGGAGAAGCCGGCGATCTCCTGGGCGATCTGCATAACCTGCTCTTGGTAGAGGATGACGCCGTAGGTCTCCTCCAGCAGGGGCTTGAGACGCGGGTCGAGATACTCCACAATTGCCCCGTGGCGGCCGGCGCAGAACTGCGGGGCGCTGGCCATAGGGCCGGGGCGGTAGAGCGCCACCAGGGCGATGACGTGCTCGAAGCGGTTGGGCTGCAGGTCCCGCAGGAGCTGGCGCATGCCCTCACTTTCCAGCTGGAACACTGCCACCGTGTCACCCCGGCTGAGCAGGTCGTAGGTCTTCTCGTCATCCAGTGGCAGATTGTACAGGTCGACCTCGACGCCGTGGTTGCGCTTGACCGCCTGCACCGTGCGGTCGATGACGGTCAGGGTCTTGAGCCCCAGGAAGTCCATCTTCACCAGGCCCACCTCTACCACGGGGTTCATGGCGTACTGGGTGGAGATGGTGCCATCCTTCTCACCGCGAAGGGGGACGTAGTCGGTCAGCACCCGGTCGGAAATCACGACAGCAGCGGCGTGGACGGAGACGTGTCGGGCCAGGCCCTCTAGGCGGCTGGCCAGGTCCATGACCCGGGCGACCTCGCTGTCCTCGCGCACCAAGGCCTGCAGCTCCGGGACCTGATCGAGCGCGTCGGCGATGGAGGCCTTGACGCCGGGCACCAGCTTGGCCACGCGATCCACCTTATCCAGGGCCACGCCCAGCACCCGCCCCACGTCGCGGATGGCCGCGCGGGGGCCCATGGTGTTGAAGGTGCCCACCTGCGCGACCTGTTCGCGGCCGTACTTCTCCTTGACGTACTCCATGATCTCTTCCCGGCGGTCGTCCGGGAAGTCCATGTCAATATCGGGCGGGCTCTTGCGCTCGGGGTTGAGCATGCGCTCGAAGATCAGCCCGTAGCGCAGGGGGTCCACATCCACGATGCCCAGCAGATAGGCGACGACGCTGGCCGTGGCCGAGCCGCGTCCTGGTCCGACCAGCATCCCCCGCCGCTTGGCCTCCTGGACGAAGTCACTGACGATCAGGAAGTACCCAGAGTAGTTGCACTGATCAATGACGTCCAGCTCGTAGTTGAGCCGATCGATGGCCTCGGGCGAAACTTGCGCCCCGTAGCGAGTGGGGAGAGCCTGTTCGCACAGGTGGCGGAGGTAGCTGGACAGGTCATGTCCCTCCGGCACGTCGAAGCGGGGTAGCATCAATTCGCCCAGCTTCAGCTCCACGTTGCAGCGCTCGGCGACCTCTATCGTGTTGGTCAGGGCCTCGGGGCAGTCGGGGAACAGCGCGGCCATCTCGCTGGGCGTGCGCAGGTAGAACTGGTCGGTGTCGAACTTGAGGCGATTGGCCTCGTGCAGGGTCGCGCCGGTCTGGATGCACAGGAGCACGTCATGCATCTCGGCGTCGGCCTGATGGAGGTAGTGCGCATCGTTGGTGGCGACCAGCGGGAGGTCCAGGCGCGCGGCCACCTCGCGCAGGCCGGCGTTGGCGCGGAGCTGCTGAGGCAGGCCGTTGTCCATCAGCTCCAGGTAGAAGTGGTCGGCCCCGAAGATCTCCCGCAGGCGTGCGGCCTGGTCGGCGGCGGCATTGACTGACTGTTGCACTACTGCCTGGGCCACGGCGCCTTGCAGGCAGGCGCTCATGGCGATGATCCCCTCGTGGTACTGGTCCAGCAGCTCCATATCCACGCGGGGCCGGTAGTAGAAGCCTTCCAGATGGGAGGCGGAGACAATCTTGAGCAGGTTGCGGTAACCGTCGAGGGTCTCAGCGAGGAGGGTCAAGTGGCAATTGGCGCGGTCGATCTGCCCCTCGCGGTCGAAGCGAGTGCGGGCGGCGACGTAGACCTCGCAGCCCAGGATCGGCTTGACCCCGGCCTTCTGGCAGGCCTGGTAGAAGTCAATGGCCCCATACATGACCCCGTGGTCGGTGAGGGCCATCGCCGGCATCTCCAACTCCGCCGCGCGCGCGGCCAGGTCCTTGATGCGGCAGGCGCCGTCAAGCAGGCTGTACTCGCTGTGGACGTGCAGGTGTGCGAAGTTGGCTGCCATGGGGATTGCTTCTCTTCCGCGTGGGCCGGGCTTCCAGCGCCTGGGCACCACATCGTCGCGCCCGGTAGGGCCGCAAACGACGGGGACAGACACCGGCCGCGCAGACGCGTCCAGGGTCAGTGCTCGGGAGTGCTACCTCGTACTACTCGTCGCCGCCCCTGTCGCTGGAGCCGCCGGAGTCGCCGGTGGAGCCGGGGCTGTCCCTGCGGCCGGTTGCGTCTCCGCGACTAGCGCTTCGGTTGCCGGCGGGGTGCCGGTTGGCGGCGTCTCGGGCTTGGTCTCGCCGCCAGCGGTGGCCAGGGGCTTCTCGCCCGCTAGGGCCGTCTTGGCGCCCTCCACCTTCTGTCCCAGCGCGGCCAGGAGCGCGTCGAGATTGTCCAGCTCGGCCAGGACTACGCCCCACGCCTCGCGGCCCAGCGCCTCCTGCGCGCCGCGCCCGGTGGCCAGGGCCTGGGCGGCGCTGCGTACCGATTCATCGCCGGCCAACGTATCGATGATCCTCAGCAGCGTCTGGTTGGCCGCCGAGATGTCCGACTTCCCCACCTGCTGTTTGGCGCTCTCCAGGTCCTTTAGGATGTCGGGGGCCAGCGTGGCCGGGGCGCTGCCGCGGATCTCCTGGGCCTGCATCAGGTCGCGCGAGGCGATCTTGACCGCATCTTCGGTCTCGTAGGAGTTGAGGGCCGCTGCGGCTCGCTCCACCGCTTCCGCCACGCGCGCCGCCGGCAGCGTCGCCCGCAAAGAGATCAGCGCGGGCCCCAGCCGGTTCAAGGCCGCCGCGGTCTCGGTGGGCTTCTTGTCGTTGGCCGCCCGCCGCGCCGCGCTCGACAGGGCCCGGCAAACCTGGATGTCCTCCCCCAGGGCCTTGACGCCGCCGGTGTCCTCCTGCTGGGCCTTCATCTGCCGGAATTCGTCCAGCAGGCCCTGCAGGTTACCGCCGTATTGATCCAGGGCTTTCTTCATGTCCTGGAGTTCCTTCTGCTGCTGGCCCCCGGTGTCGGTCACGGGCGGAGTTGTTGCGGCAGGCCGGCAGCCACCCAGAGTAAGGAGAGCCAGGCCGAGGATAAACATCACTAAGGAGACTGCACGCACAGCAATCGCCCCCTGTGGAAGGGATTCGAGCCGCCAAGCGGCCCGGAACCAAGGTCTCGCGAGGAAATCAAAGAAGTGCAGGGATTATAGGTAGAAGTTGCACAGAGTGCAAGAAGGAGTGGCAGGTATCGGAACGGACCCTCCCCGCTCCCCTCGCTGTCATCCCCACCTGCCCCATGCCCCACCTTGCCACTAAGCTTTTCTCCGGCACAGATACCACGTCTCGCAGTCCGGCTCCTCTTCCAGGCGCCTTTCGGCGGCGTCCTGGGTGCGGGGGACGGGGACGATGACGCGGTCATTCGGCTGCCAGTCGGCGGGGGTGGCCACATTCTCATGGTCCGCCATCTGCAGCGCCTCCAGCACTCGCAGGATTTCCGTCATGCTACGGCCGGTGGTGGGCGGGTAGTACATCATGGCCCGCAGCAGGCCCTCCGAATCGATCCAGAACACCGCCCGTACCGCTGCGGCCTCGCCGACGCCCGGATGGAGCATTCCGTAGGCGCGTGCCACCTGCATATCCGTATCGGCGATGATCGGGAAAGTGATTTTGGTCCCGCCCAGTTGCTCCAGCTCCCGGGCCCAAGCGATGTGGGAGAAGATGCTGTCCACGCTCAGTCCCACCAGGCGGCAGCCGCGCGCCGCGAACTCCGGCTGTAGCTTGGCCAGGGACAGGAACTCGGTGCTGCAGACCGGGGTGAAATCGGCCGGGTGCGAGAAAAGGAGGACCCAGCGCCCGCGCATCTCGCTAAGTCGCAGAGGGCCATGGGTACTAAGCGCCTCGAAAGCCGGCGCCGGCTCCCCCAAACGGGGGAAGCCGGGAGTGGTCTCCGCGAGAGGCTGGTGGTTGTTCATGGACATGAGTTGCTCCTCCTAATGCCGGGCAGAGAGAGCCCGGAGCGGGCGCCAGAAGCCGCCCAGAGCCCATCAGGTGGGCGGACGTTGCCCGGGATGGCCCCTCTGTATAGCAGAGCCCGGCTCATCTACGGGCTTCCGCCTGACCTGCGAGCGACCGCTGTCCATTCCCCTACCCACTTCCCAACTCCTGCCTGTTCGCTGGAAGGATTATTGTTCTCTCGTGCCGAATCTCCCACCTACTCTCGACTTCCGACTTCTCTATCCGAGGTTGCACTCATGCCCGCTTCCTCGGAGGCTCTCCTGGGACTGGACCTGGGGACCTCCAGCGTGAAAACCGTTTTGTTCGACTTAGAGGGACGCGTTCTGGCCACGGCCCAACGCGACTACCCGACCGCGCGCCCGCATCCCGGCTGGGCCGAGCAGGACCCGGATACTTGGTGGGAGGCTTCCGCGGCCACCATCCGGCAGGTCCTGGGGGACTCCGGCCTGCAGCCGCGGGCGGTGGGGATTGCCTCCCAAAGCAGCGCTGTGGTGGCAGTGGACGAGGCCGGTCGCGTCCTGCGCCCCGCTCCGCTCTGGCTAGACCGGCGTTCCATGGCTGAGTGCGAGGCGATCCGGGCGGCGATGGACGAGGAGGAGATAATGCGCCTCTCCGGCAACCGGATCGACCCCTCCTACCTCCTCCCCAAGCTGCTCTGGCTGCGCGCGCATGAGCCCGAGACCCTCGCCAACGCACGCTGGCTCCTGCACGCCAATGGCTTCCTGGTCTACCGCCTGACCGGCGCCGCCACCACCGATCTGACCGAGGGCGGCATGTCGTTGCTGTATGACATGGGCATCGCCGACTGGTCGCCGAAGATCTTGGAACGCTTTGACCTGCCGGCGGAGAAGCTGCCGCCGATGACCCCACCCGCGCAGGTGGTGGGGGAGGTGACCCGCGAGGCCGCGGCTGCCACCGGTCTGGCCGAAGGCTTGCCGGTGGTTGCCGGGTGCATGGACCTGCTGGCAGCGGCGACCGGAGCGGGAGTGGTGGAGGACGGGCAGTCCTTCCTGGTCCTCGGCACGGCTAGCGTCCTGGCCTCGATCCTGCGCGCGCCGCAGCCCTACACGGACCTGCAGATGCACAACCACGCGGTGCCGGGGCGCTGGGTCCACGCGGCGAACGTGGACTACGGCGGGGCGGCACTTAGTTGGCTGCGCGGGGTGCTCCAGCAGGCCGGGGCGGAGTTGAGCTTCGAGCAGATGGCCGCGCTGGCCGAGGCGACTCTGGATACACCCTCCGACCTGCTCTTCCTGCCCTACATGGTGGGGCAGCGCGCACCACTGTGGGAGGACGACTGCCGGGGCGTATTCTTCGGTCTGCGGCCGGACCACACGGCGGGGCACCTGATTCGCGCCGTCATCGAGGGCAACGCTCTGGCCCTGGGCCGGCTGCAGGGGCTGCAGGAGGAGGTGCACCAGGGGCAGATTGAGGAGATTCACATCTCCGGCGGGCAGAGCAATTTGCCGCTGGTCAACCAGATAGTGGCCGATGTAACCGGCCGGCCGGTGCTGATCATGGATGCGCCGGAGGTCACCTGCCACGGCGCGGCGCTGCTGGCCGGTCTGGGCGCGGAGCTGTACGCCTCCCCGGCCGACATGACCGCGCCGATCCGCCTCAAGCAGCGCTACGACCCGCGGCCCGAGCAGCACCAGCACTACGCGCCGCTGTGTAGCCTCCTGGCCGAGGTCTTCACCGTCTTGCGCCCCAGCTTCCACCACCTGGCGCGGGGGAGGGATATAGTATAAGGGCCATCCTGCGCACCCAACCCGGCGAGGTAACCGTCGTGGACCGTCCTCCGCCCGAGCCCGGGCCGGGGGAAGTGCTGGTGCGCATGCGGGCCTGCGGGATCTGCGGCAGCGACCTGGCCCGCCTGCGGGACCCGGACGAAAAGTGGAACCGCGTGGTGCTGGGCCATGAGTGCAGCGGAGTGGTGGAGGCTTCTCGCCCCGGTGACACCGGCGTCTCGTCGGTGCCGGGCGGAGAGACCCTGGCGGTCGGCCAGCGCGTCGCCCTCCTCCCGCTTCTCCCCGACTTCACCTGCTCCTACTGCCGGCGCGGGGAGTTCTCCCTTTGCGACGGCTACAGCTTCTTCGGCTCACGGAAGGACGGCGGGTTGGCGGAGTACATGGTAGCCCCCGCGAGCAACTTCCTGTCACTTCCGGACGCAGTGGACGATGAATCCGCCGCCATGTTGGAGCCGTTGTCGGTAGCGACCAAGGGCTGCCTGCTGTCCGGTCTGTTCCCGGGCGAGGCCGGGGGGGCAGGCCCCGCCGTCCTCGTCATGGGCGCCGGTGCCATTGGTCTCCTGGCCGTCCAGGTCGCTCTGGCCCTGGGGGCCGCGCCGGTGATCGCCTGTGATGTTATCCCGGAGAAGCTGGCCCTGGCCGCCTCGCTGGGGGCCGAGACGGTGCTGAGCACCGCGGACTCCGTCCCCGAGCAAGTCCGGGAGCTGACCGCCGGGCGCGGGACGGAGGTCTGCCTGGAGTGCAGTGGACACTACGCCGCCTTCGCCCCGGCGTTGGAGTCTCTGGCCAAGGGCGGCGCGCTGGTGATGGTCGGTACCGGCCCGGGTGAGGTCGTGCTCACCGGGGAGCAGCGGGAACAAATCTGCCGGCGCATGTTAACCCTGCGCGGCCAGTGGATGTCGTACGGCCCCACCTGGCCCGGGGAGCCGTGGACTATCCCTCTCGCCCTGCTGGCGGAGGGTCGCCTGGACCCCAAGCGTCTGATCACGCACCGCTTCGCGCTGGAGCAGACCCCGGAGGCCGTGCGCTTCATGCTGACGCCGGGCGCGGACCATTTGAAAGTGATGATCACCACGTAGGGGCGGCTGGCGCGGCGTCGTGGAGCATCGATAACCAACCATCTGACGCTTCAGGAGGCCATGGACCGATGGCCATTGAGCCATATCTGAACCGCATGGATGAGTTGCTCAAGTCGGCTGAGGAAATCGACCGGGCTGGCGGTGCCGCTTGGGAGCGAGGGTACGCAGCCTGGCGTACATCGGCGGAGAACGTCATCAGGTTGTCCTTCGGGCCGTACAAGGAGAACCTGCACTGGGCCCGCTTCCGGGATGTTGTCAAGAAGAAACAGCCGTCGGGCGAGCGGGCCGTGTTCACCGCCTGCTGGGGGGTACTTCAGGGCGCTAGAAGCGACCTGGCCGCGGCTCTTCCGGGCCTACGCCAGGAGATCACCGCGGAGGTATTCGACGACCTGCTCGAAATGGCCAAGCACTTCTGCAGCGCAGGCAGCCCGTACCACATCCCCGCCGCAAGCCTCGCCGGGGCGGTCCTGGAAGATGCCCTAAGGAAACTACACGAAGAGCACGTCGGCCCCTGGTCGGGCGACGGGAGCATCGAGAAGTACAACCAAGCCCTGTACCACCTCCACGGACAGGGGGGTTTTCCCGAATACGACAAGACCCAACAGAAACACGTGGTCGCGTGGGGAGGACTGCGGAACGACGTGGACCACCACAGGTTCGAAAGACTCGAAGACGTTGACCCAGGGCGCGTCTCGCTGATGATAGACGGGGTCCGCCTCTTCATCGCTCGGTTTCTGCGGTGAGCTCTGTAGCCCGTCGCTGTCCACACCGTAGCGCTCGGGCGTGTGTTGCCGCGCAGACGCGGCAAGGGTTGTGTTCAAAAAGTCGCTCCTTCTGTCCGCGTGGGGCGGGCTTCCAGCCCGCCATCCCATGAATATGCGGCTCCCGTGGCGGGCTGGAAGCCCGCCCCACGCGGAAACGGCCTTTTTGAACACAACCCAAAACGCGCCCCTACGTCCACAACTGACACTGTCAACTGACACTTACTCAGGAGGATACTATGCTCAACTTCCGCCATCTCGCCCCCACCGCCATCGAGTTTGGCGCGGGGAAACTGGAAATGCTCGGAGAACTCACCGCCCCGCACGGCGGGCGCGTCATGCTGGTCACCGTGCCCTGGGAGCCGGCGCTGCAGCCGATGTTCGCTCGGGCCCAAGCCAGCCTGGAGGCGGCGCGGCTGTCGGTGGTCGTCTACGACCAGGCCGTCCCCAACCCCACCGTGGAGAGCATCGACCGCGGCGCGCGGATCGCCCAGGACGAGGGCGTCGAGTGCGTCATCGGCATCGGCGGCGGCAGTACCATTGACACCGCCAAGGGCATCGCCGTCGCCGCGACCCATCCCGGCAGTGTGTGGGACTACATGTACTTCCAGCCCCAGCAGCCGACGCCGCTGACGCTGCCCATCATCGCGGTCACCACCACCTCGGGGACCGGCGCTCATGCCACCCGCTACGCGGTCATCACCAACAGCGCCATCGAGTGTAAGTCGGCCATCGCCCACGATCAGGTCTTCCCCCGTGCGGCGATCGTGGATCCCGAGCTGATGCTGAGCCTGCCCGCGCCGCTCACCGCTTCCACTGCCTTCGACGCCTTCACCCACGCCTTCGAGTCCTACACCAACCCCGGGGCCACGCCGATGACGGACCTGATGACGCTGGAGGCCCTGCGTTTGCTGGCCGAGAACGTCGAGACGGCCGTGGCGGACGGCGCCAACCTGGAGGCGCGCACCAACCTGGCCTGGGCCGACACCCTGGCCGGCATGTCCATCTCCAACGCGGGGACAACGCTGCCCCACGCCATGGGCCAGCCGATTAGCGGCCACTTCCCGCATGTGGCGCACGGCCAGTCGCTCGCGGTCGTCTACCCGCCCTTCCTGCGCTTCACCTGCGAGGCGGCAGCGGACAAGTTCACCAAGGTGGCCCGGCTTTTCGAGGCCTCGGTAACCGACTGCGGCGAGGCGGTGGAGGCGATCATCGCCTGGATGAAGCGGATCGGGATGTATATCAGCCTGTGCGACCTCAACGTCCCCGAGTCGGGCCTGGGTCCGGTGCTTAAGGACTGCATGGACTTCCCGGACGTGGCCTGCAACCCGCGCGTGCCGACCGAGGCGGAGGTCATGGACCTGTACCGGGAGGCGCTGACCACGGCGAACTTGTAGGGCCGTCGGTCCGCGTGGGGCGGCTTTCGCGCCGTCGGCGGCGTGACGGCCGCCCGCTTGCTAAGCTGCGGCCGACGCCGACAGGACCCCCCGGCCCTCGGACGCTTATTCTGAAGGGAGTCACCACAGTGACCTATCGCGAGCTGTTTCACGAAATCATGTTCTACGGCGACTTCGACCGGATGCCGGTCATCCACTGGACCGGCTGGGAGGAGACCCTGGAGCGCTGGTATGGCGAGGGCCTGCCGCGCGACCACACGCACGAATACTTCGGTACCGTCCCTCAATGGGGCGGCGTGGGCGTCGACCTGAATCTTCTGCCTGCCTTCGAGGAGGAGTGCCTGGAGGAGACCGAGGAGTACCGCATCTTCCGCCAGGGAGATGGCGTGGTGTGCAAGGACTGGAAGGGCAAGTCCTGCATCCCGCACTTCATCGACTTCACGCTCAAGACGGCTGCGGACTGGCCGGAGTATAAGAAGCGCCTACAGCCCGACCCGGCCCGCCTCCCCGAGAACCTCTCCCAGCAGATCGCCACGGCGGAGGCTTCGGGTCTCCCCCTGACGGTGGGGACCGCTTCGATGATGGGCTGGATCCGCAACTGGATGGGCGTCGAAGGCATGTCGTACCTGATGTTCGATGACCGGGACTGCTATGCCGACATGGTCAACACCGTCGCGGACCTGACCTGCTGGGGCTTGGACCAGGTGCTGCCGCATATCCAGGTGGACATGGGCTTTGGCTGGGAGGACATCTGCGGCCGGGCCGGGCCGCTGGTCAGCCCCATGATCTTCAACGAGTGCGTCGCGCCGGGCTACCGCAAGATTCGCAACAAGCTGGAGGAGTACGGCGTGAAGTTGTACGGCATCGACTCCGATGGCGATGTCAGCGCCCTGGTCGGCCCCTGGCTGGAGGCGGGGGTGAACGTGCAGTTCCCCGTCGAGGTCGGCGTTTGGCATGCCGATGGCATGGCTTTGCGGCGTAAGCACGGCAAGGACCTGCGCATCGTCGGCAACTTCGACAAGCTCACCCTGGAGCGCAGCCAGGTTGACGTTCTCGCTGAGTTCGACCGCCTGATGCCGCTGCTCAAGGACGGCGGGTACCTCATGATGCCCGACCACCTGATCACCCCTGGCGTATCCCTGGAGATGTACAAGTGGTATCTGGACCAGGTGCGGAATCTGCGGTTCTAGCCGCGCCTCTTGCCCTCTCAACTCCCCCCTCCCTACCAGGGAGGGGGGCAGGGGGGTGGGTCCGGCCGCTCACCCATGACCAATCAACCTTCCCCCTTCCGCCTCGTCTACCAACCGGAGGGTCGTTACGTAAACGACCACAGCTTCGTCCGTGGCCCCGACGGCCGGTGGCACCTCTTCCACATCGTCGGGCCCACGGGCCGGGGCTGCTATGACGTGGACGCGGAGATCAGCTTCGGCCACGCGGTCAGCACGGACCTGCTGACCTGGGAGCCGCGCCCGGACGTGCTGGCGGTGGACCCCGCCTCCCGCCACGAGACGCACCACCTCTTTGCCCCCTACGTGGTCGAGCGAGAGGGCGTCTACTACCTCTTCTACTCCGGCATCAACACCGATCTGAAGATGGAGTCTATGTGCCTGGCGACCTCGCGGGACCTGTACACCTGGGAGAAGCACCCGCACAACCCCGTCTTCCGTCCCTCCACCTCCTGGGCCGAGTATCGGCCGGGCTCGGGTACTTGGGGCTGCTGTCGCGATCCGCACGTCCTGCCGCACCCGGACTACGGATACGTTCTATACTACGTCACCTGGATCAAGGACACCCACTTCCGCCTCGTCGCCCTGGGCGCGGCGGTCTCGGACAACCTCGTCTCCTGGCAAGATGCCGGGCCGGTGATGATCCGCGAGTTCGCCTCGGACTACTCCACGACTTCAATGGAATCCCCCTGCGTCGTCGCCCGTGATGGCCTCTACTACCTCTTCTACAAGCACCGCGACGGCACCCGCCTGGCCGTCTCCGACAATCCCCTGCGCTTCACGGACCAGGAGGACGTGGCCTTCTCCCCGGCCCATGCCGTCGAGGTGTTCGAGGCGGAGGGGCGCTGGTACATGAGCCACTGCTCCTGTGACCTGGACGACGTGGAGCACGCATACAGCGACCGGACGAAGGGGCTGTGGCTGACGGGGGTGGAATGGGAACAAGACGGGCCGCGGGTGGTGGGGTGGTAGATCGGCACCTCACTCTCAGCTCCTCTGCATCACCGTAAGGCGGCCAGGTGGCAGCACCAGGCAGGTTCCTCCGCTCCTCTCGCCGAATTATCCTCCGCCCATGTTCAACCCATCCCCTTCTACCATGACCTACCGCGAGCGCCGCGAGGCCGTCTGCACCTTCGGCACGGTGGACCACTTCCCTCGCCAGGAGTTCTACTTCTGGCCGGAGACCCTGGAGCGCTGGCAGGGGGAGGGCCTCCCCGAGGATTGGGCCGAGACAAACCTCTTCGGCTTCGACCCGGTGGACGTCCGCGGGCCCAACGTGGACCTGGGCTGAGTGGAAACGCCCCTACTGCCCGGCTTCGAGGCGCAAGTGCTGGAGGAGACTCCGGAGTATCAGGTCATCCAGGACACGAGCGGGCGCATCAAGCGCATCTTCAGGGACCGGCCCAGCCTGGCCATGCCCACCTACCTCCAGCACGCGGTGGCCTGCGAGGCGGACTGGCGCGACAACGTCGAGCACCGCCTGGACCCGGCCGATCCGGCCCGGTGGGAGGGCTTCGAGCAGGGGCGGGCGGAAATCGAGGCCGCCTCTGCCGCCGATGCGCCGCCCTTCTGGGTCTACCAGGGCCTCATCGGTGGCTACATGTATCTGCGCAACATGTTCGGCCCGGAGGGCATCCTCTACGCCTTCTACGATATGCCGAAGCTGGTGCACGAGATCATGGCGGCGTGGCTCAACTTCCAGGACCTGAGCTTGGCCCGCATTCAGTCCGCCTACGCCCTGGACGAACTGGCCATGGCCGAGGACATCTGTTACAAGGCGGGGATGCTCATCTCGCCGGCGGTGTGGCGGGAGTTCCTCCGACCATACTACGTCGAACTTATCCAGCGCGCCCGGCAGCGCCAGACGCGGCCGCTGTACGTCATGCTCGACACCGATGGCAACGCGGACGAGGCCATCCCCCTGTACCGGGAAGCCGGCTTTGACGCCGTCTCGCCGTGTGAGGTGGCCTCAGGGCAGGAAGTGGTGGCGATAGGGGAGAAATACCCAGACCTGGTCCTCTTCGGCGGTCTGGACAAGCGTTTGCTTACCGACGGCGCCGACCTGAGTGTGCTCGACCGGGAGCTGGAGCGCCTCCTCCCGGCGATGTTCCGCCGCGGCGGCTACGCCCCCACCACCGACCACGGCGTGCCCCCGGACGTGCCGCTGGTCAACTACCTGCACTACCGGGAGAAGATACTGGAACTCGACCACTGAACCGGTTCTCGTAGGGGCGGATATTGTGGCTTCCGAGCCACAATATCCGCCCGCGGCTACGGCAGACACCTCGCCTCGTGCGACGGTTATCCGGTGCGTAAGCGACAGGCGCGGGCGGATGTTCCGCGGAAACGGCCCCGCGGAACATTCGCCCCTACGAGACCGGCCCGGTTGTCTAATCAGATGAGGTGATTGTCATGACTGCTTCGCAACGCATCCTGCTCGTCTGCCTCGTGACCGCTGTACTTACCCTTTCCCTCGGGGGTGCCCTGATGGCCGCCGAACAGAAAATCGTCCTGAAGGAACACCTGGGTCAGACCTGGGAGCAGGAACTGCTGACTTACCCCTTCTCTGCGCCCCAGGGCGCCTGCGCTCCCGGTAGCCTGCGCATGACCGGCCCCGACGGGCCCCTGCCGGTGCAGTTCTCCGACCTCGAGCTGTGGCCCGACAACCAGACCGTGAAGCAGGCGCAGGTCTCCTTTATCACCGACCTCGCGCCACAGACGACCAAGACCTTCACGCTCACCTATGCGGCGACCCCGCCCGCCAGGCCACCCCTGGCGGGAGATCTCTCCGTCAAGGAGGGGGTGGGCTCGGTGGACATTGCCACGAATCTTTTCAGCGCGACGCTCCTCCTGGGCGGGAAGACCTATGACCCGCCCGCGGTCCCTGCCCAGGTACCCGGGCCCCTTGTCAGCCTGGCCCTCGGCGACGGTACGCAGTTCTCCGGCAGCCGCCTGTTTGGCAATACCACCATCACCTCCTACCAGGCGCTCCTCACCAGCGTGGGCGGAGTCTTCGCCCGCGTCGAGTACCTCTACACCTACGCGGACGGTAACACGCTAAGAATGATTGCTCAGGTCAACGCCGGCGACTGCGGGATCATGTGGGACACTGACGTCAAGGACGACCGCGTCGCAGACGGCGTGGACTTCCTGCTTAGTCAGGGCCTGCCCCCGCTCGTCTTTCCCGTCAACATGGAGTGGTTCACCAAGCGCAAGGTCTTCCTGGACAGCGAGGCCAAGGTCGGCGACCTGGTCGAGCTGCCACTCGATGCCTACAATGAGCGTATCGTCACGAAGCTCACTCCCTGGAACGACTGGTGGGACGACTACACCCAGATACTCATTCCCCTCAATATCACCGGCAAGAACACGCAACTGCAGATATCCAGCCGCGACCCCGGAGCCTGGGTCGAGCCCGCCGCACCGGGGACGATGCGCGACTGGGGCGGCTGGCAGCACAAGCTAATTCCCATCGAGCGCGCCGACAACGGCGAGGTCTACCTACGCGTCAACAACGCCCAGGGGATCCGTCGCTGGACCTCCCGGCAGGTGATGGTGCCAACCGGCGAGGGCGCCTTCTCGTGGTGGGAACGAGGAATGGGTCGGGAACCGCTCAACGTGGTCAAAGACTATGTGCTCGACTGGCCGGAGCAGCCCGACTCCCACCCGCGCCTGTTCGTCTCGCGCGAGCAGGTGCAGGAGTACTTCCGGACCGCGCCGCACGATGAGAAGCAGATTCAGTACATTCTCGCTACCAAGCCCGAGATTCGCCCCGAACCCTCCTACAAGGACGCTTGGGCGCTGGAGGCCTGGCTGCGCTCGGGGGGGAAAGACGAGATCGCCACTGAGGTGCAGTTGGCGGAGCGCTTGCCACAGCACCTGAACCTGCTGGGCCAGTTCGACACCATGCGCTCCACCGGCATCGTGGCGGCCCTGTACGACGCTCTGATCGACAGCGACCTGGTGACGCCGGAGGAGCGGCCGCTCTACCGGGCGCAGATGGCCTACCTGGCCTATAAGATCAACGACCCCTCCACCTGGTCTATTGAACGCGGTTACAAATCCGGCAACCCGAACATGAGCGTGTCGCACATGCTCGCCCGCGGGATTCTCGCCTGCCTGCTGCCCGATCATCCTATGGCTAAGGCCTGGGTGGAGCCGGCCATCGCGCGGATGAACCAGTGGATGACCGAGGTGGGACCGGAGGGTGAGTGGTACGAGAGCGGGCACTACGCCCAGGTGACCTACTCGACGATGATCTGGTTCGCGCTTGCCGCCCAGCGGGCGGGATTCTACGACTATGGCAAGGATCCGGCTTTCCTCAGGTTCGGTATGTACATCGCCAAGCACCAGACGCCCCTGGACCCGCAGCGCGGCGACCGCCGTGCTTCGCCGCCCCTGGGCCGGGCCCAGGCCGGCGAGATGTGGGCGCACCTGGGCCTGCTCGCGGCTCTCACCCGCGAGACACGGCCGGAGTACTCGCGGATCATGCAGTGGTGCTGGGCCCAGTCGGGCTACGACATGAAGGTGATGGACACGCGCCTCTCCGGCTTCGAGGTGGTGGTCCTCGATCCCGACCAGCCGGCGGAGAAGCCCGCCTGGGGCTCCGACTGGTTCCCCGAGATGGGATCAATTCTGCGCAACGGGGTGGGGACGCTCGAGGAGAACTACGTTCTGCTGCTCACCAACAGCAAGATCGCGTTCGCCCGTGTCTCGGAGCCGGGCGGGCTGATGAAGTGGTTCGCCAAGGGGCGGCCCATCGCCGGTCTGTTCTGCCCCGGCTACTCCGAGCGCCAGGAGCTGCTTACCAGCCGCGTGCTGCGCGCCCGTACCTGGAAGCCCGGGGACAACTGGTTCCTCCCCTTTGGCAACGCGACCGTTACCGGGGAAGACCTGTCCGCCTTATTGCCGCGCGCTGACTACGTCAACACCACCTACGCCATCGGCAGCGTCTACGACGCCAACTGGTGGACCACCGACGTGCCGGCGGACCTCACCGAGTGGCCCCCGGTGGCCCAGGAAGGCCAGGACCCCTTCGACTGGCGCCGTCAGGTGCTGTACCTGAAGGACGATGATCCGGGCGGTCCCAACTACCTGGTGTTCCGCGACACGGTCAGCGGCGGCCAGCCCACCATGTGGCAGATGTGGACGCTGTCGGAGAAGCTCGGCACGCCGGAGCAGGCCGCAGACGTGACGGCCTTCCTCGCCGACAAGCCCGGCGAGACGGCCGTTCCGCCCAGTCCGCTGACCGGCGACCGCTTCACCGCCGTCGGCCAGCTTGACCTCGACCTGGAGTACTACCTGGCCGCCCCCACCGGCACTCCCCGCTGGACGCTGCGCTGGGGGACGTACTACGGGGACTACGGGGTGGTGGGCGACGAGTACCAGGACCTGCTGCAGGTCCAGATGCCGGGCGACGGTGTCTACTTCGTGGCCATGTACCCGCGCCTGCGCACCGAGCCCGTGCCCACCTTCGCCACGCTCGGCGGGGGCAAGGTCATCAAGGTCTCCGCTGACTGGGGCACCGACTACGCCTTCCTCAGCGCCGCTGAGGCCACGGCTGACGCTGACGCCGCCCGCTTCCGGGGCACTAGCGCCTGCATCCAGGACCGCGCCACCGGCTTGGTCCTGGCCCTCAACGCGGCGGGCGAGGTGGCGTACGAGGATTGCGCCGTCCAAGCCGACGCTCCCGTGAGTCTGCGCGCGGGCGAGGCCGCGGCTGCTATCAACGCCCCGGCAGGGCACCAGGAGCTGCAGGTCACCATCACCCTCCCTGGCGCCTGGAGCCCGGTCAAGCCGGCGGCGGGTGTCAAGTGGGAGCGGGTGGGTGAGGGCAAATGCCGCCTGACCCTCCCCGCCAACGTGACCCAGGTACAGTTGGCGAAAGGGTAGGTCACCTTGCGGGTTCCCCCTCCCCCGCACAGCGCACCGAACGTGCGCAGGGAGAGGGCTGGGGGAGAGGCCCTGATGGATAGCCGAATCGCGCCCGACTACCTCACCGGCGTTTGGTCCGCTGCGCCCACGCCCTTCACCGACAAGTGGCAAGTGGACACCGCCTCGGTCAAGCGCATGGTGGACCACCACGTCCGCCTGGGCGTCCAGGGCCTCTTCCTCGCGGGAAGCTGCGGGGAGGGCCCCTGGATGACCGACGACCAGCGCCGCCGGCTCATGGAGATCGTCGCCGACCACAACCGCGGGCGCATGATCCTGGCCGCGCAGGTCAGCGACAACTCCGCCGTGCGCATCCTCGAGAACATCGAGACCATGCGCCAGGCCGGCGCGCAGATCGCGGTGATGACCGCGCCCTTCCACCACCTCCACCCCACCCCAGCCGTACTGCTCGATCTGTACCTGCAGGTCCTCCGCAACAGCCCCTTGCCGGTCGGCCTGTACGACCTGGGCGCGCGCATGAAGGTGGTGGTTCCTGAGTCGGTACTGCGCCGGGTCTACCAGGAGCCGAACGTGGTACTGATCAAGGACTCCTCCGGGGACCCGGCGCGGGGGCAGATCGCCCTCGCCGCCCGTCGCCGGCATCCCGACCTGCGCGTACTCAACGGCAACGAGTTTGCCTGCCCGGAGTTCCTGGCCACCGGCTACGACGGCCTGCTGCTGGGCGGGGCCGTGTTCAACGGTCACCTGGCGAACCTGATTACCCAGGCCATGGCCGACGGCGACCGCCGGGGGGCCGACCGCCTGCAGGCGCGCATGAGCCGCCTGATGTACGCCGTCTACGGCGGCCAGCGCATCACCACCTGGCTAGCCGGCCTCAAGTACCTGCTCGTGCAGATGGGGATCTTCCGCACCGGGAACAACTACCTCGGCTACACGCTGACCGCCTCCTGCCGGCGGGCGATAGACCGGTCGCTGGTAACGGAGGCGGAGGTGTTGTGGCCGTGGCGGAAGAGGGACTGACTCCTCCACCCATGCCCAAATTCACGCTCGACCGCCGCGCCTCCGACAATCCCTACTTCCACCCCGACTTCCACGGCGCGCTTAGCGCCGCCCTGACCTATCTGGAACAAACCCACGGCCCCGAGACGGTCTGCGCGTACCTGCGCCGGTTCACCCGGGTCTACTATGCGCCGCTGCGGGAGGCCTTACGCGAGCGGGGGCTGGCTGCGCTGGAGGAGCACTTCCGCTCCATCTACGCACGAGAGGGCGGGGAGGTGGAGATTGTGTGCACCGCCGACTCCCTGGTGATTCGGGTGCGAGCCGTCTAGGCCCGGGGCAGGATGAACTGCGCGCCAGCCGACGGCTGCCGGCGACGGGCCGGGTTCCCCGCGTTGCCGCTCCCTCTCGTCCTATGCTATAATCGCACCGTCGGGCGGGAGCCTCATGTACGAACTCACCATTGAACGCCAATTCGCCGCGGCCCACAAGCTGGAGAACTACGCCGGTCCCTGCGCCCGGTTGCATGGGCATAACTACCGAGTGCTGGTAACCTTCCGGGGGGCGACGCTGGACGAGAGCGGCTTCCTGATGGACTTCGCCGCGCTCAAGTCGCTGTGCGACACCGTGCTGGACGACCTGGACCACCAGTACCTCAACGACCACGCCGCTTTTGCCGGGCGCAACCCGACCGCCGAGGCGATCGCCCACTACCTGTTCCAGCAGATCCGCGCCGCAGCGGCGGACCTGCCCGCGCAAGTCTGGGCAGTCACCGTCTATGAGTCGCCTACCAGTGCGGTGACTTACCGGGAGGAATGACCGTGCGTGCGGTGGTGCTGCTTTCCGGCGGGCTGGACTCTCTGGTAGCGGCAGCGCTGGCGCGGGGCGAGGCCGAGTTGGTGCTGGCGCTGACCTGCGACTACGGCCAGCGAGCCGCGGTGCGGGAGGTGGAGGCGGCCCGCCGGCAGGCGCAGTGGCTGGGTTGCGCGCATGAGATCATCGCTTTGCCCTGGCTCGGCGCTCTCGGCGGCAACGCCCTGACCGACGCCAGCCAGGTTCTCCCCGAGCCAGCCGTGGAGCAACTGGACGCGCCGGAGATCACGGCCGAGACCGCCCGCGCCGTGTGGGTCCCCAATCGCAATGGAGTGCTGGTGAACGTGGCCGCCGCCTACGCCGAGCGGCGAGGGGCGGAGTGGGTAGTGTGCGGCTTCAATGCCGAGGAAGCCGCCACCTTCCCCGATAACTCCCGCGACTTCATGCAGGCCACCGACGCTTTGTGGCGGTACTCAACCGCCACCGGTGTGCAGCTATACTCGCCGACGGCCGATCTGGACAAGCCGGAGATCGCTCGCCGGGGCCGCGCCCTGGGTGCCCCGCTGGAGCTGGTCTGGTCCTGCTACCTGGGCGGCGAGGAACCGTGCGGAAGATGCGAGTCATGTCGGAGGCTACACAGAGCGCTCCAGGCGCGGTAGTCCCCGCCCTACAGTTACAGGTGATGAACCCATGAGAGCAGCTAGACTTTACGCCCCACACGACGTGCGGATCGACGATATCCCCACCCCGGAGGCCGGTCCGGGGGAGGTGCTGGTCCGCGTGCGCGCGGTCTCCATCTGCCCCTCCGACTGGCGCTTGTACGAGGACGGCCACGCCAGCGGCGTCGTCCCCGACCACCCCATGATTCAGGGCCACGAGTTCTCTGGCGACGTCGCCGCCCTGGGGTCCGGGGTTTCCGGACCGCCCGTCGGTACGCCGGTGGCAGTAGAGCCCACCTGGGCTTGCGGCGAATGTGACCTGTGCCGCGAGGGCCTGCCGAACTTGTGCCGCCACATCATCTTCCCCAGTTTCCCCCAGCGCGACGGGGCGCTGGCCGAGTACATCGCCTGCCCGGCCGACGCTGTGAGTCCCCTGCCGCCCGACACGAGTTACGGCGTGGGGGCGCTAATTGAGCCGCTGGGGGTGGGGCTCCACGCCGTCCGCTTGGCCGAGCTCAGGGCTACCGACCACCTGGTCTTCCTAGGCGCCGGTGCCATTGGCATGTGCACTCTCCTGGTCGCCCGGGCCAAAGGCGCTCGCGACCTGACGGTTGTCGAGCCGCTGTGCGAGCGCCGGGACTGGCCCGCTCGCCTCGGCTGCAAAGTTGTGGCTTCCTACGAGGAGTTGGGAAAACAGGGGATAGAGGGGGACGTGGTCTTCGAATGTTCCGGCGAGAACACGGCGGTGGAGCAGGCCATGCGCGTGACCCGGCCCGGCGGCAAGATCATGGTGGTGGGCATCCCCCACCCGGACGTGGTGAGCTTTGACTCCACCATTCCCCGCCGCTGCGAGCTGACCCTCCTCTTCTCCCGCCGGTCGCGCCACGCCCTGGAGGAGTCCCTGCACTTGCTGGCGACGGGCCAGGTGGATCTGGCGGCCTTGCCCACCCGCAACTACACCCTCGACCAGACGCAGGAGGCCCTCGACGCCACTGCCGCCCGGCCGGGGGATATGCTCCGCGCCATTGTGACGCCGTGACGTCCGCTGGGGGCGGGAGGGTCGCCCTCCAGGAGGGGCCGGATGAGCGGAGCGCAGCGGAGTGAATCCGGCCCGCCGATCGCGGGGGACCTGTGTCGCCCGGCGGCACTGACAAATGGAGGTCGCATCCCCCGCGCCACGCAGAGGTCCCAGGAGGTGCCTGTACATGACCGACGACGAACTCACCGAAGAACCGGCCGGCGAGCCCGAGCCTGAAGTCGAAGGCAAGGAAGAGGAGATCCCGGAGCCCCCTCCCCCCGGCGGCCGCCCCCCCGAGGGCGAAGTGCCGGAAAAGGAAGAGGAGGAGCCTTCGCCTCCGCCCCATGACCGTGTGCCCGAGGAGGAGCCGCACCCGCCGACGCTGGCCGACCTGGACATCTACGACACACTGCGCTTTATGGTTGGCGTGCTCAACCAGGCGGCTTGGATGCACCTGGGGCTGGTGGTGGCGCCGGGGGCGAAGGAAGCGGTGACCGACTTGGGCCAGGCGCGGGTGGCCATTGACTCGTTGGAGGCCCTGGCGAACCAACTCCGCCCCTCTTTCGACCTGGACGAGCAGCGCGAGATCGACAACGTTCTCGCCAACCTGCGCGTAAACTTCGTGAAGAAGGCTGAGTGAGCGTGGCCGCGGCCGAGACGCTGCCCGCCGCCGTCCCGCTGGCGCTGTCGTACCGTGGCCCGGTCGTGGAGGCTGTACACTACGGCCAGATCGCGGCGGCCGGGCCCTCCGGCGAGTTGGCCGCGGCACTGGGCGATCCCGAGACGCCGGTGGTCATGCGCTCCTCGGCCAAGCCCCTGCAGGCGCTGGCGGTAGTCACCTCCGGTGCCGCCAACCGCTTCGGTCTGCAGCCGCGCCACCTGGCCATCGCCTGCGCCTCGCACCAGGGGACGGCGCTGCACCTGGCGGCGGTGCGCGAAATCCTGGCGCGCCTGGAGCTGGACGAGAGCTACCTGGATTGCGGGGTGCACTGGCCTGACGACCGAGAGGAGCGCGAACGGCTGATCCGCGCCGGGCTGGCGCCGACCGCGATCCACAACAACTGCTCGGGCAAGCACGCCGGGATGCTGGCGACCGCGCTGGCCCTGGGGGCCCCGCCCCGGGATTACCTGGACCCGGCGCATCCTGTCCAGGTCCTCATCCGCCACCATCTGGCCCTGGTGTCGGGCGCGTCCGAGATTGACCTGCATCCCCTGGCCGACGGTTGCGGGGCGCCGACTTACGCGCTGTCCCTGCGGAGCATCGCCACGGCCTTCGCCCGACTGGCTCACCCGGAGGACTTGCCGGAAAAGGTGGCCCTGGCGGCCCGACGCTTGACTGCGGCGATGATCGCCCATCCCGAGTTAGTGCAGGGCCCCAGCAGCTTCAACACCGCGCTACTGCAGGAGACCGCCGGCGCGGTAATCGCCAAGGGCGGGGCGGAGGGGCTGTTCGCCCTGGCGCTGACCGGCTCCGGCCTGGGCCTGGCGATCAAAGTGTCCGACGGCTCCGGTCGCCCTTGGCCGCCGGTGGTCATGGCCCTGCTCGCGCCCCAGCTTTCACCCCTCCCGCCCGGCCTGGCCGTGTATGCCGAGCCGGAGCAGACCAATTGCCACGGCGCTGTCGTCGGCACCGTCCGGGCGACCGTCGCCGTGGCCGACCTGCTGCCCACCCCGCTACCCTCCGAGGAGGTCCTCCCGTGACTACCGATGGACGCCTGCGCCTTGCTCAGATCGGGGTCTCCGACCTCACGGATATGCAGATGATCGCCTTCGTGGACAACCACCAGGTGGCCGAGGTCTTCCTCGCCGAGCCGGAGGAGGAGCCGCGTCAGGCCCTAGCCGGCCGCTGGGGGATCATCAAGCGCGCGGTGGCGGACTGGTACGAGTTGGTCGCCGACGAAGGCGTGGACGTGGCCCACTTGTCCGGGCCGCTGCACCAGCGCGTGGAGACCGCCCGCGCCTTCCTGGCGGCCGGGAAGTCGGTCATCCTCGACGCCCCGCCCGCCGCGAGCCTGGCGGACCTGGACGCCATTACCCAAGCGGCCCGGGGCTCCCAGGGCCGCGTCTTTGCCTCGCTGCCCCATCTGATGCATCCGGCGGTCCACAAGGCGCTGCAGATGGTGAAGGCCGGCGACGTCGGGGAGCTGATGCTCGGCCAGGTAACGGCTCTGGAGCCGCCGGCTGGCGAACCGCAGGCGGTGCTGAGCGCCGCCGGCTTCCATGCCATAGCAGTGCTGCAGCGGTTCCTCGGGCCGGCGCAATCGGTGGCGGCAGACTGCGCGGGGCCGGTCGAGCGGCCGGAGAACTGCGGCCTCATACTTCGCCACGACAAGTCAGCGCTGAGTGGGATTGTGGTCTCGCAGGTGGCGGCAGGAGTGCGGGCGATGGCTGAGCGGCGGCTGGTGGGGACGGAGGGGATGCTGCTGATTCGCGACGACCCAGAGGACGAGTGGTCCCTGATCGGCTTCCGCGGCGAGGAGGTTATCCCCATCCCCATCCGCCAGCCCCTGCGCGTCCAGCCGTGGTACGTCGGCCGCATGCTGGATCACTTCGTGGGGTGCTTGGTCCAGGGCAAGGAGCCGGAGGTCACCCTGGCCGAAGCTCGCGCCGTCCTGGCCACGGCCCGGGCCGCCCGGGAGTCGGCGCGGACGGGCCAACGGGTGAAGGTTGGTTAGGGGCGCGCCTTGCGGTCGCCAGGAGCGACCGGCTCACAAATCACACGCCTCCCGCAGCTCCCGCACTTCCCCCTCCGTCAGTTCCCTCCATTGGCCCTGCGGGAGGTCGCCCAGCCGGAGCGGGCCCATGCTCAGGCGCTCTAGCGCCAGCACCGGGTGCCCGACCGTGCCGAACATGCGCCGGACCTGGCGGTTGCGGCCCTCGTGAATAGTGATCTCTACCTGCGCCCCTTCCGGGGTCGTGCGCTTGAGCCAGACCTCCGCCGGGGCGGTGAGGCCGTCCTCCAGCTCCACGCCCTGCCGGAGTTGGCGCAGCGTCTTCTCGTGGGGGGCCTTCCCCACGGTCACGCGGTAGGTCTTGGGAACGTGGTGGGAGGGGTGGAGGCAGCGGAAAGTGAGGTCGCCGTCGCTAGTCAGGAGCAGCAAACCGGTGGTCGCCTTGTCGAGGCGGCCGACCGGGAAGACGTGGCTGTGCCACTCCTCGGGGAGCAGCTCCATTATGGTGCGGCGGCCGTAGTCATCACGCCGGGCGGTCAGGAGGCCGGGGGGCTTGTTCAGGAGGACGTATCGGTGCGCGGTGGGTACGCGGACCAGCCGCCCGTCCAGCCGCACCACGCTGCGCGCGGGGTCGACCTGTAGAGACGGGCCGGCGGCTACCTCCCCGTTCACCGTTACGCGGCCCTCCGCGATAAGCCGCTCGCTGGCCCGGCGGGACCCGAGCCCGGCGCGCGCCAAGAGTTTTGGTAGCCGTTCCATACAGTAGCACCGCCCCCGACATCAGCAGCAGTCCCCAGAGCCCCGCCCCGCGCGGCAGCGGCTTCGGTTTGGCCGCTACCGCTGCCAACGCCACCAGCGGCAGGCGCCGCTCCAGCTGGCCCGGTATGCGCACCACCGCGCAGCCTACCGTCTGCCCCTCTCGCACCGGGGCCTGCTGGTCTTCCGGGTACAGTTGCAGTTGCCAGGCGTTCGGTGTGTTGCGCGGTACCACCAGCGTCGCTGAGCCGCCGATCGCCGCCGGCAGGTAGTCTTGCTCCCCGTTCCCCACCCGCACTTGACAGCCCTGCGCCCTTGCCGGCGGGGTCATCCGCCTGAAGTTGGTAAATCCCCACTCCAAGAGCTGCTTGCTGTCGTCCCAGACGTCGGAGCTTTTCAGCACCACGCAGATCAGGTCCCAACCGCCCCGTCGGGCGCTGGAGGCCAGGCAGTTTCCGGCTTGCTTGGTGTAGCCCGCCTTGAGGCCGGTGCATTCGTTCCAGCGTAACACCAGCCGGTTGTGGTTCCACACACTGTTGCCCTGCTCGACCGGCAGGCTGGGCAGACTTGCCTCCCGCTGAGCCGTAATGTTGCGTAGCAGGCGGTGCATCCAGAAGCAGCGGGCGATGACCGCCAGGTCCGCCGCGGTGGTGTAGTGGCTCGCGTTGTGCAGGCCATGCGGATTGCGGAAGCGGGTATTGCGCAGGCCCAACTCGGTGGTCCTCTGGTTCATCAACATGGCGAAAGCTGCCTGGGAGCCCGCTACCGCGCAGGCCAGGGCCGCCGCCGCGTCGTTGGCGGACTTCAGAATCGCTCCGGTCAGCAGATCGCGGACTGTCACCTTCTGCCCGGCCTTGAGTGATAGGCTGGTCTCACCGACAGCCGCGGCCTCGCCGGCGACGATCACATAGTCGTCCGGCCGCAGACGCTCGGCCGCAAGTATGCAGGTCATCATCTTGGTCAGGCTGGCGGGGAACATACGCTGCTCGGGGTTGAGCGTGCACAGCACCTGTCCGGAGAGCGGGTCCATGAGCACGGCGCACTGCCCGCGGATGCCGGGAGGCGGGGGAGGGCCGGGCACCGTCTGCGGAACGCGGGTCTCCTCGGTGGGCGGTTTGGCCGCGGCGGGAGTAGCCGCAGGTTGGGGTGCGGGAGAGCGCGCGGCGGGCGTCCGCGGCGGGGCCGGCGGGTGGTCCCGCGTCAGACTCGGCGGCGTGGCGAGGGCGGCGGTGAGGGCCAGCGTGGTCAGCGACAACCCCGCGACCGACGCCAACAGCGGGGCTCGCGCCAACAGCGCGGAACGCGCTGCGGTCAAGCGTGGAACTCGAATGGCGCTTCCTCCTCCGAGGCGAATTCCCCCTCCTGCTGCCCGTGGGCGAGCGACTTCGCGAGTGTCTCCGCGGCGTCGTCACTCAGGGGCGGCAGATCCTCCAACCCGCCGAGACCGAAAAGCGACAGGAATTCGTTGGTAGTGACGAAGATGAAGGGCCGGCCGGGGACCTTCTCCCGGCCCGCAGTGCGGATCATGCCCTTTTCCAGCAGCGTCCGCACGGCCCCGGCGGAGTTGACCCCGCGCACCGCCTCAATCTGCGGGCGGGTGATCGGCTGCCGGTAGGCGATGATAGCGAGGGTCTCCAGGGCCTGCCGGGAGAGCTCCTCCGGCTTGGGTTCCAGGAAGACGCGCACCACCTCGCCATACTGCTCGCGGGTGGCCAGGGAGTACCCGCCGGCGAGCAGCAGCACATACAGGCCGTGTCCGTCCAGGCGCGCGCCCAGTTCTTCCATCAGCGGCGGGATGCGTTCTGCGGGGACACCGAGGCACTCCGCCAGCCGCCCGGTCGGGACCGGCTCGCGGCTAACGAAAAGCACACACTCGGCGGCGGCGCACAGGTCCAGAGTGGCTTCTTCCATGTCGATGAACGGTGAATAGTGCTACAACGCTGAGCCCCGAAGCGTAGCTAATGATACCCGGAAGGGGAGGGAGGAGTCAAGCTGAACGGCGCCGGGAGCGGCAGCTGCCAAGGCACCCGAAGCGAGGGCTACTGTTGGTCCTGGGCCTCGACTTGCCCTTCCGCCTCTGCTCCCGCCCTCTTCACCAGGATTTCCCCTCGCGGCTCGTTCTGGTGCATCTCGACCTCGTTGCGACGGATCAGCTCCAGCAGCGCCAGGAAGGTGATGATGATGGTCGTGCGGGTGGGCGGATCGCCGACCAGTTGCGTGAAGGTAAGCTCCCGCCCCTCCGTGTCCAGGCGCAGGAGGACCTCCTCGATGCGGTCGGGGACAGTGATCCGGGGAAGATGCACCCGGCCCACCGGCTCCGGCGCAGCGCGCTTGAGCAGGTCATACACCGCTCCGACCATGTCAAAGAGCGACACGTTCTCCAGGGTGACGAACCCCGCCTCCACCCCGGTGCCGTCCTCCAACGGCCGCAAGAATATGCGCTCGCGCACCCGTTTGGCCGCCTCCAGGCGGTTGGCGGCTTCCTTGTAGACGTGGTATTGCGCCAGCCGCCGCTGGAGTTGCACCGCCGGGTCCTCCGGCTCCATTTCCTCGGTCTCCGGCTCCGGGGGCAGCAGCGCCCGCGACTTGATATACCCCAGCGCCGCGGCGGTCACCAGGAACTCCCCGCTCAGCTCGATGTTGATCTCCTGCATGGTGCGCAGGTAGCCCAGAAACTGCCCGGTGATCTTCGCCACCGGCACCTCCGAAATGTCCACCTCATGCTGCCGGACCAGGTGCAGTAGCAGGTCCAGCGGCCCAGTGAAGAGGTGGATCTGGACCGGGTAGCCGTTGTAAGTGGGGGTGGATTGGGCGGAGGCAGTCGGCATAAGATCGGGAGCGCAAGCTTCCCAGCCGGCGCCGGCTGGTTCACTCGGTACGCGTAGGCGGCTACTCGTCGGGCAGGTCTTCGAGGCGGATGATGCCGGGTGCCTTGGAGAGCTTGCGGTCGAAGGAGAGAATACGCCCTTCAGAGCTCTCCAACGCAGCCGCGCAAAGGCAGGCATCGCCGAAATGCGGTACGTCCCTTGCGAAGAGCTTCAGGGCCTGAACGTAGCACTCCTTGTTCGCCATTAGCACGTTAGGCATCTGTACCAGGGGCAAGACTCCGTCGCTGATCATCGCGTTGGGCAAACGATAGGTGGAAGACAGAACGAAGACCACTTCGGAGAGAGTGACAGGATCCCACCGCACTGTTAGCCTCCGCTTGGCCACTGCCTCCCAGAGGGCGCGTGCCTTTGCCGTCAACTCCGGGGCATCTTCGAGCAACAGGCGCAGAACGACATTGGCGTCCACAGTTAGGACGGGGACAGGTTCACTCATTGGCGACATGCTCCGCCACGGCCTGCTCCATCAAGCGAGTCTCCTCTTCATGGGAGAGCGGCTTGCGGCTGCGGACGTATTCATGGAATATGCCCTGCAACTCATCCAGCGTCTTGAGCGAACGAATGACGACCTCGCTTTCGCTGACCTCCACTTGCAGTTCCCGACCCGCCGTCCAACCCATCTTTCGTCGGATTGCAGCAGGTAAGGTAATCTGCCCTTTCTCCGACAGTTTGGCTCTTGGCATACCCCTCACCTCTCTTTCCGCCATTCTACTATCATTCCCACTCGGACGCAAGGCGGGTGACTCCCGAGGCCGGAGATCAGAACGCCCTTATGCTGCTCATATCCCCCAACAGCAGGCGCAGCGGG
Organism: Candidatus Zipacnadum vermilionense; assembly: GCA_029821755.1. Lineage (GTDB taxonomy): Bacteria > Armatimonadota > Zipacnadia > Zipacnadales > Zipacnadaceae > Zipacnadum > Zipacnadum vermilionense. Next base: position 55,933 of record JALGSV010000006.1, on the reverse strand, counting down.
GCCTCGGCGCTGTTCTCCGGGCCGATGACCTCTACCTGCACTCCCAGTACCGAGTCGGTCAGGCCGCTACGCAGGTGGTGGAGCTGGCAGTCCTGCTGGATGATGCAGTCCTCCACCCGGCTGTCAGTGATGCTGGTGCCCGAGTCGACCGAGACGTGGGGGCCGATGGTGGAGTCGCGCAAGGTGCAGTTGGCCCCGATCAGGCAGGGCCCGATCAGGCGGCAGTTGACCGCCCGCGTGCCCTGACCCATGCGCACCGGGCCCTCCACCTTGCAGCGGTCGTCCAGATCGCCCAAGATCTCCGGAGCTATGTGGTCCAAGTACAACCGGTTGGCCTTGAGCAACTCCGCCGGGCGACCGGCGTCCTCCCAGAAGCCCTCCGCGCATAGGGCCAGCACCTCCTGGCCGCTGCTCACCAGCCGTTGGATGGCGTCGGTAATTTCGTACTCGCCGCGTGCCGAGGGCGGGGTCTCCTTGATCGCCTGCATGATCGTATGGCTAAAGGCATAGGCCCCCACGATCGCTAGGTTGCTGGGCGGATCGGGGGGCTTCTCCAGAAGCTGCGTCACCCGGGCCCCCTCGGTAACCAGCACTCCGTAGGCGCGGGGGTCGGGGACTTCCTTGGCAAACAGCGCCGCGGCCGGCCGATGGGCGGCGTAGAACTCTACCAGCGGCGCCACGCCGTTCTCCAGCAGGTTGTCAGCCAGGTACAGCAGAAAGTCGTTCTCGCCGATGAACTCCCGGGCCGAGTCCACCGCGTGGGCCAGGCCCAGGGGCTTGGGCTGGGTGAGGTACGTCGCCTCCAGCCCGAACGCCGCCCCGTCCCCGACATACCGCTGGATGGACTCCGGCCGGTGCCCGACGACCAGTCCGACTTCCTCAATGCCGGCCGTTGCCAACGACTCCAACGCCCATCCTAGCAGCGGCTTGCCCGCCACGGGGAGCAGGTGCTTGGGCCGGGAGAAGGTCAGCGGCCGCAGGCGCGTCCCCTCCCCGGCGCACAAGACAACGGCTTTTCTCAGACTGTTGTCAGCCATGATCGAGGCCTCCTGGGGGGGAGCTAGAAATGGGACGGCGACCCGGTAAGTAGGCCGATGAGCAGGGCGATGGGAGTCCAGAGCACCGACACGTTCAGCGTCCTGGATACCATCTGATTGACCACGATGAAAACCAACAGGGGCATCATTCCCGCCCGCTGGTAGAACGCGGCAACCTGGCGGGCCTGGGGCCTTTGCAGGAGGCCGACCAGCACATGCGAGCCGTCCAGCGGGTAGAGCGGGATCAGGTTGAACACGGCCAGGGCGCAGTTGAGGATGACGATAAAATAGGCCAGGTCGAGGAACTGGGCAGGGACCACGTGGAAGCGTAGCAACGTGCCGAAGATCGCGGCGACGATCAGGTTGGCGACAGCGCCGCCGAGGGAGACGAGTACTTCGTCCTGGCGCGGACGACGAAAGTTCTGGGGGTTAATCTGCACCGGCTTGCCCCAGCCGAGACCGAAGAGCAGGAACAGGGTGGTGCCGATCGGGTCATAGTGCGCCAGCGGGTTGAGCGTGACCCGCCCCTGGCTCCGGGGCGTTGGGTCCCCGGCCCAGTCGGCGATCTTGGCGTGCGCAAACTCGTGCACGGTCAGGGCGATGGCTACGCCAATGACAATGGAGAATACCCAGACGAGGTCACCGCTGAAAAGAGCGCTGATTAGTCCCATAGCGCGGAAACGATAATCGATAATCGATAATCGATAAATGATGAATGGCGGCCCGGCGGCAGCGGCTGATGGGCCCTCCCCGTTTCCCATTTATCGTCTAGCATCTATCGATTAGCGATTCTCAACTCGCCCCCCTCAGTCTGGCCGGCACTACGTCCTGGGCCACCAGATCGTCCAGCGTCTCGCGGGCGACGATGACCTCCGCCTGCCCCTCGTTGACCAGGACCATGGCCGGGCGGCAGAAGCGGTTGTAGTTGGAGGCCATAGCGTAGTTGTACGCACCGGTGGAGAAGACGGCCAGTATGTCGCCTTCTTGCACCGGCTGGATGGTCACCTCAGCCAGCAGCGTATCGGTCTCGCAATGCTTGCCGGCCACGCGCACCGCCTGGGTGGGGGTCTGGTCGGCCTTGTTGGCCACCAGCGCCATGTACTCCGCGTCGTACAGCGCCGGGCGGGGGTTGTCCGACAGACCGCCGTTCACGGCGACGTAGGTGCGCACGCCGGGGATGTCCTTCACCGGCCCCACGCGGTACAGCGTCGTCCCCGCCGTGCCGACGATGGATCGGCCCGGCTCCAGAATCAGTCGCGGCCGCGGGTAGTTGAACTGCGCGCAGGCCCGCTCGAGGCCGCCGACGATGACGTCCGCCAGCTCCTCAATGGTGGGCGGGGTATCCTCGCTGGTGTAGGAAATGCCCAGGCCACCACCCAGGTCCAGCTCCTCCAGCACCACGCCGAACTCCTCCCGCAGGCTGGCCATGAACTCCACCATCAGCTCCGAGCCCTTCTGGAAGCAGTCCAGTCCGAAGAGCTGCGAGCCGATGTGCGAGTGCAGGCCCTGCAGCTTAATCCCCGGCAGGCTCAGCGCCATGCGCACGCCCTCGCGGGCCGCGCTGGTGGACAAGCTCAGCCCAAACTTGCTGTCGAGTTGTCCGGTCTGGATGAAGGTGTGCGTCTGCGTCTTTATCCCCGGCGCCACGCGTAGGAGGATCTGCGCCTCCTTCCCTTCTTCCTGGGCCAGGCGGGAGAGGCGTTCGATCTCGGTGAGGCTATCTACCACGATGCGGCCCACGCCCTCGCGCAGGGCCATTAGCAGCTCCCCATCCGACTTGAAGTTTCCGTGCAGCTTGATGCGCTCGGCGGGGAAGCCGGCCTGCCGGGCGGTGTATAGCTCTCCGGCGGAGGCCGTGTCCAGCGCCAGGTCCTCCTGCTCCACGATCCGGCAGACGGCCTTGGTGAGCAGGGCCTTACCGGCGTAGGCGATCTCCACCTGCGGCAGGCGCGAGCGGAAGGCGCTCAGATACAAGCGGCAGCGCTCCCGCACATGCTGCTCGTCCAGCACGTACAACGGCGTGTCGAACCGCTCGGCCAGTTCCACGCTATCGCAGCCGCCGATCTCCAGATGCCCGGCCTCATTGATCCGCTGGGTCCCGAATAGCAGGGGTTGGTAGGCCCCCATGTGCGCGATCGCTCCCTTTGCTGCGCTGGGCCTCTCGGCCCGACATAGCACAAAACAGCCCGGCGCTCCGCTCAGGCTGTCTGTGCCTCTACTGTGCATTGTACCACATTGCCGCCCGGTGCGGGAGTGGCTGCGTTCGCCTGTGCCCCCGGAGCGCGCAGTGGTTAGAACTCGTTGCTGCTGATCACGATCTGCCCCGTGTCGGGGTTGAAGGTGATGGTCACGTTCAAAGTATCGGCCACGAACTGCAGCGGCACCATGGTCCGGCCCTGCTTGATGTATGGCGCTAGCGACAGCGTCTGGGCCTCGCCGTTGACCTGTGCCTGCGGGTTGCCGATCTGCAGCTTGACGTTCATCTGGTCGCTCTTGGCCTCGACGCGTTTCTCCTGCGGGTACCAGTACAGCACGCCGTTGGTGTGCTCGAAGACCTCGCGCAGCGGCGTCATGGAGATGCCCTGCTGCATCGCCGGGAGGGTGCGCAGGTCCAGTTGCTGGCCGTTGAACACAACCTTGATGTTGCGGATGTGGGCAATAGCTGCCGGCACGTTGTCGGAGATTGCCGACTCGTGGCCGGTCGCTGCCGAGGCTGGCGGCGCCTGCATGCGGGGGGTCAGAGCCACGCGCTCCGGAATGCCGATGCGCCTGCCGGAAAGAGTCGCGCCCGGGGAGGGGGTCGCCGTCGGCTGCAGCCCCAGCCCGGAGGTCATAGTGGCTACCCCCAGCGCGGGCGGTACCGCGGTGGGCACCGGCGTGAACGACGTAGCCATCGCTACCCCGGTCTCCTCTGGCGGCCGGCCGTTGAGCGCGGGGCAGATGGTCAGGGCGGGTGTGCCCCCGGCTGGATCCCAGGCAGTCTGCGCGCCGTAAGAGGGTGTCGCGGCGGCGCCCACGCCTCCCGGCACGGTGGTCGCGGGCACCGGGGTCAGCATCGCCACGCTCGTCTCACCGGACGGAACGACGGTGCGGGCCGGGGCGAGCGGAGCGCTCCCCGCGAACTGCAGCGGATCCCGGAGCATTTCCACCATGTCGGACGAGGAGGCGACTGCCGCGGTGCTCGGGGCTACGGTGGACGTAGCGGGAGACCGGTAGGCGACTTGGCTGGGCGGCGTCGCGGTGCGAGCGGGGGTCAGGCCGGGGCCGGTTGCGCTGGGCGCCGTCAGCCCGGGCCCCGAGGCCAAATGCCCGCCGGGAGTAGAGGTGCGCGGACCGACTGGCGGCGTAGTCACTCGTGGCAGCGCCGGTCCGGGGCCTACGTGTGTGGGAAGAGGCGTGATGATCGGGCTCGGCGGAGTCACCGCGGTCAGACCGGGCGCTCCAGGCAGGAAAGTCCCCGCGACTGCGCGTTCGGGCGTAGCGATGCGGTACCCCGCATCAATGCCCGCCAACCCCATTGGGGCCGAGGCGATCAGCATCCCGGCGCTATCCGAGAACCGGGGGGCCGGAGCTGCCTCGCCGGGCAGTGAGGTGAACGCGGGGGTCGGTTGGGGATAGTCGATTACCGGCGGCGTCTCGCTTCCGGGCTGCGTCCCGCCGGGGCCCCCTACGACGATGGTCCCGGGCTCGCCCCCATTCTCGATAGTCGTCGGCATCCCCGGTAGCGGCAGCGGCTTGTTCTGTACGATGATGGTGATCTCAGCTGATCTGCCCTCGTTGCCGGCCGCATCGGCGGCGGAGGCGCCAATTGTGTGCAGGCCATCGGCAAGTTTCCTGGAGTTAAGCTCCGTCTCCCAGGGCGGGGCGTTGACCAGCATGGTGTGCAGCTTGCCGTCGACATAGAAGACCACGCTAGTGATGCCGATGTTGTCCTGGCCCTCGGCCTTCAGGCGGATGATGCCATCAACCTGTGTGCCGTGCGCGGGGTAGAAGATGCGAATGGTGGGTGGCATCTTGTCGGCAGCTGAGCCGCCCACCCCGGCCTTCTGCACCCGCACGTTGACGGTGATGCTGTTCTCGCCGCCAGTGGCGTCTATGGCTTTAGCAGCGATCACGTGGGTCTGGCCGGTGGCCAAATTGAAGTCGAAGGGGAAGGAAAGCTGCCCCTGCGCCTGGGGCGGGTTGAGCTTGATCTCCTTGCGCGGACTGCCGTCCACGTAGAGGATGATCTTGATGACCTTGGCCCCGCGGTCCCCGCGGTAGGCCACGTCCACCGTAGTCTCGCCCCACACCGTGGCGTTACCCTCACCGTCCACGTCGGGGTTGGTGATGGTGATGGTGGGCATAGCCCACGCCCCGGGCGGGATCACACAAGTGAGGAGAAAGCTGAGGATGACGAAGTGGAAAATGACCGAGCCGCTGAGTAAGCGGATCCTGCGCATAGCGGAACCCTCCTGGCAAGGCAGCAACGATGTGTTAGTCTGAAATGCCCACGCCAAATGGTGACTGCGCAACCGAGGTCCGCCCAAACCAATCCCCCCACGCGTCAAGAGGACCCAGCGCTGCGGACGTCGGAGACGGGAAAAATGGACCAATGGATTGGTATAATAATATCACAACACCGGAAACGAGTCAATCAAGGAAGGTCGGTAATCTGCCGCCGACCCTCCCCTTCCCCCCTGACATACTCCTTGATCTTCTCCACCCGCGGGGGACAGCCGGGGAGGTGACGGCAACCAGGATTGGCCGCGCCGGCGCACTTGCCAATGAGGAGGGCGTCCGGTCCGGCTTCCGCCTTGCCGATATGCACGCACCGCTCCGGCGGTAAGACCCCGGCCGCGGCTTCCTCGCATAGGGCGCGGATGAGGTTGAGCTTGCAGGCGCTGCAGGCCGCCTTGCCCTCCAGGCGCACGCCGGGGAGCTGGCGCAGCATCGCCTCGTACGGCCGCTCGAAGCGCCGCCGAATCCGCGCCGGGTCCTCCCCGCGCACCTCAATCGCCGCCGGGTCCACCATCCCGGCCTCCACGGCATACTGCAGCACCCGCGCCTCCTCGATGTCCACCCCCATCGCCGGCGTCACTACCGCCTCCACCGCGGCGGTGTCGCGCCCGGCGAAGAGGTAGCCCCAGTTGGCCACCGTCCCCGCATGTGGCCCCAGGCCCTCCATCCCTAGCGTCCCGTCCACAATCGTCAGGTCCGGCCGCACCACCTGGTTGAGCGCCACTAGCGCTCGGCTCAGCTCGCCCTCCTGGTGAAAGCGCGCCTTCTCCTCCGGGTGCAGCAGCCCCTTGAGGTTCTTCATCCCCAGCGTGACCATGCAGTCCATGTGGGTCTTGGCCAGGGCCACGTTGATAATCCGGTCATAGGAAAAGGCCAGCTCGCTGATCCGTACCAGCTTCGGCCAGTAGGGCGAGGCCTCCCGGAACTCCCGCCACGGCCCGTGGTTGACCGCCCGCCACTGGGCCCCGCGGGACTCCACCACCTTGTCCATCCCCACGAGGGTGAAGACGCTCTCCGGCGGGTTGACTCCAAAGAAGGGCCCGTCGGCCACCAGGATCTCCCCCGCGCCCCGCTCTCGCGCCCAGTCGATCAGCGCTCCCACCAGCGCCGGGTCGGTGACGCTGGAGGTGGCCGGCGTGTCCACGGGGGCATGGAGATTCGGCTTGATCAGCACCGACTCGCCGGGCTGGATAACGTTCTCCGCTTCGGCGAGGGCCAGCAGTGGAGGCAGGAGCGCGGCATAGTCGCCGTCGCTCTTGAGGATGGCTACGAGAGGTGGTGTGATAAACATGGATGTGTTCGTCTCCGCCCTCTCCTGCAAGGAGAGGGGGCAGGGGGTGAGGATCGGCGGTTGGCGCGAACAAGCCGCAATTCGGAGCCTACCCCACCCTCTCTGCCAGCCAGCTCCCGAAGCTCACTCGCGGCTCGTACCCGATCAGTTCCCGCGCCTTGTCAATGCGGTACGTAGGAGACACGACCTGCGGCAACTCCATCCCCTGCTCCTCAAACCAGGTGGCTTCCGGGAAGTATTTCAGGATCACTGACCGCGCGTCGCTCAGTAGGGCCGGCCCATCCTCCCGGGTGAAGGGCACTCCGGCGGTGATCAGCAGCGCCTCGTTGCGCACATCGCTCTGTAGCGCCAGCAGGTGCGCATGGGCCACGTCGCTGAAAGTCATCCGCATCACCAGCAGCGCCAGGCCCCACCACAGCTCGTTCTCGTCCGCCGGGATAAAGCACCCCGGCCGTAGGGCGACCCAGTCCAGTCTGTGGGTGCGGTGGAACAGGTGACAGAACTGCTCCCCTACGTGCTTGCTGACGCTGTAGATGTGGTCATCCGGGAAGCACGGCTTGGTCTCATCAAGCGGCAAGGGGTGCTCCGCGGTAGGCGTGTAGCCCATCGAGGCCACGCTGGAGGTGTAGATGAGTCGATCCACCTTCGCCTCCGCCGCCGACCGCATCAGGTTGTAGGTACCCTTGATGTTGCAGTCCAGGTACTGCTCGTCGGTGTACTGCTTCCAGGGATGGAGCGCAGCGATATGCAGCACCTGGTCCACGCCCTGGCACAGCGGCTCCACCTGCTCATAGTCGGCCAGGTCCGCCGCCATGAACTCGTGTGCGGTTTCGATCGGCGCCATGTCGGTCAACCGCAGGTCGTACCCTCCCTCCGCCTCCAACATCTCCGTAATCGCGTGCCCCAGCACCCCGGCCGCGCCGGTGATGAGTACCTTCATAGCCGTCTTCCTCTCCTGGCAGGGGGAGCTTGCGCGCGTCCCCGCGTCACCGCCGCCCGCCGGTTACCTTGCCGTCCGCGTGGGGCGGGCTTTCTAGCCCGCCCTCCGAGCCGCTTGTTTGTCGGACGCGGACTAGAAAACCCGCGCCACGGAGCGGGAAATGGCGTTGTTGAACGCAACCCGTATTCCCTCCGCTCGGCCGGCCCCTCCTTACTTCCCCGCCACGATCTCCCAGATCTTCCTCGCCGTATCCACCATCGTGTGCAGGTTGGGGCCGCGGGCCTCGCAGGGGATGGGACCGGCAGTGGCCAGGACCATGCCCCCTTGCTTCATGTACCGCACCAGGTTGTCCACGTACGCTGCCAGTTGCGAGGGCCAGGCCTTGGTCAAGAGCACGATCGGGTCCAGATTCCCCATCAGTGCCACCTGCTTGCCCAGCGCCGCGTGCGCCTGCGACATCGGCAGCGACGAGCCGATGCTGAGCACGTCCGGCCCGGTGGCGGCGTGGACCTTGAGTGCCGAGAGGCTGTTCTCGGCGGTGTGCAGGAAGCTCCAGACGTCCAGCGACCGCACGGCGGTCAATAACCGCGCCGTGGGGCCCAGCAGCAGGTTCTCGTAGGCCCCCGGTGACAGCAGGTCCGAACAGGCCATGCGGTCGTCTATCCACAACGCGTGGCAGCCTGCCGCTGCCTGGGCCTCAGCCAGCTCGATGTTGATCTCCACCGCCAGGTCCAGCGCTCCCCGTAGCACCGGCGCGTTGTTGGCCACCGCCGCCTGGGTCGCTTCCGGCCCGAAGAGCAGGTTGACCAACGTCAACGGCCCCGACAGCCGCCCGCATACCACCCGCGTATCCCCGAAGGTCGCCCGCAGCCCGGTCAAGCCCCGGAGCAGGACATCCAGGCGCTCGGCCTCCAGCACCTTCTCCGGCCGCAGCCGGCTCAGCACCCCCGGTTCCAGCGGCAGCGGCCGCAGCACCCGCCGCGGCTCGTCCTCCTCCTCACTGGTCAGGATGCCGAAGGACTCCAGCTCCAACACATCGTCCAGATGCACCCAGACCCAGTCCCAGCCGAAGCGCTCATTGGCATACACCAGGCAGTCCACCAGGGTGCGCACGTCGCTGCAGTAGGTGCGGTAGTAGAGGTTGCAGTAAGCGGCGTCAAAGCGCTCGGAATGGCAGAAAACAGGGAGCTGGTCGGGAGCTTCCAGCGCGATACATTGGGCCAGGCAGTCCACAGCGGCCATGGGCCGTTCCACCCTTTCGCCGACGCAACCTTGGGAGGTTGGTGAGGCTATTCGCCGGGGGCAGGGATAATCCTCCTAGGGAAGTGGAAAGTAGGAGGTGGCAAGTGGGGAAACTTGCCGGTCCCGGTGGCACCAGCGTCTCGCCGGTGCGGGGTGGAGCGGGGGTGAATCTCCTCGGGGTAGCGCGGGCTTCCCAGCCTGCGTCCCGGATGCGTGGAACCTCCCGCCCCCTCCCAGGGCCCAACCCCTGGCCTCTCCTTTCTCCGCACCACCGTTTGTGCTACAATTCCCATACGACGACCGGGGGACACGTTCTCTCCGTTCCCCAAGTCATCGAGCATCGTTCCGCGATTTCCATGCACCTCACTCCGCGCCGGCGCAAACTCATCGGCGTCCTGCTAGCCGTCCTGGCTTTCGGTGGGGGGGCGTGGGTAGCCGTCTACTTCCGTCGCCCCCCCCCGCCGGGAACGACCCCGGGCACCACCCAGTCGCTGGTATCCATTGAGCGCCCCGTGCTCAAGCACAGCGAGGGGGACAGGCTGGCCTGGCAGATTCGCCTTAAGCAGATCCAGATCACCGGCGGCCAGGGGCAGATCTCCGCCGAGGGCATCCAGGAGGCGCTCATCTACGGCGCCTCGGGGGCCCCGCTGGTCCGCGTGACCGCCCAGAAGGTAGTCGGCACCACCAGCGGCAGCAACTTCCAGGTCACCGGCAAGGTTACGGTCGTCTCCTACCAGGGCGTGATCTTCAGCACCGACACCGCCCAGTGGAACCAGGCAGACGGCAAGATTGTCTGCCCTAATGCAGTCGCCGCCCGCAGCAAGAGCGCCCTTTTCAGTACCACCGGCCTGACCTACGATATCAACGCCAGCCTGATCACCGCGGCCAACCAGGTGAACCTCTACTCCGGGCAGAACAAGATCCTGGGCAAGGGACTCAACTATAACGTCGCTAACGGCGATTTCAGCCTTGAGGCGGTACAGATGATCTTCAACGCGGAGGAGGCCCGGCAGCTGCTGAGCAAACCGGGACTACCATGAAACGCTGCTGGAGACTAGCCCTGGCGCTCCTGGGTGCGGGCCTGCTATTGGCAGCCCCTCGTGCTTTCCTGCCCGCCCGTGCCGCCGATCCCCCCGCCGAGCCCTCGGGCTCGGCAGCCCAGTCGGAGAAGGAGCCTAAGAAGGTCCAGATCAAGTGGGCCGACCACCTGCGCAAGGAAGGCTCCATCTACCATCTCTCCGGCAACATCGTACTGGTCCAGGACGACGTGACCATGACTATGGATAAGTGCGACTACAACGACGCGGAGAACACCGCCGTCGCCTCTGGTCACCTGAAGATAGTCGACCCCGAGTCCACCCTCACCGGCGACAGCGTCCAGGCCGACTTCGACCAGAAGCTCGCCCAGGTCATCGGCAACGTCACCATCGTCACCCAGCGCAAGCAGAAGGAAGCGGAGGAGGAGACTACGCCCACGGAGGACGAGAAGTCCGGCAGCGTCAGCGAGTACCGCGAGAAAAAGACGACCATCACTTGCCCGAAGATCGACTACTACTATGCCGACGACAAGAAGCAGGCTATGGTCTACGGCCCGCTCAAGGCAGTGCAGGAGGACAAGACGGTCTACGCGGACCAGGCCGACTACGATGGGATCGAGGAACAGGTGATCCTGAAGGGCAACGTCCGCCTGGTCATGGAAAGTGGGAGCGAATTCCGCTGCCCTAAGGCGACTATCTCGCTGAACGACGATTGGGTCGAAGCCCAGGATATCCAGGGCGTTTCGGTAGAGGAACAGGAGCCCCCGGAGACCGAGCCTCCGGCCCCGGCCGAAGGTGGGGGAGAGGAGAAGCCTCCGCCGCCCCCGGCCACCAACGACGGCGGGTAGAGCGCCCTTGCACGGTGGCACCGGCGTCTCGCCGGTGCAGGGGCGCCTTGCCGTTTGCCACTGTGCACTTCCCCCTCCCCTCGGAAGGTCCCCCCTTCCTTTCTGCCGAATCCCCCTCCGTCATGACCGACCGCGAGCGATTCCTGGCTACCATGAACTACCGGTCCCGCGACCGGACGCCCTTCTGGTTCTGGGGCGCCTGGCCCGAGACCCTGGAGCGCTGGCAGCGCGAGGGCTTCGATCCGGACTCCTTCGATCTCAACATGGGCGCCGACCGGCGGATCGCCTACAGCGGCTGGTGGCAGCCCCAGCCCCCCTTCGAGTACCGTGTTGTGGAGGAAGACGAGGAGACCATCCTCTTCATCAACCACGAGGGCATTCTCATGCGGCAGAGGAAGGACCAGCCCATGAGTTCCATGCCCCAGTTCGTGCGCTTCCCGGTGCAGACCCGCGCGGACTTCCGCAAGTTCTGGGCCGAGCACATGACGCCCGACCTGGAGGCCCGGATCGGCCCCGGCTGGCAGGAGCAGCTCCGGGCGGAACGGGAACAGCCTGTACCCTTCATCGTCATCTCCGACCGCTGGGGCGGTTTCTTCGGTCCCTTGCGCAACCTCGTCGGTGTCGAGCGCCTCTGTGAGCTCTTCTACGACGACCCCGCGTTTGTGGAGGAGATGATGGACGCCAACGCGGACCTAACCATCGCGCTCATGGACCAGGTCCTGGATGTAATCGACATCGACGCCTTCGCCTTCTGGGAGGACATGGCCTACAAGACCGGCCCCCTACTCTCCCCGGCGATGGCGCGCCAGTACATGCTCCCCCGCTACGCCCGGGTGGTGGAGTTCCTGCGCGGGCGGGGTGTGGAGATCATCGGCCTGGACAGTGACGGCCAGATTGACCCGCTCATCCCGGTGTGGCTCGACGCGGGCCTTAACATGCTCTATCCCTTCGAGACGCAAGCGGGGATGGATGTGCTAGAGGTGCGGCGCAAGTACGGGAAGGACCTGCTCATCTGGGGCGGGGTAGACAAACGCGCAGTGGCCCAGGGCCCGGCGGCGATTGACGCCGAGCTGGCCCGCCTGCGGCCCCTCATCGAGGAGGGCGGCTACCTCCCGCACACCGACCACAGCTTCCCGCCGGACGTGTCGTTTGACAACTTCCGGTACTACATGGAGAAGATGGCGGAGGCGTGCGGAGGGTGAGAATCGATGATCGGTAGTGGAACGTGGGGAGCAGATAGCAGGGAAGGTGAATAGTATGGCTGTGATACCTCTTCCCGAACGCATTCAAGACGCCCTGCTCGGCGCGGCCCTCGGCGCCGAAATGGGCTGGGCCGCCTCAGTCCGGCCCCGCCCGCCGCTGGCGACTCCGGCCGATCTCCTAGCCTGGGACCTTTCCCCGGCCGAGTCGGTGCTGAACCCCTATCGCACCAAGGCCCTCAAGCTCACGCCCTTCGCCGACCTCGGCGTCCGCGCCTACCTCACCGCCGGCGGTCGGGCGACGCCGGAGGTCTTCGGGGAGCTGCTGCAGGACGACGCCGGGATCGCCCAGCCGGTCTTCTCCTGGGACGGGATTCACTCCACCCAGGAGGTCCTCAAGGAGGGCATGACCCCTCGCCTGAGCGGCTTCGGCGCGACCCCCTCCGGCCTGATCTGCGCGTCCATGCCCGCCGTCGGTCTCTTCCACGCCGGCGACCCGGACTACGCCTACCTCGACGGCGTGGAGATCGCCTCCGTTGCCCAGGGCCGCAGGGGCGCGGACTGGGCCGGCCTGTGCGCCGCCATGATCGCCGGCTGCTGCACCGGCGACGCTACCGCGACGGTCGACGCCGTCCTCAAGATCGCTCACCAGCATTGCCCGGAGCTGTACTACCAGATCAACCCCTACGTGCAGCACACGCGCGCGGCGAGCGACGCCTCCGAGGAGGACTTCGTCGCCTGGTGGTTGACCGAGGCCCGCCCCCCGTACACCAGAGCCGGCGGCGGCTGGCTGGAGTGGAACCCGCCGCTGTTCGTTCTGCCCCTGCTGGAGCGCTTCGGGCAGGATGCGCGCAAGTTCCTTCCCTTGTCCCTGGCCGCGTCCGGCGCCGGACCGGGAGTGCGAGGCATCCTCGCCGCCGCCGCCGCCGGCGCCCTCGGCGGGGCCGCGGCCTTCCCCGAGAAGTGGCGCGCCTGGGGCGAGAAGACCTCCCGCCCCTGGCAGCCACTGGCAGCGGTGGTGGGCCAGCGCCTGCGTCAGGAAGCCCAGATCATCGCCACCACCCAACGCCTCGCCACCGAGCAGGCCGGCGACGACTCCCTGCTCTTCTCCAAGGCCTATGGCTGCATCCTGGCCGGGGCTATCGGCAACGCCATGGGCTCGCCGGTGGAGGGCTCGTTCTGGTATGAGGTGGACAAGAAGCATCCGGGGGGCATCACCACCGTCCTCAACCCCGAGCGGCTGGAGGGCGAGGACGACAACCAGATGGCGATGTTGCTGCTGGAGACCTACCTCGACCGCGAGGGTAAGCCGGTGCTGGCGCGGCACTTCGGCCAGACCTGGTACGACCGCCTCAACCGCGACCACTTCTTCAACGCCTGCATGGGCCACGCCTACGACCTGATCCGCGCCGACTGGGACGCGCGGATCACCGGCCACTGGATTCAGGTCACCGGCTCCACGGTGATGTGCATGGAGCCGGTGGGGGCCTACCACCTGGGCGACCCGGACTGGGCCGTGATTGACGCCACCGCTGTCTCCTACATGTACCAGCGGGGGATGGACATGATCGCCGCGACCATCCTGGCCGTCGCCACCGCCGAGGCCTTCACCCCGGAGGCCACGGTCCACACCGTCTGCGCCGCCGCCCTGGCCGCCGCCCCCGACGAGCCCTTCCGCACCTTCGACCAGCGCCCCTTCGCCAGCCCCCGCGAGTACCTGCAGGCCTGCCTGAGCGTGGCGGACAAGTACGACGACGTGATGGCCGCGCGTGAGGAGCTTAACGATACCTGCCTGCTCTACCACCAGATAGACCCGCTGGAGCTACTGGGCCTAGCGCTGGCCATGTTCAAGATAAGCGACGGCGACGTCCGGCAGTCCGCCATCGGCGGCACCAACATCGGCCGCGACAGTGACACCATCGCCGGCCGCGCCGCCATGCTGTCCGGCACTCTCCGCGGCGCCGAGACCGTCCCGCCCGAGTGGACAGCCATGTTCGGCGAGGCCCCGCTAGCCAAGATCAAGCTCCGGGCCCACCAGTGGGCCGACCTGCTGGCCGGGCCGAAGCTGGCAAGGCTGGAGAAGAGGCAAGAGCTGCTGTAGAGGCGGAACCGTGGCACCAACCAGGAGGGGCCGAGTCTGAATTCTGAAGTCTGGAGTCTGAGGTACCCCCATCATGACCAATCGCGAACGCTTACTGGCCGTTTTGAACTTCGAGTCCGTTGATCGCCTGCCCGACTACGAGTTGGGCGCCTGGGGCCAGGCCTATATGCGTTGGTTTGGGGAGGGCCTACCCGAGCTCGACATCTACGGCGACTGGTTCGACGGCGAGCCCTACCTCGGCCTGGAGCGCCGCGGCTTCGCCAAGATCAACGTGGGCCTGCTGCCACCCTTCGAGTATGAGGTGCTCGAGGAGGACGAACGGTACCTCACCGCGCGCGGCTCCTCGGGCATCGTCACCAAGGCGCTAAAGGAAGGTACGGCTCGCGGCACCCGCTGGTGCATGGACCAGTACCTCTCCCACCCCGTCACCGACCGCGCCAGCTTCACCGAGATGAAGAAGCGCTACAACCCGGCCCACCTGACCCGCTACTCGATCTTGTGGGACGAGTGGGTGCGCATCTGGGCCACCCGCGACTACCCCCTGTGCCTGCTGGGCAACGGGACCTTCGGCCTCTATTCGGGCCTGCGCTCCTGGGTGGGAACGGAGAACCTGTCTTACCTGTTCTACGACGATCCGGCGCTGGTGGAGGAGATGATCGAGTTCCAGACGGAGTTCCTGCTAGGCACGGTGGAGCGGGCGCTGGGAGAGGTGGATTTCGACTACTTCAACTTCTTCGAGGACTTCGCGGGCAAGGGCGGACCCCTGCTCTCGCCCCAGATCTTCCGCAAGCTCTTCCTGCCCTACTACCAGCGGATCATCGAGCGGCTGGCGCAAGCGGGGATCAAGCATTTCTGGCTGGACAGCGACGGCGATCCCCGCGCCCTGATCCCGCTGATGCTGGAGGCCGGCATCACGTGCCTCTGGCCCCTGGAGGCCGCCTCCGACATGGACCCCCGCGAGCTGCGCAAGGAGTACCCCACCCTCGCCCTGGCCGGCGGCATAGACAAGCGCGAGATCGCCAAGGGCCGCGCCGCGATCGACCGCGAGTTGGAGTCCAAGATCCTCCCCCTGCGCGACCGGGGCGGCTTCGTCCCGCACCTGGACCACACCTTCCAGCCGGACGTGAGCTACGACAGCCTGCAATACTACCTGGAGAAGAAGCGGGAACTCTTGGGGTAGAGGGCTGGCTGGTTTGCGCGGGCAGATATTCCGCGGGTGCGGCCTCGCGGGGTAATCGCCCCTGCGTGAGGGCCGTCCGCCCACGTTCTTAGTCCTTTGGTGGTGGGCCTCCGGCGCCGGGGGGGCCGGGCCATGCCGGCAGCTTGATGACCATCCTACCCAGGTCGGTGGTCTCGCCAGCCCTAACCGTTACCTTGGGTGATTGCGCCAACCGCTCGTCTTTGTTGGGCACGTTGATCCCGACATAATAGGGCCCGCTTGCGATTAGCCCCCCCGCCTTCCACTTCCCTTCCGCGTCGGTGACTAGGGTGCTTTGGTCGTATCCGGCCTCCCGCAGGCGCTTGTAGAACCGAGCACCAGTGATGGCGAACTGCTGGGATGCGCCAATGAGGCTCATCTGCGCACCGGCCACAGCCTGCCCGTCGGCATCAACCACCTGCCCAACGATTGCTCCCGGCGGGAGCACGCGCACGACCACGGGCTCGTCGGAGCGTTCGGCCAGCAGCATGGCGAAGAGCGGCGCCGTGGGGTGCATGGCCAGGATCCGGGAGGGGAGCCGGGGGGGCAGTCCAACCAGGTGGAAGGCGCCTCGCGCGTCCGTGGTGGCTATCTGCAGAGGGGGGGTAAAGCCGACGAAGGCCCCGGTGACGGGACGGCCCCTGTCGTCCAGTACCTGTCCGTGCAGGTCATAGCCGCGCAGGTCAATGCGCAGGGCGGGAAGCTGATGACGCTGGCCTGGCGCCAGGGCTACCCGCACCGGGATGTCCCAGCTATCATCCAGGAGATAGTTGCGCTGCCGCGAGAGGAGGGAGATACTGACCCTAGCTCCGCCGGGCAAGGGACCCAAGCACAGCCTACCTTCCCCGTCGGTTGTCCCTCCCGGCAGGACAAAGCCTGCGTCGGCCTCCGAGAGCATTTCGGCCATGACCCCGACGTCGGGTTGGCCGCGACCCTCGGCGTCAAGGGCCCGCCCCTCCAGGTAGGCGCCGGGGGCGAGGCGTATCTCCACCGGTCCCTGATCCGCCGCGGGGACGGCCAGCCCAGCTTCACCGGTCGCCGGGTCCTGCGCGATGACGACGTCCCGGTTAGCACCATCCCGTCTCCGGGCGACGTACGGTGCGAACTCGATAGCGAACCGACCGTCGGCGTCCGTCTTGACGCCGACCTCGGGATCACCGTTCGGGCGGCCCAGGGAATCGAATCGCTCGACCCACCTGGGGGCGGAGACCTTCACACCGGCCGCGGGGCTCCCGTCGGGGCGCAGCACCCGGCCCTTGATCCGCGGGGGCGGCTGGAGGGTGAAGTTGAGGTCGGCCTTCGTCTCCCCCTCCTGCACCGCGAGAGCGCGCCGGTCGGGGTCAGGTGCCCAGTTCTTGATGGCCCCCGGCGGACGCCGGGAAGGCCGCAGAGCGACGCGCCCGGCCGGGACCCGCACGCGGTAGGCGCCCTCGGCGTCAGTGACGGCGGAGAAGGGGGCTGCACCCCGACTGCGCGCGACGTCGCCCCGTCCTGGAGCGTCCTGCCCCTCTGCCCAGTCCACCTCCAGGGCGAGCCCCGCTACCGGCGCGCCCTCCTCCGTGTCCGTGACTCGCCCGGAGAGAACCGCGCCGGGAGTGAGCGAGATCTCAGTGCCGCCCAAGGTCTCGCCGGCACGCAGGGAGCGGACCGATCGGATCGAGGCGCAGAGCCCCTCCGGCGGATGGGGCACCCGCACGGTGAGGGGCCCCTCGCTCAGTCCTCCCAAGACGTAGCTACCGTCGGCGCCGCTGACTGCCTGGACCGGCAGGCCCCCGAAAGCGGGCGTCGCAAGCACCGCTACTCCCGCTCGCGGCTGGCCCTCAACCAGGACCCGGCCCGAAATACTGATTTCGCGGGCGAGACTGACTATGGTGTCGTCTCCCGCCATCGCCAACTGATCGCTGACCGTCGCGCCTCCGGCCGCGCGCACGGCGTACCTCAGCCAGCCCCACGGGGGCATACCCGGTAGGGTGAAACGCCCGTCCTCATCGGTGAGGGCGGAGAGGGGGCTGTCCATGGCGCCCGGGGAGGTCAGCGGGAATACGCCGAACTCTTGATCGGCGGCGGGAGTCATGCCGAGCATGAGAATCTCCGCGCCGGCGATGGGCTGACCCTCCGCATTCCGCACCACACCCGACCAAGCAGCCGGGGACACAGTCAGGCGCACGAGGATCGTCTCGCCGGGTCGGCACTGTACCCAGCCGGGCGCGAACTCCGGGTGCACAGCCAGGACCTGCGCCGCCTTGCCGGGGCGAGCATCCAGCAGGGCGAGGGAGAAACGGCCGGTCGCTGAGGTCCGGCCTGCCGCGGTGCCGTAGGGGGAATGGGTGGCACGAAAGTGGGCCATCACTAGCGCGTCGCCGGCCGGGCGGCCCTCCGGCGTTAGTACAGTGCCCTTGAGGATGACTGTCGCCGCTCCTGCCGGGGGAGCCCAGGTTCCCCCGAGCAGACAGACCAGAGAGACGCCCAGGACTAGCGGTAAGCGGCGGCTAGCAGTCATGGTGGCCCTCGCTAGGGATGGGATGGAGCCACGAACGCGACGCGTCGGGGGAGGCGACAGGAGAGCGTGGCGAGACGGCATGGCATTCACCTCGCAGACGCGATTGCACCGAGGGCCCTGCGGGGTCCTCTGTTAGGTATCACAACGCTTTATAGTGCGGGGAGGTTCCGGGGCTCGGGGTTCCTGGGAACGATCACCTTGCAGGTCGTGCCCTCCGGTTCGAGGATGGTGAAGTCTACCTGAACATGCAGGTAGGCCTCGGAAACAGCTTCATGCTGTGCAGGCCCACGCCCCGTCCGGGATCGGGGCGTGGCGTAGACTAACGGTGGAGGTGTTGCTGCTGGACCTCCTCGGACCTCACGCCGGGGTCGGCTGCCCCTACTGCCCCGGGCGGCTGCTCTTCTTGGCCGGCTTGAGCACCTCGTCGATGACCTGGTCCACCGTGCTAGCGTAGACGAAGGTCATACCCTCGATGAAGGGCTCGTCCATCTCCAGCACATCCGGCTTGTTCTCCGCCGGCAGGATGACCGTCCTCAGCCCCGCTCGCTTGGCGGCCAGGACCTTCTCTTTGACTCCACCGATGCGCATGACCTTGCCGCGCAGGGTGATCTCACCGGTCAAGCCGACCTTCCCGCGCGCTACTCGGCCGGTGAAGAGGCTGATCAGCACCATGGCCATGGCCACCCCGGCCGAGGGGCCGTCCTTGGGCGTAGCCCCGGCCGGAACGTGCAGGTGTACGTCGACCTTGGAGAAGAAGTCCTCGGCCAACCCCAGCTTCTCGGTGTTGCTCCGGACCCACGATAGAGCGGCACGTGCCGACTCCTGCATCACGTCCCCCAACTGCCCAGTCAGGACCAGATTCTCCTTCCCTGGCATCTTGGTGGCCTCGACGAACAGGATTTCCCCGCCCGCCTGGGTCCAGGCCAGGCCGCAGACCACTCCCGGGCTGGCGATGCGCTCGGCCAGTTCGGAGTAGAACTGCTGCGGCCCCAGGAACTCGTCCAGGTTCTTCAGCCCCACCGGGGGCAGCTTCTCCTCGCCCTCGGCCAGGCGCCGAGTGAGCTTGCGCACTACCGTGGCGATGCTGCGCTCCAGGTTGCGCACCCCCGCCTCCCGCGTGTATCCTCGGATGATCTTGGCCAGCGCCGCCTTGTGGAGCTTCACCTGCGCCGGCTTCAGCCCGTGCTCCTCGGTCTGCCGAGGGATCAGGTAACGCTGCGCGATCTGGGTCTTCTCCTCGTCGGTGTAACCCGGCAGGTGCAAGACCTCCATCCGGTCCAGCAGCGGCGGCGGGATGGTACCCAGCACGTTGGCCGTGCAGACAAACATCACGTGCGACAGGTCGAAAGGCACCTCCATGTAGTGGTCGGAGAAGGTGTCGTTCTGCGCCGGGTCGAGCACCTCCAGCAGGGCGCTGGTCGGGTCGCCGCGGAAGTCGGCCCCCACCTTGTCTATCTCGTCAAGCATGAATACGGGGTTGTTGGTTCCGGCGGTGCGCAGGCCCTGCAGAATCCGCCCCGGCAGCGCTCCGACGTAGGTGCGCCGGTGCCCCCGGATTTCCGCCTCGTCGCGGATGCCCCCTAGAGACATCCGCACGAACTCCCGCCCGGTGGACCGTGCGATGGACCGCCCCAGGGAGGTCTTGCCTACCCCCGGCGGCCCCACAAAGCACAGGATGGGACCCTTGATATCCGGCTTGATCTTGCGCACCGCCAGGTACTCGACGATGCGGTCCTTGACGTCGCTCAGGTCGTAGTGGTCCTCGTCCAGAATCTGCTGCGCCGCCGCCAAGTCGATGTGCCCCTCGGAGGACTTCAGCCAGGGCAGGTCCAGGATCCAATCGAGGTAGGTGCGGATGACGCTGTACTCGGCGGCGGCGGGGTTCATGCGCGCCAGGCGGTCCAACTCCCGGTCGGCGGCTTCCCGGGCGACGGCGGTCAGTTCGGCCGCGGCGATCCGGCTGCGCAGGTCGGAGATCTCGTCGCTCTCCCCCGCCTCCCCCAGTTCCCGCTGGATCGCTGCCAACTGCTGGCGCAGGAAGTGCTCCCGCTGGGCGGTCTCCATTTGCTGCCGCATCTCGGTGGAGGCCTGCGCCGCCAGTTGCAGCCGCATCTGCTCCTGGTAGGCCGCCTCGTTCACCAGGTGTAGCCGCTCGTGCAGGCTGGGGGTCTCCAGCACCTTCTGCTTCTGGCCCAGCGGCATCTCCAGCGTCGCCACGACCAGATCGCACAGCGCCGCGTGATTCGGCACGTTCAGCGCTTGCAGGTAGGCCTCGTCCGGCAGGATGGGGGACAGTTCCACGATCTGCTGGAAGCTGCCCAGCAGCGTCTGGGCCAGGCTCTCTACCTCCTTATTCTCCTCCGCCACTTCCGGTAGCGAGTGGACCTGAGCCACCAGGTACGGCTCCGTCTTGGCGATCTCACCCACCCGCTGGCGCAGCAGACCGCGGATGAGCAGCCGGTGCGTGCCGTCGGGCATCTGCAGCATCCGCTGCACCCGCACCGCGCATCCCACCTCGTACAGCCCCAGCCCCTCCTTGCTCAGCGGGTCCTCCTCCGGCCGGCGGCAGACGACCAGCATCAGCCGGTCGCCGGACACCACCGCGTCCACCAGCGCGGCGTCCTCCACCTCGGTCGCCATCGGCGCCAGCATGTAGGGGAAGACCACCGCGTTGATGGGCAGGACCGGCAGAACTTCCGGAATAGTGATATCTACGGCTTCAGGATCGTGGTCCTCGGCCATGATTGGCTGCACCTCGGATAAAATGGACGCGAGTCGCGAGCTTTCTAGCTCGCGCTCCCAGGGCTCTCACCAGGCAGGCTGGCAAGGCCGCCCCACGCGGAGCACTATTCTGTCGGTGCGTTCCGGGCTCTGGGCTGCTCGGGCGCTCGCTTGGGCAGGATGACCTCTAGGAATCCGTCGCTGTAGGAGGCCGACACTGCCTCCAGGTCAATCGACTGCGGGAGGTTCACCTGCCGGGCGAACCACCCGCATTCGATCTCCAGGGTGTAATACTTGCGCGGGCTGCCCGCCCCGGGGTCCTCGCGCCGCCCGGAGACGGTCAGAACGCGGCCGTCGTTGCTCAGCGCCACCTCTAAACCCTCCGGGGGTAGGCCGGCAATCTCCATGCGCACCACCACGCTCTCGGGGGTCTCGTAAACGTCAGTGGGTGGCTCAAAGAAGCCGCGGGCGCCGCCGGCGGGGCGCCGCTGCGGGCGCAGCGTGACACGGCGGATGGTCCATCCCGCGGGCGGTTCCGGCGGGGGCGCCACAACAAAGGCAACATTGAACATGGGCCGATCTCCTCTCGGGGCACGAACAGATACGGGAAGCGCGGCGACCGTCACAAGCAAGAGGGGAGACGAAGGCAAGGGGGAAGGAGTTCGGGCGCGAGCGCCGACATGCTGTAGGGTGCGGTACGAGCCCGCGCCCTACAAAGGCCTCTCCCCCTCACACCTCCCACCTCAACCCCTCAAACGGCACGTACTGCGCTAAATACTCCGCCGATACCCTCAGCTCCTCCAGCAGCACGTCCTCACACTTAGTCGAGCCGGGAATGACCTCCAGGACCAGCCGCTGCTCGCCCACCGGGTCCAGGCAGGAGATTAGCGGGCTCTGCGCCGCCGACTCATGCGCCTCCCGCAGGGCGGCCATGAACTTGTCCATCTCGATATGCCCGGCCTCGATGTACTCTGGGGTGAAGGGCCAGTGGTGCGATCCCTCCGGGGTGGTCTGCTGCAGGTGAATAACCTCCGAGAAGGCCCCAAAGCGCCGCACCCACTCCAGGTAGTCCGTATCCGGCGGCTGCATCCCATACTGCTGCCCCGCCTGGTGCCCCACGTCCACCGTCACGTAGACCGGCACGCCTTCGCTGTCGGTGTTGACCGCTAGCAGGCACTCCGTGGTCTGGTCCAGCGTCCAGGGGATCTCGGAGGGGATGTACATCTGCTCCACGTACAGCGCCTTGACACCCACCTCGCGCCCCAGCCCCGCCAAGCGCCGCCAGGCGGCGTAGGCGTGGGCGCAGGCCCGGCGGTACGCCTCCGGGTCCTGCAGGTACTCCACCGGCACCGCGTCCATATGCCCTCCCAGGCGCGGGCCGCCCAGCGCCACCGCCGTCTGCATGGCCAGCACCATCCACTCCTCCATCCGCCGCCGGGGCGCGATGTGCGAGTGCGAGAACCCGTGCGAGCGGTGCGTGCACATGCCGGTGTACAGGTTCCAGATCTCCACGCCCACCTTCTCCGCCACCGCGCGGCACTCCGCCGCCATCTCCAGCTGGAAGGTCCTATCACCCATGAAGAACGGGTCAATGACATCAGCGCAGAACTCCATGCACGGGTAGCCCAGCTCCCGCACCAACCCGACGATATTCTCCGGTTTCTCCCACCGGCGGGTGGCATAGGCCCCATCGAGGCCGAGTTTGATCGAGATGGATCGCGACATGAGGGTCCTCCAGTTGACCTATAGGGGCGCGGCTCCTCGCGCCCCGGTAACAGCGGTTCATTCGCCGCCCTGGGGGAGGAATCCTGCGGAACACGGCAACCGAGGAGTAATCCGAGGTGTCTATGGAGAAATAGCGCCTCTGTTGCGGCCGGAGTCGAAGCTAAGCGAAGGAAGGTCTGTCACATGAGTCGTCTGCTGTCCGCTCTCGTCGGTTGTCTAGCTCTCACCCTAGTCGTGGTGCTGCCCTGCGCCGCGGAGGTTACTGTCGCCCAGGACGCCGCGGGCGCCGTGACCGTCTCCACTGACTCCTACACTGTCACGGTCGGCGCCGACGGCTATCTGACCTCTATCCGCGCCGGGGAGACCGAGTTCCTCGCTCCTTTCGCCCCTTTCGGCTCGCCTGCCGGGCTGATTGACTACTGTGCCGCCGGCTGCTTCGGGTTGGTTCTGGATACCCTTACGCGCGTGCCCCTGGGCAAGCCCGAGCTCCAGGCCGACAACGTCGTCATCGCCAAAGACGTCGACCATGAGGTCAGCTACGCCTTCCGGGAGCAGGACTTCGACATCGCGGCTAAGATCGGCGCTACCAACACCCGCTTCTTCGGCCAGCCCCCCACCGGTACCCAGATGCTCCTGTTTGCTTCCCCGAGTGTAACCCGTTCCTTCGACGGGGTCACCGACCAGGAGGTCGACGTGACCCAGCCCAACGTCACCGGCATGGCCCAGGAGGGGATACGCTGGGCTACTCCCACCGGCGCGTTGCTCAAGGTTACCGAGCGAGTAGACGGCTATGCCAGCTTCCTGTGGTGGGGGTACCGCGCTCCCGCCGACGGCCTCAAGGCGGTGTCCTTCTCGCTGGAGCGCGACCAGAAGTACACCTTCACCCCGCTGCCCCAGCCCCAGGGCGCTGATGCGCTGCACTTCGGCGTCGAGGGACCCAACCTCGGCCTGCTCATGCCGGGCGGCGAGCCCCTCGCCTTCAAGATCACTGCGGAGAACCTCACCCCCGGGGAGACTTCGGCGAGTGTTGACTTCGAGATCCGCGATTACCTGACCCGTGCGGTGGTGGCGAGCAAGCACACGGAGCTGAAGCTGGCGGCTGCGGGCACTGCGCCGGTCCCCGCCGACGTGGTTCTGGACCAGCCGGGGCCGTACCGCGCCGCGATCGCCGTGCGGCAGGGAGACCAGTTGAGCCGAGACCTCGAGTGGGTCTTCACCTACGACTTCCCCGCCTACCAGCCGCCGCTGACCCGGCAGCCCGACTTCAAGGAGTTCTGGAAGCAAACGCTCGACGACCTCGCTGCCGTTCCTCTCGACGTCAAGATGACCCTCAACGCCGAGAAGAGCACCGACCTGGCCGAGGTGTACGAGGTCAGCCTGGCCTCGCTCGACGGGCGGCGCGTCTGGGGCTACTACAGTCGGCCTCGCAACAAAGAGGGCAAGTTCCCGCTGGTGTACTTCTGCCCGCCCACCGGGGTCTACCCGATGAACCTGTGGGCCGGAGACGGCCGCGGGGAATACTGCACCTTCAACATTGCCATTCACGGCTTTGACCTGCATCTGAGCGACATGAAACCTGATGATCCCTGGCGAGGGTATCTTACTCTGGGGATCAGCAATCCGCAGACCTCCGCTTGGCGCTGGATCTATGCCTCCCTGGTGCGCTGCATGGACTTCCTCGAGTCCCGCCCAGAGGTGGATCAGGACCGGATCGAGGTCTCCGGCAGCAGCCAGGGCGGCGGATTGGCGATGGTCCTGGCCGGTCTGGACCCGCGGGTGGACCTGTGCATGCCCCGGCACTCGGGCCTGCCGCGGCTGGACTGGACCGTCAAGTATGACACGGGCTACTGGCCCTTCGGCATGAGCGCCAAGCCCGAGGGGCAGACCGAGGAGGAGTTTCTCCAGACCCTGTCGTACTTTGACGCTGCCAACTTCACTCCGGACATCCAGTGCCCCGTCGCCCCGCTCATCGGTATGCTCGACTGGGTGACCGCCTCCGGCAACCAGATTTGCGCTTTGGCTCATCTCCAGCCGGGCCAAGTGGAGCTGCTCTGCGACCCCTGGGGCGGCCACGGCAGCATTGGCGACCGGCAAGTGTCAACGCGTTTCAGCGAGATTGAGAATCAATTCCTGGCGGGCCAGCCGGTAGTCCTGAAGCCCTCCAAGTAGGGGTGTGACCCGTAGGAGAAACGCGACCATGACCAAGACTATCTGCATGTCCACCACCCTCGCGCTGCTGGCGGCGTTTACCACCGCCTCCGCCGCCCCTCTGGCCCAACTGAGCGGCCCGGATGACTGGCCGGCCTGGCAGGCGGAGGACGATTGGGGGTGGGACGGAGATTGGGTTGGCGGCACCGGGACCGACCAGTGGCGTTACGCCGAAATCGGCGGCGCTAAGTGGACGAACTACCAGGTGGACTTCCACCTACGCCTGGACACCCCCAGCGCCCGCCCCGGGGTCAAGTGGGAAGGGGGCGGCTGGACCTGGGCCTTCTACCGCAACAACGCCAATGCCCCGGACTACGAGGCTGGCCTGGCCCTGCGCCGGCAGGGCAACGAAATGTACCGCGTCATGTTCTCGCTGCGCGCGCAAGAGGTCGTGCTTTGGTCCAGCCGTGGCGGGTTCCTGCAAGTGGTCCCGCTGAAGCTGGAGGAGGGGAAGGACTACGCGGTGCGGGCCCTGGTGCGCGGGTCGCATCTCAAGGTCGCGGTTGACCGGCGCACGGTCCTCGACTACTGGGAGCGCCACGGCGTACTGGACGCCGGTGCCGTGGCCCTGGGCCTGCATGAGGGCGCGGCCGCCTTCAGCCAGGTCGTCGTCAACGACCTCACCGGCTCCGCCGGCACGCCACCCGCCCACCAGGCCGACCTGCACTTCCGCGAATGGAAGGGCGCTCGCTGGGCCTGGGACGGCAATGAGCCTATCTTCCAGGTGGCCGATGACTGCAACGGATACGAGGTCAAGCTGGTCCCCGGCTGGCGGGCGCAGCTGTATGTCTGGTGGCACTGGGTCAACTACGGCGATGAGGCTTTCTACGCCAACAAACTGACCGACTTCAAGGTGCTGGAGGAGGGCAGCAAGCTGCGGTTCGTCGTCACCGGTACCGACAACAAGGACAAGACCTGGTTGACCAGCCGCGCGGACGTCACCGTCATCTACGACCCGGTGAAGAACGTCTATGTTCACGACACAGTCAGCGACCTGGTCATTCCCGAGGGCCACAGCCTGAGGCTGAACCACGCCATCGAGTTCACCGACCCTTGCATCCACGGCCACGTCGGCTCCGCCAGCCCGCACGACTCCTGGGAGACGCCCCACCCCTGGAGCGTCTACAAGCACGTCAGCGGCAAGCTCTACAAGCACCCCCACAACCATGCCACCTGGTACGCCGGCTTCGGCGAGCCGGCTGCCCAGGAGGCCAAGGCCAACTACCTCGCTCCCGACGGCTGGTGGGCCATCGTGGGCGATCGGGTGGCCAACCCGATTATGAGCATCCTGGGGTCGTCGGTGCCGAACTCGGAGTTCTACACCGAGCTGTGCGGCTGGGCCTATGACGTCCACATGCGCTGGCAGCCAGTCAAGTACGGCGAAACCATCAATCCCGGCACCTACACCGTCAAGTGGCGGCTGACTTCGGTAGACGGCGAGCAGGGCGACGCCTGGCTGCAGGAAGCCGGAATCTGCGCCGTCAGCGATCCGGAGGCGACGCTGCTGCTTTACACGTCCGGGATCGGCGAGGAGGAGGAGTTCGATAAGGTTGTCAAGCACGCCAGCCCCTTTGACCAGTACCCCTGGGGCGATGGGAAGCTGCAAGACACCACCGTCGGCCACGGCGACCAGACCTCCCTCAAGCTAGAGGGCACGCGCTCGGCCGGCTCGGTAGTAGGCGGCTCGGTCTACAACGATCCGGTGCTGGCTGACACCAGCTACGAGGTCTCGGCCTGGGTCAAGACCAAGGATGTGCAGGGCGAGGGGCCCGGCCTGATGTTCGGCGGAGAGTACTTCTATTCCGGCGTCACCGGGACCCACGACTGGCAGAAGATAGGCTTTGTCTGCCAGCCGGGGCAGCCTCTGCACACCGTGCCCTTCAGCGTTCTCAACAGCGGCTCCGGGACAGTCTGGTTCGACGACTTCATGATCCGGCAACTCCAGCCCGGCGAGACCTTCGCCGCGCCTATCGCCGCGGCACCCCAGCCGCTCCCCGAGCCGCCTGCCGAGGGCGGCCGGCTCATTGCCTGGGACACCAAGAGCGAGGTTCAGGACCCCGGCCGGACGCTGCTCGACCAGTCCGGCTGCGGCGGCCACGGTCGCCGGCAGGGCGCCGCCGCGATGGTAGACGACGAGGGCCGGCGCATGGTGGAGTTGTACGGCGGCGACGGCTACGTGGACACGGACCGCCACTACTCCTCCTTCGCTCCGCCGCAGAGCGTGGCGATCTGGGTGAAGCCCGGCCAGCTAGTCCATGATTGGAACATCATCTTCTCCGGCGGGGCCTGGAATCGCGCCTGGAGCCTGTTCCTCTTCTACAAGCAGGCCCCCTACAGCATCGACTTCCGCCCCTGGGGCAAGCGCATCTTCGTCGACGGCGTGGTGCCACAGGACGAGTGGACTCACCTGGCGGTAGTGGATGACGGTCAGACCTACACCATCTACGTCAACGGTAAGGCGGTCAAGTCCGAGCCGGGCACCGGCAGCAACTGGGCCGCGCTGGACGGGCCGCTGGTGATGGGGACTTCGCTGAACTACGGCAAGCCCCTCAACACCTTCGTTGGCCGCCTGGGCGGGGCCACCTACTGGAATAAGGCCCTGACGCCGGAGGAAGTCCAGGCGGAGTTCGACCAGGGCCTGCAGTAACGCAAGGCCGGACGTTGCGGGGCGCGGGCTTACGTACCGCGCCCCCTCACCTCCCCTGCGAGGCGTGCCGAACAATTCCGCGCCGGCGATCGTCGGGCTAGGGAGCGCCGGGCGCCCCCAGGGGCGTCGCCTGCCCGTGCGCCAACGACCTCGGGAGAGCACCGCGTGCAACTGGTTCACACCATAGTCGAAACAAGGGACACCATCGCCGCGGCCCGTAGTCGCGGGCTCTCGGTAGGGTTCGTGCCCACCATGGGCGCGCTGCACGCAGGGCACGTGTCGCTGGTGGAAGCGGCGCGGGCGCGCGATGGCTTCGTGGTCGTCAGCATCTTCGTTAACCCCACGCAGTTCGGACCACAGGAAGACCTCGCCCAGTACCCGCGCACCTTGGAGGCGGATGTGGAGCGTTGCGAGGCGGCCGGAGTGGACCTGATCCTGGCTCCCTCGGTGCAGGAGATGTACCCGGAGGGCTTTGCCACTACCGTCCATGTGGCGGGGGTCATGGAGGGACTAGAGGGGGAGTTCCGACCGGGACACTTTGACGGTGTGGCAACGGTGGTGGCCAAACTGCTGGGTATCGTCCAGCCGGACCGGGCGTACTCTGGTCTCAAGGATTACCAGCAATTGGCCGTGGTGCGGCGGCTGGCGGTGGACCTCAACTTGCCCGTGGAGGTCGTGGGCTGCCCGACGCTGCGCGAGCCCGACGGTCTCGCGCTTAGCTCGCGCAACCGGTACCTGAGCGCCGAGGAGCGGGCTCAGGCCCCGGCGCTGTACCGCGCGCTGCAAGCCGGGGCCGAGGCCCTCCGGGGCGGCGGGAGCGGGCAGGAGGCGGCGGCGCGGGCGAAAGAAAGTCTGGCCTCAGCCCCCCGCTTTCGTGTACAATATCTTGAGACGGTGGACCCCGAAACCCTCGCGCCCCACCCGCAGGCCGGTCTGCCCGCGGTGTTGGTGGCAGCGGCGCATCTGGGAGAGACGCGGCTGATCGATAATCTCATCGTAGAATGAAGGCAGGTTCCTATGCTGCGGCAGATACTGCGCTCGAAGGTACAGAGCGCTACTGTTACCGAAGCTGACTTGGAGTATGAGGGGAGCATCACCCTCGACCCGCTGGTCATCAAGGCCGCGGGTCTGGTGCCGGGTGAGCTGGTGCTGGTGGTCAACCTCAACAACGGTGACCGGCTGGAGACGTACGTCATCGCCGGCCAAGAGGGCAGTGGCGTGGTGTGCCTCAACGGCCCGGCAGCTCGGCGGGGGATGGTAGGCGACCGGCTGCACATCCTGACCTTTGGGCTGGTTGACGACGCCGAGGCGGCGCAGGTGGTGCCGTACTTCGTGGCGCTGGGGCCCGGCAACCAGATTGTGGAGACGCGGCCGTGACGATAGCGCCTCGGGAGATTCCTCGCCAGTGGCTGCGCGAAACGGTAGCGCGCGCGCTGGCGGAGGACTTGGGCGCGGCCGGGGATGTAACCTCGAACGCCTGCGTGCCGCTCGGCGCCGAGGGCCAGGCGCGGATTGAGGCGCGCGAGGCCGGGGTTCTCTACGGGGTG
This sequence comes from Candidatus Zipacnadum vermilionense, assembly GCA_029821755.1. GTDB lineage: Bacteria > Armatimonadota > Zipacnadia > Zipacnadales > Zipacnadaceae > Zipacnadum > Zipacnadum vermilionense. The sequence goes on along the minus strand of JALGSV010000006.1, from coordinate 27,192 downwards.
GAGGCAGTGGAGGAAGTCTTCGCTCAGGTGGGCTCAGGCTGCCGCTTCCGCTGGGACACCCAGGACGGGCAGGCCTTCCTGGCGGGGTCAATTGTCGGTTCAGTGTCGGGGCCGACGCGGGAGGTGCTGACCGCCGAGCGCACGGCGCTCAACTTCCTGCAGTGGCTCTCCGGGATCGCCACGCTCACCCGGCGCTACGTGCAGGCGGTGGCGGGGACCAGGGCGGTAATCGTGGACACCCGCAAGACCACGCCGGGCCTGCGGCTGCTGGAAAAGGCGGCGGTGCGGGCCGGGGGCGGGCGCAATCACCGATTTGGGCTGTCCGACGGCGTTTTGATCAAGGATAACCACCTCGTCGCGGCGGGAGGCATTCGCGCGGCGGTGGAGGCGGCGCGGGCCCACGCGCACCATCTGCTCAAGATTGAGGTAGAGGTCACCAGCCTGGAGGGCCTAGAAGAGGCTATCGCGGCCGGCGCGGAGGCGGTGCTGCTCGACAACATGACCGTCGCGCAGATGGCGGAGGCGGTGAGACAGGCGCACGGGTTGGTGCTGCTGGAGGGCTCGGGCGGCGTAGCCCTGGACACTGTGGGGGAGATTGCTAGGACGGGAGTGAACTTCATCTCCGTAGGGAAGCTCACGCACTCGGCGCCGGCGCTGGACTTGAGCCTGGAGTTGGTGGGGCAGGACAACTAAAGAGCAGCGTCCCTCGGGGCGAAGCGGGAAGCCTGCCTCGCGGGGACGGAGCACTAGGGAGAGCAGCCGTATGGCAGCAGACCAGTTGAGGTCCGTGGTCGTCTGGGCCGCGATTCTGGCCGCGGGGACTCTAGGCCGGCCCTCGGGCGTGGCGGCGGGAGAGAACCTGGCCCTGCACCGGCCATACTTGTGCAGCGATACGCTCCTCGCCGGCTGGACCGGGCTGACCGATGGTGTGACCGACTCCGATGCCCCGCCGGGGTGCTTTGCCACCGGCGGGTCGGCGCAGTTCCCCAAAGTGATCATGGTGGACCTGGGCGCTGTCTGCACCATCAGCAAGATTAACCTCTTCAACAGCAAGAAAGGCAACACCAGGCACGTGTCGCTCTCCATCTCCCCGGATGCCCAGAACTTCGAGCAACTGCGTGAGTACTACTTCCCCTCGGACACCGTGCAGACGCTGGCCCATAGCTTTACGCCCCGGCGGGCGCGGTATGTCAAGATCGCCCTGCACGACTCATGGGGCACCGGGGAGCAGGGGCCAAACTGCCTCTTCCTGCGGGAGGTGCAGGTTCTCGGGGACCTGCCGGGCGGCGGGGTAAGCGCCCAGGGCAACGCTCGGGAGGAACTGCGCCTGGCCCGGCAGCAGCCGCCGCTGGTGAGTACCCCGGCCGTCACCATCTTCCGGCGCTACCGGGCGACGGCAGAGGGCGTGCTGCGGATTGCGGTGCTGGGCGACAGCGGGGCGGCGGTAACCGAACAAGACACCAAGCCCTGGCCGGAGGCGCTGGCGGGGTTGCTGGAGGCCAGTGGCGCCCAGGTGGAGTTGCTCAACGTAGCGGCCCCCAACCAGAAGCCGGAGGACGGCGTAACCTTGCTGCCCGCCCTGGCGGGCGACGCTCACCCCCCGGACGTGTTGATCCTGGCCTACGGCCGCGATGCGGCGCTGGCCGGTGGAGACGTCACCGCCTTCCGCAGGGCCTGGCAGACGCTGGCGGCAAAGGTGGCGCAGACGCTGCCGGCGCTGGTGGTGGTAGTCACGCCGCCGCCGCTGCTGGACCCGGACGGCAAGAACCAGCCGCCGCTGCTGGCCTGGGCGCAGGCTGAGGAACAGCTAGCCGCCCAACTGGGCCTGCCCTTCGTGCGTGGCGGTTCGGTCCTGGCGGCGGCGCCGGATCCGACCACCTGCTATGGCCCCGGCGCGCGGCTCAACGAGGCGGGCAAGGCGCTGCTGGCCCAGGCTGTGCAGCGGCTGGTGTGGGGAGAGAAGCTCGGAGGCTAGCACACACCGGCTCGGAGACCTTTGCCACGAGTTACGGCGCACGGCTCAGGAGTTGCCCTGGACATCATAGCTTACACCGGACAAGGAGGGCGCTTATGCGAACTTTCTGGGGTTTGGTACTGGGAGTACTCCTGTTCTTCCCCGGTACGGTCTTGCTGCAGTGGATAACCCGGTCCCTGGGGTTGTACCAGAATCTGACCCTCACCGAGGCTTGCCTCGTTATCATCATGGTGCTGGCGACGGTCTTCGTCGTGCAGCATCGCTCCCTTCGCGCGGCCGGCGCCGAGGACCAAGAGCGACGGGGGCGGCAGGCGGCCGGGAGCCGCTCGCGCTCCTACGGGGCCGACGCGCGCCCCTCGGGCCGGCAGGACAGCCGCCGCGACCGGCATCAGTGAGAGGAGGTGCGCTAGGCCTGGACCCCCATGATTGACACCCACTCGCACCTGAACCATTCTGACTTTGCCGATGACCTGCGTGAGACTCTGGCCCGCGCCGATGCCGCCGGGGTACACAACATGGTCATTGTCGGCTACGATCTCTCCTCCAGTCACGACGCCATCATGCTCTCCCAGACCTACCCCGGACTCTACGCTACGGTGGGCCTGCACCCCCACTCTGCCGCTGAGTTCACTGCGGACGTCCTGCAGGCCATGCGGGCGCAGGCCGCGGAGCACAAGGTGGTGGCGGTGGGTGAGACCGGGCTGGACTTCTACCGGGACCTCGCCCCGCGCGACCGGCAGGTGGAAGCCTTCCGCGCGCTCACCGGCCTGGCCGCCGAGCTGGGGCTGCCGCTGGTGGTGCACAACCGCAACGCCCACGAAGAGACGCTCGAGGTGCTGAGGGAGGAAGCGCCGGCGGAGATGACGGTGATTATGCACTGCTTCTCGGGCGACCAGGACTTCGCGGAGGAGTGCCGAAAGCGGGACTACTACCTGGGCTTCACCGGGTCGGTGACGTACCCCAAGAGCGAGGAACTGCGGGAGGTGGCACGGGTCTACCCGAGGCGGCGACTGCTGCTGGAGACCGACTGTCCCTGGCTGCCGCCGCAGTCGCACCGGGGCCGACGCAACGAGTCGGCGTATCTGGGGGAGATCGCCGAGACTATCGCTCAGGTCCGGGGCGAGCCGCTGATACGCGTGCAGCAACAGACCACGGAGAACGCCCGGCGAGCTTTTGGGCTGGGCGGGGAGGAGCAGTGATGCGTCAGGGAGTGGCGGCTATCCTGCTGTTGCTCGCCGCCCTGAGCCTGGTGGCGGGCTGCCGCCAGGCGCCCGAGACGGCTACCGACCTGGAGATTACTCGGCAAATGTGGAATGTGGATGAGAAGGCGGGCGTGGTCCGGGTAGTAGGCGAACTCGCCAACCGCGGTCAGACTCCCGTGTCCGCGGTGGAGGTGAAGGCCACTCTCCGGGGCGCTTCGGGGGCGGCGCGGGGAGAGAACATTAGCGAGGTGCTGCGCGACCTACGCGCCGGCGAGAAGCGCCAGTTCGCCCTCAACATCCGCAACCACGGTGGGGTATCGCGGGTGGAGCTAACGCCACAGATACCGGGGCAGGGCGACTGATAGTCGACAATCATCTAGCGATTATCGACTATGGTTTCTGCCGGATACGACCCCAACACCTTCAGCAACGAGCAGTGCCCCTGTAGTTCCTCCAGCGCCATTTGGACGGCCTCTTCCTCCCGGTGCCCCTCGAAGTCCATGAAGAAGACGTATTGCCACGGCTGGCCGCGCATGGGCCGGGACTGGATGAGCGTCAGGTTTAGGCCGTGCGCCGACAGCACCCCCAAAGCCTCGTGCAGCGAGCCGGCGCGGTGGGCGGTGGCGAAGACCATACTGGTCTTGTCGCGCCCGGTGGGCCGGGCGTCCTGGGGGGCGATGACGAAGAAGCGCGTGCGGTTGCTCGGCACGTCCTCGATGTTCTCCGCTAGCACCTGCACACCCGCTGCCTCCCCTGCCTCCGCGGTGGCCAGGGCCGCTCCCGTCGGATCGACAGCGGCTTCCTGGGCGGCGACGACGGTGCTGGAGACGATCTTGACCTCCACTGCGGGTAGGTGCTCGCGCAGCCAGGCGCGCGTCTGGGCCAGGGGTTGAGGGTGGGTGTAGAGCGTGCGGACCTGCGCGAGAGTCCCAGGCGCGAGCAGGCAGATATGCACCGGGATGTGCGCCTCGGCGCAGATGGACAGGCCGGTGTCCAGCAGGCAGTCGAGCGTCTCGGGGATAACCCCGCCGGTGGAGTTCTCCACCGGCACCACGCCCGCGCCCGCCTGCTCGGCCTCCACCGCCCGGAAGATCTCCGACACCGTAGGCATGGGAACCGCTACTGCCTGGCTGCCGAAGCGCTTGCGCACGACCTGGTGGGAGAAGGTGTTCTCCGGTCCCAGGAAGGCCACGTGCACGGGCTGCTCCAGCGCCCGGCAGGCAGAGATGATCTCGGTGAAGACGCTCTGCAGCGCTGCCCCGGACAGGGGCCCCTCGGTCTCACTCATCCGCCGCAGTATCTCCGCCTCCCGCGCCGGATCATACGCCGGGCGGTCCTGCTCTGCCTTGATCCTGCCGATGGCGTGCGCCATCTCCGCCCGCTCCTGCAGCAGCCGGGCGATCTGCTCGTCAATCTCGTTAATCCGTTGCCGCTCATCGTTCATCGCGAGGATGGTAGCACAAAGTCGGGGAAGTGGGAAGGTGAAGGGCAGGTGGGTCTGCGGAGGGGCCGCGTCGAGTGGGCGTGCGTCATTTGCGCGCCCAGGAGGCCGGCCCCCGCGTGTGGCCCGCCACCGCCCTATCGCCCCGCCCCCCTCGGTGCGGAGGGCCTACTCCTCGGGCGCCGGTTCGATCTCGTCCTCGCTTTGGCAACAGCGGCAGTGGGTCCGGATGGCGCTCCACAGCGAGTCGCACAGGCCGTTCACCTGCTTGCCGATCTCCGTCTCCGGCTTCATCTTCGCGTAGACCACCAATCCTCCCATCCCCGCCACCAACGCCCACAGCATCCACAGCCACCCGTGCCCGTGGTGTCCTTCTCGGTTCTCTGACATCACAACTCCTCCTGTTCCGGTGCAGTGCAAGAGTAGGGACGAAGGGCGAGAGGGGAGGGTTCAGGCAGGGCGGAGGACGTAGCCCCCGCCCCACAGGAAGAGCCCCGCACTCACGCGATGTACATGTCCATGTCCTCCGTGTTCACCGGTACCGGGTGGCCGGTGCGCAAGGACTCGATGGCCCTGAGCGCCAGGTAGGTCGCCCGCGTTCCCGCCCGCTCGTCGACCGGGGAGGGCGTGTCCTCCAGGATGGCCCGCACGAAGGCCTCCAGCAGGCTGAAGTGGCCCTTGTCTATACCGATGGCCAGGTAGCCCTGGCCCGGATTGGCCCCATAGGCCTCGGCGCGGGCCTGCAGCTTTGCCACATACCCGTCATGCCCCTGGCCGCCGACGCCCTCCAGCTCCGGCGCCGAGGTGAGCGGGAAGTACCGCTTCTCCTCCACGCCTGCGATCCCGTAGTACTGGTTCTCCACGTAACACAGGCTGCGCAGGAACGCCCCGTGGTCGGTCAGCTCGAACTGCTCCTTGGGGTAGCGGAAGGTGCCGGTCACGCTGAACATGATGATCGCCTGCCGACCGCTGGCAAAGTCCAGGGCGATGGTGTGCGTCATGCGCGCCGAGCCGGTGGCGAAGACCCGAATGGGGGCCTCCTCGAACAGCCAGCAGGCCAGCTCCAGCCAGTGCACCGTCTCGCCGATGATCTCCCCGCCGCCGGTGTGCCAGTCTATGTGCACCTTCCCGTAGGTGCTGGCCTCGTCCTGGATGCGGATGATAAACGTGGAGGCCTCTTCCTCCGGGAGGGTCGGCCGGTCGGGGGCGGCCACCAAGCGGCCGGGCGCCACCTGCGGGTCCTTCCGGTGTGCCTGGTAGACGGCCTTGAGGTCCTGCAGCGCCGGGGCGAAATCGCGGTTGTAATCCACGCACAGCTTCACTCCGCCGCGCTGGACAGCCTTGCGGATGGTGTAGCACTCCTCCATGGTCATCGCCATCGGCTTCTCGGTGAAGACGTGCTTGCCCGCCTGGGCGCAGGCCGTAACCACCTCCTCATGCGCCGAATGCGGCACTGCGCAGATGCACAGGTCCACGTCCTCGGCAGCCAGGACGGTCTCCAGATCCGGGGCGACCTGCGCCCCCCCGCAAGCCTGAGCGGCCTGCTCGGCCTTCTCGGGCAGGGGGTCATAGACCCAGGTGACTTCGATGAGATCACTGCGCATGCAGTTGGGAACATTCTGGCCCATGCAGAACAGGCCACAGCCAATGAGAGCGGTACGAAGCTTAGGCATAGTAGAAACTCCTAGAGTAGCTGATCTGTAGTACTGTGATGCGGGCCGCGCCCCCGGCGAGACGCCGGGGGCGCTGGATGCCGGGGACGCAGCTCCCGCCCTACCCGCACGCCGCCTTGAGCCCCGCCTCGAAGATGTCCAGGCTCTCCTGGACCTCCGCGTCGGTAATCACCAGGGGCGGGGCGACCCGCAGGACGTTGCCGTACATGCCGATGGGGGCGATTAGGACCAGGCCGCGATGCCAGCACTCCTCCACGATCCGGCGCGACATGTCCTTGTCCGGGGTCTTGGAGGCCTTGTCGGTCACGATCTCCAGGCCCAGCACCAACCCCTGCCCGCGCACGTCGCCCAGCGGCTCGTACTTCGCCTGCATCTCCTGGAAGGCTGCCATCATCTTCGCGCCCTGCCGGGCGGAGTTCTCCACCAGGTTCTCGCGGACGATGATGTCGATGGCCGCGATCCCGGCGCGGCTGGAGAGCGGGTTGCCGCCGTTGGTGGAGCCCATCGAGCCGGGGGGCAGGCTGTCCATGATCTCACTCCGCCCCAGCACCGCCGAGCACGGCACCCCGGAGCCCAGGCCCTTACCCAGCGTCACCAGGTCCGGCTGGATGCCGTAGTGCTCCATCGCGAACATCTTCCCCGTCCGCCCGAAGGACGACTGGACCTCGTCCAGAATCAGCAGCAGGCCGTTGGCCTGGCGCCACTTCTCCAGGCCCTCGAACCAGCCCGGCGGCGGGATGATGCTCCCCGCGCCGCCCTGGTAGGGCTCGGTGATGACCGCGCCCAGTTGGCCGGTGGATTCCTTGGAGATCACCCAATCGATGAACTCCAGGCACTTGAACCCGCAGGAATCGCACGACTCCTGCCCCAGCGGGCAGCGGTAGCAGTAGGGGAAGGGCGAGTGGATGAAGCCGGGGACCATGGGGCCGTAGCCCTGCTTGACCCCCAGTGACCCCCCGGCGGAGGCGGCGCCCATAGTGCGGCCGTGGAAGGCCCCGTGGAAGGCGAGAATCTCCCACTTGCCGGTGTAGCGGCGCGCCATGCGCAGGGCAGCCTCGGTGGCGTCTGAGCCGGTGGTGACCAGGAAGACCTTGTCGAGGTAATCCGGGGCGACGCTGATGATTTTCTCCGCCAGGTCGGCGCGCTGGGGGGAGAGGAAGTCGTAGCAGTTGTGCAGCCGATCGCACTGGTCCTTGAGTGCGGCGACGTAGTCGGGATGGCAGTGCCCGACGTTGGTCACTAGCACTCCGCTGCACCAGTCGATAAACTCGTTGCCGTCCACGTCGGTGATGAGGCAGCCATGCGCCTCCGCCCAGACCACGGGCATCTGGTCGCCGATGCACACCGGCTCGAACCGGCGGGATTTGGCGAGGCATTCCTGGGATTTGGGGCCGGGAAGGTCGGTGAGGATCTTGGGCATGGAATCAGGTCCTGTGCGTGCGGGCGCGCTTGGCAAAGTGGCGAGAAGCGCCGCAGCGCTTCTCGGTGGAGGCAATGATACTCCGTGGCGGGGTGGGGGACAAGTCCCGGCGGGGGGGCCGGCTAGGGTGTGAATTTGGGGGAGAAGACGTTTACCACTGTCTCCGGGCCCTTGCTGCGGTCCTCTTTGAGGGTGTGGGCGTGAATGGCGTAGCGCACCTGGATGTTGGGGTCGCCGAAGGACACGCGGGGGGTGGCGATACGGAAGGTGAAGTCGCCGGTAGCCGTCGCTCGGTGGCGGATGCCCGGTACCATCTTGGGCTGTTTGTCAGTGGTGTAGGGATAGGCGACGGTGTAGATGACCACCAGGGCGTTAGGCGCGGTCTTTCCGACTATCTCGGTACTAGGCCCGACGGTATCATTGTCCTTGGGTGAGGTGATGGTGACCCGGTCGCCCGCCCCGCCGGCGATGCTGGTCTGGCCGGCAGCCGCCGCGCCCATGGCCTCGGCTAGTTCCCCGGCGTCATTGGCGGTGAAGTATCCGCCCCCGCCGGCGCGGGCAGTGCCTTGCAGGTACTTCTCCGCCTCGGAGCCCGCGGGAATGTCAAAACCCACGGCGCTGATCGAGATCTTCATGTTGCTGTTGGCGAGAGCCGCCTTGGTGCGGGCCTCGGCCTCCGCGATGGTCTCACCAGGTCTGGAGACCTCCTCCTCGGCTAGGGGGTCGTCTACCTGCGCGCGCAAGCTGCCGGCCGGACTGAACGCGAGTAGCAAGCCGAGCAGGGCTAGTAGGGTGATCATTCTCATAGTGTTTGCCTCAGATGGTACGTACTAAGGGAAGCTAGTCCGAAGGCCGGCCGCCCCCCTACGGGTTCTGCATGGGAACGTCAATAGTCTGGGGAGGCAGCAGCGCTCGCAACTCCTCCTCCGCGTCTCCCGCACTCGCCGAGCCGTGCTCGGTGCAGTTGTCCTGCCCGTCGCACAGCAAGACCACCCGGCCCCGCTTCCCATTGCCTTTGCTCGCGCACTCGCCGATGGCCAGTGCCCGGGCGTAGGTGAGGGGCGTATCTCCCCCGGCGCCGAGGCGGGCCAGGGCGGTGTCGATGATCGTGGGGTCCATCACGAACTTGCAGCTCCAGAACACGCTACACCCGCCATAGCGCATCAGGCCCCATTCCGTCTTGCCGTCATCGGTCTTCTGCACCGCAGCGCGGACCGCGGCCTTGGCAGCGTCTAGCTTGCCACCGGCCATGCTGCCGCTGCAGTCAATCAAGAAGAGGATGGACAACTCCACCTTGCCGAGCTTACCGTGCCAGTCGGCGACCGTGCCGGGCGGGTAGGTGGCGCCGGCCGCTGGCTCCTCGTAGGGCGTACCCGTGATCTTGTCCTGGAAGATCAGGTAGATGTCCGTGGTGTAAGGGGGGCCCTCGCCTGCCTCAAAAGGTACGGTGAAATAGGCCTGTCCCGTCCGCGGCTCCGTACCGTCACCCCAGGCGGCAGGAACCGCAGCGCCGACCAGTTCACGCACCTTCGGGATCGCCGCAGTGGCGTCCACGGTCAGCAGGGGCTCCCAGGCGTCGCCGGCGGCGCGCTCAGCCCCGCCCGAGTCATAAACCTTCACGGCCTTCCCCTTACCGTCTTTCATGACTACCCGAGTGAGCATCTCGCGGAGGTCAGGATCACCAGGGAAAGCCGTGGCGATGTCGAAGACGTCGCCCTGGGGGCCGCCGGTGTCCATGTTAGTATCGGGCAGCGTGAGGGCCTGGGGAGAAGCGCCCCAAGTGTTGAGATACCCGACGGACTGGGCGATCGCGGCCTTCATAACTGGCTCCCACCGCCGGCCAAAGGCTCGGTACAGCCGTCGCTCGTTGAGTGTGTACGTGATCTTGAGTCTTGGCTGTGTCTCGCCTGCCTGCGCGTCGGGCTGGATGAGCTCCACGGTGTCTATCTTCATGGGCTCCTTGATGGCCTTGTACTGGGTGGGCGTGGGCTGCCAGCCGCCCAGAGCCGCCGCATATATCCCGCCCAAGTCCTTGTCCTGCTTGTGGGTTTGCACCATCGCGCCGTAGGCAAGAGCAAGGTTGGTGTTCATCTCCGACCATCCCTGGCCAGAGTGAGTGAGGCCGAAGTAGGGTATCTCAATGCGGGGCCCCCGGGCGAATTCCGCCGGCAGTGGCGCTCCCGGGTAGTAGGTCTTCTGCCACGCGGCCAGCAATTCGGCTTGGGGAGAAGCGACGGCGCTCACGGTGTCGGGAAGACCTGCCGTGGCGTGCTCTGCGAAGACGTATTCGTTCTCGAACTGCTCGAGTAGGTGGTGCCGGTCCACAAACTGGCCGCCTCCGCCGAAATAGCCGCCGAACTGGTTGACCAGCGCATGAATATGGTTGTCCACCACATAGTGAGTCAGCCAGCCCAGGGCGTAGGCCTGGATCGCTGCTCTCCGCGCCGGGTCTGCCACCCCATCGGCCTCCCGGAGGATGGCCAGAATCAGCTTGCCGGTGTTGGTATAGTGGGCTTCCGCGCCGGGCGCCGTCTCGCTGCCCATGGCCAGAAGAACTCCGATGTCAGGGGACACGCAGCCCATCTCGTAGGCGGCCACATTGGCGTCAATTACCGTCTTGGCGTTGCCGGTGAGCTGTTTGCGTGCCTCGATGGCGGCATACAGGTGGCCGCAGGGGTTGCTGGCATACACGCAGGCAGCCAGGGCAAAGAGCAAGGCGGATATAAGTAAAGCAAGTACGAATCGACGCATGGGAGGTCACCTTCCCTGTTCGCGGCCTCGAGGCTTCCTCAGCGGCGGTCTGTCTTGCCGCAGAGCCAGAGGCTCGATGTGCACGCAGCACGATTATACACGATTTGTATGCAATCTGTAATTGACTTCGCCGCTCCGAGTGGTTTTACCTGCGTGCAGCAGGAGGATGCACCACCAGAACGGAATCAATAGAGGCTCAACTTTCTACCACGGCCGCTGAGAGGACCACTATTGACGATCCCCTCGCTTTGGCAACCCGCTGTCAGCCGCCTCCGCGCCTGGTGGGCCGGGGAGGACCTAGGCCGGCCGGCGATGCACCTGATCGCCCCGCGGTCGGGCCCGCCGATCACTCCGCCGACCCCGCCCGAGTCAGTGCAAGAACGCTGGCTCAACCTGGACTACCGCCTGGACTGCCATGATGCTGAGATAGCCAACACCGCCTATTTCGCCGAGGCGGTGCCGGCTGCGTGGCCCTACTTGGGGCCCATGGTCATGTCGGCGTACTTCGGCGCGCCGGGCCACTGCGAGCCTGATACCGTCTGGTGGGAGAGCATCATCGAGGACTGGGCCACCGACGAGGTGCGCTGGGACCCGGACAACCCCTGGTGGCGGCGGATGGTGCAGTATACCGAACGGCTAGTGGAGCGGGCGCAGGACCGGTACATGGTAGCCAACGGCTCGGGCGGGGCCAGCACCGACGTGCTGGCCAGCCTCCGCGGAACGCAGCAGCTCTGCCTGGACCTGCTGGAGGACTGGACCCCGCTGGTCCGGGCCCGCGACTATGTGACCGCGGCCTGCCAGGAGCAGTGCCGCCTACTGGGTCGGGTCATCAGCCGCTACTGGGAGGGCGACAACCTCGGCTGGCTGCCCCTGTGGACGCCGGGCACCACCAGCGCCCTGCAGGTAGACTTCTCCTGCCTCATCTCCCCGCAGATGTTCCGCGACTTCTGCTTGCCCGAGTTGCAGGACTTCTGCCGGTTCTTCGAGTACCCCGCCTACCACCTCGACGGGCCGGGAGAGATTCGCCACCTGGAGGCGCTGCTGGAGATCCCGGAGTTGCGGATCATCCAGTGGGAGCCCGGCGCGGGCCAGCCCGACCCCCTGCATCCCACCTGGCGCCCGCTCCTGCGGCGGATAGTGGACGCCGGCAAGATCGCCTACCTCCGCTGCCGCCCGGAGGAGGTCGTGCCCTTCCTGGAGAAGTTCCCCTACCAGCGGGTGTTCCTGCAGTGCTGGGCGAGGAGCGAGGAGGAGGCGGAGGGGTTGGTGCGGGAGGTGGAGGGAGTCTGTGGGGGAACCGACAGGAGGACGGCATGGAGGAGGTAACAGACTGTGGGCGCACTTTCTGAATACCGAATAGAGGATGTGTTCCCGGACCACGCGGTCGTTAAGTACACGGCGCGCATGAATGACTTGAACCTCGAGTTGAGGGACGCGAACACCTCGGTGAGAGTTCTGAAGGAGGTGCTCGCCTTCCCTGACGATCTTCTCTTGGACGATGGCCATCGGGTGGTGCTGAACCTGATAAAGAGGAACTTTGCCAGCAATGCCGTTGTCGTGCTGGCGAACTTCTTCGACAGGGCCGATGACAGTCGTGGAAACGACAATCTCAACCTCGCGTGGATGAAGGAGTGGATAGAGAAGGCCTGCCGTGACGAGGTTAGGGAGGAGGTCCGGCAACGCCTGTCGAGCCTTGCCCCCAACAGTGGGACTCGCAAGCTTCTGGAGAAGGCAAAGCGAACACGCAATAAGCTGATCGCGCATCTAGACCTCAAGCACGCGCTCAGCCCTCAACAGCGCAGCAAAGCCCTCCTGCGCATAGATGAGTTGGCTCAGCTTTTTGAGGCCGCGAATGAGCTGTTCGACGGCTTGTGTGTCGGCCACGGACGCACGATGGACTACTCCTACGCCTATTCGTCCCTGCCCGAACGTGGGTCCGGGAAGGGCCAGCGCTCGGATGTGGAGTGGATGCTCGACCTCATGGCCGCGGATTCCAGTGTGATCAATATGCCGGAGAAGCAACCGGAGCTCTGGCGACTCCACGCGAGACACTTCACGGCAGAGCAACGTGCAACCTTCAACGAATGGCGTCGTCGCGTGGGGAAGAGCGAAGTGACGTTCGGCACCGAGCCGCCTGGCTAATGAGGTCTTGCCAGGTGTTACGCGACCACCACTCCGCCACCCCGCACCGGCGAGACGCCGGTGCCACCGGGACCCTCGTCCACCCCCTACCCACTAACCAGAATCACATTCCCAAACGGGGTGCTGTCGGCGCTGCGCAGGCACCCCTTGGCGCGCGCGGCTATCTCTTTGAACAGGAGGTGCGGGAAGGTCTCCATCTGTCGCCCCCCCACGAACTGCACGTACTGCCGGAACCGCTCCGGGGCCGCTTGCTGCAGTTCCCCCGCGCAGATGAGCCTGTCGAAGGGAAAGTCCACCTCGAGCGCCGCCAGGATCTGTGGTACCGTGGGGATATCCACGCTAAGCGTCAGGTCCACTGTCTCCACACCGCTGGGGATGGGGAAGCCCTTGTCGGGGATGATGAGCATGTCGGTGTGTCCCAGCCGCCGCAGGAGTGAGGCTACGTGCGGGTTGAGCAGCGGCGAGGCCTGCTCCGGGTTGTCGTGACTTGCCCCCGCGAAGAAGGCTTCCACTTGCTCCAGGCTAAAGCGGTGCTTGAGGTCAGCGGCCGGGCGCTTGAGCAGGTACTTGATCTCCCCCGCCACCGGCGTGGCTGCGACCAGTTCCCACCCCTCCCGCCCCAGCCGGGGCAGGTCCTCGGGCTTGAACGTTTCCAGGTACTCCCAAGTCATGAGGGAAGCTTCCTTCCTTGTGAGGGCGTGTCCGCGTGGCGCGGGCTTTCTAGCCCGCGTTCCATCAACATGCAGCGAGGAGGGCGGGCTAGAAAGCCCGCCCCACGCGGAAACGACTTCCTGAGCGTAACCCACGTGTTGCCCCGCGGCCACCACACCCATCTTCCGCGTGCGCCCCGGTCTTTCCTCCCGGGAGGGAATCCGGGGCCGGATGGCGAAAGCCAGTACGGTGACGCACGGCGACTATGGACGCCTCCTGGTGGGTCGAATTCATGCGATGGCTGGGGGTAGCGGTCTACGTCTCGGCGTTGGTCGTGGGCGTCATCGCCGCTTTCCTGGGGTTGCCCGGCAATCCCTGGGTGCTGCTGTGCGGATTTGCCTACTCGGCGGCGCACCGCTGGGACCAGCCTTCCCTGTGGGTGCTGCTGGCGCTGATCCCAGTGGTCATCTTGGCGGAGCTGGTGGACAATGTCCTCAGCATGACCGGCGTGCACAAGTTCGGCGGTAGCAGCAAGACCATGTGGTGGGCGGCGCTGGGCGGACTGGTGGGCGCCTTCCTGTTCAGCTTCCTGTCGGGGGTGACGGGAATGGTAGGGCTGGTCGGAGGCCTGGTCGGCTTTCTCATCGGCGTGATCATCCCGCCCTTGGCCGGGGGTCTGCTGGGGGGCTACTTGGCGGGGTATTGGTATGAACGCCACCAGGGGGCAGACCTGGAGGCCGCCCGGCGCACGGGCTGGGGGGCGCTGCTGGGCAGGCTCGCGGGCGGCGCGGCCAAGGGTGGGTTCGCGACTCTGGTGACGGTCGTGTTGTTGGTGTTCTCGTTCTGATTCCCTTTCCGCGTGGGGCGGGCTTCCAGCCCGCCCCACGCGGACGGATACCTGTCCGGGTTGGCCGCAGAGCATCAGGAGGTGAGCCCGATGAAGATACTAGTGGCTTACGTAAGCGGCTTTGGCGCGACCGCCGAGGTAGCCAAAGAGATTGCCGACATCCTGGGACGCCAGCACACGGTGGACCTGCGCACGCTCTCTGCCGTGCGCTCGCTGGAGCCCTACGACGCGGTGGTGATCGGCTCCTCCCTGCGAGCGGGGCGTTGGCTGGGGGCGATGAACCGCTTCCTAAAGCGCTTCGCGGAAGACCTCGCCAGCAGACCGGTGGCCATCTTCACCGTAGCCCTCACCGCCCGCACCATGGAGGGCAGCCGCCGGGTATTGGCCGAGAACCTCCCCCGCCTGCTGGAGCGCTACCCCAACCTCGAGCCGATAGCGACCGAAGCCTTCGGCGGTGTGGTCGACTACGATAAGTACAACGTGCTAGTACGGGGGATCATGCACAAGGTGGCGAAGGAAGAGGGCCTGCCCACCTCCGGCGTCCAGGACTTCCGGGACTGGGAGGCCATTCGGCACTGGGCCACGGAGTTGGCGGAGAAGTTGGCGGCAGGTACGACGCCTGCGTAGGGGCGGATATTGGGCGCTTCCGAGCGCTCAACATCCGCCCGCGCATGCGGTAGTCCGACCGTGACGGCCGGCAGCGCCCTCTGGCGGAGGGGCCGTTCAGCCGTTGTCTAGCTATTCTCGAGGAGGTAGTCGATGCCCAAACTGAAGTGGGGCTTGCTGGCCACGGGTGGAATCGCCCATACCTTTGCGCGAGGCTTGGAGACCTCGCAGACCGGGGAGCTGCTGGCGGTAGGCAGTCGGACACAGGCGTCCGCCGACCGCTTCGGAGACGAGTTCAGCGTGCCCCGGCGCCACGGGAGCTACGAGGCGCTGTTGGCCGACCCGGAGGTCCAGGCCGTCTACCTCTCTCCGCCCCACCCCATGCACGCCGAGTGGGCGATGAAGGCGGCGGAGGCGGGCAAGCACGTCCTGTGCGAGAAGCCGCTAGGCATGAATGAGGCGGAGGCCCGCCGGATCATCGAGGCCGCGCGGCAGCACGATGTCTTCCTCATGGAGGCGTTCATGTACCGCTGCCACCCGGTCACCACGCGGCTGGTGGAGCTGCTCCGAGAAGGACTTATCGGAGAGGTGCGGGTGATCCAGGCAGCCTTCAGCTTTGCCGGAGGCGCCGACCCTCGGGGACGGCACCTGGACAAAGTTCTGGGCGGCGGCGGCATCCTAGACGTCGGTTGCTACCCCGCCAGCATGTCGCGGCTGGTGGCCGGCGTCGCTCTCGGTGGGGAGATCGCCGAGCCGCTGGAGGTTAAAGGCACCGCCTACTTCGGTGACACCGGAGTGGACGAGTACGCAGTGGCCGTCGCGCGCTTCCCCGGCGGCATCCTGGCCGAGTTGGCCACCGGCGTCAGGGTCAACCAGGAGAACGTCGTGCGCATCTTCGGCACCCAGGGGAAGATCGAGGTGCCCTCTCCCTGGTTCGGCAGCCGCGATCCCGGGGTGAGCCGGATCGTGGTGCAGGTGGACGGCGAGGTACACCTTCGAGGCCGATACGGTCGCTACCGCCCTCCCCGCCCGCCAGGCGCCCTATCCGGCCATGTCCTGGGAGGATACGCTGGGCAACATGCGGATGCTGGACATGTGGCGGGAGTCGGTGGGGTTGGTCTACGACGCTGACCGGTAAGGTGAATGAAGATGCTCGACGGGCTAGTGGTGGTCCCCCTCGCCAGCCTTCTCGTCTTCACGGCCTGCGCCCTCGCCGACGAGCTACCCGCCCCTTCGCCCGTGCACACCCACATGCTCAATGGCCTGTGCCCGGCCTGCCCGATCTGGACGACTACCGTGGACTATGCGAAGCTGGAGCAGGAGCTGTTCGCCCTGGCGGACGGGACCGCGGTGACCGCGGAGAACTGGCCGCAGAAGCGGACGGAGATCAAGCAGCGCCTCCTCGCCACCTTCGGGCCCTTCCCGGAAAAGGTCCCGCTGGAGCCGCAGGTGCTCTCGGAGGACACCTATCAGGGCCTGACCCGGCGTAAGGTGTCCTATCAGGTGGAGACCGGCGAGCGTGTGCTAGCGTGGCTGCTGATACCGGCGGCCTGTGATCTGACGAAGAGGCATCCCGCCATTCTCTGCGCGCACCAGACCATCGATGTAGGCAAGGACGAGCCCATCGGCGCCGGCGGCATGCCCAACCTCGACTACGCCCTCCAGATGACCCGCGACCACGGGTACCTCACGCTGACCCCGGACTACCCCACCGCCGGCGAGCGGATCGCGCCGGGGATGAAGCCGTACTACACCGACGACTTCTACCGCCAGCACCCGGAGTGGTCCATGTTCGGCAAGTCGCTGTGGGATTCGATGCGCGCGGTTGACTACCTGCAGAGCCTCCCTTTCGTCGATCCGGACAAGATCGGCATGGTGGGGCACTCGCTGGGCGGCTGCGCCACCGCGATCGCCTGCGCCTTTGACGACCGGATCAAGGTCGGCGTGGAGAGCTGTGGCGGCCTGCAGCTCTTTCAGGCCAACTGGCAGTACGCCCTGGAGTACTCGCGGATCGAGTGGTACATCTATTGCCCCGCCCTGCGGCCGTACTTCCTGAAGAAGACGACGCCGTGGGACGTGCATGAGCTGTACGCGCTGATCGCCCCGCGGTCGTACATGCAAACCGGCGCCTTCAACGACGGCGTCAACCCCAACCCGCTGGACAAAGTGAAGGCCGCCCTGCTGGTGCGCCGGGTGTACAAGCTGCTGGGGGTGGAGGACAACTTCAACCTCTACATGCACCACGGCACGCACAACTTCCCCTCGGTGGCGGTCGAGCAGGGGGTGCGAGTGCTGGACCGGGTGCTCCGGCCGCCCCCCGCGCCATGACGGCGAAGCTGCCCAGCCTCTGTCCCCGCTGCCACCTGCCCTTCCCTCAGGGCCATACCGACCCCTGCTGCCCGCGCTGCGGGGCTGACCCCGCCGTGCCGGAGCCGCCCCTCACCTGGCTTTCCTCGACGGTAGCGGGGCTCTGCGGCTTCCTCGCCGGCGCGCAGGCGGCTTATCTACTCGCGGCCTGGCTCTTGCCGCCCGGCCTACCGGCTGCCCCGGTGCGGGCTGGCGGGCTGGCCCTCGCGGTCCTGATCGCCGCGCTGATGGCTTGGCTCTCGCGCCACCTGGTCCCCTCGGCTATACCCGGTCTCTTCCGCGCCGCTGTGGCCATGCTCGCGGCGGGGATCCTGGTGGCCCTGTTCAACCGAAACACCGGCCACCTTGTCGCCGATCCAGGTGGCTACCGTATCCCCCCGGATTTCCTCCTCGCCTGCCAATTGGGTCTAACCGGGCTTGTGTACGTGCTCTTGCGTGTGGTCAGCCGGTAGCCCCCGATTGACCCTGCCCCTGTGCCAGAGTAGAATGGCCAAGGCTCAGGGAAACGGGGGAATGACCATGAAGACCGCGACATCGCGACGACTGGTGTCCCGGTTGACTGTGGTAGGCGTAATCCTCGGCTGGGCGGCGTGGGTCACCTGCGCGTGGGCGGACGCCGATCCCGAGACAGCCGCCAACCTGGTTCAGACGCTCGTACAGCGCGAGGAACTGCTCCAAAACCTGCACGGCTATGTGCTAGATTGCGTCTGGGTGACTCCTTGGTATGCCTCCGTGCACGGCCCGCAGACGCAGGTCATTGTGACCGGCGCCGCCACCGCCGGCGGTCCCCCGCCTCCTGCGGAGGAGGACCGCTTCTACGGCGCCTACTTCGGACAGTTCGCCCTCGCCCCCCAGTACTGTCGCTTCGACATGGCGGTGCTGAAGACGGGCGAGGAGAACCTTTGGAAAGCCGCTAGCGCGCAGATCTCCTTCAGCGGCAACTTCGGCGGCGGCGGGGACCAGCCAGGGCAGGAGAAGCCTCCGGCCCTCCCGGACCGCTTCGTGCTCCTCCGCCAGGACGGGCGGCTCAAGACCCAGCGCGCCGCAGGCCTGGTCACCATGAGGATGGAGATCACCCAGCCCACGCCGGACCTGGCGATCCAGCAGCAGCCGCTCGCGGGCTTGCTGTTCAGCTCGGCCCAGCCCACCCTGGCCCAATCGCTCCAGGCGGCTTACGAAGCGGCCGAGGCGCCGGGAGGAGCCAACCGAGCCCTGGCTTACGCCGTGACCCTCGAGGGCCCTACCGAACGCGACGGACAAGAGCAGTACCAGCTAACCTGGAAGGCACCGGCGGGCAACTCCTGGGACGAGTGGCGCCTGTGGCTCTGCCCGGCCTGGGGGTATGCGCCGACCGAGCTCACCCAGCTAGGCCAGCCCCAGCCGGGTGATGGCCTCCCGCCCGGCACACAGAAATACGCCCGGCGCTGGCGCTTTGAGGACTACCGGCAACTCGCGGACAACCTGTGGCTTCCCGCCCAGGTCACCTTCTATGAGTTCCTCTACTCGCCGGCCACTCCCGACCAGCACACCCCGCTGGCCCGGGTGCATGAGCTGAGGCTGTACGAACTGGTCGCCAACACCAACCCGGAGAAGCTGCCCGTCCCTCCGGTGACGCACAGGCGATATGCCGACGCCCTGGCGGCACTGGTTGGCTACTACCCAGACCTGGCGGACCAACAGGATTGGTTACAGGAGATCATGGATCAGGCGAAAGACGTCCAGCAGCCGGAACCGCCGCAGGACCTGCTGGAGCTGCGGTTCTAGGGGAAGCAAACGGACAGCAGTATCCGTGACGCAGGGGGGACCGCAAGGGGCGGGAATTACCATCTTGGGAGTGTAGATTATGGACACCACCGAACGAGTCGCCCTCCTCGCTGCTCGGGCCAAGTCGGCCAGCGCGGCTCTGGCCGTAAGCGCTACCGAGCAGCGCGATGCTGCCCTGACGCGCATGGCGGAGTTGCTGCGCTGCCGGGCCGCCGACCTCGTCGAGGCCAATGCCCTGGACATGACGGCGGGGCGGGCTAAGGGCTTGTCCTCGGCCATGCTCGACCGCCTGCTGCTCGACGAGGGGCGCATCGAGAAGACCGCGAAAGGCGTAGAGGAGATCATCGCCTTGCCCGACCCGCTGGGACGGGTGCTCGAGGAGTGGACGCGGCCCAATGGCCTGCGCCTCCAGAAGGTCGCCGTGCCGCTGGGGGTCATCGGGATCATCTACGAGTCCCGCCCCAACGTGACCGTGGACGCGGCGACACTGTGCCTGAAGGCGGGTAATGCCACGCTCCTGCGCGGGGGTTCGGAGGCGATCAACTCCAACCTGGCGCTGGCCGGGGTGCTGCAGGACGCGCTGGAGGAGACCGGTCTGCCCCGCAGCGGCGTGGAGATTCTCGACTTCACCGACCGCCAGGCCGTCGCGGCCATGTCTCGGCTGGACCAACACCTGGCGCTCATCGTCCCTCGCGGTGGACACGCCCTCATCCGCGCCGTGGTGGAGAACGCCACGGTACCGGTGATCAAGCACGACCGCGGCATGACCCAGATCTACGTGGACGCCACCTGCGACCTGGCCAGGACCCTCGCGCTGGTCCACAACTCCAAGGTGCAGCGGCCGGGCGTGTGCAACGCGGTGGAGAACCTGTACGTGCACCAGGACAACCTGGAGGCGCTGCGAGCCCTCGTCGCGGACCTGCAGGCGGCGGGCGTGGAGATTCGCGGCTGCCCGCGGACCTGCGCTACCGTGCCCGGTTGCGTACCGGCCACGGCTGAGGATTTCGACACCGAGTACCTCGACCTGATCCTCTCGGTGATGGTCGTGGACTCGATGGACGAGGCCCTCCAGCAGATCGCCGCGCACACCTCCGGCCTCACCGAGGCCATCTACACCGACAACGCGGCCAACGCCGAGCGATTTCTCCGCGAGGCGGACTCGGCCTGTGTCTACCACAACGCCTCGACCCGGTTCACCGACGGTGGCGAGTTCGGCCTGGGCGCGGAGATCGGCATCTCCACCGACAAGATCCACGCCCGCGGTCCCATGGGTGTCCGGGAGCTGACCAGCTACAAGTACCTGGTGCGAGGGGAGGGGCAGGTGCGAGGATAGCGTCAGTCAGGGCGGGGACGGCAGCCCGCCGAGCGCTGCGAACCAAGATTCACTGTCGGCGAGAGACGGTCCGCCTCCTGGACTGACACTGACGACCGACGACTGATCCACCATGGAACGCCACCAGTACCTAACTCATGTCCGTCGCCTGGTCATCAAGATCGGCACCCGCATGGTTGCGTGCGGGGAGGAGCCGGTGGACCACGCCTTCCTGGCGGGTCTCGCCACGCAACTGGCCGGGCTGCACGAGCGTGACATTCAGACCGTGCTGGTGGTCTCCGGCGCGGTCGCGCTAGGACGGCGAGCCCTGAACTTGCAGTCGGGCCAGACCGAGCACGTCAGCCTGCGGCAGGCGGCGGCGGCGGTGGGACAGCCCGAGTTGATGCGTCTGTACCTGGAGACGCTGGCCACCCACGGTCTGCGGGCGGCCCAGATTCTGCTCACCGCGGACGACATGGCTGACCGCTCCCGCTACCTGCGTATCCGCAACACGATGGAGGCGCTGCTGGAGGAGCGCGTAGTGCCGGTCATCAACGAGAACGACAGCATCTCGGTGGAGGGCGTGACCTTCGGCGAGAATGATCGCCTGGCAGCCATCGTGGCCGCCAAGACCGGCGCCGATGCGCTCGTCTTCCTGTCGGACGAGCCGGGACTCTACACCGCTGACCCCAAGCGCTACCCGGAGGCGGAGCTGATCGAACTGGTCCAGCCGGGAGACGAGGTCTGCCAACTCGGGGCGGGAGTCGGTGGCCGCGAATCGAGCGGGGGGATGCAGAAGAAGATTGTCGCGGCGGAGATGGCGGTAGAGTGCGGCATTCCGGTGGTGATGACCGACGGCCGCGAGGAGAACGTCCTGCTCCGCGTCCTGGACGGGGAGCGCATCGGGACCTTCTTCGTGCCAGGCGAGCCGCTGGCGCGGCGCAAGATGTGGATCGCCACGGCCCGCGAACCACGGGGCCGCGTGCTGGTGGACGAGGGCGCCTGCCGAGCGCTGACCAGTCCTGATGGGGCCAGCCTGCTGCCGATTGGGGTAGTGGAGGTGGAGGGCGAATTCGGTGTGGGCGACCTCGTGGAGGTGCTGGGCCCGAGACGGCAGGTGCTGGCGCGCGGCATTACCAACTTCTCCGTCGCCGACCTGCGCCGCATCAAGCGCCTGCACAGCCGCGAGGTCCCGCGCCTCCTCGGCCGCCCCGCCGCGCCCGAGGTCATCCACCGGGACAACATGGTGGTAATTGCGGGGTAGCCGCACCCCCTACCCCTCCTGCGCTAAGGCGAGGGGTGTCCACTGCCACGCAGAGACTTCCCCTCCCCGCCGTTTCCCTTGTCATTCCGCCTGCCTTTGTGCCTGTAGCTGTGCCTGCTGTTGTGCTTGTCGTAGAAGAGAGGGCTGCCTCCTGGTGGAGACAGCCCTGTTCATTGGCTTAGGTCTGCGGGTTGCGCTCCCGAGGGAGACACACCCGATTCTCGCGTTCGGTGAGGTCCTAGGGCTCGGTGTTAGGGACCGGGCGGAGGACCCGTCGGGACCGGGGGCGTGGCGTCAGCCGCCGGCTTCGGTGCCGGCTCCATGCCACCAGGCGGCGGCGGGGCGTCGGGAGCCGGAGCGGCGTCGGGAGCTGGAGCGACCGGAGCCGAGGTCGCCGGAGCATCCGCGGCGTCAGCGCCAGCCGGAAGCGGCGGCGGCGCCGGCGGCGGGCCGGGCATCATCGGTTCGGAAACCTCTGCCTTCTTCGGGCAGCCCACGACGCCCACCATCAGACCCATCAAGGCCACCAGCATCACTGCTACCATCAGTATGCGCATACGTTTGACCATCCTTTCCGAGAGCATTTGGGGACTGCGAATGTCCACACGACCACATAATTATAACAAAGAAGCGGGGAAAATCAAAGCATTACCTCAGCCTTTTCCACAGGGATAGAGGAGGTGGGAAAGCGGATGAGAGCGCTGGATGCCCTGGATGAATTGGGTCAATTCGGCGTCGTCGATGGGGGCAGCTATCCCCCGGGCTGACTGGCGTTGCGCTTGCTCGCAGCCCGGCGCCGATTCCTCCAAGAAATCCGCGGGAGCCTCCACCTGTGAGAGGATCTCCTGCGCCTGCTCGGTGAAGCCGGCGGTCAGCAGCACTCGGCCTATCCACCACCGGATCTCCGCATCGCGGGGCCCGCCGGTGAGCGCACCCTCGAAAGCGTTGACGGCGGCTAAGCACAGGGATTGCAGGGAGCTCTGATCGGCGATCACCAACTCGGCGCCCGGCACCTGGAGGTGGACGAAGCTGCGCAGGGCCAGCAGGAAGCGCGCATGGCCCAGGGCGAAGGACAGGAGCGGGTCGCTACCGCCCGCGTTCAGGACGCTCTCCAGGTGGGCGACGACCTCCGCCGGACGCTCCAGGAAGTAGCAGCACTCGGCCAGGATCAGCCGGCGGGCCACCTCTCCGGCGCGGTCGGGCTGCTCGCCGGCGCCCTCCACGCGCTCGTTGAGCACTCCCAGCGCAATCTGCCGCTTCTCCAGGAGCGTGGCGGGCGGTGCCTCCCCCTCCTCCACGCGCTGCAGGCGGTGGTAGTATCGTTCCTCGATCTCCAGCAGGTGCACAGCCCACTCGGCCGGGGCCTGGTCCTGGGCCTGCACCGCCCACTCCACGATCAGCCCGTAGAACTCGCGGCTGAACTGGGGTACCACGGGCAGCTCCAGAAGCTGGTGCAGTTGCTCCCAAAGCATCTCGCCTCTATCGTGGTAGTCTGACATCCCTGTACACCTGCGGGTAAGAATTCCTTTCAGGACTAGGTTCTCCGCCGGGGCCGGCCCTCCTGCCTGCACAGCGCGTTTTCCCTGGCGAGGTCCACGCACAGCAAAGCGGCTGCCGAGGGGTCTCCCTCGGCAGCCGCTGGCGGTTCGGCTGGGTTGAGCGGCTAGTCCACTGGCTCGCAGGTTCAGTGACCCAGTCCCGGGAACAACGCCCGCTTGCGAAGCCAACGGCCGCCCTTGCGCAAGGCCGCACTACACAAGCTGCACGGTAGCGCCGGTCTCGTCCAACTTGGCCTTCATCGCCTCGGCCTCTTCCTTGGTCAGCTCCTCGGCCACGACGGCGTCCGGGGCGCTCTCCACGAGCTCCTTGGCCTCCTTGAGGCCCAGGCTGGAAATCTCGCGAACGCCCTTGATGACCTGGATCTTATTGGGGCCGATTTCAGTGATCTTGACAGTGAAGGAGTCATTCTCCTCCTCCTCCGCGGCTTGGTCGGCGCCCGGCGCCATCATCATGCCCATCGCCATCGGGGCCGCGGCCTCCACGCCCCAGGACTCCTTCAGGGCGTCCTTAAGCTCCACCAATTGCAGCACGCTCAGCGCGCTGATTTCCTTTACGAGTTCCTCTACGGTCACGGTTATCTCCTCCTGAATAGTTGTCCCAAAAACCTTGGCTAACGCAGGCTTCCCCGCCTACGCATGTTGTCTCTATCCCTAGGCAGCAGCCTCTTGCTTGTCGAGCTGCGCCTCGATGACGTACACCAGCTCACCGATAGCGGCGTTGAGCACGCCGACCAGGCCGCTCAGCGGCGACTGGACCGCACCGAGCGCGTCGGCGAGGATAAACTGCCGCGGGGGCAGCGTCGCGATCTTGAGGGCCTCCGCGGCGGTAACCACGCGTCCTTCTACGAATCCGGCCTTGAAAGCGAGCCCGGAGTGATCGCTCGCAAACTTGGACAGCACCTGGGCCGGAGACACCGGGTCCTCGGCACAGTAGGCGACCATGGTTGGCCCCGTAAGTGAGTCGGCCAGCTGGCCGCTCAGCTCCTCGCCCAGGGCCAGCTTGAGCAACCGGTTCTTGATCACCTCAAGGTGCGCCCCCGACTTGAGCACCTCGCCACGCAGGCCGTCCATGTCGGAAACACTCAATTCGCTGAAGCTCAGCAGGTAGAACGCAGCCGAGTCGGCCACCTTCTGCGCGGCCACCGCCACCGTCTGTTCCTTCTGGGGTGTAGGCATTCATTCACCTCCTCGGCTTGTAGGGCGGGGCCTACGTGCCCCGCCGTTCAGTGCAAAACAAAACGAGAGCCGCCGGAATCGGGGCTCTCGTTGCCCGCGCGCCATGACCGGCACGCGAGTCTGCAAGAGACATATCCCGACCTCGGCAGGCGGACCGGAAGGTCCATTACACGCACTAAGCGCACCGGCTGTCTGGGGTCAGAACTGCTTGATTGTCCGGAGCCAAAGGTTCCTTACGCCGCCTTCGCCCGTATGTCTTCCAGGTCCACCTTAATCCCCGGGCCCATGCTGGTGCTGATGACTACACTGAGGACATAGCGGCCGGAGACCGTGCTGGGGCGGGCGGCGACAATGGCCTGCAGCATCGCCAGCAGGTTCTCCAACAGTTGCTCCTCGGTGAAGGAGGCGCGGCCCAGCGGGACGTGAACGACCCCGCTGCGGTCCACCCGATACTCCACGCGCCCCGCCTTGAGCTGCTGCACCGCTGACGACGGGTCGGGCAGGACATTGCCTGCCTTCTTGGAGGGCATGCGCGGCCCCAGCATCTTGCCCAGGGCACCGACAATGCGCATCATCTGCGGCTGCGCCACCAAGATGTCGAAATCGCTCCAGCCCTGCTTGATGGCCTCTACCAGGTCCTCCGCGCCCACGCGGTCGGCGCCGGCTTCCTCGGCGGCCTTGGCCGCCTCGCCCTCAGCGAAGACGGCCACGCGAGGCACTTTCCCCGTCCCATGTGGCAGGACGATTGTCCCGCGCACGTTCTCCTCGCCCTTGGAGGGGTTGACGGCGAGCTTGACGGCCAACTCCAGGCTCTCATCAAACTTGGCGGAGGCGGTCTGCTTGGCCAAGGTCACGGCCTCGGCCAGGGGGTAGCGGACGGTGCGGTCCACCTTGGCGGCCAGTTCCAGATATCGCTTACTGTGCGTTGGCATTCCTTGTCATCCCTAGCGGTGGCGGTTAGTCCACGATATTGATGCCCATGCTGCGCGCCGTGCCCTCGACAATCTTGGTGGCGGCGTCGAGGTCCCGGGCGTTTAGGTCCTCCAGCTTGCGCTCGGCGATCTGCCGGGCCTGCTCGCGGCTAATCTCGGCCACCTTGGCGGTGTCCGGGGTAGGCGAGCCCTTGTCGATCCCGGCGGCCCGCTTGAGCAAGCTGGCCGCGGGCGGGGTCTTGCAGACAAAGGTGAAGCTGCGGTCGGCGTAGACCGTCATCTCGATGGGGATGATGTCACCGACCTGGTTGGCGGTCCGCTCGTTGAAGGTCTTGCAGAACTCCATGATGTTCACGCCGTGCTGACCCAGAGCGGGGCCAACCGGCGGCGCCGGATTGGCCTTCCCGGCCGGTACGTGCAACTTGATGTATCCGACAACTTTCTTAGCCACGGTCTTGCTCCTTCGGTCGCTCCCGGTGGCGCCGGTGTCTCGCGTAGCGCGGGCCTTTCCGCCCGCGCTACCCGGTTCCCCGGAGAGGGCGGACCGGCAAGCCCGGCCCCTCGCGTCCCTACGGGCCCCAACATCCTCTCCCCTGGAAAGGCGTCTGCGCCCCGGGAGGGAGCAGGGGGTGGGGCGCCCCTAAATCTTCTCAATCTGCGTGAAGTCCACCTCAACCGGCGTCTCGCGGCCGAAGATGGAAATGAGCACCTTCACCGTCTCACGCTCGATGTTGACCTCGGTGATCTTCCCGCTGAACTCGGCGAAGGGGCCCTCGGAAATGCGCACGGCCTCGCCCGTGGCCCACACGGCCTTGGGTTTCTGGCCCTCCTCACCGACGCGGTGCAGCATGGCAGCCACTTCCGCCTGCGAAAGCGGCACCGGCTCGTCACGCGGCCCCTCCCCGCCGGCCGCCGCCGGACCGTCGCCCAGGCGCGTGGTCAGGAAATGCGTGACCCCTTGTGTCTCCTGGATGAGATGGCGCATGGCGTTGCTCAGCTCCATCTCCACGAGCACATAGCCGGGGTAGAGCTTGCGCTTAACTTCGCGCCGCTTGCCCCCGGTGGAGCGAATCTCCGTCTCGGTGGGGATGAGTATGCGCCCCAGCAGGTGTTCCAGCTCGTGCGCTTCGACGCCCTTCTCAATCGCCGTCTTTACCTTGTTTTCTTTACCCGTGAGGGTATGTACTACATACCACTCCATGGTTGTCCCCACAATCGGCGGTCTGCCAGATCAATACAAACCCAACGCCCTGCTAATGACGGTCATGATGAAGTCGAGGAGGCCCATGTAGGCGGCCACCACCAACACTGCAACCATGACGACCACGGTGAAGGCGTAAGTCTCGTCCTTGCTGGGCCATACCACGCGCTGCAACTCGTGCCCCACACTCTGCAGGAATTGCACGAGCTTGACGAAGGGCCTGACTAGGCGCTCCCCCATCCCGATCCGCTGTGCTTTGGCTAGGGCCATACGATTCTCTCTTCCCTCGGTTCTAACTGCCTGCATCCCTTTAGAGGCAGCTTTCGCGACGTCTGCCACCGGCCGCCCGGTCGCTGAGCGTTCGCGAACGGCCGCGTGCCGCGGTGCGAAACGCGTCCCTACAAACGCGAACTGGCAGGGGTGGCCGGACTCGAACCGACAGCCTGCGGTTTTGGAGACCGCTGCTCTGCCAATTGAGCTACACCCCTACTCCGGCCGTCCTGCCTCAGCGGGCTAGCCGCGCCTCGCCGTGTTTGGTGTGCTTGCGGCAGGCCCGGCAGTACTTGCTCAACGACAGCCGCTCGGTGACGTTCTGGCGGTTCTTGGAGGTCACGTAATTCTGCCCTCCGCATTCCCCGCACTTCAGCGTTAATTTAGTCTGTGCCATATTCCGCAGCCCCTTTCCGGGCTGTTAGCCGTTTCCCGTACGACCGGCGTCCTTGCCGCCTGCGGCTTGCGCCCCTCCCCGTCCCTACCCGTTGCGGGAGGAGACAACGCACGGCTGCCTGCGCCGGGGGGGGGGAGGCTCCCTACTCCTCGAGTATCTTCGTCACCACGCCGGCTCCTACGGTGTGGCCGCCCTCGCGGATGGCGAACCGCAGGCCCTCCTCCATCGCTACCGGCTGGATC
>JALGSV010000081.1 GCA_029821755.1 Candidatus Zipacnadum vermilionense | reverse complement strand
CCCCAGGCACTCTGGCGTGGACTGGGAGTGGTCGCTCTGGACGTACCATGTCCCACTCCACGGCCTTAGGCTGGTCAAGTGCGAAGGGGTGGCCTACCTCGGTTGGGTGTGGCAGGAAGGCCTGGTGTGCTTCTCTCGGGTGGAACTGAAGGAACCCGTGACGCGGGAGGACAGTTGGTACGGCATGGATGACGTCCCACTTGCCGAGGTGATGGTGAATCCGCTATCCCTATTCGGCGAGAAAGCCTTCACCGTGCAGAGCAATCGGCGAGTCATGAACATCAGAGGATTGGAGAAGAACCGGTCAGGCGAGTTCGTGGTCCGCGTCGCGGGCGTGGATCCTGACAAGGTGTTTACGGTCGTCGGCGACGGCAAGCACTGGCGGGCGCAGCGATAGTGGCATGGAATCGGGGGCACACCATACTTCGGGGAATCGGGGGACACCTTACTTGGGGGAATTGGTGAATTTGGGGGACACCTTACTTATTTCGAGGCATTTATCGGACTAGGTACTCCTGGAGACCGACGCCGCCTCCTGGACCCCGAACAACACGGTGGTCACGGGGAGCGACAAGGTGCTCAAGTGGGACCCGGAGGTCCCGGCCAACTGCGACACCGACGCGACCTTTGACCTTTCACACCTCGACTACGACGATCCCGACTGGGACGTGACCGTCAAGATCTACAACGCCGCGGGCGGGCTGGTCAAGACCCTCGTGGAGGAGGGCGGGTTCGAGTTGGGGCCCAATACGGTGGTCTGGGACGGCATGGCCGATCCCATCCCGCCAGCGGACCCCGACCCGGCGCCGAAGGGAATCTACACCTACACCGTCGAGGCCGTACACAACGCGCCAGCGCTCTTGTTGTGTCGAGACACCGACAAGTCCACCACGCCGGAATTGCGCGTGACTGCGGTACGCAAGATCGGCTTCGATGTGCCCGACCTGGTACTTACGCTCGACGTGGACTATCAGGTTCTGCAGGCCGCGGCGGTGAACGGCCGGATCGCGATCTACGACCCCAACTTCAATCAGATTGCGGTGCACAACGTTGGCCCCAACGGTGACGGCCAGGTGCCGGCCAGCTACAGTGGGACTGAGCGCTTCACGCTTCAGTTGGCCGCGGACCAGATGGGCGTGTTCACCGTCGTCTTCATCGGAGAGCAAACCGCTCAGGCGGGCTTGGCCAACCGCGACCAACAGCCCAAGGCCGGCAAGCAGGGGTTGGGGACAGTGGAACTGCGCCCGGCGGCGTACGTCGTCTCCGGGGTCGAAGGTCAGGATGACGCGTTCGCCGCCACCGTGGCGGCGGCCTGGGCGGAACTCTTGTGCACCGACCCCGCCAATGCTCATTATCCTCCCCCCCCTTACTATCCTGTGCGGTTGGCCAGCCCCGGTACCGCCCAGGGCATCTACAACATGCTGGAGGATAACCAGGATGATCCCAACGCCGTCGTCTTCTACAACGGGCATGCCGGCACCAATGTGCTGTTCATCAACTGGCCCTCGGGCGGGACCGACAAGGTCTACGGCGGAAACATGATAGCCGCCAGCCGCAGCCCAACACTCCCGGCAACCCCGGCGTGTACTACCTCGCCAACCTATCCCCCGGGGCCCTGTCTCGCACCGCACTGATCGTGTTTGCGGGATGTCACAGTCTGGGGGAGGAGGCCCAGGACGGGGATAGTCTGTGGGGCGCGGCGCTGACCAAAGGAGCCGATGTGGCTGCCGGCTTCACCGGCTCGCCCCTAGCATACCCGCTATTCTTCGATGTATTCTGGACGAAGTTGAACCGGGATGGCGCGACCCTGGATAATGCAAAGAACGTGGCACTCGCCGCCGTCTTCGCCGAGTGGGACCAGTACTATGACTGCGACACCTTCGGCATCCACTTCGCGCAAGGGAGTCAGGGCTGGGCACTCCGCTTGCGTCCGGCCCGATATGGCCAGTAAGCACAGTCTCTCATCACCCGTAACAAGGAGGTCTGTAAGATGGCGACAGGAAAGTCTCCAAACCGCCGCACGAAGCGGCTCATCTGGCTGGCCGCCCTGATCGTGTTAGCCGCCGGGCTGCTGATCACCAGTTGGGCCATCAGTCAGACGGACCCCCGCCAGGAGGCGCTGGCCTTAGCCTGCAAGTTCCTGGGCCGCAGCCCGGAAGAGGTTCAGGTGGTGCGGGGCGTCGAACAGCTTGACGCCAAGCCGCCTCCGGACTCTGTGGTAGCGGTCGGCCTCGGGGTGGACAAGGAGCGGCTGGCTCCCGTCGGTGGGCAATGGCTGTCCAGCGAGGACTTGGTGACCAAGGGCCAGAAAGTGCAGGTTGGGCCCACGGCCGGAGCGGGGCCCAGCGCAGCCCCCGAGGCCTGTTGGGTGATCTTCAACGCGTCGGGGACCGCCCTGCAGAGCGTGCTGTGGCTGGATAGGAGGAGGCAGGCGGGGACGCCTTGCGACGCGGCTGCCGCGACGGCCATTGCGCAAGACCTGGGGAAGCGTCTCCTGGGGGATTGGCCACCTGGCCTGAAGTTGCAGCGCTGTAAGCTGCTGCCGATGGGCATGTTCGACGTGGACTGGCTGGAACTCGAGGGGCCGGAGGTGGCGACCGGCCTCCACCTAGCCGTGTCTGTCTCCGCCAAGAACTCGCTGGTGGAGAGTTGGGTGCTGGTGGTACCAGCGCGTCGTCACACGCAGGATGAGGTGCGTGTGACCCGCGCTGACGCCGAGGCCAGGGCGCTTGAGTCGGCGGCGACGCGGGGGACGACCGGGGGCGCATTGTGCACACAGGGGGCGCTATTGGTCCTCTCCTACGGTCCTCCCGCTAACGATGGCCCGGTATGGTTCATTGACGTTGCCGCTGCCGGGCCAGAAGGGACTGCGCGGCCCGTCGCTACGATCATCATAGACGCGGTCACGGGGAAAGATGTACCGCCGGGCCGGCGTGGCCAGGGGGGTGCAAGCAGTGGTGCAGCCCCCGGCCCCTCCGCTCCCTGAGGCGACCACACGCGTGCGCCGTCCAGGCAGGCGGGTCGCTATCGCGGCGCTGGCGGCTGGCGCCGCCGCCGCTGGCCTAGCCGCCGCCGTATGGACAGCCCACATCCGCCGTCCGCCAGCGACAGCGCTTCCGGCCAGAGAAGCCGAGGAAATGCAGCGGCGCTTTGACTGGACCGGCGCCCGAGTGGTATTCAAGTACCAGGTGCTGGACGGGAACTCCCGTTATGTTGAATGGGGGCTACAAGACTCCAGCGGGGAGGTTGGAAGGATAAGCTCCTTCCGGGGGTTCCCGCGCGTGGTGGAGTTCTCTAGGTTCGTGCGCGTTCCTCTCCTCCAGCCCCAGTGGCCGATCCCGACGACCAGCGGCGCGCCCGAGGCGCGGCGCGCGGTGGGGGTTGCGGTCACCGCCCTGCGCCTGATCTATTCCGGCCGGCGGTGGCGGGCTGGCGAGCCGACGGTGACCTCGGTCACGCCGCTCGACTGGCCGCGAGGGGCGTCACCGAAGTCACCACCGACCAGCAGCCCACCCGAGCCCCATGTGATAGAGGTCAAGCTGACCCTACCTCCGACGCTGATCATGGGGGCCAGTCGGGCAGAGGTACGAGTGTTCCCGGACGAGGGCGCTGTCTGGCGGGTCCTGGTGCCCGAGCTAGGGCGCCGGGGCTGACCAGAGTTAATTGTAGTTCGTGTAATTCGGTAATTCGTTAATTCGGGGCACACCATACTGGTTCCGTTAAGAAACCGCCCTTGTGAAGGATCGGGGGAATTCGGGGGACAAGGGGAATTCGGGGGACACCATACTTAATTGGGGGCATTTATCGCGTCAGGTGCTCCTGGAGACGGACCCCGAGACCTGGACCCCGAACAACACGGTGGTCACGGCGAGCGATAAGGTGCTCAAGTGGGACCCGGACGACGCGGGCAACTGCGGCACCGACGCGACCTTTGACCTCTCCCATCTCGACTACGGCGACCCCGACTGGGACGTGACCGTGAAGATCTACAACGCCGCAGGCGGGCTGGTCAAGACCGTCGTCCAGGA
>JALGSV010000005.1 GCA_029821755.1 Candidatus Zipacnadum vermilionense | reverse complement strand
GGTCTGTGACCGGCTGCTGACGGCGACCCCGCCAGGACGCGAGGGCCGGCGGCTGCAGAAGCGCTATCGCAAACACCGCCAGGCGCTCTTCACTTTCCTGTATCGCCGCGACGTGCCGCCGGACAACAACGGGTGCGAGCGGGCGCTGCGCAAGTCGGTGATCCACCGCAAAGTCAGCGGGGGATTCCGTTCTGCCTGGGGCGCGCAAGCCTTCGCCACGATGACGACGGTCATCCAGACGGCGGGCAAGCGGGGCCAAGACGCGCTGTCTGCTCTCGCCTTCCACCTGGCTCCCGGCCCTCCCCTTCTCGCCCCTCCCCAACCCCCTATCCGACAAGGTGAGTAGTTACCGCACTAGGGCGCAGGCCTTCACGCGCACGCCGCGCGGCCACTGGGATGCGCATAGTCAATGAGCAACAAGCTACGCTTCACTGAAGCCACCCCTGGCGACGCCGCGCTGGTGGCGCGGATGGTCCGTCGCGCCTTCCGGCCGCAGGCGGCGATTCTGGGCGTCAACAAGGTGGACCATCCCTACTATGCCGCCTTCCAGACCGCGGCGCGGGTGCGGCAGCGCATGGCCGAGGGCGGGCAGGTGGTGATCGCCTGGCGGGGGGAGGAGCCGGTGGGGACTCTCACCTATATGCGCGGACGGCATCATCCCGATGACGGATGGATCGAGCGGGTGGCGGTACTGCCGGAGTACCGGAGGCGGAAGTATGGGGAGGCGCTGATGGCCCATGCCGAGAAGCGCTTGCGGAAGCTGGGGGCGAAGAAACTGCGGCTAGCGATTGTGAAGCAGTTCGATCACCTGCGGCGGTTCTACGAGCGACAGGGCTACCGAGCCACCGAGACGAAGCGGTATCCGGGGATGCCGTTTGAGGTGGAGTTCATGGAGAAAAAAGCATAGGGGGAGACGCATGTCCAAACTTGCTCTGAACTTCCCGCATGACGGCGACCTACTCAATCGCCACGACGGGTGCCTGGAGAACGGCGCGCTGGTGGTGCCGGTTACGGGCGTTACACCGGGAGGGGCACCGGTCACGGTCAACGGGCTGACTGCGGCGGTGCATGACGATGGGACCTTTGCCTGTGAGGTGCCGCTGCGCACGCCGGAGGCGATGGTGCGGCTACGGGCAGCCGGGGAGACGCTGACCGCGCGGGTGCAGGTGGACTTCCACTCGCGGGCGCGATACCGGTTCTCCATTGACGACAATATCGAGTGGCTGGCGGACCTGGCGGCGGAGCCGGAGAGCTTCGACTCGCTCTTTGACCACTGGTATATGGCCTTTTGGAAGCGGATGCACGAGGCCTTCGGGACCAAGGTCCACATGAACCTGTACTACCAGACGATGGACGGGCGGTTCAACCTGTCGCAGATGCCGGCTAAGTGGCGGGACGATTTCGAGCGCTGCTCGCCCTGGCTGCACCTGTCGTTCCATGCGCTGCAGGACAAGCCGGACCGGATCTATAAGGACGCGACCTACGACCAGATGGCGCGGGACTTCGAGCTGGTCATGGGGGAGATCTACCGGTTCGCGGGGGAGGCCGTTACTACCCGGGCGACGACGGTGCACTGGGCGGAGGCGCCCCGGGAGGCCTGCCGGGCGCTGGTGGAGCGCGGGGTGGACGTGCTTATCGGCATCTTCGGGGGGATTCCGGAGGCGGTGACCAGCAAGTACTACCTGGAGCCCCTGGCCGCCAGCCGCCTTCGCGACCGGGACGCTTGGCGGGATAATGGGGAGGGGATTACCTTCGTGGACTGCGACACGGTGGTCAACACGCTGGCGCTGGAGGAGGTCGTGTCGGCCATCGAGCAGCGGGCGGCGAACCCGCATACGGGAGAGATGATGGAGTTGCTCATTCACGAGCAGTACTTCCGGAAGGAGATCGCCGAGCTCTTCCAGCCGGACGTGCAGCACAAGGTGGAGGCGGCGTTGCACTGGGTAGTGGGCCATGGGTACCGGCCGTGTTTCTGGGGAAGTGAGGAATGACGGACGATTAGTAATGAAGAGGGGGGCAGGTGGCCGCTGAGGGAATGACTTGCCGTTCCCCCTGCGTGGATCATCAATCATCAAGGTCCGAACAGTCGGGAGGCGACTACCATGGATAAGCAACGACGACAAGAGATTCTCGGGCGCGGCGGGCTGTCGCGAGAGTGGCCGGCGGAGCCGATGCTGGGCGGATGGTATACCGAGGCCGAGACCGAGGCGATGAATAAGGCGGTGCGCGAGTCGCTCGATCCGGCCGTGGGGTTCGGGTTCTTCTGCGAGGAGATCGTGGAGTTCGAGCAGGCCTTCGCCGACTACATCGGGACGCAGTACGCGCTGTCTTGCACCTCGGCGGGGACCGGGCTGGACATCGCCTGCCTGGCCCTGGACCTGGGGCCGGAGGATGAGGTGATCGTGCCGGCGCTCAACTTCCGAGGAGCACCGTATGCGGTGCTGGGGACCGATGCCAAGCTGGTGCTGTGCGACTGCGACGAGACGCTCAACGCCGACCCGGCGGACGTGGAAGCGAAGATGACGCCCCATACGCGGGCGCTTCTGTTCACGCACATGAACGGTCTGTCGGGGTATCTGGACGACTACCTGGAGATTGCCGAGCGGCATCCGCATCCCCAGTACGGGCCGCCCAAGGTGATCGGGGACGCGGCGCGAGCGTTGGGGGGGAAGTACAAGGGGCGCAAGATCGGCACCGGGGCGTGGATGACCATCTTCAGCCTGCACACCATGAAGATGATGACGACGCTCGGCGAGGGCGGGATGATTACGACGGACGATCCGGACCTGATGCTGCGGCTGCGGGCGTTGCGGCAGTGGGGGATCGCTGAGTCGGAGGACCTGGAGATCGCGCGCGGCAAGAAGGGGACCGGCGACGCGGGGTGGGGGTCGAACTATAAGCTGACCAAGGTGCAGGCGGCGGTGGGGCTGGTGCAACTGCGGCGGCTGGACGAGATGATCGCGCCGCGGGTGGCCCTGGCGCGGAGGCGGACGGAACTGCTCAGCGCTGTGCCGGGGCTGACGCTGCCCGTGGACAACGCCGAGTTCGAGCCGGTGTACTACCTGTACAACATCCTGGTAGCGCCGGAGTGGGCGGGGGAGAAGCGGGACCTGCTGATGGCGATCCTGAAGCAGGACTACGGCGTGGACACGGTGGTAGCCAATCCGCCGGTGTACCAGACCGACTCCTTCCTCCGGCGCCATACGGAGGGGCAGGCCTGCCCGCAGGCGGAGGAGATCGGGGCGCGCTTGCTCAACCCGCCCACCCACCCGCTGATGAGCGCGGAGGACAACGAGTACCTCTGCGCAGCGATCGAGGAGGCGGTGGGGAGAGTGGGGAAATAATAAGTGATAAACGATAAGTGATAAATGGGGGAGGCGGCGGCGCTGGCAGTGGTGGTTCCGAGGAGTGGATCATTATGGGGCGAGAGTACAGACGC
This sequence comes from Candidatus Zipacnadum vermilionense, assembly GCA_029821755.1. Classification (GTDB taxonomy): domain Bacteria; phylum Armatimonadota; class Zipacnadia; order Zipacnadales; family Zipacnadaceae; genus Zipacnadum; species Zipacnadum vermilionense. Next base: position 129,571 of record JALGSV010000005.1, on the reverse strand, counting down.
CCGCGGGCGCCGGCGGCAAAACAGGGCGGGCTAAGGATGCTCACCAAGTTGATTGCCGGTGTGTGGATTGCCGTGTATGCCTGGTCGGCCGTCCAGTCGGTCATCCAGTGCTTCAGGCCGTCGCCCCTGGCCGAGCGGTTCTCGAACCCCACGGCTGTACTCCTGATCCCCGTGCTCATTTCAGTTCCTCTCGCTTCTGCGGCAGTGGCGCTCCTGGCGAGACGGACGTGGGGATGGTGGGTTCTGGTGATCTGGTCGGGTGCAATGCTGCTGATCTCTCCTTTAACCATCTCGATCCTGGACCAGGCGCTGGCGATGCAGCGCGCCGGGCACGCGACACCGGGGAACCCCGGCGTCCTCCTCCGGTGGCTCTGGCCGATGTTGGCGTTCTATGTGCTGACTCTGGTCGGACTCCTGACCGACTCGCCCTCGCGTTGGCGGCGCGCGGAAAGCGCACCACCCGAGTCAGTTCCACCTGGAGGTCAACCATGAAAACCCATACCGACTATCTCTACTTCCAGACCCGCAACGTGCGGGAGTATGTGCGTATCACCGACCAGGTCGAGGAGATTGTGGCCGTCTCCGGGGTGCGGGAGGGGATGGTGCTGGTGTCAGCCATGCACATCACCGCGGCGGTGTATGTCAATGACGCCGAGTCGGGGCTGATCGCCGATATCGCTGAATGGCTGGAGGAGCTGGCCCCCGCGCGGCCCGACTATCGGCACCATCAGACCGGGGAGGACAATGGCGACGCGCACCTCAAGAGCCTGCTGCTGCACCATGAGGTGATCGTGCCGATTACGGAGGGGCGGATGGACCTGGGGACGTGGCAACAGATCTACTACGCGGAGTTCGATGGGCAGCGGAGAAAGCGGGTCGTGGTAAAGGTGATGGGGGAGTAAGGGAAACCGACAAGCGGCAAACGGGGAGGGGAGGGCGCGGCACGGGGCCGCGCCCTGTCGTGTTTCCAAGTGACCACTGCGCCGCTATTGCAGCATACTCAGCAACACACGCTCCGCCACCGGGTCGTAGTTGGGTTTGGTTCGGTCCAGGTGGCCGCGCCAGGCGAGGAGGGCGAAGAGCACCGACCCCTTGCCGTTGGTGGTCGGCACTTCGGCTATCACGGGCCAGGCCGGTTGGTAGAGCCAGCACAGGTTGGTGCCCGCCGTCAGGTTCTGGCCGGACTTATCATGCATGGCGGCCACCGCTACGGTGCCGGGCAGGCCGTTCCAGCGGGTGAGCATGTCGGTGCTGAGGCTGGCCAGCAGCGGCGATTCCACGCCCTCATACGCGAAGGCGCGTGAGGTCTGACAGTTGCCGTCGACCATTACCTCGCACAGCGCGGGCCAGTTCCACGCTTTCCCCCCCAGCACCACGAGGCGGCCACCGGCGGCGGCGAAGACCTGCAGCGCCTCGGCGTCGGCTTTCTCCGCCTCGGTAAGTCGGTCCGCGTCCCAGATGACGACCAGGTGCTCGGTGGGCTTGAGATTGGCCGTGCTGGTCGTCGTCTGCAGCCCGCGTGACTGGAAGTAGGCCGTGGCTTCCGCGTTAGCGCCCAGGAGCACGAAGGTGCGCGCCTGCACGGTAGCGGAGGGAGCCGGCGGCTTCACCGCGCGGACGAAGCGCTGGCTCAGCACGGGTCGGCCGGGCAGGCCGGTGGTGCGGGCGGTCAGCCAATAACTGCCTTCCTCGGCGGGCAAGGTCCAGGTGATCGGCGTCTTGCGCACCGAGTCGGCCGTCACCGTGAAGTCGTAGCTCCATTCGGCCACCGGCGTGTCGAAGCAGGGGGCTTCCGGGATGGACTCCGGATTCTCTTTGGTGATGAGCAGATCCACGTGTATGTTGGCGTCATGCCAGGAATCGTTGATCAAGTAGAGGTCGGTGGTGACCTGCTGCCCGGTCAGGTAGTTGGGGTCGAAGAGGTCCAGGCTGGCCAGCACCGGCGAGAGGGCGCTGTGCCAGACGGCCGAGGTCGGGGAAGCGAAGCCGCCCTTCCATTCCTGCGCGGTGCGCGTTTTCGTCCAGCCGGCATACATGTAGGGCAGGATGGCATCGAAGCGCGTGCGGCGCAGTGCCTCGGTGTGCTCCATGCCCACTTGCGCCATCGCCATCACGTTGGTGAGCCGGTCGTCCGTTCCCGTCCACCCGCGTTTGGGTGTCCAGCCGAAGATATTCATGTACTCGGTGCAGGTTACGGTCCGGGTGTCGGGCTTGCCGCGCCACGCAACAAGCTGCTGGAAGAAGTGCCCCTCGACCATGTCGCTGAGGTTGCTGCACGGGTGCCAGTCGGTGTTGTCCCGCGTACCGAATTCAGGGGAGGTCTGGCCGGTGCGCATGGTGGTCCGGGTGGGGTCGAAGGCGTGCACGAAGTCGTCGTACGGGCCCATCTCCCAGGCGTTGTCGTAGCCCGATTCGTTGGAGGTCACCCACACCAACACTGAAGGGTGGTTCCACAGATAGCTCATCCAGCCGGCGGCGTCCGCCAGCACGTTCTGATGCCAGATCTCGCATTCCTCGGGAGTGAACTTGTAGTCGGCAGCGTTGTAGAGGACCGGGAACTCCGCCAGCAGCATGGTCCCGTTCTCGTCGCAGATGTCTGCCCACTTGGCCGGCGGCGGCTGGGTGTGCGTGCGGAAGGCATTCATGCTCATCTCGCGGGCTTCCGTGACCAGGTACTCAAACTCGTGGTCCGGCACGTTGGGCGCCCACTTCCAGTCGGCCACCAGGTTGGAGCCGCGCAGCCAGAGGTTCTTGCCGTTCATCTGGTAGTGGCCGTCCTCGATGGTGATCTCCCGCATGCCGAAGCGGAAGTTGAGCGTGTCGAGCACTTGCTCGCCGCGGGAGAGCGTCACGCGGGCGTTGTAGAGGACGGGCTCCTCGTAGGTCCAGGGGTGGAAGCCGGGCAGGGGGACCTCGACGAGGTAGTGAGGGCCGCGCACCGGGTCCGCCTCGGACGCGGCCTGGGCCGGGGCCTGGCCTTGGCCCAGGGCCGGGCCCTCCGGCCCCGGCGTCACCTGCGCGGTCAAGGTCAGTCCCTCCAGCGCCTCGCGAGCCCTCGGCGTTACGCGGAAGCGCACCTTGGCGGCGGCCAAATCGGGTATGGCTAGTACCCACTTGAGGTAGGCTTCGTCGGCGAAATCGATCCAGACGTCGTCGCTGATGTGTGGGGTACCGCTGGGCGTGGTGTCATAACTGGCGAAGCCTGCTGGGATGAGCATATGCCCGCTCTGGGACCGGGCCACGCCCGCGGCGCCGTTCACTCTGAGCAGCAGGACATTGTCACCCTCTTGGAGTAGGTCCGGCGACAGCATCACCTGGTAAGGGCCGGTGGCTACGTTCTCTCCCACCCGCTGCCCGTTGAGAAAGGCGACGGCGCCCCAGGTGACCTGGTTCCAGCGTAGCACGGCCAGACTGGCGGCTTGGTCCCTAGTTACCTGAAAGGTACGCCGCATCCAGAGGCATTTGATCTTCCCTGCCGACGGATCGACCCCATGCAGGGAAGGTCCCGGCACCGTCGTCGGCTTCCAGGCCAGGGCGGCCTGAGCCGCGGGCCGCTCGGCGGCTTCGGTGCCGTCGCCGATGGCGGCCTCCCAGTCACCGTTCAGCAGCACCGAGTTGTCGCGTTGGTCCCCGTAAGCATAGGCGGGGCAGCAGGCGATCAGTGCCAGGAGCAACAGAAGCAAGAAGGGCGATTGCATGGAAATTCTCCTAGGGGGATGGGGAGCATTGCCGGACCGGCAATAAATTCTTCGCGCAAGTATGGAAGACTTCCGCTAGGGCCGCCTGATGGTGGAGTCGTAGAAGCGGTTGAGGCCCTCGTCGCCCGTTATTCCGGCGTAGAAGGCGTCGAGTAGGGACTCCTCGTGGCAGCCAAAGGTCTGCCCCGCGACGGAGACGGTCATCTGCTTCTTCTCCAGCGTTACAGCCGGCTTGTACTTCGTATCCTTGACCAGCGGGAAGCGGGCGAAGGCGGGCAGGACGTAGGAGGGCTTGCCGTCGCCCCACGAGCATTGCCCAGGCTCTTCGCAGTCTTTGCTCTAGCGTCTCGGAGCGACCTTTAGGTCCAGCTTTAGGTCCAGGATCGGCGTGCCCTCGTAGGCGTCGAGGCCGCGGACGTAGAGGTTGGTGCCCTCTACGCGGACCAAGTCCACGTCGGTGACGGCTATCGGGTTGATGCGGTGGGGGGAGCGCGAGGAGAAGATGCCGGCCTGCTTGCCATCTAGGCCACGGCTGAAGACGGTGGCGACGCCGGGCGAGCGGTCGAGGGCCCAGACCACGGTCAGGCGGGGCTCCTCGGCGACGCCCTCCATGAAGCGGGCCATGGTGGGGAGCAGCTCGATCCGCGCCACGCTCTCCTGGCGCGAGCCGTGCGGGGCCTCTTCGGGCAGGCGCTCGCGAACATAGCCGATAGGGTACATGGGGATAGCCGTCGCGCCCCGGTGGAGGCAGCGGCGACAGATAGGCCCCTCGTCGACGATCAGGGCGGTGCGGCGGGTAACACGGCGTCCACAAATTGAACAGGTCATGGTTGGGTTCTCACCACCAGGGTCGTGATCTCGTGCGCCCGCATCTCCAGCTCCAGGTTCCTCCCCAGCACCTCCACCGAGACGCCCTCTCGCTCTAGCAGGTTCGTGCGCTTGGCGGTTAGGCCCTCACGGGGCAGCGTCAACCTTGCGCGGACGGACTCGGCGGCGTAGTTGACCAGGCGGACGGCCCAGCCGCTGTTGTCGAAGGTGCGCTTGACCGCACTGAGAGCGACGCACGGGGGTTCAACGGCGATCCCCTCGGCGGAGAAGGGCTCCTGCACGACCTCGGCGACGGCGGGGAGGTTCATGCGGAGAGCCTCGGCCATGACGCCGTCGCAGACGGGATCGTGGGGGACGCTCATCAGGGCGAAGTGGTAGCGGTGGTAGCCGCCATCCAGCAGCTCCGCCGTGGGCATGGAGTAGTCCTGCGCGTAGCGGCCCAGGCAGAAGGGGTCACCGACGCCGCGTAGGAGGGAGTACATGATGGCGCCGTCCTCGAGGCGGGCGGAGGGGGTCCCGGTGTTGATGACGGCCAGACCGGGGCGGTCGCCCTCAGGTTGGGTGGAGACGAAGTAGACAGCGGGCCAGTCGCCGTTGGGCGACCAGAGACAGGTCTCGGTCATCTCGTAGCGCGGGCGCTCCAGGACGCCGCCGGGAATGCTATACCAGCCAGTGTCGTCGCGAGCGTCGGTAGGGAAGACCAGGCGCAGGCGATGGTCGAGGCCGCGCCAGAAAACCTCCAGGTCCACGTCCACGCGGGGCAGGCCGTCGTAGAGGCGCCAGACCTCGTACCACCACAGGCCAAAGACGCGGGGGACCTCCTCGCGGCCAAAGGTGCGATTGGACATGCGACCGGCGAAGAAGACCTCCTGGACGCCGTCCCGGCGGCGGGCGCCGAGTAGGCGGGTGTCGCGGGCCAGGGGACGGCGGGCGCGGTGCTCCAGGTCGCGGGTGCCCCAGGCGTCGCCGATGTCCTGCTCGAGCACGATCTCGCCGAGGCGGAGACTGCCCGCGCGGCCGATCACCTGGCCGAGGCGGGCGTCCTCCAGGAGGGTGACGCCGTGGTCGTCCCAGGAGAGGCGGAAGCGGTCATTGCCCGCTGCCGGTGGCACCGGCGTCTCGCCGGTGTCGGGCGCGACGGACGAGACGCCCGTCGCTCCGCTTGGTTCCACGGTGAAGGACTTCCACCCGCCCGCGGGGACGCCTTGGGCGAGGAAAGAGAGGCGCGGCGTGCGGCTGTCCCGGCGGTCGGGGCCGACAGGGCAGAGGTGCTCGACAGGCGGTTCCTCGTAGGAAGGATCGGCGTAGACGGGCATGTCGGCACCGGAGGAGTCGGTGACGCGATAGGCGGGGGGAGCGACGGGCTGCGAATCGGGGATTCGCTTAACGCCCGTCGTGCCAGGCAGGTCGACGGTCACCAGATGGTCACCCTCCCAGCCGTGGGCCTGGCCGACCGCGACGGTGAAGCTGTCCGGGGGCGCGGGCGCTTCGGCGCAGACGCCGGCGGCTTCGGCCACGCGCGAGACCGCCTGCGCGCTGACCGTCTCGACCTCGGCCGCGTAGTCCAGTAACTCTTGGCAGGCTACGTCGTTGTGGGTGCCGGTTATGGCATCGTGGAAGAAAAGGAGCGGCAGGAGGAGCCAGGCCTCCTCCAGGTTCTCCACAGCGATGCGGGCGCCGGTACGCATCTCGGCCAGACCGACTAGAGCCTCGGCGGTGAAGAAAGCTCCCTCGGCCGCCCGGGCGGCGCGTTTGATTCGGCTGCGGCTCACCAGCGTCCCGGTCTGCGTGGGGTTGTTCTCGACGCGAGAGCTGATCTGGTCGGGAGGCGGGTTGTCGGCCCGGGCCTCGGCCTCGGCGAAGAGTTCCTGCCAGTAGCGGTTGGGGGTACCCCATTCGTAGCGGTAGCGGGTCTGGGAGGCATTGTAGCCCGCGATCTCGGCGATCATCTCCGGGTCCGGGAGCATCTCTTCGCTGGTGAGGGCGTAGGTGGCCCAGGGGGCGTCGGTGTCCACCGGCTCGCGGGGTGGGTACCAGTTCTGGGGGAGGTCGAAGCCGGTGCCCTCACAGTCCGAGCAGCACTCATCCCCCACCTTGCGGGTGCCGTGGCAGGTGCGGCAGGGCTCGTGGTAGCAGTGGTCGTAGAAGAAGCCGCGGCCGGGCATCCCCGGGGCGACGAAGACGGTGGAGCCGTCCAGGCCGCGCCAGTAGGGGGCGTCGGGGTAGCTGTAGGAAAGGCTTTCTACCGTGCGCAGTCCGCAGCCACGCAGGACCTGCGGGAGCTGGGCGCTGGTGCCGAAGGCGTCAGAGCAGTTGCCGCCGCGGGCGGGGAGGCCGGTGAGCGCCTCGCCCCAGTCTAGGCCAGAGGCGAAGTTGCGGGCCATGGTCTCCACATGGCACATATTGGTGTCTATGATGGCCTCGCCGGCGCCGAGCAGCTCGAAGCGGCCCTGCTGGGCGAGACGACGGAGGGTGAGGGCGGCCTCGGGGTGGCGGCTCAGATACTCGCGCAGGGAGAGGGCTTGCTCAACCAGGAAGGCGGTACCGTGGTTCTCGGCGAGACCCAGGCAGCGGTCCAGGCAGGCCTCCTCGACATCAGCATAGGGGCGCCAGAGGCCGCCCAGATATTCGTAAGCGCGCTTCCAGCCGCGGCGCCAGATGAGATCGAAGTGGTTGCAGTACCAAACGACTACGCGGGTCTGGGGTGAGTTGTCAGGCATGGAAGGCCTCCAGGAAGGGTGAATGGGGGATAGATTCGGCGCGGGAGGCAGAGGGTCCTGCCTGGGCGGGGAGGTCTCACCCGGCACGCGCGGACGCGTCCTCCCCTCTCCCCGCGCCCTCGCTGGCCTCGGGCTGGGGAGGGGGGCCTCAAGCCTCGGCGGGCCGGTCGGGGGGACGGGGTGCGCAAGGGCAAAAGCGCTTGACCAGGAGGCACGAATGTCGTATCGTGCGGGGGGTTAGCGCCGGGGGAAGGCTGGTGCCAGCGCATGGCCCTCCCTCTGTTTGCGGTACCAGGAATGCCCAAGCCGCGAGCGCCGGCCACACCCAAAGGAGGCAGTACCCGATGAACCACAAGCTCGGTCTCACACTGCTGCTCGCCCTGGCTGTAGGCCTCGCCCTGCCGGCGTTGGCCGACAACACGATCTACGGTCCCAGCGGGCTGTTCCGCGTTCCGGATGCGCGAGTCGTGGCGCCGCCCGGTCTGCTGAGCTCCGCCTACCTCGCCCACGACGTCGCCAACACAGTGGCCGTGACGGTGGGGGTGATCCCCGATCTCGAACTCTCACCGGCCTGGGTCGACCCTAGCCCCGGGGGCGCCGAAACCATCATTAGCGCCAAGTGGCAGCTGTGGGAGGAGCAGGGCAGTCGGCCGGCCGTAGCGGCAGGCGTCTACGACATTAGCGACGAGATCAATTTCACGCTCTACGGCGTGGCGCAGAAGGGCTTCAACGTCGGTAGCACGCCGGTGAACGTGGTAGCCGGCTTCGGTGAGCACCGCTCGCTAGTCGACGGCTTCTTCTGCGGAGCGGAGTTGATGTTGGGCAATGGCATCAGCGCCCTGGTAGAGTACGACGGCGAGGACGTTAACGCCGGGGTCCGCTGGCCCATCGCCAAGCAGATGTTGCTGACGGCGGGATCGGTGGACGGCGGTCTGACCGCCGGGCTGCAGTACACCATGCGCTAGCTCAAGGGCGACGAACAGGGAAACGAGCTCCGTACCCCAGGGGGACGTCGCCATGCTGGTGATTGGCGGCGTCTGCCTGTCCGGGCTGCCGTCGGGTATCTCGGGGTGCGCCCGGGGCTTCCGGCGAAGTCTCCCTGTCCGCGCCTACGGACCTTCCCCCTCTGGCCTCGACGACTCGCCTGCGCGTGGCCGTGGCGGGCGACATCGCACTCCGCAACCTCCCCTCCGGGCAATCGCCCTTCCCGCATGACGTGCCCTGGTTCCGGGCTGCTTGCGGGTGGAGCAGGCCCGCCCAGGGCACCAAGCGGCGCTATGCCGCGGCGCGGGGCGCCGGACGGAGATGATCCCCAAGGAGCACGTACAGTGAAAGTATCGCGAGAGCTTTTTCCGCAGCAAGACCTGCTGTTCGCCCGCAGCGCGAAGGTGAAGGAGCGGATCAGGGAGTCCCTGAGTCAGCCCGGGGCGCGAGGGATGGTGGCGGGGGTGTACCAGATGCGCAACCGTTGCGGCGGGGAGACGGGGAAGGGAGAGAACCTGGCGCGGATGCTGGAGGCGGTCGAAGCCGCGGCAGGGGAGGGGGTGCAACTGCTGGCCTTTCCGGAGATGTGCCTGCCCGGGTACTTCACGCAGGCGGAGGGAACGGAGCGGGAGGCGGTAGCGGCTAATCGGGCGCTGGCCGATGTGCCGGGCGAAAGTCAGTATCTGGCGGCGCTGCAGGAAGCAGCGGCGGGAGCGCAGATGGCGCTGGTTCTGGGGTTTGCGGAGCGGGAGGGAGAGGACCTGTACAACGCGGCGGGGGTAGTGGACGCCGACGGGAGATGGCTGGGGACGCGGCGGAAGAACCCGCTGTCGGCCGGGCCGTATGAGGGCGATCTGTTTGCCGCAGAGGGGCCCGAGAAGCGCAGCGCGGTCTTCGCCACGCGCTACGGGACCATCGGCGTGTCGGTGTGTTTCGACGGGGAGTTTCCGGAGAGCGTACGGCAGATGCGGCTGGAGGGGGCGGAGGTGCTCGTGTGGTGCAACTGCGCGACCGGGGACTCGGTGCTGGGGCACAGTCACCGGCTGGTGCAGTCGGGGGCCTACGCCACCACCAACTGTATGTGGGTGGTGTGCTGTAACGCCTGCGGGGAGAACACCTACGGCACCAGTTGCGTGTGGAGCCCCTGGGGGGAGCCGCTGGTGCAGTTGTCGGTGACGGAGGAAGAACTGGGCGTGGCGGAGATAGACCTGGCCCACACGCCGGACTGGGAGATGTGGCGGGAGAGGGTGTGGCGGGGGTAGAGCTGAACGGCGGAGCCTTACCCCCTGGCCCCTCTCCTTGCAGGAAAGGGGGCAGGGACGAAGCGGCTGGGGCGGCTACGGCGTTACCATCCACCTGACCCGCTCCCCCTGCACCCTCCCCGCCGGGTAGCTCTCGGGATGCTCCACCACCTCTCGCTTGTTCTCCCCCGCCACCAGGAAGAGCACCTCGCGGGCGGCGTTGAGGACGGGGAGGGTGTAGGTGAGGCGAGGGACGAGAGGCGGGTGACCGGGGGCGGCCTCGGCGACTACCCAGCGGCGGTGCTCCTGGAGGGCGGGGCGGTGGGGGTAGAGGGAAGCGGTGTGGCCGTCCGGGCCGACGCCGAGGAGGATCAGGTCGAAAACTGGGGAACCCTCGCGTAGCTCCCGGTCGGAAAAGAAGGTGCGCAGTTCGCGCTCGGCCGCCGTCGCACCGGCAACGGGGTCCAGTTCGCCGGGAAGACGGTGGACTTGGGCCTCGGTCAGCGGCAAGTGACAGAGCAGCGCTTCCTGGGCGAGGCGGTAGTTGCTGTCGAGGTGGTCGGGCGGGACGCAGCGCTCGTCGCTCCAGAAAAAGTGGACGAGAGGCCAGGGGAGGGAATCGCGGTAGGGCGGGGAGGCCAGGACCTGGTAGAGGGGGCGAGGCGTGTTACCGCCGGAGAGGACGAACAGGAAGCAGCCGCGCGCGGCGGTGGCGCTTTGGCAGGCAGCGGCGACGGCCTCGGCCGCGGCCAGGGAGAGAGTGGGGAGGTCGGGGTAGTGTTGCAGGTTCATAGTGGCGGCCAGGCGCGGCACGCGATCTGTGTGCAGGAAGTCGCTCTCTTCCTCCGCGTGGGGCGGGCTTTCTAGCCCGCCCTCTGAAGAACATGCGGTTTCCTGCGCGGGCTAGAAAGCCCGCGCCACGCGGAAGAGCCTCCTTGGACACAACCCCAAGCCGCACTCTACAGCGGGAGCCATTCCCGTCCGTCCTCCTCGATTAGCTTGTCCGCCCCCGCAGGGCCCCAAGTGCCGGCGGCGTATTCCTCCGGCTCTCCTTCTGCTTCCCAGGCTTCCACGATCGGGGTGAACAGGCTCCAGGCTATCTCCATGTCGTCGTGGCGGACGAAGAGGGTCTGGTCGCCCAACATGCAGTCGAGCAGCAGGCGCTCGTAGGCCTCCGGGGGCTCCTGGCCGAAGACCTCCTGATAGGTGAAGTCCATGGTCAGGCGGCTTAGGCACAGGCGGGGGCCGGGGTGCTTGGCCTGTATGGTCAGCGCTACGCCCTCGTCGGGCTGCACGTTCAGGCGCAGGACGTTGGGGTGGAGGTCCTCCTGGCTGAGCGGGGCGAAGATGGAATGCGGCACCGGGCGGAAGACGATGCCGATCTCGCTGACCCGGCGCGGGAGGCGCTTGCCGACGCGGAGGTAGAAGGGCACCCCCTGCCAGCGCCAGTTGTCCACCCACAGGCGGGCGGCGACGAAGGTTTCGCGGCGGGAGTCGGGCGCGATCTTGTCCTCCTCCCGGTAGGCGCGGACCGGGTGGCCGGCGATCGTGCCGGCGGTGTACTGGCCGCGGACCACCTCCGCCGGCGGGAGGGGACGTACGGCGCGCAGCAGCCGCACGCGCTCGTCGCGGACGCGGTCGGCCTCGAAAGAGACGGGTGGCTCCATGGCGACCATGGCGAGTAGCTGCAAGAGGTGGTTCTGGACCATGTCGCGGAGCAGGCCGGCGTGGTCGAAGTACCCGCCGCGCTCCTCCACGCCGAGGGACTCGGCCACGGTTATCTGCACGTGGTCAATGAAGCGACGGTTCCAGAGGGGCTCGAATACGGCGTTGCCGAAACGCAGGACCAGGATGTTCTGGACGGTCTCCTTGGCGAGGTAATGGTCAATGCGGTAGATCTGGGACTCGGCCAGGGCCTGGCGGAGTTCGCGGTCGAGGGCCATGGCGCTGGCCAGGTCACGACCGAAGGGCTTCTCCACCAGCAGGCGAGCCCAGGTGTCGCCGGTCTCGGCGGTCAGACCGGCTTGGCGGAGCAGGTTGGCGATGGCGCCGAAGAGAGTGGGCGGGACGGCCAGATAGAACAGATGACGGCCGGAGAGGGAGTACTGAGCGTCCAGTTGCTGCAGGCGCCGGGCGAGGGCCGCGAAGTCGGCGGGCTGGTCGTACCCGCCGACGTGGTAGTGGCAGCAGGCAACGAAGCTGTCTACGTGGGCCGGGTCGGCCGCAGGGAAACGCTGGGTGAGGTCGGCGCGGACGGTGGCGCGGAAGTCGTCGTCGGACATCTCTGTGCGGGCGTAGCCGAGCACGTAGAAGGTGCGCTGGAGCAGGCCTTTCTCGCAGAGGCTAAACAGAGAGGGCAGTAACTTGCGGTGCACCAGGTCCCCGGAGGCGCCGAAAATGACGAGGCCGCACGACTGGGGGACGGTCTCGACGCAAAACTCGCCGCGGAGGGGGGGAGGGGTTGGGTTGGCCATAGCGGTTTCGTCCCTTCTGCCGGTGTAGGGAGCGCGGGTTGGAGTGCCCGCGCCACGGGGGGGCTAGCCCCGCGCGCCGGGGGCGGGGGTGGCGGGTTTAGTCTCACCGGCTCCGGCGTGGGCGGAGCGTTCCGCTTCGCCGGCCGGGACTACCGCGTGGCCGCCGAACTCGTTGCGCAAGGCAGCGAGTACGCGGTTGGAGAAGGCGTCCGTCTCGCGGGAGAGGAAACGCTTGAAAACGGCATGGGCGAGAGCGTCGGCCGCGACGCCCAGTTCGACTGCTTGCTGCACCGCCCAGCGGCCCTCGCCGGAGTCCTCGACGTAGCCGGAAATCGAGTCCAGGTCGGGGTCTTTGGCCAGGGCATCCTCCAGTAATCCCAGCAGCCAGGAACGGACCACGCTGCCGCGCTGCCACAGGTGGGCCACGGCGCGCAGGTCGAGGGTCTCGCCGTAGGGGGAGGCCCGCAGGAGCTCCATCCCCTCGCCGTACGCCTCCATCATCCCATACTCGATACCGTTGTGGACCATCTTCACGTAATGGCCGGCGCCCACTGGGCCGCAGTGCAGGAAGCCCTCCGGGGGGGCGAGGGTCGCCAGGACCGGGTGCAGGCGCTCGAAGTCCTCCTCGGCGCCACCCACCATGAGGCAGTAGCCCTCCTCCAGGCCCCACATGCCCCCAGAGACGCCGGCGTCGCAGTAGTGGATCCCCTGCTCGGCCAGGGCCCCGGCGCGGCGGAGGTCGTCGCGGAAAAAGGTGTTACCGCCGTCCACCAGCAGGTCGCCCGGCGCGAGCAAATCGCCCAGAGCCTGCACGTTGTCCTCGGTGGGCTTGCCCTCCGGGAGCATCAGCCAGAGGGTGCGCGGCGGGGTGAGGGCAGCGACCAGCTCCTCCAGGGACTGAACGCCGGCGGCGCCCTCAGCCATGAACTCCTGGGTCCGGGCATAGGTGCGATTATGGGCGACGACCTGGTGACCACCGCGCAGCAGGCGGCGGGCCATGTTGAGACCCATGCGGCCTAAGCCGACCATGGCGATTTGCATGAGGTGGTGTCCTCCCTGTCAGTGTCCGGCGGCTTGCTCGAGCAGGTGCGCTATCTTCTCCAGACCCGCTTCGACCGGACCGGTGAGGTGCAGGCGCAGTACGCGGCGGCCCCGCTCCTGCAGAGCCTGGAAGTCGCCCTGGGCCTGCGCGGCGATGATGACGCCGAAGCTGTAAGGGTGGCCGGGAACCGGCAGGTCCGGGGCGGGGTCGTGCGTGATCTGCAGGAACAGACCATTCCCGGCGTCGCCCTTGTGGAGTTGGCCGGTGGAGTGCAGGAAGCGCGGGCCCCAACCACGGGTGACGGCCAGGCGCAGGTTGTCGCGCAGGACCTGCTGCATCACGCGCAGTTGGTCCTCGCTGGCGGCGGTAGGAGGAAGGTAGGCCTGCAGGGCCACGTAATCCCCCGGACGGGCCGGGGCGAGGAAGTCGCGGAGCTGATCGAGAATGGTGTCGGCAAGGCTGTCGGGGCCGCCGAAGAGCTGTAGGTCGCTCTCGGTCAGGAGCGGTTCGGGGGCGGGGAGACTTCCGGTTGCCTCGTACTGCTGGACCAACTCGGCGGCTTTGCGCTTGGCGGCGGCGACATTGGGCTGGTCGAAGGGGTTGACCCCCAGGACAGCGCTGGCGGCGGCGGTGGCCATCTCCCAGCGGAAGAACTCAGCGCCTAGGTCCAGTGGGTCTGGGAGGCTGACGCGTACCCCGGGCTGGTCGGCGTGTATGAGGGCCTCCCAGGCGGCGTCGAGAGCGGCGTTGTCGTCGCCCTGCAGGCGCAGGTAAACCAGGAGGCGGTCGGAGCCGTAGGAGTCGGGCGGGCCGGGGTCATCCTCCGGGACGGGGACGAGGCCGGTGTCCTGCTTGCCGGTGCTTTCGGCGATAAGTTGCTCCACCCACAGGCCGTAGGCGCGCAGGCCGGGGGAGAGGAAGAAGGTGACCTTATCGCGTCCCGCTCGGGCCAGCTCCCCAAGAATTGCGCCCAAGGCGAGACCGGGATTGTCGGCCGCGGCCGCCTGGGGGCCACAGGCTTGCGCCATCTGTTGGGCGCGGGCCAGTAGGTCCTCCAGGGGGACGCCGAGGAGGGCGGCGGCAACCAGGCCGAAGTAAGTGAGCGCGGAGTAGCGGCCACCGACCTCGGGCGGGCCGGGGAATACGCGGCGGAATCCCTGGCGAGCCGCGAGGCTCTCGAGCGAGGTGCCGGGGTCGGTAATGGCGACGAAGTTGCCCCCCGCGTTGCCCAGGTTCCAGAAGAATTCGTAGAAGGACAGAGTTTCCAGCGTGCCGCCGGACTTGCTGGAGACTACGAAGAGCGTGCGAGCAGGATCAATCGCGGCGGCGATGGCGGCGACGGCGGCGGGGTCGGTGCTGTCCAATACCGTCAGGCGGGGATGGCCGGGCGCGGCGCCGAAGGTCGCGCTGTACAGCTCCGGGGCGAGGCTGCTGCCGCCCATGCCCAGGAGAACCACGTCGCGGCAACCCGCGGCGACGACCTGGCCGGCGAACTCCGCCAGAGCGGGGACCTGAGCGGCCATCTCCTCGGGGGAAGTCAGCCAGCCCAAGCGGTCGGACAGCTCGCGGGTCTGGGCGGCCTGCTCGGGGTCGGGGACCCATACGGTGGGGTCCTTCTGCCAGATTCGGCGACCGACGCGAGCCACTTCCCAGGCAGCGAGGCGCGCCTGCAGGCGCGCGGCATAGGGCTCAAGGTTGAAGGTTTCCATCCCCAGTTGCGGGGAGAAGAGGGCGAGGCTCATCGGTTGGCTCCTCGGGGAGATGGTGGATCGTGATTCGCTGGTTGCTGCCAGTTACCGCTTCTCGGCTACCAAGATGAAATAGGGCACATGCACAAAGACTGCCCAGGGGGTCTGTTTGTTCTCCAAAGCGAGGCGGGCCGGAGCGACCTGGCCACGCTCCTCGGCGCTCAAGGGGAGACCCTCCAAGAGGCGGAGGGCGTCGAGGTCCGCGGGCTGGGGGAGATGGGCCAGTTCCACCCAGACGTGCAGGCCAGCGGCCTCGCCGGCGGCGGGGAGGCGGCGGCCGACACAGGGGTCCGCCCCGGCGCGGGTGAGCCCCTGGCGCCAGAGGTCGCCGAGCCCCAACGGCGGGAGCTCCATCATGCCACCGTAGTCCGGCTCCAGGGCCACCAGGCAGCCGCCGGGGGCCAGCACGCGAGCGGCTTCCTGCACGGCGGCGCCGAGATCAGGGACCCAGAGCAGGACGTTCTGGAAGAAGACGAGGTCGAAGGACGAGTCACCAAAGGGAAGCTGCTCGGCTCGGCCGGCAACCTGGGCAGCGCCAGGGAGGGGGTCGAGGGTGACGACCGGTCCGGCCGCCCGTCGGCGGAGTTCGCCGGTAACGGTGCCGTGGCCGTAGCCAACCTCCAGCACGTGGTGGCGGAGACCGATCCGGGCGCGTCGGAGGGCGCGCCCGCGAGGGCCTGCCAGCCAGGAGGAGAGGGCCGCGGCAAGGCCAGAGGCGGGGAGGTTGGGAGGGGCCGGGGTTGAGGGCATGGAATCGTGCGCCACGGTATGGACGGCCCCCCGTGAGGCTACCTCCCCCCGCCGGCGCAGGCGCAAGCACAGGCGCAGCCGGCACACGCGCAGGCGCAGCCGCCGCCCCCGCCGCCCCCGCCGCCCCCGGAACTGGAGGAGATGGACTCCAGGATCTCGCCGGTGACCTTGTCCATGCCGGAGAGGTCCAGGCCGGGCTTGCCCACGATGCCCAGGCTCACCGGGTCCACGCTGCCGGCAACCTTGCCGCTGAGGTTCTCGGCCCAGCCGGCGAAGGAGGCGCCCACGTCGCTTAGGGAGGTACGTCCACCTACCGCGACGGGTCCGGGCGTAGGAACACCGGCCCCGGCAGAGCCGGTCCAGCGGGGGGAGTAGTGGTAGCCGTGGTGGTGCCAGTAGCCGAACTGATCGCCGTAGTCCGGGGCCATCATCATCCAGAGCAAGTTGTCGTCCACGAAGTCGGTGCGCATCTTCAGGTCGCCGATCTGCTTGGCGTCGGCCCAGGCCTTGGACATGATCGACTTGTAGTACTCGCGGGTCTGGTCCAGATCGAAACCACCCAGGCGGGCGACGGTGCCGTTGATGAGGTCCCTCATGGGCTTCTTGAAGGCCACCTCCTCCACAGGCTTACCGGGGGCGGCGGCGAGCGCCTCAATGAACTCCTGCTCATAGCCGCGGATGACCGAGCCCTTGGCCTTGGCGGCCTCACGGCGGGACTTGCGGTCGCCCTCGTAGCCCGAACCGGGCTTAACCACCAGGGGCTCGGCCTGGACTTGCTCCAGCAAGCCCTTCTTAAGCATCCCGAAGATCACCAGGGTTAACACGCGGCCGAGGGGGACCTCCAGGAGGACCGCGGCCTCGGGGACGGTCAGGCCGCGCTTGATGCCGGCGCCGGGAGTAGAGGCAATAGCGGGTAGGTAAGCCCGCTTACGGGAAGCCTGGGAACGGCCGACCAGGACCCAGATGGTCACCAGCACCGGTAGCGCCAGGGCCTCCAGCTCGGGGAACATAGCCCAGATGATCGAGAGGATAACCAGCAGAATCACATAGAGGAGACAGCCGGTGCCGCGGGTGAGGCGGAAATAGAAGATGCCCACCAGCACGAGCATGAAGAGGCCCCAGATGATGCGGACGCCGGTGGACTCCTTCCACCACTTCCAGGCCAGGCCCCAGGGGGTACTCCTAATCACGCGCCAGTCGCCCTTGGGGAAAGAGAGGCCGACCATGTGCTCGCCCGTCACGGCCGTATCCTTGAACTGCCAGGCGACGAAGGTGTTGGACTTGGCGACGCCCTTGTTCTTGAAAGGCTGGTTGAGCTGGTACAGGACCTGCTCGGGCGTGACGCTGAGGGGCAGTTCCACGATAACCCACAGGTCGGTGGTGTCGCGAACGTAGGCGGCGCCCCACCAGGTCGGGGTGATGCGCAGGGAAGCGTTGTCCTTGTTGGTGGAATCCTGGTAGACCAGGTCGGGCATGGTGCAGGTGAAGGTGAACTCGCCCTTCTTCCCCGGCGGGATCGGGTTGGAGAGGTGGACCTCGACGCCGATGGGCACCTCGGTGGACTTGCGGATGTCGGTGGGCGGCTTGCCCTCCAGCGAGGCCTTCATGTTGGCGATGCTGTACCCGGCATGGGGTAGGCCGATGTCCACGATGGCGATGGGCTCGCCGCCGGGGTCGTTCTGGAAGACCACGGTGTACGAGATAATCACCGAGGCGTCGGGCTGGGGTACGATGCGCATCTCCATCTTGGGGACGGAGAAGAGGTAGTCAGCGTGGGCGGTCGTCGCCCCGACAAGCAGGAGCACGGCGAGGCAGAGCATACGAGCCGCCTCACCCCCCTGCCCCCCTCTCCTCGCAGGAGAGGGGGGAGTAGAGATGACCGCTCGCGGGCTACACAGAAGATAGCGTTTCATCACTCCTCACCCCCCGAGTCGCAATCGGGTGCATTTCCCGGTCGTTCACTTTCGACTTCCGACTTTCGACCTCCAACTTCCCCCGTGTCGTCGCTCCAGCCTTCTGGGTTCTTAGGGCAGTCAGCGACGCAGATAGTCAGGTCGGGACAGTCGGCGCAGCGGGTGGGAGCCTGCAGGCGCTCGCGGTAGCGGCGGAAGCACTCGTTGCCCCAGATCTCCTCCCAGGCGTCGGTCACCACGTTGCCCACGGAGGTGGGGCCGCCGCGGGCGGGGAGGACGCGGCCGTCGGCCTCCACGCGTACGGACACGTCGCCGGCGGTGCGGGGGCCGGCGAGGAGCTGCGCGGCCAAGGGCTGGCGGCTGTCGAAGCGCACCGGGGGAGACCAGAGGTAGCGGGCGGAGGTGCTCTCGGCGGCCTCGGCGATGCTGAGCGCTACCTGGGGCAAGGCGCGAGCCGGAAGCGCGCCGGCCGCCTGGGCAGCGGCGTCGTCATCCGGGCAGGCCAGGGCGAAGAAGCTGAGGTTGGTCACGCCGGCCTCCGGGAGGGCGGAGAAGACTGCCTCCAGGTTGCCGTCGGTGTTGTGGGCGTAGAGCGGGACCTGGGCCACCGGGCACAACTCCAGGTGGTGGCACTGCTCGAAGGCCGCCAGCACCCGTGCATGGTCGCCCGGCCCGCAGAGCTCGTCGTGGGCGGCTAAATCGGTCGAGAGGTAGAGCAGGTCTAGATGGTCCAAACCGGCCAGGGCGGCGCGTTGGATCAGATCAGACGAGAGCCAGGAGGCGGTGGCACGCAAACCGGCGATCATGCCGAGGTCCTCGGCAGCCTCAATCAACGCCGGCAGATCGTCGGCGGGAGCCTCGGGGCGGACGAGGAAGGTGACATGAGGGATGCCCACCTCCCAGAGGCGCTGGAGAATCTCGCGGCCCGTCCGAGGGTCGCCCTGGACCACGTCGGCGCGGAAGGGGGCGGCGAGGCGACGGCTCCAGTTGGCGACCTGATCGTCGGTAAGGTCGGTGACAGGGTAGTTGTCGCCGGGAGAGGATAGATCGGCGATCAGGGAGCGGATTTGCGCCAGGTCGGCCCGCATCTCCGCCAGACTGGCCCGGCGGAAGACGGCGCGGATATCGCCGTAGATGTCTTCGTCGCTGAGTCCCTCCAGCACGTCGCGGGCCATGCGGGTGCCGACAGAGGAGAGGTAGGCGGTCTCGGCGGCGTTGGCCAGCAGCAGACCGCCCTCGTCAGGGTCCACGCGCAGATGGAAACGGGTGGGCCAGTCTCCCTCCAGGCGCTCATAGGAGTAAATGCCGGGCTCCAGATCGCGTCCCCGACGGGGCCGGGCGCCGATGGCGGTCATGATGCGGTCGAGTAGGGGTTGCTGGGGCACGGTGAGTTCACCTCTGTCGGGTCGGCTGCGACCTCTATTTGATGGTGACGTCGGGCGCGATACCAGGAGGGGCCGTGTTGAACTGTCCAGCGAAGCTGGGTCAGGCGAATCCGGCCCGTCTCCGCCGGGCGGCGGGACGGATTCCCGGCGCGGACGCCGCTCATTCGGCCTCTCTCCCCGACGGCAATTCCAACATGCACCCGCCTCCGCAGACGGTCAGCTTCTCGCAGTCCCAGCACGCGGACGATAGTCCGGCGGCCTCCGGTTGCTCGCGCCGGTGCCGTAGGCGGCGGAAAAGGTCGCTTTCCCAGATGGTCTCCCACGGGTCGGTCAGCAGGTTGCCGGCGGGTTGGTAGTAGGACTGGCAGGGGAGAACATCGCCATTGGGTTCCACGCAGACGGAGTACTCGGCGGCGTTGCACGACTTGACCCCTAGCCCCAGGTCCACCGGGTCCAGGGCGCAATACTCGGTGGGCGTGTACCATAGGAAGCGCATCCCCAGGTCACTGGCGCGGACGCGGACCTGCTCCAATACCGGGCGCAACTCGCCGGGCGGGAGGGCACCGGGATAGTGCGCGCCACAGCCGGAATGGATCAGCCCGTTCATGGCGAAGGTGCGGACGCCTAGGCCGTGCAGGAAGTCCGGCAGGTGCGTGGCCTCAGCGACGTTCTCGCGCAGGAGGGTGGTGTTGGTCAGGACGTGCAGGCCGGCGGCGAGGGACTGGCGGATTCCCGCGACGGTCTCGGCCCAGGCGGGAGCGCCAGAGAGGCGGTCATGCACCTCGGGGCGCGCGGAGTTGAGCGTGATCTGGACGTGGTCCAGACCGGCCTCGGCCAGGGCGCGGCAGAGGGCGGGGTCCGACAGGCGGCGGCCGTTGGTGTTGAGGCCGGCGATCATCCCCAGCGACTCGGCATACGCCACCAGGTCAGGGAGGTCGTCTCGGAGGGTGGGTTCGCCACCGGTGAAGATGACATAGGGGACGCCGATGGTCAGCAGTTGGTCCAGTACACGGCGCCAGGCGGAGGAGGGTAGATCGGGAGTCAGTGTCCGCCCGGACTCATTGTAGCAATGTCCGCAGGCGTTGTTGCAGGCGTAAGTGAGGGCGAGATCGGCCTTGTAGGGGGCGGTGGCGCGGACAGAGAAGGGCGGCGGTTGCGGCAAGCCAAGAACACCGGCGGGGCACTCGTCGCAAGGCTCCCGGAGTCGGGCCAGGGCGGCGGCGAGGCGGTCGTAGTCAGCGGCGAGGTCGCTGGCGGGGACCTGCGGGTAGGTGGCCTGAAGCCGAGCGAGAGCAGTGGGCCGGGGGAGATCGTCCAGGGCGTGCTTGGCCATCTCGGCGGCAGTGGGAGGCAGGTGGAAGGCCTGGACCGCGTTGATGAAGAGCAGGCCGGTGCGGTCCGGGTGCAGGCGTAGATGGAGGCGAACCTTGCCCGCGGGGGTCTCGCAGCGGTAGGAGTACAGCCCGGGAGCGGGGGCCGGGGTGCGCAGGGCAGACAGGTGCGCGCCGGCGGAGCGGAAGTCCTCCCGCACCCAGCCGGCGGCGCGCTGCCACAGCCGCCCGGCGGTCTTTACCACTTGGGTTCTTCCTCCAACTGGTATTGGGCGCCGCAGTAGGGGCACTTGATGAAGACGGCGCCGGCCTGGACGCTGACGCTCTTGGAGTCGAGTTTGCCGCTGCAGGACTTGCACTTGAGGTCTTGGGCGGAGACATCGCCGGTGAGATCGATCTTCTGGATGAGGGTAGGTTGCGGCGCTTTCATCCGACCCAGGTAGAAAAGAACCGCGGCGGCGCCGAGCAGGACCAGGCCGATGAGGAGGCGGGGGCCGGTGTGGCCCTGGACGGAGCCGAGCAGGAAGATGAGTCCGCCCAGGCCGACGAGAGCCGATAAAAGGTAGGCCACGATGGTCATGAGACATGTTTCGCGGTGGAGGCGAGAGAATCCTGCAAGGGGAAGGTCAGGGAGGGGCGTCCGGGGGTAGGGGAGGTTAGGCGGGCCGGAGGAGGGAAATGAAGTCTGTTCGGGTGGAGCCCGACTACTGGAGGTTCATTATGCTCAACAAGTCTGTAGCCTTCTGCGCGATGCTGGCGATGCTGGCGGTCCCGGGGTTGGCCGGGGATTTCTCGGTGTCCAACGCGCCGGCGGAGGTGACGCCGGAGAAGCTCGGGCCGCCCGTGTACTACCACCAGGACGTGCGACGCTATACAGCGCCGGATCCGGAGGCCAACCCGATCCCCCAGCCGCCGGTGACGCGAGAGGACTACTACCAGTGGCTGGTGGACTCGGAGCATTTCGACTACGCGCTCAGCCCTCACAATCACGGTCGCTATGGGCCCCGCCACTTCACGCCGGTGTTGGCTAAGTTCGTGCACGACAACGATCGCGCGGCCGGGCAGGCGTGCCTCAACATGCTCAAGGTCTACCATGAGGCTCTCAAGGAGGACGTAGCGGCCAACGGTTACGTTATGCAGTTCACCGACGAGCCGGGGTACATCGGCCTGTACCGGCGGCATCTGATAGCAGGCGGGTTGCTGGATCCGGAGAAGGACACCTGGTTCAAGGACCTGGTGCTGTACCACAACCGCAATATGCGGGTGTGGGGCGGGGAGCAGAACTTCTGGCGAGGGCCGATGCATCGCGCGCAGGGGGAGGGGATAGCCAAGCAGCTGGCGGTGCTGTGGTACCCGGATATCCCCGAGGCGGCGGCGTGGAGTAAGTACGCCGACGAGGTCTACGACGACTTCTGGCGCTTCCGGGACAACCCGGTCAATGACTCCAACTACTACATGCTGTGCGTGATGCCGCCCTTGCTGCTGGGGGCGGAGCTGACCGGGAACACGGAGTTCTTCACCGATCCGGAGATGCGCAAGATCTGGGACCGGTTCATGTACGAGGTGTCGCCGGATGGGGCGAACATCCCCTACGGGGCGCACGACGGGTGGAATCAAGCCGGAGCCTCGCGCCTGTTGGCCCTGGAGCTGGCCGCCAAGTACACCGGGGACGGGCGGTACCGCTTCGCGGCGAGCCGCATCTTCAACTACATGCGCTACCAGCAACCCATGATCAAGCAGAACCACATGCTGATGGGGCCGTACAGTACGGAGAAGATCGCGGTGGTGTACCTGCTCGCGGACGACACGATCGAGCCGGTGCAGCCGGCGGCGGGGTCGCAGGTGCTGTACCACCGGGAGATGCTGCGCGTTGCGAGCAAGGACGCGGCGGCCAAGTACTTCGCGAAGTTCGGGCAGGCGCCACTGGATCCGGACCCACTGCACAACAACGTTGACTGTCTGATGATCAACACGCCGGGGACCAAGCCGTGGAAGCTCGTCCTGCGCAGCGGCTGGAACCCCGGAGACTTCTTCGCGGAGGTGGATCTGTACCCGCGGCATGACCCGCTCAACCCGCCGGGGATTCTGGGGATGACGCGGTGGGGGGCGTGCCTGGGGATGCCGATCAACGCCAAGGGGTCGTCGGATGAGAACCGGCTGGCGATAGACGACCTGTCGGGCGCGGCGCCGCTGCGGTTCAACACCGATCCGGACCTGCGGGACAAGTTCTACCAGGAGGTGGAGGTGCCGGAGTTCGCGGATTCGGCCGGGGCCACTTTCGCGACGGTTAAGGTGACCAACTACCAGGGGTTCCCGGTGACGTACACGCGGGAGTTCCTCTTCCTGAAGAACCGGTTCCTGGTGACGCGGGACATGCCGCTGTTTGAGGAGGGGTTCCTGGCGCAGGTGGCGCCCATCTACAACACGCAGAACGTGGGGCCGCAACTGGGCGACAACTGGGCCAATACCTTCTTCGACGCCCCGCCGGGCTCCAACTTCAGCCTGAACAACCCGCCGGTGGACCTGCTGGTGTGGTTCGCGCCGCAGCCGGACTGCCGGCTCCAGGTGCTGGACCGCACGGCAATTGATGTGCGGGCGGCGGATGTGCCGGTGCAACTGCGCTACAACTGGCGCGGCGTGACCCAGCCGGGGCAGAAGCTACTGTTCACACAGGTGCTCTACCCGCACAAGGCGAGCATGCAGCTCATCCACTCCAACGCGCCGGGGGCGGCGCGTCCGCAGGACATGGTGGGCAGCGCCGGGGCGGACGGCATTCAGGCGCTGAAGGACACCCTGGAGCTGACGGTGCTGCGGTTTAACCTCGATCCGGATCGGGTGGAGTGGCTGGTGAGCAATCCGGGCGGGGGACAGGTGAGCGAGGGCGGTCTGACTACCGACGCACGGTACCTGTACGTGGATATCTTGAAGGGGCAGGTGCAGCGGGTGAGCAGCGTGCAGGCGACCTTCGCGGCCCTGGAGGGTGAGGACCTGTTCCGTACGCCGCAGCGGGGGAATACGGAGGTAGGCTAGCAATGCGGAGACCGCTGACCGCCGTACTGTGCCTCCTGATCGCGCTGGCCGCCGGGGCGGCCGGGGCGGTTGACTTCTCCGTGGCGGCTGGTGGGGAGCAAGCGCCTGCCATCGAGCGAGTGGGGCCGCCGGTGTTCTACATGAAGGACGTGGGGGACTTTGGGGTGCCGGTGCCGGACGCCCGGCATTACCCCATCCCGCAGACACCGGTGACCAAGCAGACCTACACGCAGTGGATCGAGGACTCGGGCCACCTGCAGTACGTGGACCATCCCCAGCATGGGCATTTCGCGCCCCGGCATCTGCTTCCTCTGCTGGCCAAGTACGTGGACACCGGCGACCCCAAATGGGGGGAGGCGTGCCTGGTGGGGCTGCAGGACTACTACCGGGTCCTGCAGGAGGAGGTCAAGCAGGACGGGTGGCACTCGTACTTCAACCCGGACCCGATGCTGCTGGGAGTGTACCGGCGCTACCTGACCCAGGGCGGGATCCTGGACGAGCAACGGGACACGTGGTTCCGGGATCTGCTGTTGTTCCATGCGCGCAGCCTGCACGTGTGGAATACGCCGCAGACCTTCTGGCGCAGCGCGGTGCACCGGGCGCAGTCGGAGGGGGCCAGCAAGGGGCTGACGGCGCTATGGTACCCGGACATCCCCGAGGCGGCGGAGTGGCAGCAGTATGCCGCGACGGTGAAGGACGACTGGTGGAAGTACCGGGACTACGCGCAGAACGACCTGAACTACAGCTTCCTCTGCCTGATGGCCATCGCGCTGCGAGCAGAACTGGAAGGCGACGAGGCGGTATGGACCGACCCGGGTGTAAAGCCGATGTGGGACCGGCTGTTGCAGGAGATTTCGCCGGACGGTGCGGTGATCCCTTACGGCTGCAACGGGGGCTGGAACGCCAATGCGGCCGACCGACTGGTCATCATGGAGTTGCTCGCCGCCCACACCCAGGACGGGCGGTACAAGTTCGGCGCGCAGAAGTTGATGAATTACCTGCTGTACCAGGAGTCGGAGTACCTCAAGCATTACATGCTGCTAGGGCCGGGGGGGACGGAGAAGATCGCGCTGGCGTACCTGTTCTGCGACGAGGGTGTCAAGCCGATGGCGCCGGAGAGTGGGTCACAGGTGTTGTACCGCCACGAGACGCTGCGAGTGCGGAACAAGGCGGCGGGGGCGCGGCATCTGCCCAACCTGGACCCCGATCCGATGAAGGCGAATGTGGACTGTGGCCTGCTGCTTACGGAGCGGGTGCTGCCCAACAAGCTGGTGCTGCGCAGCGGGTGGAATCCGGGCGACTTCTTCGCGTTGGTGGATCTGTTCCCGCGGCACGATCCGCTCAACCCGGCGGGGATCGTGGGGATGACGCGGTGGGGGTCGTGCCTGGCGATGGCCAGCGAGACGGCGGCCCGGCTAAACTCGGGGGAGAACCGGGTGCTCATCAATGATTTGTCGGGGTCGGCGCCGCTGCGCTTCAACACCGACCCGGGGCTGGCTGACTCCTACTATCAGGAGGTGGAGGTGCCGGTCTTTGCGGACCTGAAGGGGGCGACCTTCGCCACGGTCACAGTGAGCAACTACAACGGCTTCCCGGTCAAGTACACCCGCGACTTCCTGTTCCTGAAGAACCGCTTCCTGGTGACGCGGGACCTGCTGGAGTTTGAGAAGGGGTTCCTGGCGGAGGTGGCCTCGGTGTTCAACACGCAGAACATCGGGCCGCAGGTGGGGACGCACTGGGCCAATACCTTCTACAACCGGCCCTGGGCGTGGTACTGGCCGCAGCCGCTGAAGAATCCGTCCTATGACCTGTGGGTGTACTTCTCGCCGCGGCCGGACTGCAAGCTGCAGGTGGTGGACCGGAGCACGACTGACCCGAATATGAGGAGCGTGCCGGGACAGTTGCGGTACACCTGGCGCGGAGCGACGCAGGCCGGGCAGAAGCTGCTGTTCACCGAGGCGTATGTTCCGCACTACCCGACCAGCGAGCGCAACGGAGGCGGAGCCCAGCCGGCCGTCCCGGAACCAACCCCGGCGGGCATCAACTTCCTGGTGGATACGCCAGAGGTGACGGTGGGGAGAATCGACTCGGGGCTGGACTGGACGGAGTGGGTGGTCGCCAATCCCGGCGGCGAGAAGGTGGAGCAGGGCGGGCTGGCGACGGACGCGCGCTTTGCTTACGTGGCCGTGGTGCAGGGCGCGGTGCAGACGGTGAATGCGGTGGGCGCAAGTTTCTTGAGCCTGGAGGGTAAGGACGTGTTCCGCCAGGCGGAGCGGGGCAACCACGAGAAGTGAGGATGGAGGACTCCATGCGCAGAGGACTACCGGTCTGTCTCCTACTGCTGCTGACGGTGGCGGCGGCCCGGGCCGCCGATTTCCAGGTGGTGCCGGAGGACGCGTCCGGTCCGGCGGTGGAGCGGGTGGCGCCGCCCACCTACTACATGCAGGACCTGGACCGGTACAACCAGCCCACCCCGGACGCCTACCATCTGCCCTGGCAAGAGCAGCCGGTGACCCGGGACACCTACATGAAGTGGATCGACGACTCAGGCCACCTGAGCTACGCGGATAGCCCTAACCACGGGGTCTATGGCCCGCGGCACCTCATGCCCGTGTTGGCCAAGTACGTGCAGACGGGAGACCCCAAGTGGGGGCAGGCCTGTATTACCATGCTCAAGGCATATGACCAGTGGATGCGCGAGGAGGTCAAGAAGACCGGTTGGCACAGCAACTACATGCACGAGCCGACCATGATCGGCCTGTATGCGCGCCACCTGTCCCAGGGCGGGCTGCTGGACCCCCAGAAGGACCAGTGGTTCAAGGACATGATCTTGTTCATGAACCGGACCATCCACGTATGGGGGACGGCCGAGGACTACTGGCGGGGGCCGATGCACCGGGCGCAGGGCGAGGGCATGATGAAGGCCATCGCTGCCACTTGGTATCCTGACGCGCCCGAAGCGGCCGAGTGGAAGGCATACAGCGAGAAGGTATGGGGCGACTTCTGGACCTATCGCGACAACCCGGCCAACGACACCGGCTATTACTACGGCACCACCTTCCCGATCATGCTGGGGGCGGAGATTCTCCACCGCGAGGAGGTCTTCAGCGATCCGGAGATGCGTAAGACGTGGGAGCGCCTCATGTGGGAGGTAACGCCGGACGGGGCGATCTGCCCGTACGGGGCGCACGGCGGCTGGAACAGCATCCCTGGGCAGCGCATCTGGATGCTGGAGCTGCTCGCCGCGCGGACTGGCGACGGGCGCTATCGCTACGTAGCGCACAAGCTGATGAACTACCTGCTCTACCAGCAGGATCGGTACATGACCCACCATGTCCTGGCGGGGCCGGAGACCACCGAGCAGATGGCGATCGCCTACCTGTTGGCTGACGACACCGTTCAGCCGGTCCCGCCCGAGGGGGGCAGCCGCATCCTGTACCGCAAGGAGACTCTGCGACTGCGGAACAAGGAAGCGGCGACCCAGTACTTACAGGACCTCGACCCCCGCCCCGACAAGGCCAATATCTGTTGCTCGCTAATTGTGACCGATAAGGTGATGCCGGCGAAGATGGTGTTGCGCAGCGGCTGGAATCCGGGGGATTTCTTCGCGCTGATCGACCTTTTCCCCCGGCATGACCCCTTGAATGTGCCGGGGATCGTGGGCATGACCCGTTGGGGCGCGCCGTTGACGCAGACCTTCTCGGCCAAGGGCTCCTCCGACGAAAACCGGCTAGCAGTGGAGGATGTGGGCGGGACGGCGCCGCTACGCTTCAATACCGAGCCGACGCTGAGCGACGCGTACTACCAGACCGTGGAAGTGCCGGAGTTCGAGGATATGCGAGCGGCGACCTTCGCCACGGTACAGGTGGGCGACTACCAGGGCTTCCCGCTGCAGGCGACGCGGGAATTCATGTTCATCAAGAACCGCTTCCTGGTGGTGCGGGATATCCCGCAGTTTGAGGAGGGATTCTTAGCGCAGGTAGGGCCGGTGTGGAATACGCAGAACGTGGGGCCGCAACTGGGCGACACCTGGGCCAATACATTCTTCAGCTCGCCGCGGGCGGCGCAAGTGGGCCTGCACACGCCACCGCAGGACCTGCTGGTGTACTTCGCGCCGCAGCCGAACTGCAAGCTGCAGATAGTGGACCGGACGGCAGTCGATCCGCGGGCCGGAGACGTGCCGGCGCAGTTGCGCTACGTCTGGCGGGGGGCGATCCAAGCCGGGCAAAAGTTGCTATTCACCCAGGTCTACTACCCGCACGCCGCCAGCAGGCAGCAAGCCCTGTCGAACGCGCCAGGGTCGGTTCGCCCGGCCGATCTGCTGGGTACCGCCGGAGCCGACGGCATCCATGTAATGCTCGATACGCCCGAGGCCACTGTCCTGAACTTCACCTTCGACCCGGATCGGGTCGAATGGGTGGTCAGCAACCCGAGCGGCCAGACGGTGACCGCAGGCGGCCTGAGCACCGATGCCCGGTATCTATACGCGGATGTGAGCGCGGGGCAGGTACGGGCGATCAGTGCGGTAGGAGCGACCTTTGCGGTGGTCGATGGGCAGGACCTGTTCCGGCAGCCCGAGAGGAAGAACTACGAGAAGTAGGGGCCGCCTCACCTGTGATGTACCAATCGCGGGATTCTTTACCGAGGAGAAGATCGATGAGAATCACAGCCCTGGTTATTGCCACCCTGGCGCTGGCGACGATGGTCCTGGCCGCAGAGCCGGTGACCGAATTGAGCGCGTCAGACCTGCTGAGTTTGGCCCGGCCTACCAGTGGGGAATGTTATCCCACCAAGCCCCCGGCGAATATCACCGACGCTCCGGATGAGCTTTTCACCTGGGCGGCGCTAGGCGGGCAGCTTACTGTGCGCGTACCGGTGCCCGCGGATGGATACTACGTGGTGCGAAGCAGCATCCTGTGGGGGCCGTGGGCTCAAGGGCGGCTGGGGCGGTTCATCATGACCGCCGGGGCCGACAAGTTCCCCAATGCCTACCAGGGCTGGTACAGCACGCCGCCGGATCCACCTTACCGCATGCGAGAGCTGGTCTGGGGGATCGCGCACCTGTCAGCACCGGCCGTGGACCTGACCTTCGAGCCGGCGGGGGGAGGAGGGCGGCTGATGTCCCTGGCCGACCTGCGCCTGGAGCCGCGCGCAGCGGAGGGGCTCAAGCCCGAGGAGCTGGAGCGCAAGGTGCTGGCGGCAGTGGTTGTGACCGCGGGGACAGAAGTCGACACGGGGCCGGCCTGGGCGTTGTTTGATCTCAAGCAGCAGCGGGGGACGGAATGGACCGCTTTCGTGCCCGGTGCGGCCAAGGCGCCCAAGATCGACGGCAACCTGGGCGATTGGCAGATGGACAAGGCATTTGTGATCGACGGCTCGATTGTCCCGGAGCGGGGGTGGGCGGCGCCGGGGCCGGAAAGTGACGCGGACCTGTCAGCGCAGGTAGCGATGTCCTGGGACGACAAGAATCTATATCTGGCGGCGGTCGTCCGCGACGACCTGAAGACGCCGCACGCAGAGAACGACGCGTGGGGTACGCCCTTCGGCTGCGACAGCCTGGTGGTGAGCATCGTTCCCCCCGGTTGGCTGACCTTAGGTGGGCGCTCAGAAGGTCCGGCGCCGCTGACGGTGATGTACGGGCTGAGCTACTACTCGCCGGGCGCCCCGGGGCGACCGCTGGGGGCGGACTGCAGCTATGCGGTGACCGATACCCAGGACGGTTACGCTATCGAGGCAGCGCTGTCGTTTGCCTCGATGGGCTGGAAGCCGGCGATGGTGGGTGACCGTTTCCCGCTGGGGCTGATCCTGGTAGACGTGGATCCGGGCAAGCCGGGCGGCAAGGTCTTTGATCAGTACGGCTGGAATTTCGGGCCGGGCTCAACGGCGGGCACCGGGGAGGCGCGGCTGATGGGAGCCGGCGCGGCGGCGGGGGAGGTCATCCCGGAGCGGGAGACGCTGGCTCCAGGGGCGCCAATTCGGTACGTAGGCACTATCGACGCGCAGGGCCCGGTGACGCTGGAGGCCATCGAGGTGGTGCCGCTGGGCGGCGGGGCGGCGGTGGCGAGTTTCGACCTGAACCGGGCGCTGCCGGGAGCCGGACGCTACCGGCTGTGGGGGCAGTTGCCGCTGCCGGAGTTGCCACCGGGGCGGTATGACCTGAGGATGGTGTGGGAGTAGGGGGAGGTGCTTGCGGGGTTTACGCTGCGACAGCCGGCGGGCCGGATTCGCTGTGCTCATCCGGCCCCTCCACGCTCGTGATGGGTAGGAATGGAGCTTGCCACGTGGCGGAGTCAGCCTGCGAGGTCATCGTGATCGGGGGAGGGCCGGCAGGCTTTACCGCGGCCCTGTATGCGGCGCGCGCCGGGCTGGACACGCTAGTGGTCAGCCCCGGGGAGTTGACGGGGATGATGGCACGGGCGCCGATCGTGGAGAACTTCCCCGGCCAGGGAGAGTCTTTGCCGGGCCGGGAGATCCTGGCGAAGATCCGCGAGCAGGCCCGGCAAGCCGGCGCTCGGCATGAGCAGGAGGCGGCCAGCATGGCCGACTTCAGCAACCCCGAGGCCTTCGCGGTAGCGGCAGGGCGAGAGCTGTATACCGCCCCGGCGGTGATCATCGCCACCGGAGCCATGGGACAGGGGGAGAAGGTGGCGGGGGAGGAGAGATTCGAGGGGCGAGGCATCTGCCGCTGCGTGGCCTGCGACGGGCCGCTGTACAAGGGGCAGGACGTGCTGGTGGTCGGCGAGGACGAGCAGGCGGCGGAGGAAGCCCTGGCCCTGACCGGGATCGCTCGGCAAGTGACGCTGGCGGCACCGGCGAGGCGGCTGGACCTCCCGGGGGATCTGCAGGAGGCACTGGCCGGGCGGCCCAATCTGCGAGTGGAGACGGGCCTACGGCTGCAGGAGATTGTGGGCGAGGAGTGTGCGACCGGCGCGCGGTTCCTCGCGCCCGGCGGGAAGGAGCGGGTGCTGGAAGCGTCGGGAATCTTCCTGTACCTGCGGGGCTCGGCGCCGGCCACGGGCTTTCTGGGCGAGGCGCTGGAGATGGAGGAGGGAGGGTACCTCGTCACGGACGAGTTGGGGCAGACCAGCGTGACCGGCGTGTATGCGGCGGGTGATGTCCGCAAGAAGCAGGTGCGGCAGATGGTGGTGGCCTGCGCGGAAGGGTGCATGGCGGCGCTCAGCGCGGAGCGATACCTGCGGAGGAGGCCGACGATGAGGTGGGATAGAGGGGAGGCGGCCTAACCCTCCGGCCCCCGTTCCCTCACGGGAGAGGGGGAGTAGGGAGGCCCCGGTCGCGGTCCTCCCAGCCGAGCTGGGGCGGGGCCGTACCATTTGCGCAGCTTGTTGGTGGACCTCACTTCGGGCAGCCCCACGTCCAGGGGCGCTTCCCACTTGGTCAGCCCCCGCGGCCACCGGCGATCCGCCAGGAGGCGGAAGCCGTCCTCGGCCGCGGACCCCTCGTATACTCACTTGGTCTTGCTCTCCGCGATCCTCCCTCCCCCAACACCATCCGGGGCCGGTGGTTGAGCGCTGGACTCGCACACCGGCCCCGAGAAGGGTTCACCAGACTGGCCGGACTAGCCGGCCGCTTTGTCGGCGGGCGTGGTTGGGGCCAGTGCGAAAGGCTAGATGGCCTCAAGCGCGGCCGACTTGCTGGTATCGTGCAGCGGGCAGATGGCGTCGGCGGGCTTGGCTCTGCCGCTCACCGGGCAGGCAGCGCTGATAGCCGCCTGGGTGCCCTCCTTGAGGTACTTTTCCGGGTCCTGCTTGAACTTGTCGACACAGGGCTGACAGCAGAAGTAGTAGGTCTTGTCCTGGTACTCGTAGGGGATCATCTTGGACTTATCGCCCTTGGTGCCGAGTACCGGACAGGTGACGGTATCGCTCGCGGCGGCTGCATCAGCAGGCGCGCCGGGGGCGGCCGCGGGCATCATCATAGCGGAGGGCACGCCGGGCGCGGGGGCCTTGGAGCAACCGGCCAGGAGAGACACTCCGAGTAGGAGCAGAGACATAACAACAAGTATACTTATGGTGAATCGGTTCATCGGTTTTCCTTTCCCATGGTAGATCCGAAAGCAAACGTCTCCACTTCTTAAGACTGCAGGAGGGGCCTGGCGATTCCCGGGTCGGGAGGGGAAGGGAACTCTCGGGCTGCTGGAACGTCTGTAGGCACGGCCTGTCGGGTGTCTTGCCTGCCTGCGGTTCCGAGATGGCTGCCCGGTACGCCCCCTCCGCTTGCGGCAAGCACTGGCGGCGACCCCGGTGGGTGCAGTATACTAGGGGTATGGGGTGTAAGGCGCGCCTCGGAAGTCCCGTATCGGCTCTACTCCATGAATAGCTCGCATTTGTCTTCGCAAAGGCTGCGGTGGGTAGGGACGGTCTTGCTGGCGCTGGTGGCGCTGTACCTGCTGTACTTCGCAGGGCTGGGGCGGTTCCCGCTGACGGATGCCGATGAGCCGGTGTATGGGCAAGTCGCTCAGGAGATGGCGCACGGCGATTGGCTCACCCCGCACCGGGAGGGTCAGCTGTGGTTCGATAAACCCCCCCTGTTCTACTGGCTGACCGCGGCGACGACCGTGCTGCTGGGGGCGGGGGAGGTGGCCAGTCGGTTGCCTTCGGCGCTCATGGCCGTGGCGCTGGTGCTACTGGTGTATGCCCTGGCGGCTTTCGATTTTGGGCGGCGTACGGGGTTGCTCGCGGCGGTGGTGATGGCGACGTGTCTGCAGCAGATCGTGCTGGCTCATGCCGCCGTCACCGACATGACGCTGGCGGCGATGCTACTGGCGGCGCTGTACGGGGTGCGGCGCTGGCTGGCGGCGGACCAAACGCGCTCGCGAGTGGGGTGGGCGCTGCTGACCGGGGCGATGGTGGGACTGGCTACACTCGCCAAGGGACCGGTGGCGATGGTGCTGGTGGGGCTGACGCTGGTGGTACACCTGGCCCTGACTCGCCGACTGGACCGGCTGCTCAGCCTGGATGCGGTGGGGGCCCTGGCGACCTGTCTGGTGGTCGCGGCTCCGTGGTACGCGGCGATGTACCTGCTGCACGGCGAGCAGTTCGTCGAGGGATTCCTGGTCGCCAACAACGTGACGCGCTTCCTGGAGGCCGAGCACGCCGAGCAGACGGCCGGCTGGCACTCCTACTTCCTGAACGTCCCCGTGCTGGCGCTGTACTTCCTCCCCTGGAGCGTGTTCTTGCCGCAATCCGTGGCGAAGATGGGGCGGGCGACGGAGGGGGCCCGGCTGGTTCTGACCTGGGGAATAGTGGTCCTGGTCTTCTTCTCGCTCTCCAAGACGCTGTTGGTGACGTATATCTTCCCGCTGTTCCCGGCAGCGGCGGTGCTGGTGGGGGCCTGGTGGGGGCGGCTGGAGGAGGGAGATACGTCCCTACGGCGGGGGCTGAGTTGGGGTTTGGGGGTGGGGATGGGGATGGCTGGCGTCATAGTGGTGGCGCTGTTCCTGGTGGGCCGAACCAAGTTCCCAGGGGTGCAGGTGGCGGGAACTGTCCTGGGCTTGATCCTGTTGTTGGGGCCAGCGGGGGCGCTGGTCGGGGGGCTGCGGCGGCCGCTGAGCCAGGCGAGTCGGTCGCTGTGGTTGGTTCCTGGCGCCATGGTTGTGTTTACGTTATGGCTGGTGTTTGTTATCATGCCTTTGGCCTCCCCGTGGGTGAGCCTCAAGCCGCTGTTGGATCGCCTTCCCCCCGATTCCTCAGCGCAAATCGTGTCGTATAGATTCAACCGGGAGAGCCTGAGCTACTACGGAGGGGGCCGGGTGGGATTTGTGGACGACCCGCAGGAGGTCCGGCGGTTGCTGGAGGGATCGGCACCGGTGTTCGTGATCTTTCAGGACCGGGATGCGGAGAAGATTCAGGTTTCGGGGAGTACCGTCTGGGCCCGGGAGGGCCGCTGGAAGCTAGTGACTAACGGCGCCGGGGCGCGGTCAGGCAGAGGGTCATAATGCAGAGCCTGAGCATAGTTTTGCCGGCCTATAACGAGAAGGACAACCTGGGCACAGCCGTGCGGGAGGCCGTGCGGGTGGGAAGGCTTATGGCGCCCGAGGTGGAGGTCGTCGTGGTGGACGACGCCAGCGTGGACGGGACGGGGGCCCTGGCGGACCGGCTGGCCGAGGAGATTCCGGAACTGCGGGGGCTGCACCATGTCGCCAATCGGGGCCTGGGGGGAGCGCTGCAGACCGGGTTCGCTGCCGCGAGCAAGGAATGGGTTTTCTACACCGACAGCGACTTGCCCATTCGCATGGACGACGCTCTGGGAGCACTGCCCCTCACCGAGCAGGCGGACGCGGTACTGGGCTGGCGGCGGTCGCGCCCCGAGTCGTGGCGTCGAGAGGCCAACTCGCGCATCTACAACTGGATGGTCCGCACCGCCTTCCGACTGCAGGTGCGCGACGTCAACTTTGCCTTCAAGCTGTTCAAGCGGTCCTACCTGGAGCGGATGTCGCTGCGGGCGGAGGGGTCTTTCATTGACGCTGAGCTGATCCTGGAGCTGCGGCGCACCGGGGCCCGGTTCGCGGAGATGGGGCTGGACTACTGCCCTCGGGTGGCGGGCGTGTCCACCCTCGGGGGCTTCAAGGTAGTGCCCCGCATGCTGTGGGAGATGGTCAAGTACCGCCTGCGCCGTCCGGGGCGTCGCGCCACCGCGGTGGCTGCCGCGTGCGATGTGGAGTGAGCGCGGGTGACGGATTCCCCCTTCCTGGTGGTCAACGCGGATGACCTCGGCCTGAGCGAGGGCGTCAACCGTGGGATTGAGCACTGCTTCCACCAGGGCCTCCTCCGAAGCGCCAGCCTCATGCCCAATGGACCCGCCTTCGCGCAGGCCGTGGAGGTCGCGGCGCGCAACCCGGGCCTTGGGGTAGGGGTGCACCTGTCGCTGGTGGACGAACAAGCGGTGGCGCCACGGGACAGACTGGGCCGACTGGTGGATGCGCAGGGGCGGCTGCCGGGGTCGTACCGGGAGTTCGTCGCCGGCTGGCTGGGGCGGCGCTTTGGCCCGCGGGAGGTAGGGGCGGAGATAGCGGCGCAGCTTGACCGAGTCCGGGAGGCAGGGATGCAGCCCACGCACCTGGACAGCCACCAGCATCTGCATCTGCTACCGGGGGTCCTGACGCTGGTGCTGGCGGCGGCACGGGAGGCGGGGATTGGCGTGGTGCGGGTACCTCACGACCAGGGGGCGCCGAGTGGAGTCACGGGAGGGGGGCGGCGAGTGCAGATGAGCGTCCTGGGGAGCCTGGCCTGGTGGGGAGGGCGGCGGGTACGCCGGGCGGGGCTGCTACATGCCGACTGGTTCTGGGGCCTGGGCCAGTCGGGGGCCCTCGACGAGCCCGGCCTGCTGGCGATTCTGGACCGCCTGTGTCCTGGGGTGAACGAGCTGATGTGCCACCCCGGGTTCGCCGACCCTGCCCTGACCGCGCGCTACCAGTGGGGTTACCACTGGGACCAGGAGGCCGGGGCGCTCTGTGCGGAGCGGGTTTTGCGAGCTGTGGAGGAAAAGGGCCTCCCCTTGGTCAACTTCGCGCAAGTACTAGCGAACAGTGGCCATGAGCGGCCCTTGCACGTGCTTCACTGACGCGGACGACCGACACAACCTCTATTGACCTCTTCCGGAGACATCCCCATGCAGTACGCAATTGGCATTGACGGTGGCGGGTCTAAGTGTGACACGGTACTGGTAGATCGCGAAGGCCGCATCGTGGGCTGGGGCCGCGGCGGGCAGGTGCAGCATTACTATGGCACGCCGGAGGCCATCTACCGCTCTTACATAGAGGCCTTCGACGGGGCCCTGGGTGAATTGCGCGGGGCCGAGCTGTGGGTGAGCAGCCCCAGCCGGCGGCGGCAGAGATGGGAAGCGCGCCTCGCCGAGGCAGGGGAGATTCGCGATATCCACTGCGTTCCCGAGCCGCGCATGGCGCTGGCTGCGGCGGGCGAGGAGTGGGGTGTGGTGGTGCTGTCGGGCACCGGATCGTTTGTCAATGGGCGCCTGGCCGACGGTACGCGGCGGCACTTTGGGGCGCTGGGGCCGGTGTTGGGTGACTACGGCAGCGGGTACGAGATCGGGTTGGCGGGGTTGCGGGCGGCTTTCTCTTCACACTGGGCGGCCTCGCGAGAGACCTCCCTGGCGCAGGTGATACCGCCGGCACTGGGCATGCGTGACCTCCACCGGATCTTCCACCTGGTCTACCGGGAGGGCCTGGACCGACGGCAGATCGCCTCGCTGGCGCGGATCGTGAACGAGCAGGCGGAAGCAGGTGACCGCGTTGCGGCGGAGATCCTGCGGGCGGAGGCCGATGCGCTATTCGGGCTAGTGCGGGACTTGGTGCACGAGCTGGACCTGACTGAGCAGGAGTTCCCGCTGGTGGCGGCGGGGAGTGTGGCGGTGCGGTCGCGGTTGTGGTGGGAGCGGATGTGCGAGCGGATGGCGGAGATCGCCCCGCGAGCGCGATTGGTGCGGCCGCGGCTGAACATGGTGTTGGGGGCGGCGCTGCTGGCGCTGCGGAAGATGGAGGTAGAGTGGACGCCGGAGGTGCTGGCTAACCTGGAACGAACGCAAGAGGAGCACCTGGCGCGGCTGGACCCGGTGGGGGCGCCGAGGGAAGCGATCGCGACGGGAGTGGAGACGGGAATGCCGGTGTCGCTGGAGGGCAAGTGGTCCGTGGGGACGTAAGGAGACTCACCCCCGTGCCCCTTCTCCCCCCCCGGCAGAGGGAGAGGGGAGCGTGCATACGACGGCCAACCACTAGGAGGCCATAATGCTGGCACATCTATATGCCGAGGCGGCGCGAGAGCTGATTGACCGTCTGGAAGCGACGCAGGCTGAGAACATCGCGCGGGCGGGTGAGGCCATCGCCCACGCCCTGACCCACGGCGGCGCGTTTTGGCTGTATGGGATCGGGCATGGGGGAGAGCTGGAGCTGTCCAGCCGCGCGGGGGGGCTGATGGCGGCGCGGATTTTCTCGTTCTCGTGTCACGTGAGGGCCCCGGTGGCGGACTGCCTCCGCGATCGGCCCCGGCCGGAGCCGGTGACGGCGGACCTGGAGCGGGTGCGGCTGGCGGTGCAGACCAGCGAGATACGCGCGGGAGATGTGTTGTTGACGGCGTCGGTCAGCGGGCGCAATCGGGTGCCGATCGAGCTGGCGCTGGCCTGTCGGGAGCTGGGCGTGACCGTGATCGCCCTGACCTCTCTGGAGTACACCGCTGGGGTAGAGTCCCTGCATCCGTCGGGGAAGAAACTGTGCGAGGTGGCTGAAATCGTGGTGGACAACGCCGCGCCCCTGGGGGATGCCTGTGTGGAGGTGGACTACTATCCGCACAAGGTTCTGCCGATTTCCGGCCTGTCGCAGACGCTGCTGAGCTGGATGATCTGTGGCGAGGCGATGGAGCGGATGCAGGCCGCCGGCACGCCGGCCCACGTCTATATGAGCCACAACCGTCCGGGCGGGCCACAGTATAACGAGGAAGCGTTGAAGGAATACAACCGGACGGGACGCTGAACGGCCACCCGGAGGGGCCGAATACGCGGGCGCCGCAGGCGCGCAAAGTATCCGGCCCGCGCCCGTCCCGAGGAGGAACTATGTCATCCACAACCTACTTGGACGCCGCGGCAGAGGGCCTGCGGCAGTTAGCGAAAACGCAGACCGAGGCGATTGACCGCGCGGCGGCTGCGGTAACGAAGGTCATCGCAGCTGGCGGGCGGGTGTTTTCGTTTGGGGCGAGCCACTCGTTCATGCTTACCGAGGAGTTGGTGTACCGTACCGGGGGGCTGATGCTGATCAACCCCATTTACCCGCAGGGGATGAACCTGTCGGTGCGGCCGGTGACGCTGACCTCGCAACTGGAGCGCCTGCCGGATCTGGGGCGGGTGCTGCTGGAGAACAGCCCGGCGCAATCCGGGGATGTGCTGCTGATCGCGTCCACCTCCGGGCGCAATGCGGTGAGCATCGACATGGCCCTGGCGGCGCGGGAGCGGGAGGTGCAGACCATTGCCATCACCTCGTTGGCCTACGCCGAGGGCGTTCCCAGCCGCCATCCCAGCGGCAAGCACCTGCATGAGCTGTGCGACCTGGTGATCGACAACTGTGTGCCGCTGGGCGACTGCGCGGTGGAGATTCCCGGCCTGGAGCAGAAGACGGGGCCGCTGTCGACGGTGCTGGGCTGCGCGGCGGTCAACGCGCTGGCGGCGCAGGTGATCCGGAACCTCGCTGAGCAGGGCCTCACGCCGCCGGTTTTCATCTCCGCGAACCTGCCCGGAGGGGATGAGCATAACCAGAAGCTGCTGGAGGAGAATCGGGGGAGGATCTTCTACTTGTAGGTTGCGGGTTTCCTCCCGGTAGCACCGGTGTCTCGCCGGTGCGGGAGACGGCCATCGGCGCCGGCCGGCCTCAGCACTGGAACCGCTCCGGCAGTAACCGGAAGAAGTTCTGCGCCATCCGGTCTTCGTCGAACACTTCACCAAAGGCATACGCCATACACTCCGCCTGAAAGCCGTAGTGACTCGCGGGCACGACCGTGGGGTCCGGCAGACAGGCGCTCTCCTCCTCGTCGGGCTTGCAGAAGTGGGGGAAGTCGGTCCCGAGGAAGAGCTTGTCGACGAGGGCGGCGCGCTCGGGGGCGGGAAGCTCGGCCACTACCTTGCGAAACGCCTCGAACCGCGCCAGGTGGTGCGGTGCCCGCCAGGGGTAGTCCATGCCGAACTTGGTGAGGTCGCCGTACAGATTGGGCGTGTTGAGTACCAGCCGCAAGTACATCCGCCAGAGATGCTCAAGCATTGGTGCGAACACGTCCGCCTGGTACTGGGTGAGGAACCGCTCCTGGGTGTAGACCCCCATGTGCGCGGCGATGATCGTCGTCTCGGGAAAGTCGCGGCAGAGCTGCGCCAGCATCGGGACCGAGGACGGATTGGGATCGTCGCCGTCGGTATGGAAGAGCAGCGGACGGTGCTCCCGCGCCGCCCGTTCGCAGATGGGCCCCAGATCCTCCTTCGTGGCATATACTGGCCGGTTGCCGCGCGGCGCGGTCTGGCGCAGATGTAGCTTGTAGCCTGCCACCTCCACCCCGTCAACGAAGGGGTCGTCTTTGCTCAGGTCCAGCCAGTGAAAGGGTATGCCGTGGGCGCCGGCCTCGTCGAGCCTCGGGATCAGTACCAGGTCAGCCTCGCGCAGGATGGCCACATAATGGGTGACCCCGGTGATCGCGAGGTTGGCCGGCCACTTCTCCAGCGTGTCCCGGTAAGTGTGGGTGTGTGCGTCAAGACGCATCGGCTCTCCCCTTCTCAGACCTTACATCTTCCTCACAAACAGCCCGCTGCAGGCCCACCGCTTGCCTTCCGTCCCCTCGAAAGCCACCGCCACGCTCCCTGCCTCCTGTAGGCTCACCGCCAGCACCGGGGTCGCCCAGCGGCCGGGCAGCAGGGGCTCGGCGCTTTGCCAGGTCTGTCCCGCCACCGTTGCTTGCGGCCACGTCTCTTCTTCTGAGCTTCCCAGCACGAACATCAGCGCGTAGACGCCCGCGGGCAGGTCCAGGCGCAGCGTGGCCGGGGTGGCGGAGGCCAGGCCCTCGCGCCGCAAGGCGTCGGGGCCGTCACCGGCGACCACCTCCAGATCGGGTTGCTCCACCCAGCCATACTCGCGGTTGGGGTGGTAGGTCGTCTGCGGCGCCAGGATACGGAAGCTGGAGTTGACCATGTTGTGGACGCGGTGGCGGGCGGGGAGCAGGTCGAACAGCTCCAGGGTGCGCTCGCGCTGGACCCGACCGAATTGGAAGCGGTAGGGGATATGACGCGACTGGCGCTGGTTGCCGTTCCAGTAGCGGCCCAGGAAGGACTCGACGGAGCTCCAGAACTCCGCCTCGGCGTCCCAGCCTAGCCAGACGTGCATGCCCTCGCGGACGTGGGTGTGGCGCACGGTGGGGGCGGCGGAGGAGGCGGACATCGTTTCGGGCACGGCGGGCACGTCCCCGGCGCGACGCAGGAGATAGGCCGCTCCGGCCTCCGCTGCGAAGGTCACCTCTCCCTTCCCCCGCACCACCTCGACACCCGCCTGCGCCACCACCATCTCCTTCTCACCCCAGGGATTCACCACTGTACACGGACCGGACGCCGTCGGCTCGATTAGCCCCCAGGCCACCTCTCCCTCCTCCAGGGCCGCGCTCACCAGAAACCCCCCGCTAGTGCGCAGTTGGGCGAAGCGGGCCTGGCGGGTGTCGCTGGGCAGGGCGGGGAAAAGGCGCACCCGGTCTCCGTGGCCCTGCACCAGCATTTCGCAGAGCGCAGCGACCGTGCTGCTGCCACCCTCCAGGAGCGGCTGGTTGGGGAGGGGCGGGACGTCTATGTTCAGCTCCTGCAAGCCCCGGGGAGTTTCCTCGCTGAACATGCCGTTGGGCATGAGCATCGGCTCCAGGCCCTTCTCGTAAAGGTGCCGCGCCGCGAAGTCGCCCTGACCCAGGCGGGCGGCGGCGGCGGCGATCCAGCCGAGGGTATGGGGAACGATCTCGGCGCGGGCGGCAGTGTCGTGCACCGTCTGGCGCCAGATCTGCTGCCAGTCAGGGTCGCTGTCCAGGCCGACCTCCCCGACGGGCCAGACGGCCATGAGGCGGCTGGCGTGGCGCAACTCCACTTCGTCAGGGGGCAGTTCCGACTCGGAGTCGGCGATGACCGTGCCCAAGGGGGAGTCAACAAGGGTGAAGTCGGCGATCTTCTCCGCCATCTCCCGCCAGCAGACGGCGCGGTCGGAGTCGGTGGCCAGCAGGTCGGCGGCCTGGGCGGTGGTGCGGAGGAGGTGGCGCAACAGCGGCAGGTCGATGGCCGGGTTGCGGGTGGTCATCACCCACCCGGAGTCCGGGCCCATGCGGCGCGACTGGTTCTCCGGCTCGTTGCTGGGCCACATCACGAGCCTGCCGTTCTCCTCGCGCAGGTACTGTTCGTAGAAGCGGCAGGTCTCGCCCAGCACCGGATAGATTTCGCGCAGGTAGGCCTCGTCGGGCTGGTAGTCGTAGCGCATCCACAGATAGAGGCAGTACCAGGGGCCGGAGCAGTGGTAGTAGGGGCCGTAGTAGCCCGAGGCACCGAAGGCCAGACCCTCCAGGCCGAAGAAGCGCCGGGCCAGGGAGCGGGCCGCCGGCACCTGGGCCTCGATCCCCAGCTCAAAGGGGCGGGCGAGGTCCACGTGGTTGGTGGCGTAGCAGGGCGAGTAGGCCTCCTGAATGTTGACGTCCAGCACCCAGTTGTTGCCCCAGCGGAGTTGGTCGGTGGCCTGCCAGAGGCCGGAAATGCCGGCGGCCTGGGTGGGGAAGCGGCTATCGCGGCCGTTGCTGGAGGCCAGGGCGTAGAGGTTGGTGTACCAGAGGCCGTCGAGAAAGGCGTCCTCCGTCTCGATAGCGCTGCGGCTCCAGAAGTCATGCCACCAGCGGCGGTGCCGCTCGCCCAGGTCGGTAATCTGCTCGCGGGAGGCGGTCTCCACGACCTCCTGGGCGGCGGCGAGGGGGTCGTCGGAGTCGAGGCTGGTGACGAGGGAGGCGAGGAAAGTGAAACCTCCCTGCAGGAGCGTCGGGCGGGCTTGGGCGACGCCGTCGGCGGCACTGACCTCCCACTCGCCGCCGTTGATCTGGGCGGCTACCGCCCAGCGGAAGTTGTTCTGGGGGAGGGTGACCTCGACGGAGTAACGCACGCCCCGGGGGAGGGCCTCGACGGTCACTTGTGGGTCCGGGAGGGCGACGGGGAGGGCGGGACGGGCCAGTTCCAGCGACTTGACCAACATCTCCAGGCCGGGGCCTTCGGCGCGGACCACGTAGACCGCGGGGTCCTCGCAGACGTAGCTGGTCAGCAGGGCGGGCCCGGTGGGGGTGGGGAGGCGCTGCAGAACCTGGCCCGCCGTGAGGTCGAGGCGGGCCTGGAAGCCCTCGTCGGGTCCTGCCTCCAGCGATAGGCGGTCGATCTCGCGCTTGCTCAGGCGCGGAATCAGGCGCAGCCAGGCCGCGACCGGGGCGAAGCCGGCGGGGAAGGGGGCGGGCGACTCGGCCTCGCGGTCCCCGTAAACGAAGGGATTGCCGAACAGCGCGTCCAGGCCCTCCCAGTCGCCCCGCTCGATGAACTCCATGACGCGGGCGTGGTCGATAGGGCGGCCCTCGGCGTCGAGGGGCAGCGAGGTATCCAGCGGGGTCGCCTCCACGCCGTAGGTCATGGCCTGGGAGACCTCCAGGCGGTTGAGGGACCACTCGAAGCGCCCCTCCGGCTGGTAGACCAGGCCGCCGAACAGACCGTTGCCCACCGGGAGGCCGGTGGTCCAGGGGAAGGTGGGGGTGGTGATCAGCAGGTCGTGCTTGGCAACGAAGGAAGGGATGTCAAGGCGCATCGTGAGGGCCTCCGGCGGCGGGATGTGGGGAGATTCGACGCGCAGGAGCGAGAGGCCTGCTGGGGAGGGCGGGCGGGAAGCCGGGTGCATCCGAATGCGCTTCGCCCCACGCGAAGGGGAGGATTCCCCGGCCTGCTGTCGAAATCATTCCCCTCGCCATCCCTAACCTACCACGGAGGAACTGCCCCTATGTCCGCATCCGCGCATCCCGAGGCCTATATCGAGTTCCACAACGGTCGACCGGTTATCATGTTCGGCGGCCAGCCGCTGTCGCAGGCCATGTACTCCGACCCCATCATCCACATTGATCCGGTCAAGCACGCGATACCTGACTTGTGGCTGGAGCGCTGCCAGGAGTTCCGTGATTCTGGCGTGCATAACTACAGCCTGTCGATTGTCCATTGGGTGGACCACGACTATACCACCTCGCGCTTCTGGAAGGGCGACGGGGTCTACCCGGAGGTCTCGCCTGACGACGACATCTGGTGTGTCGACCGGCAGGCGGCGGCGCTGCTGGAGATGGACCCCGAAGCGGTCTTCTTCGTGCGCTATGGGGATGAGATTCCGGGCGCGTGGTTCACCGCCAACCCCGGCGAAGTGCAGACCACCTTCGACGGGCACCGGCGGCTGTTCCAGAGCCCCCAGCCCTCCATGGCCTCCGAGAAGGCGCTGAAAGATACCTGCGTCTTTCTGGGCAAGGTGCTGGACTATTGCGAGGACCGCGACTGGGCGGAGCGGTTGTGGGGGTACATGTACTACCCGCGGGGCGAAGGCATCACCAACCTGAACGTGGGTGGGGTGATGTTCGACGTGGCGCCGGTCATGCAGGCGGCGTATCGCGAGTTCGTGGTGGAGAAGTACGGAGACGAGGCAGCGCTGCAAGCGGCCTGGAACGACCCCGCCATCAGCTTCGACACGGTGCAGGTGCCGACCGACCCGGAGTGGCGGGAGGAGATCACGGCGATGGACTTCATCGCCGAGGGCCAGCAGCATACCGACTTCCAGGGAGGGCAGGCACGGGTGCAGCACTGGCCGGACGGCGACCAACTGCGCCGCTTCCGCGACTACTGGGACCTGCAGCGCCAGTTGTTCCTGCGCTGGAACCAGGCGCTCATCCGGACCGCTCGCGAGACGCTGGCGCCGCGCCGACGGGTGATCTTCGGCATGGACATCGCCAAGCAGCCGATGTTCGGCTGGCAGCACAACATGTCCTTCGGCGGCTACGGGCCGGGGTGGGACTTCGTGGACATGTTCACCGGGACGGGCAGTGTGGACGTAGGGGAGCTGCTGGACGAGCCGGGGCTGGACATGCTCTGCACGCCGGCCGACTACACGGCGCGTAACGTGGGGTATGGTTTTGAGTCGG
This sequence comes from Candidatus Zipacnadum vermilionense, assembly GCA_029821755.1. Taxonomy (GTDB): domain Bacteria; phylum Armatimonadota; class Zipacnadia; order Zipacnadales; family Zipacnadaceae; genus Zipacnadum; species Zipacnadum vermilionense. The sequence continues at coordinate 86,706 of JALGSV010000005.1, read as the reverse complement.
AGGGCATCGCCGACTCGCTGCACCTGCGGGGCGGGGCGCTCCTGTGCGAGAACGACTGCCGGACCTTCGCGCCGGGAGAGGACCACACCCAGGGGGCCTTCCGCGACCTGGCCGAGGTGCGGGCGGGGATGCTGCGCAATGCCTGCTGGTCCATCAGCCGGGGGCACTTCGACTACTGGATGATCGCGGGCGGGCAGTACTTCCACCACCCGCTGGTACATGAGCACGGCATTCGCGTGGCGACGCCACTACTGGACGCCGCCCCGCGCATGGCGCACGTGGAGACCGAGCATGCGCTGGCCATGATCATTGACGATTCGGGGCCGGAGTATGAGAATGGCACGAGCGGCTTTGAGAATCTGTCGGTGCTCTGGCAGCGGGTGATGGGGCTGGCCCACTGCGGCATACCGTACCGCATCTACCTGCTGTCGGACCTGGAAAAGGACAACATGCCCGAGTACCGGGCCTACCTGTTCCCCAACCTGTTCAAGCTGGATGAGGAGCGGCTGGCGCTGCTGCAGAGCAAGGTCCTGCGCGACGGACGCATGGCCATCTTCGGCCCGGCGACGGGAATCACCGACGGCGAGACGCTCTCGCCGGACTGGGTGACGCGGCTGCTGGGTGTGGAGATGGAAATGCACAATGTGCACGCGCCGCGGCGGGTGATCGTGCAGGGCAATCACCGAGTGGCGCGGGCGCTGCCGGCGGCGATGGTCTACGGCGACAGCCAGCACTACGGGCCGATCTTCATCCCGGCGAAGAATGCGGTGGAGGAGGCGGGCGGCGTGCATCTGGGCATGTCCACCGCCTTCTGGAGCCTGAACCGGACTGGCGTGTTCCTGCGGGATGCGGGGACGCATCAGGTAGCCTGGAGCCTGGCCATGCCCTTCCCGCCGGCGCTGCTGCGGGAACTGGCCCGGGAGGGCGGGTGCCACGTGTGGTGCGAGGAAGACGACGTGGTGCTGGCCAGCGACTCCTTCGCGGCGCTGCACAGCGTCAAGGGCGGCCCGCGCACGCTGAAGCTGCCCTCGCCGCGGCCCGTGTGGGATGCCTTGAGCCGCGAGAAGCTGGGGGAGGCGATGACGGAGATTCAGATGGAAATCACCGCCCCGGAGACGCGGGTGTTCTACTTCGGGGAGGAGTCGCCGTTCTGAGGACCCGTCCGTGTGGCGCGGGCTTTCCAGCCCGCGCTCGGCGCTCCAGGCCCTGGGGAAGGGCAGGCTAGAGGGTTGGGCTCAAGAAGGCCTTTTCCGCGTGGGGCGGGCTTCCAGCCCGCCACGGCAGCCGCATGTTCATGGGATGGCGGGCTGGAAGCCCGCCCCACGCGGGAGGGGACCGTTCCGGCGCGCACGACGACCGAACACGGAGGAAGACATGAGGACCCGATTGCTCTCCTTAACGATATTGAGTCTGCTTGCCGCGCTGCCGGTGGCGGCGGCGCCGTGGTCTGAGGTTCCCCTGGCCCAGTGGGCGGCGGGGATTACCTGGGATGTCAACGACCAGTTCCCCCCGCCCTACGGCACCTGGGCCGAGGAGGGCGAGAGCGTGGTAGCCGAGGGCACAGCGCCGCTGTGGAGCACGCAACTGCTGCCGGACGACCAAGGCCCGGCGCAGATCGTCAAGCTCGCATTCACGGTGGACAAGAGCAGCGGGGCCTCGCGCCAACTGCCGGGCGGGTGCTACCGCTGGGGCTTCCACTGGGGAGAGAACCTGCCCGGGTGGGACGTGGGGGTGGTGCTGCGCTACCAGGACCCGTTGAACTTCTACCGGGTGCAGTTCTCGGCCTCGAGAGGGGAGCTGGCCTTGTGGGACTCGGCCGGGGGATTCCTGCAGTTGATCCCCGTGGTCCTGGAGGCGGGCCAGGCGCACACGCTGAAGATCACGGCCCGCGGGGCGCACTTTGAGGCGTGGGTGGACGAGCAGTCGGTGCTCGATTACTGGGACGCGACCTTGCCGCACCTGAGCGGGCAAGTAGGGCTCGCAGTGTACCAGAGTACGGTGCGGTTCGGCAGTTTCTCGGTCTCGCCGGCGTCGGCCGAGACGCGGACCATGCCCCCGCATAGGCCGGACTTCTCGCTGGAGACGGCGGAGGGCGTGCGCTATGACGATCCGGCCTGGGCGGAGTCCCCGCCGGGCAACGTGGTTCTTTTCGACGGGCGCGAGCCGATCAGCTTCTTCTTCAAGCAGTCGCCCGGTGGTGAGTTCTTCCACGACATGGTGAAGCTCCAGCCGGGAGGGCGGCCCGCCTACTACTCGCAAGTGGGACCGGCTTTGAACTACAAGTGGCCCCACCTGGTGGGCACGCTGCCGGCCGCGATCCAGGTCGACGGCGGCGGGGAGACTCTCGGCTGCCATTTCCAGATGACGGGAGCGCCCGGAGCGACTGCCGCGCAGGCACTGACGGTACGGTACGACGAGAAGAAGGGCGTGTACCGCTATGAGTACCGCGTGAAGCAGACCTTCACCAATGCAGAGCCGTTTGAGCTGTTCAACTACCAGGTGACGGACCCGCTGACCTACAACAACCGCCTCCCCGGACCGGAGGTGGAGAACCGGTGGAGCCCGACGGGGCACCGCTGGTGGGTCTTCCAGGGCGAGGAGGGGGAATGGCGGCGCATGCCGATGGTGGACTACCTGACCGACCACAACAACCCTTCGCTGCTCTGGGGCTTGGCGACTGATTTCCTTTACCCGGATGCGGCGGCCTCGCCGGCCTTCGAGGTGGAGTATGCCTGGCCGCGTCCGGACAAGTGGGCGGCGGGCGTTGGCTTGTGTACGTGGGGATACGATTTTCATCACTGGGCGGGCGCGTATCCCGCCATGAAGCTGGAAACGGGGGACGAACTGAGCTACACTCTGGCGTACACGGCCCTGCTGCCGGCGGAGGCCCGGCAAAGGTTTGAGGCGTCGCAGTTGCGGGAGGGGCTGGAGGCCGACAAGGCGCAACTGCTCGTCTTCGACCCGCGCGGGGGGCCGCTAAAGACGACGACGTGGCAGGATCCGGCGGCCACTATGGTGTGGAATGGGGTGGGAGTGCTGGATCAAGCCGGCGGGCGGCAGGGGCGACCAGCGCTGCGGATCGAGGGGCCGGGCGCGGCCGGTGTATACCTGTACCAATATGCGATCGAGCAACACGCCAAGCGCTGGTGGGTGCGCGGATGGTTCAAGACCAAGGGCGCGCGCGGGCGGGGCCTGCAGTTGCAGGTGAAGTACGCCTACCAGCCGCAGCCGGAGGATACCTTCTACCTGGGCGGCCTGGGCGACAAGGAATGGACGCCGTTCTCCTTCATAACCACCGCCCCGAGTGTCCGGGATTGCAGCAGCCTGAGCTTTGAGCTAGACGGGCCGGGGCAGGCTTGGCTGGACGGGGTGGCCCTGTCCGCTCTGAACGAGGACGCGAATCCGCAGACCACCGCCTTCGCGGTGCCGCCGGGTCTGGAGCCGAGCAAGGAGATTTTCATTGACCTCACGATGGCCGAACGGCCGGCTAAAGCTGTGTACGATGAGAGTCGCAACGGGCACGCGCTGCAACTGAAGGGCGCCGACCCCGCGGTGGCGGGTCCGGAGTGGCGGCAGGAAAAGGGGCGGGGGTATCTGCATTTCACCGGGCAAGAGGCCGCGCAACTGATCTTCAAGCCGGTGCTGATGGGGCTGGATGCGCCTCCGGAGATCACGCAAGACGTCATGGACAAGTGGGGGGTGCCCTACGAAGGGTACAAGCCGATCTTCCCGTTGAAGCAGTTCACCTACGAGTGGTGGATGCGGCCGGAGAAGCCGGCCAATGACCCCGGCCGAATGACCATATTCCACTCCCGGTTTAACCCCGTCTGCCTTCTGGACCAGCTTCTCGACAAGGAGGGCGAGTGCCGACTGTCCTACCAAGGCGATATCTTCTGCGGCGAGAAGATCCGGTTGGAGCATTCGGTCTCCTATGCCCAGTGGACGCACGTGGTGCTGACCCACGGGGAGGGCAAGGTCGTGCTCTATCTGAACGGGGAGAAGGCGACGGAGACGGAGTACGATCCCCAGGGGCCGGGGTTCTGGATGAACCGGTGGCAGCTCTACTTCGGCCGGTGGATGGCTGGGATGAACCAGGCGGGGCTGGGGTTTGTCGGCGACCTGGGGCCGCTGCGGCTGTATACTAAGGCCCTGACGGCGGAGGAAGCCAAGCAGCGATATGAGAAGGGTTGGCCGGAGACGGCGCCATAGTACAGTCTGGAGGTCACCTGAATGAATCGGTATCTACTAATCGCGAGTTTTGCGCTAGTGCTAACGGCTGGCGCTTACGCCCAGTTCGCCGAGAGCGTTCTGCCCAACGGCAGCTTCGAGGAGGGCCTGGCCGGGTGGACGCTGTCAGTCACTGACGCGCAGGGCCTGGGGGCCAAGATCACCGAGGACCCGGCTCAGGCCAAACATGGGGCCAGGTCCGCGCAGCTTGACCTGCCCGGCGGCCCTTCGACGGCGAGTCTGGCCAGTCCTCTGACGCCGGTGGAAGGCGGGAAGGACTACCTGCTCACCTTCTACTTCCGCTCGGAGGGCTTCAGCGACACGAATCTCTTTGCCGGGGTCAACCTGCAGTTCACGCTGACCTGGTTGAATGGCGAGAAGAAGCCGGTGCCCGGGCCGGGAGGCGCGGGACTGGCCTACGGCGCCGTGCCGGACTGGCGCTTCATGTGCAAGCTGTACCACGCCCCGGCGGAAGCGGCCTTCATGGCCCTCAGCTACAGGATGTCCTGCGACGAGAAGGGGAGGCCCTCCAGCGCCTGGTTCGACCGGGTGCAGCTGCGGCCGTGGCCGGGGGGGGCGGGCGAGGCTCTCAATACCTGGGTCTACCGGGTGTCCGAGGGCACGTTTAACCGCAACGTCTACCGGCGGGTGGCTGATGACGACACGCCCACGGGGTTCGCGGTGATCGCCAACCCCGAGTTCATGACGAACTCCGGTTACCTGGCCGGGGGACTATACCTGCGCACGCTCGTGCCCGGGCAGTACCGTGCTATCTTCCGGCTGAAGGCGGGGGAGCTTCCGGCCGAGCCCCAGACCTTGCTCTCGTGGGACCTGAATACCGCGAGCATGGGAAAACTGAACGCGGGCACGATCAGCACGGCCGACTTTCGCCAGGCGGGCGTGTATCAGGACTTCTCCGTGCGGTTCGTGCTGCCGCCGGACGCGCAGTTCGTGGACCCGCGGGTGGCCTGGAGCGGCGCAGTCACGACGTCGGTGGACACGATTACCATTGTGCAAGAGAAGGAGTACACGCCGGAGGACCTGAAGGCGCTGATGGACTAGGACCGGCGAACGGAGAGCAAACCATGAAGAAGCTAACTACTCTGGCCCTCATTCTGCTGGTGGCGGCGGCGCTGCTGCCGCGGCCGGCGATGGCCGAATATGCGGCCGACCCGCGGGCGGAGATCGCCAAGGCGGAGCCGTGGCCCGCGGAGATCACCATTCCCAGTAGCGTGCCGGTTACGAAGGACATGTACCTGCAGACCGCCCAGGTGTTCCTCGACGACGCCAAAGCCAAGGCCGCGCACTACCTCCAGCAGCCCCAGCCCTACCCGAACATGAGCTTCAACATCGACAACGCCAGTTGGCTGGCGCGCGAGTTCAAGCAGACGGGCGAGGAGCAATATGCGCAGATGTCGGCGGGGTTCCTGGAGCATGCGCACCGACTGCTGGTGGAGCCGCAGACCGACATTCGCAACACCGCGCCTAGCTGGCTCAACGTGGTAGAGCTGTACTTCATTGAGCAGTGGCTGGGCCAGAGCCCGGCCTACACCGACCAGCACCGCCAGTGGGCGCGCGCCATCTGTCGGGGCGCTTGCCCGAGTTTTGGCAGCGGGACGGAGGAGTACGGCGCCTTTAACCGCTCCTTCCACCGGGCGATCACCGGCGAGGCCCTGCTCAAGATGGTGCCCGACGTGAACGAGGCCGACAAGTGGCGCGAGTACAAGGAGCAGGTGTGGGACTACTGGTGGCAGTTCCGCGACCAGGATGAATCGACCGACCATTACACCGCGCTGTGGTTCCAGTATCTGCTGGAGTGGATTCAGATGCGCGGCAACGAGCAGGAGTTCTGGGCCGATCCCGGCATCAAGAAGGTGTGGGAGCGATACCTGTACCAGGTCTTCCCCATGGGGGTCTTCCCGCACTACTCCGACTCCACCGGGTTCAACGTCAGTTGGGGGCACTGGATCTGGATCTTCGAGGCCGCGGCGACCCACTGGCAGGACGGGCGCTACAAGTGGGCGGCGCACCGCTTGTATGACTATGGCGCCAATCGTATCGAGAAGCTCACCTCCTGGTCGTACACCGGCGAGGAGGCCGGCTGGTCGATGCTGAACGCCTATGAGGTCGCGGACGACGCCGTCGTCGAGAAGCCGCGGGAGTTCGATATCCTGATGACCATGCGCCACAAAGGGGTGCAGCGTCCCGAGGCGGAGAGTAGAGCCACGCGGCAGTCCTTTGACCTGCAGCCGGAGATGGCCACCGACAAGCTGATCTTCTACAGCGGGAGCGACCCGGACGGACTGTCGCTGATGGTGGATGCGGTAGGAGACGCGGGGCACAGCCATGCCCGGCGACCCCATGTGATCGCGCTGGCCGATCACCAGTCGGTGCTGTTGATGTCGCTGGGATACATGGAGCGTAACCCGGAGCACCATAACATCCCGCTCCTGGCGGACTACGAGGGTTTCCCCTACGACAACACGCCCTACTACACCAAGAACAACAACAACCTGCTCCAGGAGGCCAACGTGGTGGACCTGGGCGCGGCGGGGTATGGGCGGGAGGTCGTCGCGAACTACCAGGGCTACCCGGCCACGCTGCTGCGGGAGATCGTCTTCATCAAGAACGCCGGAGTAGTGGTTAAGGATACGGTGACGATGGCCACGGACCTGCGTATGCGCTGGAGCCCCCTGTGGCGGGTGCGCAACGTGGGGCCGGACTACGGGACCAACTGGATCAACACCTACCTGGGCGAGTGGGTCCCGCTGCGGGGCCTGGGCGTCAATGCGCCGGTTCTGACGCGCTTCCGCAACAGCCCGCGGGACCTGCTAATCTACTTCCTCCCTGACCCGGAGGGTAAGCTGGAGCTAGTGGACGAGCGGGAGACCGATACCACCATCCCCCTCCCCATCCGCGTCCAGTACACGCTGCGGGAGGACCTCAAGGCCAATCAGCCGGTGGCGAGCGTCAGCGTCTTCATCCCCCACGGACCGGGGCCGGCGGCGCCGCTGGCGCAAGGGGTGCGGGTGCTGGTCAATGACCCGCTCCGCACGGTCTTGGAGTTCCCGGACGCGGACGGCACCAAGAACCTGGTGGTGCTGAACGGTACGGGCGCCGCGCTCACCGCCGGGGGCCTCACTACGGACGCGCAGGTGGCCTGCATTCGTCACGTCGCGGGCAAGGTCAGCGCGGTGGCCATGTACGGCGGCAAGAGCATTATGTTTGCCGGGACGGAGATAGCCAAGCAAGCCCCGGCGGCGCAGGAGAACCGGGTGCCGGCGGGGTAACCGAGGCGAAAGCCGTCCCGAGATCGGGGCGGAATTTCCGCCCGTGACTGCGCAGCATCCTCCCCTACAACTGGAAGGAGCCTTCCCTCATGCCCAGCCCCATGGCTCGCCTGCTGATCTCCCTGTCTCTCCTCAGTTTCGCCCTCCCCGGCTTGGCGCAGTGGACGGTGCGGTCCGCTGCGCCGGCAGCGACGCTCCATTGCGAGCCGCCGGCCCCGGCTCCCGTGATCGACGGGAATCTGGGCGATTGGCCGGCGGCGCGGTTCGTGGTCAAGCTGGACCAGGCGCACCTCTCCGACCGGACCTACTGCAGCCCGGCCCCGCTCAGTGGCGACAAGGACTGCTCAGGGGAGGTGGCTTTCGCCTGGGACGCCGACTACCTCTACGTGGCCCTGCGGGCGCGGGATGACTCGTTGTCCCAGGTGGGGGGCAAGCCGTGGGGTGCGCCGTGGGGACATGATGGGCTGAATTTGTACCTGCACGCTCACCCCGGCCTGGAGTTGTCCGGGCGCTATGGGCCGGAGTACCGTCGGGATCCCATCGACCACGCTGCACTGCTGGGGCTGAGCTACTACGAGGAGGGGGCAACGGCGCGGCCGGTGCCGGGCAACTCGCGGTACGTGGCCCGGGCGGTGCCGGGAGGATATGAGGTAGAGGCAGCGCTGGAGTGGGCGGGGTTGGGGTACACAGAGCCGCGGGCTGGGGATCGGCTCAAGATCTGCCTGCTGCAGGTGGACGTGGATCCCGGGGCGGCGCCGGCGGACGTCTTCGCGCAGATCGTCTGGGCCATGGGCCGGGGCGACGGCAGCGACTCCAGCCAGTGGGGCGACCTGCGTTTGATCAAGGACGGCTGGGGAGGGGAGGTCATGGCGGTGGGCCAGCCGGGCGGGGAGCGAGTGGGAGTCAAGGCGACCGTGGAGGCGCTGCGCAAGGACGTGGTCTTTGCCGGGGCGCGGCTGAAGGATGCCGCGGGCCAGACGGTGGCCTCGGTGCCGGCCGCGGCGCCGGTGGCGCTGGGGCAGCGCCTGACTGCGGCCACTGAAATCGACACCTCCGCCCTGCCGGAGGGGAGCTATACCGTCCATCTCCTCACCAACGTGGGTGGGGTGGAGCACAACGGGGACGCGACGGCGCCGGTGGAACTGCGTCGGGGCCCGCTGCCGCTGGTGTTCCCGAAGGTGGTGGCGGTGGAAGACCCGACGCGCTTCCATTGGCGGCAGCTTCCGCCCACCACCAAGAACGTCACCAAGGACGCCTATCTCAGCTTCGTCCAGCAGCACGCGCGCTTGACCCTGGCTGCCAACCGGCCCGGCGTGGACAAGCCGTGGCGCTATGCCCACAACTACGGGTGGCTGGCGGCCTATCTGTACTCCGTGACGCGTGATCCCTTCTATGCCGACTTCGCCAAGGCGGCGTTGGAGTCGTCCATGACCTGGGCGGAGAGTCAGGACGAGGAGTTCGACTTCCACTCGGGCTACCACTACCTGATGGTCAAGTTCATGCGGGAGTCGGGGCTTATCACGCCGGAGAGGGAGCCGCGGGTGAAGACCTACTTGGTGAAGAGCTCGCGGTTCGCGTGCTACGGAGCTTACGACTGGAAAGCGGCGCCCTGGCGGCGAGGATCGGGGCACTCGGCGCTGGGGCCGGCTGTGGCGCGCTACTACGCGCTGCACTTCTATCCCGACGCACTGACCGACGAGGAGAAGACCACCTTTCAACAGTACTACGACCTGACGTGGGACGATTGGTGGGAGAACCGCGATACCATCTACAACGACACCAGCTACCGCGCGCTGTTTCTCAATGAGGTCTTCATCCCCGCCTACCTGCTGGGACGGGACGACCTGTTCGAGGACCTCGAGGCCAAAAAGTTCTGGGAGCGCCTGCTGTATACAACTGCTCCCTGCGGCGCCTATCCGCACTACGGCGACACCAACGGCTGGTGCACCCAGATCGGGCTATACGTCTTCTTCTTCGAGTTCGTTGCCGCCAAGACGGGCGACGGACGCTTCCGCACCGGCGCGCATCGCATCTTCGACTACATTGTCAACCACACCGTGGACGTGCGCGACTACCACCTGGAGACCGACGCCATGATCTTCGGGATAGCCCTGGCGCACATGGTGGCGGACGACAACGTGAAGGAGGCGCCTCTGGGGGGCGGGTCGCGGGTACTGATGCGCAAGGAGCTGCTGCCGCTGAAGGAGACGAAGCTGGACTTCGGCTGGGATGTGTACGGGATGACCAATGGGCCGAAGGAGATTCCTGACAAGATCATCTTCGCCACCGATGAGCGGCCGGACACGCTGTGGGCGATGATCGACCTGTGCCCCGCCGCCGGGCACAACGACCCGCCGGAGCCGGGCAACGTGGCGGCACTGATGGACTACGAGGCGGTGCTAACGCAGAACCAGGGGTACTTCGACGAGACGCCGGATCTGCACAACGTACTGTTTGCGGAGGACCTGGAGGGCCTGGCCGCCGGCGACACGAAGATGCAGATCAGCCTGCCGCAGTTCTACGACCGCCAGCAGGCCAGCTTCGCGCGGCTGCGGATGGACAACTACCAGGGCTGGCCGCTGGACAGTGGGCGACAGTTCCTCTTCGCGCGGGGGCGGTTCCTGCTGATGAAGGATTTGGTGGAGTTTCAGGCACCGTGGATGGTGCGCCTCGGTCCCTGCTGGCAGACGCAGCAGGTCGGCCCCGAGATCGGGGACAGTTGGGCCAACACGTACGTGGACAGCGTGTTCACCACTGGGCTGGGCTTAGGCCGCGGCTTCCAGCGCTGGAAGAATCCGGCGCAGGACCTGATCGTCTTCCACCCGTCGCATCCGGAGTATTACCTAGAGATCGTCAACCGCTTCGACGAGCAGCCCTACCGGCCGCTGCCGGTACGGTTGCGCTACGTCTGGAAGGGTATGGCTCAGCGGGGCGACAAACTGCACTTCACCACGCTGCTCTTGCCGCATGTGCCGGTCCCCAAACCGAGTGAGATAGTGAGTAAGATTGAGGTGCTGGCGGATACGCTGGAGGTAACCGCACTGCACCTCAACACGCAGGACGACCGCGCGGAGTGGGTGCTGCTCAACGATAGCGGCATGACTGTCACGGCTGGGGCGGTGGAGACCGACGCGGAGCAGTTGTACCTGTACGTCGACACCGGCAAGCAACCGGGGAAGTACGTCCTGGCCGAGGGGGCGACGTATGTGAAGCTGAACGGGGAGGCCCTGGGTGTGGCGGCCAAGGACGGGAGGATAGAGGGGGCGTTCTAGGGCGAGCAGAAGAGGTCGCGGCGGAGCCTCGGAGGGGCGAAGGCTGCGGTGCCTGAGCCGCCATATCCGCCTGCGGATGCTGGGAGGAGGACGAACATGACCCAAGCCTGGGCCCGTGGCCGGCGCCATTTTGGGTTGCTGGAGTTGGACGAGTATCTGAAGTGTGTGCGCGTGCAGATTCCGTACCATGTGGTGGCGGGCGCGGAGGACGGGCCGACGCTGTACATTCAGGCCTGCCAGCACGGGACGGAGATCAACGGCTGGGCGGCGTGCCGGGAGATCCTGGAGAAGGTCACGCCGGAGGGGCTGCGGGGGACGCTGATCGTGGTGCCGGTTGCCAACCCGATAGCGTTCCAGGCGCGTCTGCACGGCTATCCCACCGAGGGGCACAACATGAACCGCGTCTGGCCCGGCGACGCGCGAGGGCCCTTCCTGCCATATCGCATGACGGCGTTGCTCTATGAGAACCTGATCATGCTGGCCGACGCCGCAATCGACTTCCACTGCTGGGGGGACATGGGCCTGCCGATGGCCTGGACCTACCGTGGGCGGCAGGAGTGCATCCGGGCCTTCGGGACGCCGTATATCATGGAGTACGACCTGGACGACTCCATGCCGATGCTGCAGGCCCCTTGTGAGAGGCGGGGCATACCCTTCTGTGCCATCGAAATGATCCCGCAGGACCGGATCAAGCCGGAGTCGGCGGCCCTGGGGGTGACTGGGGCGCTGAACCTGATGCGCTGGTTGGGGATGTTGGAGGGGCCGATGGACTACCCGGCGGAGCGCTTCCTGTGCGCGGCGGGGCCGGTGGATGAGAGCGTGGCAGTGACCAGCGAGGGGATGTGGGTGCCCCTGACGGCGCGGGGAATTGCGGTGGAGGAGGGGCAACTGCTGGGAAGGGTACATGATTGGATTACGCTGGAGCCGCGGGAGGAGATTCGCGCTCCCTGGAGCGGCCTGCTGTACACCAACCTCGCCCCTTGGGACCGGCGCAACACGAACCTGGTGGAGCCGGGCGACGTGGTAGTCACGCTGCGCAAGCTGGAGGCGGTCCTGGCCCCCCCAGCCGGACCGGGTCCTGGGGAGGCGGCTCTGAGATGAAGCGAGCACCGAGGCGAGGGCGAGTCCTGCCGCTGGCCGGCCTGTTGGCGGTGGCTGCGCTGGCGCTGGGCTGTCGTGTCGGCGGCGCCTTTACCGCTGAGGAGCTGGCGGAGGTCGCCGTAGTCAGCGGAGGGGACCTGCACCTATTCACACCGCCGGCGACGCTCTTCCCCGACGGCAAGGCCAAGCCGCTCCTGTCCTTCGCCCCGGTGAGCGCCGCCGAGGAAATGGCGGTCGCGATCGGCGTACGCGATGACGACTATTACCAGGTGCGGGCAGTCCAGCTGCAGTCGCCGGCCTTCCGGGGTGCATACCGGCTCCGGGTAAATGACACCCCGCTGCGGCTCCCGATCTACTTCGGCTACTCCTCGTTGATCCCCTACAATCGTATCTGGGGAGAGGTGCGACTCAAGCCGGGTAGGCACACACTGAGGTTCTCGCGTGACCTGGAGTCCGTCCCCTTCCCGATGGTGTTGGAGAGTCTGTGGCTGATCCCGGGCCGGGAGCGTAGTTGGCTGACCGAAGCCGAGTGGCTGATCCCGGGAGCCGCGGGAGAACGGCTCAGGCCCGCGCTGGGCTGGCGTTCGCTGAGCGGCTTTGGGGAGATGGTCTTCCCGGCGCAGGGACCGGGGGATACTCTCTCCCTGCCCCTGCCGGAGGCGCCGGCCGGAACGACGCATTTGGCCGTGGTCCTGGTGGGCGGGTCGGATCGGGGAATCGCGGAGGTGAGCGCCGGAGGCGGGACCTTCTCGCCGCCGGTAGACACCTACGCTCCCGCAGGAGGACTGGCGACCAAGACGCTAGTGTTCCCGGCCGCGCCGGGAGCGCAGATGAGCCTGACCGTGCGCTGCGCCGGGAAGCAGGACCGGGCTGGCGGCTACGCCCTGGGCGTGGACGGAGTGGCCTTCGGGATCGACCACACCTACGAAGCCGAGTGGCTGGTCTGGCGGGGGCCCTGGGCGGGGGGGCCGGTGCTGCGCGACACCGCCGCGGGACGTGCAACCGACCGGGGCTACCTGGGACTGACCTGCAACGATCCGACACAGCCTGTGGAGATAGATCTGCCGGTGCCCTGGACCGGCCGGTTCCGGCTGGAGATGCGGATAGCCCCGGACCCTTCCAGCGGAAAGCTGCAGGCGCAGTTTGACGAGACTCTCCTCCCGGAGGTCTTCGACGCGAATGGGGAGAAGTACATCTGGCCGCAGGAGTGGGTGCAGGCGGGGGAGGTCGCTCTGGCGTCCGGCGATCACCGCTTGCGGATATGGTGTCGGGACAAGGACCCGCGGCGGCGGGTGCTGCGCCTGGAAGCCATCAGGTTCGTGCCCCTGCCGGGCTAACCGGACACTCGCCGCCGGGGTGCCGGAGAGCCGGGCGCAGCCTCAGTTTGTGGCCAAGCTGGGTTGGGACTGATTCCAGGAGCGGGCCGAATTTGCCGCGCACTTCGTGCGCCGCTCTTCGCGGTCCCTTCTGGGGCCGCAAACAGGGGTCATGCCCGCCATTCTCCTTGACAATCTTCCCCCGACCAAGTATACGTATAGTGATAATCCCCCCCCCATCCGCCCGCCGCCGACGCGGATGGCAGCCTAAACTTCGTGAGGGAGGTGGCACTCCATGCCACGCGAACACAAAGGTTTCACGCTGATTGAGCTGCTGGTGGTGATCGCCATCATCGCCATCCTGGCAGCTGTCCTGTTCCCCGTCTTCGCTCGCGCCCGCGCCAAAGCCCACCAGAATAGCTGCTTGAACAACGTCAAGCAACTGGCTCTGGGCATGAACATGTACATGTCAGACTACGACCAGCGGTTCCCCTTCGCCTTCGCCTGGGACGTCAACAACGGCCTGTACTGGAAGCACCAGATCTACCCGTATATCAAGAACGGCCAGATCTTCGTATGTCCCTCGGACATGGTCGGCGAGAACGGCGACCCGAGTGACACCGTCGGCAACGAAGATACCACCTACATCACCAACTACTACACCAGCTACGGGTACAACTGGAATGCGGGGGGCGGGGGAGTGCTGTGTGCGGGGTATCCGATAGGGGACACCGCGATACAGGCCGCCGCGGAGATGTGGATTCTGGCCGATAGCACTCAGCTCGTCAGTGAGCCGACCTACATCCAGTATGGTTACGCCGGCCAACACGCGCACTGGGTCTTCCGGCACAATGAACAAGCCAACTTTGCCTACGTGGATGGGCATGTCAAGAACCAGGGCAACGGCGCTCCGGAGATGCTCTTCAACCCCTGCGCCAGCTTCGCCACCTACGCGCCGCTCATGACCCGCTTCTGGTCGGGCGTCGACCCCAGGTAGAAGCGCGGCGCGTCAACTCACGCACAACAGACGGGAGAGGCACTGGGCCTCTCCCGTTTCTTTTGTAGGGGGCGGACCAGTGCCGCGCCCTCGCTAGCGCCCGCAGCATCGCTTGTACTTCTTCCCGCTGCCGCAGGGGCAAGGAGCGTTGCGCGCGACCGGCGTTGTGGGATCGGGTGGCGGAGACTGCAGAGGGGGTTCGGGGACGGGCAGGATCGAACTCAGGGCCGCCCCGGTCTGCGCCAGCTTGCGCAGCTCCGGCAGGGCGTGCTGGTAGAACTGCCGCCAGCCCTCGCAAAGCCAACTCAGGGCCCGCGGGTCGGTGCCGGTGCGGTAGCGGTGTTTGAGGCAATCCCCCGCGCACCAGCGTACGTACTCGCAACTCGCGCACCGCTCATTCCACTGCGCCTTGCACGCCCCGAACTCCCGGTACGCCGCTGACGCTTGCAGCGCCTCCCAGGAGTCCTCCATGATATTCCCCAGCCGCGTCTCCGGGGTGACGAAGAAGTCGCAGGGGTAGACGTCGCCGTTGTGCTCCACCACGAAGTATTGCCGACAGTCGGTACCCATGTGGCACAACGGGGCTGGCTGACCTTGCAGTTCGCAGAGCAGGGCATCGAACAGGCGCACAGAGATGTCGCTGGATTTCCACTCGTCGAACACGCCGCAGAGGAAGTCGCCCCATTGCTCCGGGGTGATGGTCCAGGGCAGAGGCTGGCCCTGCTCGTCGAACTCCACACAGGGGATGTACTGCTGGTAGTGGAGGCCCTGGTCGGTCAGGTAGTGGTACAGCTCCGCTGGGCGGCCGACGTTGGCGCTGGTTACCAGGGTGAGGACGTTGAACTCAACGCGGTGACGGCGTAAGCGGACGAGGCACGCCAGCACCGCGGCGTGCGAGCCGCCGCCCTGGGGGTCGCGGCGGTAGTGGTCGTGCAGCTCCTCGGGCCCGTCCAGGCTCACCCCGACCAGGAAGCGGTACTCAGCGAGGTGGGCGGCGAGGTCGTCGTCCACCAACGTGCCGTTGGTCTGGAAGCCATTGGTCACCACCGAGCCGCGGCGGCCGTGGCGCCTTTGCAGCCGGGTTATCTCGCGGAAGAACTCCACCCCCATCAGCGCCGGCTCCCCGCCCTGCCAGCCGAAGACGTACTGCGGCTGGTCGGTGGCCATGTAGGAGGAGACGAGGCGGTCGAGTACCTCCGGCGACATGCGGCGCGGGCCGGGATACAGGGCGGTCTTGGCGGCGTAGAAACAGTACGCGCAGCGCAGGTTGCAGTCGGCGGAAGCGGGTTTGATGAGGAGGGAGAAAGATAGCATGGCGTTAGACTCGCGTGGCGCGGGCTAGAGTTCCGTCGGGTGCCGCTGGAGGAGGGCCTCGGCCTTGTCGGCGCGGTCGGTGGCGCGCAGGCGCTCGACGTAGGCCGCCAGGTGGCCCCGGGTGTGCAAGGGTCCACCCTCGCGCATGACCGTCCAGAGCGGGTCCGTGGCGTAGGGCATGGACTGCATCATCGCATCGTGCCACTCGTTGAGTCGCCAGACCGCCTCGCGGCAGACCTCGGGCTGGGCGGGGGCCAGGTCATGCTGCTCATGCGGGTCCTGCTCGATGTCGTAGAGCATCTCCTGGGGGAACAGCCGGTAGCCGTCGTGGTAGGTGCGCAAGTACATCCACGGGCCCATGCGCACGCCCCTCATGCAGGTGTGAGCGCACTGGCTGAGCACCAGGTATTCCCGGCCGCAGTCCTCCCCCCGCTGGAGCGCCGGTGCCCAACTCCGGCCGTCCCAGGAGGGCTTCGCCTCCCGGCCGAGCATCTCCGCCAGGGTGGGCGCCAGGTCGAGGTTGTAGTGCAGGCCAGTGTCGGTGCGCCCGCCGGGCAGGCCGGGCCAGCGGACGAGTAGCGGCAGGCGTGCGGTGGCGTAGTCGGGGGTGGCATGCTCGGCGTAGATGCCCAGCTCACCCAGGTTCTCGCCGTGATCGGCGCTCACGATGATCACCAGGTCCTCCAGCACGCCCTGCTCGTCCAGCGCCGCCAGCAGCCGCCCGATGTGCTCGTCCATGTAGCGGAGGCCGCAGTCGTAGCCGTCGATGAGCCGGCGCATGTCGCGCAGGTCCCGGACCTCGCCGGGATGCCGCGGATACTGGGGCGACTCCTCGTTGGAGTACATGCTGATTTCTTGGGCGCCATGGGGGCTGGCCAGAGTGCGGTGGTAGGCGATGATCTCCGGGGTCAGCCACTCCGGCAGCGGGTCGTCGGCGAAGGGATCGCCGAATTCCTCAGGCGCCCGGTAGGGGGTGTGCGGGTCCCAGTAGTTGACATGCAGGAACCAGTCCTCCCGGCCGGCGTTGGCCGCTATCCAGCGCAGGACGGTGGGAGTGATCTCCTCGGCCGATTCCATCCCCCCCTTACCGGTGTTGTGCATCTCGTTGAAGCCGGCGTTGAACCACCAGGCGCCATGGCGCTCGGCGAAGGGGCTGATGGAGGCGGTGTACAGGCCGGCCTGGCGCAGCATGGCGGGGAGGTTCTCGCGGGCGAGGCGGCCGTGGAAGTCGCGGGAGTAGCCCTCCAGACGCATGTCCGCGGCAGTGGCGCCGTGGCCGACGACGCCGGTATGGAGGCCGAACTGGCCGGTCATCAGCGCCGCCCGCGAGGGTAGGCAGGGGGCGTCCGAGCAGTAGCAGTTGGTGAAGACCGTGCCCTGCTGGGCGAGGGCGTCCAGATTGGGCGAGGTGTTGCGGTGGTAGCCGTAACAGCCCAGGTGATCGGGGCGCAGGGTGTCGAGATCGAGATAGAGAATGCGCACAGTTGTACTCCTTGGGTCAGCGGTGGCTACTTCACTTCCCGGTGGGACGACCCGAATCCTCCCAGGGCGCGTAGCGCAGGGAATCTGGGACCCATAAGCGAATTGCCCCTCGCTGCGTATCGAGCGCAGCGCGCTGCGTCTTACGGGGGAAGCCATGCCTGACCTTACTCGAGCCGATATCGTCGCCGGACTGCAGGCCCTGGGGCTGGCAGTCGGCGACCGTGTGCTGGTGCATTCTTCGCTCTCTGCCCTGGGGCGCGTGGAAGGTGGGGCGGAGACCGTGATCGACGCGCTGCTGGAGGCGGTGGGGTCGGCAGGGCTAGTGGTTGTGCCGACCTTCGGTGGTCGGCAGCCTTTCGATAGGCGCCGCACGCCGACCAGCCTGGGGCAGATTCCCGACAAGTTCTGGCGGCGCGCCGAGGCGGTGCGCAGTCTGCACCCCTCCCACTCGGTGGCGGCAATTGGCCAGGGGGCTGCCGAGCTGATCGCGGACCATGAGCAAGCGCCGACTGCTTACGGGGAGGGCACGCCCTACCACCGCCTGGCTACCAGCGGTGGGAAGGTCCTCTTCATAGGCGTGGACCAGGATCGCAATACGACGCTGCACACGGCCGAGGCCCTGGCCGGGGCGGCATATCTGCAGAATATCGAGAGCAGCTACGTGGCCGACAACGGGGAGGTCGTGGCGCTGCACATCGCGGCCATGGCCGGGCCGCACCGCAACTTCCTGGCGATGGACGTGCTCTTTAGCGAGTGGGGAGTCATGCAAGTAGGGTGCATCGGGCGGGCGGTGTGTCAGCTGATGGACGGCGCGGCGATGCTCTGTGACAACCCCGCCTGCGCCGACTGCGTGACTCAGCGGAAGATACTGGGGCTCTCGCCGCTGAGCGACAGGGATTTTCTGGCGCTGGGGGCCGTTAGCGCCAGCCAGGCGGGGAGTGCCAAAGCGGCGCGCCTGGCGCAGGAGGATTTCACCCTGGCGGCCGTCACTGCCGAGATCGCCGAGGACCCGGCGGAGATCTGGGCGGCGCTGCGGACGGAAGGTATCTCGGCGCTGGAGATCACTGGCGAGGAGTACAACCGCTGGGGGCATGCGCTACCAGAGGGCTTCCGGATCGTGGCGCTGCGGGGGACCTTTGGCGATGGGGTGACCGGGGGGCCTGGCCGAACGGCTGGGGTTGCCGCTGATTCTGCCGGTAGGCGACCGCGAGGAGTACGAGGCTGCCTCCGAGCTGGCGGCTAGCGGGCTAACGGTATACATCCAGAATACGGAGGAGACCGCCGGCTTCTACCGGGGGCTGTATGCAGGAGACACCGCAGACCCGCCGTTGGCCTTCAGTCCCGCGCGCTTTGCCGGGGCGGGAGAGCATCCCTTCCTGCAGATCTTCTACCGCGGTGACTTGCGGCGGCGAACCGCCTACGTCTACGCCGACGACGCGCTAGCCGACGGCACCCCGGCCCTTCCGGGACGGGGCAACGGCGAAGTGAAGGAAATCATCTCCATCCTGCGCTGCCGCGGTTACAAGGGAGTCCTGGCCCTGCGCTCGCCGGAGCCGGGCGTAGAGGCCTTCCGCCGGACCGCGGGGGCGTTTTGGAGGTTGCTGGACACGATGTAGAGATTCCGTCCGCGTGGGGCGGGCTTTCTAGCCCGCCCTCCGCGGGGCATGCGGTGTCCTGCACGGGATAGAAAGCCCGCGCCACGCGGAAGCCGCGCCCTACACCCCCACCTGTCAGTCGGGACTCACCTCGACAGGGGGTTGGTGGTGGGGGAGCCGGGTCCCTAGAAGTCCGCGCCGTAGAAGAGACCGGAGACGCCCTCGGTGAGGGGGGACTGGGCTAGCGCGTCGGTCCAGCAGAGGTTGATGCCGGACTTGAGTTTCACCAGGTTCTGGTCGTCGCGGACCAGCTCGTCACGCATGCGGGCCCCGGTCACGGCCAGGAGGGCGTTGGTCGTGGGGAATTCATTGGCCCAGTAGACACCGTTGGTGATGAAGAGGCCGCCGCCCTGCTCGACATACTGGCGGAGGATGTCCACGCTCTTCTGAACCTCCGGTGAGGGCCCCTCCGGGTTGGAGGCCATCATCATACAGGACTACCGCGTTGAACTACTTGAGGTAGTCGAGAGTGAGGTCTTCCCAGCCCACATGGGAGCCCTTCTCCAGGCCGGCGGCCTCCCAGTCTTGGCGCGACCGCTCGGGGGCGTAGTCAAGCGTCTTGATCCCCTAGCCATCTACGGTGCCGGGGGAGAGGGCGAGGACGGCAGGACGAGGAGCAGCAAGGGCGGGGCAAGTGAGTACCGCGGCTAGCGCGATCAGGTGGAGCAGCACGTATACTCCAGCAGTCATGGTGGCCTCTGGAAGGGAGGAAACCGCCAAGGACGAATCCTGACGGCTCCCGGTGGATTCAATATGTCTGATTTCCCTGTCTGCGTATCATCCCCCTCTTATGGACAGGGAGGCCTCCCTCCTTGCCCCGTAGAATAGACCCCCGCGGCCCGCGCCGCTATCGCCAACCTTGGAGGTCTACCCAATGTCATCTCCTACCCGCGCCGACATACGCCTGCTGGAAGGGCGGCCTTGCCTGCACTACAACGGACAGCCGCTGGCCTATGGCTCCTACTGGGCCCGCAACTTCTATGGCGAGACGATGGAGGAGCGCTTGCGCCGGCAGGTGGAAGCGATGGCCAACTTCCCGCGGCGGGGCATTCACCAGTACGAGACCTACTCCCTGGCTAACGGCTGGGGGCCGGCAGGCTTCGACCCCACCTTCGGCAAGCGCGGCTTCCCCCTCGACCGGTGGCTGGCGGCGGTGGTCGAGATGGACCCGGAGGCGCTGGTGTTGCCCACACTGGTCTTCCAGCCGCCCGACTGGTGGAAGGAGAAGCATCCCGACGAGCTGGAGCAGAGCATTAACGGGGATCGCTTCGGGGCCTCGCTGGGGTCGGAGCTGTTCCGGAGGGAGATGGCCGAGGCCTGCGCCCGGGCGGTAGAGTTCGTCGAGAGCACGCCCTACCGAGACCACGTCTTTGCCTATGACGTGTGGTGGGTGGGGAGCGAGGGCTTCACCGAGGGCTGCCTGTTCAATGTGCCGGTGGACTTTTCCCCGGCCATGCAGCGGGCCTTCCGGGCCTTCTTGCAGGAGAAGTACGCCGGGAACGGCGATGCGCTGCAGGAGGCCTGGCAGGACGCGAGCGTGACCTTCGAGACCGCTACCATACCCACGCTGGAGGAGCGGCGCTCGCCCGACGGGCTCAACCTGCTGGACCCGACGCTGTGCCGCAAGACGCTGGACTACTACGATTGCGCCGGGGAGGGGCTGTACCGGCACTTCGAGGCGATGTTCAACGCGGCGCAGGAGGCCTGCGGCGGACGGGCGCTAGTGGGGACATACGGTGGGTACATTCAGGTGGCCGGGTGGAGCCCCAACTACTGGGGCGCGGATGGCCCCGCGGGCGCCTATGCGCGGCGGGATCCCTTCCAGGGCATGCCCGATCCGGAGATCGACACTCACCGCAGCGCCGGGCAGTTCACCTGGACGCGCATCCTCGACCTGCCCTCCTGCGATTTTATCGCCTCGCCCTACGACTACCACTACCGCAAGTGGGGTGCGCCGCTGCTCAACCAGTCGCTGGGGGAGAGCGCGCAGATTCGCGGGAAGCTGGCCTTCATTAATGAGGACACCCGCACTTACCTGCACGGCAGCACCCGCTACAGCGGCGCGGATACGCCGGAGGAGACCTGGGCGCTGCAGCGGCGCAACTTCGCTGCCCTCCACACCACCTGCAACGGCTGCAACTGGATGGAGCAGGCCAGTCCCTGGCTGCTGGACGAGCCGATCCTGGCGGAGTTGGAGCAGTACAACCGCTTCCTGCAGGCGGGCGTCCATTGGCCGGACTACCCCGACCCGGCGGAGGCGCTCTGCGTGGTGATCGACGAGGACTCGCTCAAGTACCAGGCGCCCTTCACAGACCTGGACTTCGAGCACATCTACAAGCCCCGGGTCTACGGCCTGTCCCACTGCGGGGTGCCGCTGAAGATTCACGCCTTCCGCGACCTGGAACGCGACAACTTCCCGGCGTACAAGGGATACCTCTTCCTGAACCAATGGTACATCACCGACGAGAAGCAGGCGCTGCTGCGGGAGAAGGTCATGCGCGACGGGAACGTGGTGGCCTGGCAGTACGCGCCGGGGTACGTGCGGGACTCGGGCGTCGGAGTGGAGTCGATGCGGGAGTTGACCGGGATCGGGCTGCAGCACGTACCGATCCGCTGGGAGCATATGGTCATCGTGCACAACTGGCAGCACCCGCTGACCGCCCCCCTGCCCGCCGACTGCTCCTACGGCAGCGAGCGCCGGTATGGCCCGGCCTTCGTCGTGGACGACCCGGAGGCGACGATGCTGGGCTGGCTGCTGCTGGCGCAGGGGCGGCACGAGCACGGGCTGGCGGTGAAGGAGCTAGGCCGGGGCGCGCGGGGTAACGGCGGAGGCGAGCGAGGCGAGGGCGACTGGGCCTCGGTGTTCAGCGAGGCGCCACTCATGCCGGCCGGGTTGGTGCGGGAAATCGCGCGGTATGCGGGCTGCCATGTGTACAGCGAGGAGAACGATGTGCTGTACGCGGGCCGCAGTCTGCTGGGGGTGCATGCGTCCAAGCCGGGCCCGCGGACGCTGCGGCTGCCGGAGCCGGTGACAGTCTGGGATCTGTACGCGGGGAAGATAGTGAGTGAGGGGCAGGCGGAGTTCGTGGCGGAGTTTCCGGAGCCGGGGACAAAGGTGTTCTACCTCGGGGAGGACCCGGGAGTGTAGCGGTTGCGGTGTAGTGCAGTCTGGCGTCTATCGAAGATCTTTCACTGCCCTAACGCGGGTAGTGATCGAATGCGTGTGACGGAGGACGACCTCATGCCCCAATCACTCACTCTCTCGACCAACGGCCAGGCCCTAGCGACCATCGTCGTCCCTGCCGCCGCGGACCGCGTGGTGCGGTTTGCCGCGGCGGAATTAGTGCGGTACTTGGAGCAGATGACCGGCGCCGCCTTCAAGGTACAGGAGGCCCGCGAGGGAGCCACCGTACCCGCTCCGGCGATCCTGATCGGCGCCGGCGGCCGGCTCATGGCCCTGGGCGCCACCTGTGCTCCGGAGGCGGGCGAGCTCGATTCTTTCACCATGAGCACGCGCGCCAAGCGCCTGTATCTGTGGGGCAACCGGTCGCGGGCGGCGCTGTATGCCGTCTATGCCTTCCTCGGAACCCTGGGCTGTCGGTTCATCGAGCCGGGGATCGAGACGGTGCCGAGCGTGGAGGAGTTGAAGGTAACGCCGCTCCGGCGGCGGGAGACGGCGGGTTTCGCCTTGCGCAACGTCTTCCGCACCTCCATCGAGCCGCGACCAGAGGCGCCGTTCCCCTTCCTCGACCCCGAGCTGCACCTGCCGCAGATCGACTGGATGGCCAAGCGGCGGCTCAACCACTACGAGTTCTACGTGGACTTCTACCGTTACGACCTGTGGGAGAAACACAAGGCGCCGATCCTGGAAGCGCTGCTCGACCGCGGCTTTGACCTGGAGGTCACGCACCACTCGCTGCACTACTTCTGCCCGCCGGACGAGAACCACGACTTCGGGGGCTATGGACCGGAGACCTACCTGCGCAACCATCCCGACTGGTATCTGCCCGCGCATGAATGCGGCTCGCGGGGGCGCTGGCAGACCAACGTGGGGATTCCCGCCGTGCAGGAGGTCGTGTTCGAGCGATATCTCGACTACTGTCAGCGCAACCCGGAGTTGAAGATCGTCGGGCTCTGGCCGGACGACGTGCCGATGAACGCCCCTTACCAGGGCCTGTCGCGCACCGACGGATACCACAAGTTCTGGAATAGGCTGGCGCGTTTGTTGGAGCAGCGCTTCCCGGAGAAGCTGCTGGGGACCATCGCCTACTTCGAGATCATCGACCCGCCGCAGAAGGTCACCCCGGCCAGCAACCTGCACTGCTGGTACTGCCCCATCTCGCTGCAGTACATGTACCCGGTCACCGACCAGCGCAACCGGGATTTCCTGACGGGCCTGGGCGAGTGGTGCACGAAGATGCCGCCGGGGCGCGTGCCGGTATTTGAGTACTACGGTTGGCTGATGCCGATGGTTCCGAGCCGGATCAAGATGGTGGAGGACCTGCCGGTGTACCGGGACCTGGGAGTAGGCGGGATCTACGGCTGGGCGGGCTTCACGCAGAACGTGATGGGGCAGGACTACCGCTGGGCGATTGACCTCTACGCGCTGACCGAACTGCTGTGGAACCCGAAGGCGGACCTGCGGGGGGCGGAACAGGCCTGGGCCACGGGGGTCTACGGCCCGGCCGCGGAGGGGGTGCTGGAGTTCTACCGCCTCCTCGAGGACCGCTTCCGCCAGGAGACGCGCCAGGGCTTGTCCAGCGGCTTCCAGTGGCTGCCCTTGGACCTGCTGCACCAGGCGCAGGAGAGACTGGCCGTAGCGCGTGCCGCCGCCGACACGCCCGAGCGCTGCCGCCGTGTTGACCTGTTAGAGAAATGGGCCGCCTACGCCTGCACCAATGAGGTCTGGCGCGAGGGCCCGCCGCGGAAGTACGTTGACACCTAGTGTCAGTTGACTGGCACTTCCCGAGGAGATTCACATGACCCGATCCACAATTGTTGGCGATGAATTGTTGATAGACGGCAAGCCTTTCTTCATGCTTGCCGGGGAGATGCACTACTTCCGGCTGCCGGCTTCCGTCTGGGCCGACCGCTTTGCGCAGATGAAGGACTGTGGGCTGAATACCGTCACCTCCTACATGCCCTGGTACCACCACGAGCCGGTCGAAGGGCAGGTGGACCTGGAGGGGACGACGATCCCCGAGCGTAGCCTGCGGCGGTTCCTGGACCTGGCGGCGGAGACGGGACTGTGTGTCATGGCGCGGCCGGGGCCGTTCGTCAACAGCGAGTTGCGCTACGGCGGCATCCCGGAGTGGCTCTTCCGCGATCACCCCGAGACGCGCAGCCAACGCGCCGATGGGCACTGGGTCACCGGCCGGACCGCCCCGGCGGAGGGGGAGCCGCTGTATCGGCAGTACGTACGCGGCTGGTACCGGGCGGCCAACGCTCTGCTGGTGGAGTACGACGCCAACCGCGGCGGCGGGCCCATCATCATGTACCAGCCCGACAACGAGTTGTCCGCGGCCTGGACCTATGGCCTGACCAACTCGCTGTACGACCCCACCATCCTGACGGAGTTCTGGCCGAAGTGGCTGGAGGAACACTACGACGGCGACCTGGGGGCCCTGTGCGACCGGTACCGGTGCCGGTATGAGACATGGCAGCTGCCGCCGCCCCGGGACTTTCCGGCCGACGACGGCGAGAAGGCCCGGTGCCTGGACTGGCTCAACTTCAAGCGTTGGTTCCTCGCCGACTGGGGCGCGACCCTGGCCCAGTGGGCGCGGGAGGACGGAGTCCAGGTGCCGATCAGCTTCAACGAGCCGGTAGCGGGGTTCTACGGACATGGCGACCACGCGGGCTTTGGGGCGGTGCTGAAGGCGCGTGGGGTGGAGGGCTGCACGACGGTGCATACCTACTCCCCGCCGCTGCTGGACCTGGAAGGCGCAGTGGCGGTGACGCAGGCGGTGGAGATCACCAAGTCCAGCCCCTGGGGCGGGCCGCCGCTGGCCGTGGAGGTCAACGCTGGCTGGTTCATTCCGCGCCTGGACCGTTCCGGGATCAACTGGAATCCTCTACTGCGCGTCGGCCTGGCCCGCGGCCTGCGGGGCTGGGCGGTGTACCCGGTGGTCGCTGGGGAGGTGTCGCTGGCGGATGTGATCGAAGGCCCGGACTACTGGCCCACGACCTGTGTGGACGTGCAAGGCAACCGGCGACCGGGATTCTACGAGCTGCAGCGCTTCTACCGCTTCGTCGCCGCCTGGGAGCAGGAGCTCGCCGCAACCCGCGCGGTGGCCGACCTGACCCTGGGTTACACCTCGGCCCAGCGACTGCTCGACTTCCTGGGCTGGCCGACCCTGCTAGAAGAGACGCAGGTTGGTCGCGGGCCAGGCGGCGAGGCCTTCGACGCCGAGCCGGCCCTGGCTGCGGGCGTGACCGGGGGCGGGGAAGGCTGGATGGGCGGCGTGGAGGCCGTCACGCTGCAGACAGGCCCGCCGGAGGCGGGAGCCTGGCGCAAGTACAAGGAAGCCGGGATGACGCTGTCCCGACTGAACGTTGCTTACGACATGCTGGAACTCACCCACCCCAACCGGGAGCCGGGGTCGGGGTGGGTGGTGGTACCATGCGTAGGGACACTGGAGACGGTGGCGATTGACTGGTGCCTCGCGCACCTGGCGGCGGGCGGCGGCCTGCTCTTTGCGCCCTGCCTGCCGCTGCGCAACGAGGACGGGGAGGAAGACTTGCGCCTGGCCGAGGCGCTGGGGGTGAGCCTGAGCGATCAGGTGCGGCCCGCCGGCGGGGAGATCCTGGACTATGGTGCCCGCGCCCTGACGTTGCCGGATGGGGGAGAGGTAGCCGTGAACGGCTGGATCTGGCGCTTTGCGGCGCCGGCAGGAAAGGTCCTCGCCGAGCACGAGGGCCGGCCGGTGATCGTGCAGGCGCAGGCCGGGGCCGGTCGGGCGATCGTCGCCGGGACTGACCTGGCCTTCACCAACCCGACCAGCCTGGTGCTGTGGGGGCGGATCATCACCGAGGCCATGGGGATCGCCCCGGCGGTGCAGAGCGAGGGCGAATGGTGCCACGGGCTGCTGCAGCGGGGCCCGCAGGGCGACTTCCTCACCGTCATCAATGAGGGCGGCAACGTAGGGAGCTTCCGGCTGCGGGTGGGGGAGAACCTGACGGTCGAGGTAGACCTGGAGCCGCATGAGGCCCGCTGCCTGGCGCTGGGGGCGACTCTGGGCGGGCGGCGGCTGCTCTACACCACTAGCGAGATCATCCCGCTGGACCCCGATCGCCGACGGCTGGAGCTATGGGGCAAAGCGGGGACGGCCGGGGAGCTGTGCTTCGCCGAACCGGCGACCGCGGTGCTCAACGGCTTCGAGGTGCGGACGGAGGAGACGCAGCAAGGGCACGTACTGCGCTACACGCACGGGCGGGAGGCGCTGGTGCTGGAACTCCCGTAGGGGCGGCTTTCGGGCGCTAAGCGGTCGTCCGCGACCGCAGCCCGACAGCTGCCCGTTCGCTAGCGCTCGGTCAGCGAACGGGCGTCCGTTGCTTCGCTTCGCTCCGCAAAAGACGCCCCTGCCGACTACAGCAGGCGCCCCTACTTCTGAGCCAGCCACCTGAGCATCCCGGCCTCGAAACCGGCCCAGCCGGGCCACTCCCAGAAGAGCAGCTTCCCCGCTGGGGCCTCGCCGAAAAGCGTCCCGGCGCAGGCCAGCGCCCGGCCCTGCCCCGCTGGCCGGGCGGCCAGCCAGGGGGACTCCCCCTGCCTGATCAACACCTGTGCCTCGGGCGCGGCGGCGAGATCGTGTGACCAGGGGCAGACGAGGTTGTCCACCCACGGCGCGGTCTTGGGGCCAAGGGTGTGACTCGCCGGCTTGAGGACCGCCGCCGTCCGCTTGAGGCCGAAGGGCGCCTGGCCGACCTGCAGCGGCAGAATCTCCGCCAGTGCGCTGTTCTGCAGGTCGCCGGCCCCGTAGCTGAACCACCCCCCGAAGACCGCTAGCCCCCCGCCGTCCTCCACGTACTGCCGCAGCAGCGCCAGTTGGCTGGGCGCCAGCGCTCGGCAGTCAATGTCCTCCATCAGCACCGCGTCGTACTGGTACAGGCCCCCCACCGTGCCGGGGAAGGGCGTAACGTTGCGGCTCTGCCCGCCGACGGTAAGGTAGCCGCCGTCGACGACGCTGTCGGGCGTGATTGACTTGGCCGCTTCCGCGGCGCGGTAGCGGCTATAGCCCGGGCCACGCATTTCGAAGATACGCAGGGCGGACCGGGTGTAACGTTGCGCAGTCAGCAGGTGGCGCTGGTGGAGGCCCAGCGCGTCTAGGGCGCTCTGCTCCAGGGCAATCGGCTGGTCCCCGCCGCCGCTCCACGCGGCCACGGCCTGCATCGCGCCATCCAGGGCCTCCTGTAGCGGAGGGAGCAGCTTCTGCGGTACGCTCGCGGTGCGAGATAGCCTGCCGACCGTGGCCCGTTCGGTCTCGGAACCAAAGCCGGTCAACAGGGAGGGCGCGAAGGTCTCAGTGCGCAGGGCCTCCTGCACCTGCGCTGCCGCTTCCTGTACCGTCTGGAAGGCCTCGGCGTTGGGCGTCTGCAGTTCGTCAAAGGCAAAGCGCAAGCGGCGGACCTCGGGCTTGGCGGTGAAGGTCATTTCAATCGGGTATCCGGTGAGCGTGACCTGGCCGCTCGCGAAGCCGTCCGGCAGCAGGTACAGACCGGAACAACCGGTGGCCTCCCCGCCGACGCGGCGATTGATGGGGTCGGCCAGATCGAGCTTAGCGTCGCAGAATATGAAGTAGCTCTCCTGGGTCGGGTCCACCTCCAGCGTCGCCGTGGACTTCTCCTCGCGCAGGGCCGTCTTCATGCGTCGGTCGCCGTCGCCCTTGCTGGTGTAGCCGCCGGGGAAGGAAGAGGCGGTCAGGGCGAAGGACTGCAACGGGCCCTGGGGCTCGATGACCGCCTCGGCCAGCAGGGCGCGGCAGTCGGGCCGCATCAAGAAACGCAGGCGCACGGTGGCCTCCTGCCGCTCCCAAACGTACTGCACCAGCGCCCGCGGCCCGCTCTCCAGGACCTCCATGCGGTCAAAGAGCAGGGGGTACTGCTGCTGCGGGTCGGGGCCGCCCAGGACCGGCTTGCCGTTGACCTGCAGGTCCATGAAGTTGTTCATGTACCAGGTGTTGGACTGGTACTGGCCGCCCTTCCACCAGGGCCCGCGCAGGCCCAGGCCGCGGTAGGTGGACTTGCCGATAGGGCCCTCCCATAAGCGCAGGACGTAGGGAAAGGTCCCGCCCTCGAAGGCGAAGCGGCTATCGTTGCCTTCCTGCGAGGCGGAGACGGTCACCCCGGCGGGGGCAGCGGGGGGCTCGTCCGCCGCCCAGGCGAGGGAGGGGAGGAGAAGCAAGGCGAGCAGGCGGATGGTTCTCATGGATTCGTGTTCACCTGTGCCACGCGCAGGGCGGGCGGGAAGCCCGCCTCACGCGGACGACTACAACTCCGCTACCACCATCGTCCACATCCGCAACTGCGGCAGCGTTACCGTCCCGCCCTCGACCTGCGCCGCGGCGCACTGCAGCGGGCCCATGGCCTCGTAGGTCTCGGCCTGCGAGTAGTGGAAGAGCTTCTCGCCCTTGCGGCTGACCGTGCGGGCGGGGCCGGGGCGGGCGGTAGCCAGCCACACCTTCTTCACAGGCACCTGGAAGGCGAGCTTGACGTTGGCGATCGGGTCGGGCAGCGGCTGCTCGGTCACGCCAATCTCCTTATTGGGCGGGGCGTTGAGCAAGTGCACGATCAGGTACTTGCGCCCGTCGGCCAGAGTGCGCTGGTGGACGAAGTTCTTCCACCAGATCTCCCCCTTGTCGGAGGTGACTTGCACCACCTTATCCGCCTGGCGCACCCGGTTGATGTCGTGTCCCCACAGCATCGCGGAGAAGCGGGTAGCGAAGGCGAACAGCTCGTGTTGCACGGGGAAGTGCGAACCGCCGGGGTTGGTGCTGTACTCGTCGTGCGGCGCGGAGAACCAGGGATGGTCGCCTGCGGCCAGCATGATCTGATAGCCGATCTCGTCGGAGTTGCGATGCACCGTCGAGCACCAGGGGAAGAGGCAGTAGGCGTACCCGCCGTTGGCGCGGGTCAGGTCCACATCGCTGACCATCACGTCGGCGAAGTTCTTCCAGGCGTGGAAGCGGTTGTAGGCGCTGTAGGCGCCGCGCTGCTCCTCATCGCACATCGCCCCGCCGTTTTCCACCACCGGCAGCAAGGTGGGCTCCAGCACGCCCTGATCTAGGTCCACGGGGTTGTTACCCCCCACGGCAGTGCCGGCGTTGAACATCCAGATGTAGTTGGGGTCCGCGGCGTCGAGGCGCTGGCGGATGTAGCGCACGATGCGGACCGTCTCCTTGAGGCGCTCCTCCCCGGTGGGCAGGGGCTTGCCGTTGATGTCGTACTTGGCCCAGATGGTCCCCGGGTGTCCGTCATAGCGCACGCCGTCCATCCCCACCAGCTTGTGGTTGGCGATCAGCGAATCGATGTGGAAGTCGAGCAGCTGGGGGTTGAGCCAGTTGAAGTTGGCGCTGTTGAAGGGCCCGGGGTTGTCGTGCTGGCGCCAGATGGGGGTGCGGCGCTTGTCCTCTTGCACCACATTGACAGAGGCGCCGTCGGGCTGGCCGTAGTCGTTGTAGGCCAGCCACTCGGGGTGACGCATGGACAGGTCCAGGTCCGCCAGGCCGTGCGTGGCGTAGGAGGTGGTGTAGACCACGTTCTTCATGCCAAGCTTGTGGCTCTCGTCGATGGCGGTACGGATGGCGGTGACGGAGTTCCAGTAGTCACCGCCCATCATCTCGTCCACGTCCGGGGCCAGGTCCAGCACGGAGCTCTTGCTGAGAAAGTGCTCGCCGATGTTGACGTAGGACTGGCGGGACCACAGGATGGTGCCGGGGATCGTCGCCAGGTAGGCCGGATCGGAGGTGGTGATCAGGCCCAGCGTGACCGCGTGGATGCCGACGCGGCAGGTGTCCTTGGTGCGGCAGACGTTGAAGTACTCGCTGCCGGTCGCCACCTGCTTGCCGGCGGCGTCCAGGAGATCGGCGCGGACCTCGCAGCCGAGCACCTCGGGTAGCTTCGTCCACTGGGCGGGGAAGGTCTTGGCTTCCCCGTCGGCCAGCGCCACGGGTACCTCGGCCAGGGCCTGGGTGTCCTCCATCTCCCAGATGACGCGGACGGCCAGCTTCCCGGCGAAGGCCTGCCCGGAGGCGTTCTTCACGCTTACCTGGAAGGAAGCGGTCTCGCCTGGGTCGTAGCGGACCTGGTCAGGCCAGGGAGAGACGGTGAAAGAATCGGCGGCCCAGGCCCCCGCACCTGTCAGCAAGGCCACCACTAGGGTTAGCAGAAGGTTCCTCATAGCAGAATTCACCCGTAGCTCCATCGGTTATCCACGGTCCCCGCCTGCACCCACTCGCCGCCCCCCACTCGCCACTACTTCTTCTCAAACACCAGCCAATGCATCAGCTTCGCCATGTTGTCAAGCCAGGTCGGGTCTTCCCAGTAGGGCGTCTGGCCGGGCTGGGGGTCGCCCAAGGCGGTGGACGCCAGGACGGCTACGCGGCCCTTACCGAAGGTGCCACAGATCAGCAGCGGCTGGTCGCCGGCGCCCAGCTCCACCCAGGCCTCCGGCTTGGGCCGCAGACGGTGCCGCCAGAAGCAGAGGGGACTGGCGGCCCATTTCACCCCCGCCAGGGCCTGGGCGTCGCGTCCCACGCGGAGGGGCGCCGGGGGCTGGAGCTGCTGCAGGTCGGGGAGCTGGTCGGAGAACTTGACCGGCAGCATCTCCGCCAGGGGCGAGTCGGCATACCCGCCCGCGCCGTAGCTGAAGAACCCGCCGGTCATCAGCAGCGCCCCGCCCGCCGCCACGTAGTCGCGCAGCGCCTCCTGGCCGAAGTCGGTCAGGCTCTGGGCATTGACGCCGTTGAGCACGTACAGGTCGTAGGAGTACGCCTCCTCGTAGCTTACCGGCGCCTTGGTACACTTGCCCCCGGCCCAGGTGAAGGAGAAGTAGGAGCCGATCCAGTCGCGGATTCCCGCCCTCGCCGCCGCCTCCATCAGGCGCAGCTTGCCGTAGCCCGGTCCGCGGAACTCCAGCGCGCGGGCCGGGAAGTTGAGGACGTACTTGAGACCCTTGGGCTTCGGAAACTGCTTGACCTTCTTGGGCGGCGGGCGGTAGTAAGTGGCCTGAATGGCGCCGGCCACCAGGTTGAACTTCTCGCCCCCCACGCCGGGCCAGTAGTATTCGTAGTTCTCGCTGACCGGCTGGCCGTCCGGCCCGGTGGCCGTGAGCAGCGCCTGGCACAGCAGGCGAATGTCCGGGTTGCACTCGGTGCTCTGGACCAGCTCCACCGGCTCCCAGGTCAGCTTATCGGTGGTGACGTCTTTGAGCGGGTGGACTTGCGCCGTGTCGACCTCGAGCAACTGGGAGGTGAGTTTGACGTCGGTCAAGTCGCCCAGCGTGGAGCGGGAGAGCGTATGCGTGATCTGCACCAGGTCCGGCCGGTCAGGGTTGTCGGGGTTGACCAGGTCAAAAGCCTTCTTCGCCTCCATGGTCATCCCCGCCAGCACCGTCGGCGCGGCGTGGGCCATGTTGGTGAAGCCCTTCAGAAGGATCATGTCGTAAGCTGTCTCCCATTTGTAGCCGGGCGGGAAGGGCAGCTCGTCGTAGAACCATTCCACCGTCCAACAGGAGAGGCAGTCGTAGAGGGTGCGCAGCCAGTTGTAGTCCATCAGCCAGACCAGACCCTCGTTGTGGTCAGCCTGGAGGGCGGCAGTCCAGCCCTCGGTCGGGGTGCGCAGCCAGTCCTCGCCCACGTTGGTCTTCTTCTCCTCGCTCCAGCCGTTGACCAACACCCCACGCTCGTAGGGGCGGTAGTAATAGGTGTGAGGCTTGATCCCGGAGAGGGCCACGTCGGTCTTGGGCCACAGGCCGCGAGTGAGGGTCTCGTTTCCCTGGTTAGTGAGGCGGAGGACACAGTGTACCGCCGGGGAACCGGCGCGGACGGTAATCGTCTTCTCCAGGAGGAACTTCTGCTTGGTGGTGCAGGTGAACTTGATCTCGACGACGTCCGGGCCCTTCTGGAGGACCTCGTAGTCGCGCTTGAGGAAGCACAGCTCTCCGGGGTACAAATCGCCCATCCAGTTGTCCAGGAACAGGTGCCCGCTGTCTGCCAGGGCCGATCCGGTCCATAGCCAATCGCGGTCGCTGTAGCGGGTCTGTAAGGAGGAGGCGTAGCCGCCCATCGGGACGAAGTCAAGGGTGAAGAACTCGTTCTTGACGTGAAGCTTGACCCCGCCCAGTTTCTCCGGGGCGGGCTGCTCGGAGACCTCCACGGCGGCAAGCAGGGGGACGGTCAGGAAGAGGACGGCGACAAGAGCAGCCAAGGCAAGTAATCTGCGGGGCATCGCATATACTCCTGGACTCGGGACCGATCACTAGGCAGATCTCCCGACGGTCGCGGTGCGTTCCTGCCTGCAGACGCGAAAAGGGGAGACAGGCGCCAACCCATCTCCCCTAGTCTACGTTAGGGCGAATACCCGTCGCCGGCTCTGGACCTGGCTCAGACCTCCATTACGTTGGCATAGACCACGCGCTTGGCCGGGACGGTGGTGGGCAGTGCCGCTAACAGGGGCAGCCCGGTCGGGGGGGGCGCATCGGCCAGGAAGGTCTCGTATTCCTTGAGCACCAAGCGGTAGTTCTTGGTCTTGCGTGAGGCGGGCAGGACCAGGTTGCCGGCCCAGGCAAACCCGACGGTGCGAATAAGGGAGTGGTTAAGGGTAAGCTCCACGTCGGGTACCGGCCTCCAGGAGGAGGCGTCCAGTAGCGGCCCAGTCCGTTCCTCCAGGGTCACCACCATCTCGCTGGAGCCCCGCGAGGCGGCAGAACGCTGGTAGGTGGGGCCGGTCACGCGGATCGCCACCCGCTTGGGATCGCCCGCGTTGAAGGTCAGCGTCGCCTTTCGGTCGGGGGCCAGTTGAGCCATGTCGGCCAACTGCACTCGCGAGAGCTTCACATCCCCCTGGGCGCCGCTGATCGACTTGGGCTGGTAGCGCACCAGGGCCAGGCGGATGAAGGGGTAGTAGGCCTCGCCGCAGTCTACCTGGATGTCAGCGTACCATAGCTGCCGCTTCTGGTCGTAGGCCACGTCGTAACCTACCACGGAGACCTTTGCGCCGGGGACCTCCTCCAAAGACAGGCCGGTCTCGGTGGCGGCGGCACCCTTGAAGTCGGCCGCCACCGGCCAGGCGCGCATGGGGGGAGCCACCCACAGGGGGTCCTGGCCCCAGTGAGTGACACAGGGCTTGAGCTTCTCCTGCATGGCAGCCGTGGCGGGCCGGGCCGCGATTCTGATCCCGGTAGGCGGTGGCGGGCCGAGGACCACGCCAAGCAACTCGCCATCGCCGGAGGAATACCAGGGGCGCTCCAGGTAGACCCGTAGCCAGCCGCCAGTGCGCGTGCTGGTGATCTTCATCGGGGTGTCGTCGCTATCCCAGCCGAAGGCGGGGATGACGTACAGTACCTTGGGGGCCAACGGCCGAGCAGAACTGAGTACGTCTATCTCTCCTTCGCTAGGGAAGGAGGTCCGGGTGAACACGAGGTTCGGCGGGGGAGGGTCCTGCCTGCCGCGCATGAGGAAGTAGTCAGCGTAGCGGGTGGTCGCCACCGCCTGGTACTTAACGTGGCGGTACTTGGTGTCGTGGAACTCGTGGGGGAGGCCGCCCAGGGCCAGGGCCGCGTCATCGCGGTCTACCGCTATCTCGCCGACCCGCGCCTGCCCATCGAGCGTCTCCCACTTGGGCTTGCCTAGCGGGTCGATCCGCTCCTGCCACTTGGCCAGGATCTCCAGCTTGTTGGTGGTCTTGCCGGAGACCGCTACGTCGTCGTGCAAGGCCGCAAAGGTCTGGCCGATGCTCCGGCTGGCCCCTAGGCTGCGGAAGTGCGGTCGGCCCAGCGGCTGCTGAGTGGCATGGACGAGATTGAGTCGTCGGAAGGGCGTGGTGAGCCAGTTGCGCCCGTCCCGCGCCTGAACGGCCAGCGTGTCCAGGTCCTTCACCAGGCGCGCGGGTAGCTTCACCTGGGCGCTCCACTGCGGCACGGCCGCGGGCTGATGCAGCTTGCGGTGCAACTCCAGCGCCTGGGCGGGGGCCAGGTTGGCCTTGCGCACCGTTGGCGCCGCCACCCCCTCCACTGTCCAGCGCCACAGCTGCATCTTCGGCAGCGCGGTGGGCTTCAGGTAGCAGCTGATCCACAGTTCGGCCGCCTCGCCTTTAGACAGCGGCACCTGCAGGACCCGCTTGGCCTTCACGTAGGTCATCTTAGTCGCGGGGTCCTTGGGTTCGTACAGCACCAGACGCACCGGCTTGAGGTCCGGCCAGTCCTCCCCGAAGGGGATCTTGAGAATCTGATCCTGGGGCTCGATAAACAGCAGATTGGGTCGGGCCGCCAGCTTAACGATGCCCGCTCCGAAGCCTCCCACGCGGAGGTTGGACTGACCTCTTGTGGCTGCGGCCGACGGTGGGGCCGGGGCAGGCGGAGGCGCGGCGATCGGGGGCGGCTTGCCCGAGGAGGGCAGCATCCTGAGCCGGACGAGCACACCATAGGCCAGCGGATCGGGGAGGTAGGGCAGGATAACTTGGTCCAAGTTGTAGAACCGCCGGGGCTTGACGTCCTTGTTCACGATCATCTGGTAGGTCGCCGCGTCGCCCTTCATGCTCTGCGGTCCGTCGAACTCGCCGTGCGTCTCCGCCATCAACTGCGAGGTGCGTGGCGGAAGGAGGTGGCGCTGGGAGACCTTGTTGATGACGTCGTCGTCTTTGGCCGGCCTATCGTTACGGCTGCGAATGGCTAGGACCTCCGCGGACTCGCCGGGGGTCTTGTCGTCCAGCGGCGTGCGCGGGATGACGATCGGGGGGAGGACCGGTTCAGCGCGGAAGTAGGTGTGCGGCGGGGTGGCGGCCGAGTCGTCGGCCTCGTCCAGGGCCAGACCGTTGCCGGCCAGGTCGACCACGCGTGCGCGCAGACGGTACTCGCGCCCGAAGCGCAGGCGCGGCAGGGAGAGGGGCTTGGCGCTGAAGGTGACGTCCAGCCCGAACCTGTCGGTGACGGGCTGCGCCCCCGAATGCGGCTCGACCGCGCCACCCGGCCGGGGCGCCACTAGGCTCCACCCCTCCCAGCGGAACATCGTCTCGTGCACGTAGACTTCGTTGGGCTTGGTCGCTGACTCCACCGCGGCGTTGGAGACCCAGCCTTCATCCTGCATGGCCAGGGTCTGGCTCAGCGCCGCAAACTTGTACCGACCGACCCGCTGACACACCGAGAACCACTTGTCGGCAGTCTCGTCCCATACGTCGATCCGGTAGCCGCGCACCAGGTCCTCGGCGTAAAGGGAGATCTCCTCCGGCTTATTGTCCAGCACCGCCTGGTTGAACAGAGCGGTCCTTTGCAGCGCGAGCGCCACCTGGGGAGCGCGGTCGACACGCGCTACCCAAATGCCGGCGGAGCGCAAGGTAGGCAGGGGAGCCGCCTCGTCCTTCTCCGACGCGGGGGCCGCGGGAGCCGTAGGAGCCGGGGCGCCACCGGTACCGACGCGGACCGGCGCAACCATCATGAATATGGGCTTGACCGTGATCTGCTGCGCGACCTGGGCCAGCTTGAGCGCGGCGCCATCCACGTCGACCTGTCCAATCTCGAACTTATCCGTGTCGTTCAGGGGCAGCATCCCGTCGGCGATGTCGCTATCGGCGTTCTTGGGCTTGGCCACAAAGCGCTCGCTATCGAGGGTAATGTTGGTCCGCGGCGCCACTGTCGGCTTGGTCGCCGCAGGCGTGCCCACGGGTGAAACGCGCACCCACTGGGCCCCGACCAGCGCCGGGTCCAGGGGTACCTGCAACTCGAGCACCAGCCCCAGCTTGCGCATCACCATGGGGTACTGCTGCAGGTTGGCCACGATCTGATGAAAATCGATCGACTCGATCAGCGTGGCCACAGCTGGCAGTGGTTTGTAAGGCCCGACCAGGGAGGCATGGAAGTCCTGGAACTGCACGAAGTCTGCCTGGGCCTGCGATACGCCCGCGACCAGCGGGGCCTCCGCCGCCATCGGCACAAACTTCATCTCCGTGTGCGTGGCCACGGAGGTGGGCGACCGGTAGGCTGGCACGCGCAGCGCCCGCACTTGGCTGCCTTGCAGCTTGGAGGCCAGACCCCGGTTGATCGCCGTCCGCTGCTGGGCCGACGGCGCCATGTTCTGGAACAACCGGCGAGCCGGCTGCAGCGTGGGCGTCTTCAGGTCGGCCCGGGGCAGCACCACGGGCGAGTTGATGGCGACAGCCTGGTAGGCTTCCTTGAGGCGCATGGCCACGTTGCGCACCGGGAAGGAGTTGATCTGCAGCTTGCCGACATCGGGGATCTTGTAGGGCTCCACGGGGGTCGCGGGTTTGAAGAGCGCCGTCCACAGGGAATCGTCCAGGGGCTTGATCACCGGAGAGATCGTCAGCGCGGGGCGTCCCTGGAACTTGACGGTGAACTGCATGGACTTGACCGTCTCCGGCCAGTGCAGGAAGTCGGCATAGGCCGGGTCGGCCAGGCTGAGCCAGGCGGCGTCCGTGCTTTCCAGCCGCGGGGAGACCAGCACGGAGATCTTCAGGTGTGCTCCTCCCGCGGTCCCCATCCCGTTAGGCAACGCTGTCCAGATGGTGGTTTGCTTGTTCATGCCACGCCTCCTGAGAGGGTCGCTAAGTTCTCTCTCCGCGTGGGGCGGGCTTCCCGCCCGCCCTCCCCGGCGGAGTCAGACGCGGGCCATAAAGCCCGCGCCACGCGGGGCCTAGGCGAAGACCGCACAGTACCTCTTCCAGTCGATCGGTTTCACCAGGTCCTCGAAGGTCACTTCCTCCACCGGCTTGTACAGCATGCCCACGTCGGGCTTGGGCAGGGCGGGGATGCGGGGACGAGTGGCGGGGGTATCCTCGAGAGCCGCCAACTCCAGCCCCGGCAGAGCCGCGCCGCTGGAGGAGCCGGCGAACTGCCGCTCCACCGTGAAGCTCACGCTGAAGCTAAAGAACAGGATCTCGATGGACACCGACACCTTGGCCTGGCCCCAGACCTGGTTTCCGGCGCTCTTGTAGGTCAGCCCCAGGTACAGCTCCAGGGAGATGGTGATCAGCCCCAGCACCGAGAGTGAGCCGCCCATGCGGACGTAACCGCTCAGTTCCACTTCCGAGCTCTCCAGCTTGAAGTAGATGCCGGCCATGATGTAGATGCCGCCGCTGGCCACGCCGATATCGAAGGCAAAGTTGCCGCCGAACTCGAGCGAGGCCTCCACGAGTTGCAGGCCACTGGGGTTGACCTCCAGGGCCACGAAGCCGCCCCCGCCGAACATGGACACGGACAGCAGGAAGGGGCTTTCCCGCTCGCAGAAGGCGAAGCGCATGCTCAGCGGCGCGCCGAGGAACGGCAGACGCAACTCCGCGCCGAAGGAGATGTTCTGCAGGCTGAAGACCCCCACGCCTATTCCGGGGATGGCTAGAGAGTAGCCGGCTACGACGCCCGAGGAGTCGACGTCCAGGTAGGGCGGGTCGCTGAAGCCATCGAGTGGGATCAGGTCCGCGAGGATGTTGACGAACGACAGGGGGCCCCCGAACTTGATCTCCCCCATGTCCACGTTAACATCGGTCTTCTTGCCGGTCTCGGCGGCGAAATTGATGTTCTTGAAGGTCACGCGGATGAAGTAGTTGATACTGCCCACCGGTACCAAGTTGACCCCGAAGTTCGGCAGGCTGCCCTTGACGATGGCCTTAGGTTCGCCGCCCTGTAGGTCGACGCGGAGCATCGCCTCCAGGCTCAACTTGGCGCCCTTGGCCACCTCGAAGATGGGCTTGTCCTCATCGGGCCAGGACTTGATCTTGGGGTGCCAGCCGAAGCGCACGATCTGCGCGGTGGGCACGCCGGAGGCGTTCTTCTCCATCTCCGTCACCAGGCCGGGGATCTGCATCTCCTCGAACACGGCCTCGATGATCTTCCCCAGCGGGATGACCCCGAAGAGCAGCGCGAAGTCCGAGAAGAACGACATGGGGTCGAAGTTGCCGCCGGCCAGCTTGTCGATGTCTCCACCGACGGGGCCGAAGCTGCGGGAGAGCCCCTTAATGTCCAGGTTGGGCATGGCCAGCCCGCCGGCCTGGTCGGCGTTGAAGTTCAGGCCCAGCGCCGAGCCCGGGGCCATGGCGGCGAAGACCTCGCCGGGATTGCCTCCCCAACCGCCCTCCACGTACCCCTTGTGCAGGACGATGGCGGTATCGCTGGCGCCGCCGGTGGCCTGGGCTACTGCGGTCAGGCGCACCTCCGCCCGCTCCAGCGTGGGGTAGAAGCGCGGCTGGTTGTTGACCTCCAGGTCCAGCGCCGGGTAGGTCTTGGTACTGTCCTCCCGCTCCGCGCCCAGCGTGAAGCGGGTGACCTCCAGGCTGGTGTCGCCCGGGGTCTTGCTCTCCGCCATGGCTACCTCCTGCCCCAGCATCTCCACCTGGCGCCGGTCATCGTTCTTCGGCAGCAGGTAATGCTTGATGATCAGGTCGCTGCTGGCCGCGTCGAAGGCCACGCTGTTCTTGGTGCCGGGGACGTTTTCCACCCCCACGAAGATAGCCGGCGCCAGGAAGTCGCTGCGTTGCCCGACCCAGTCCTCGGCCTCGTAGTGGAAGGGGAAGGGCTGGCTGCCGACCATCGGCCAGAAGCCGCCCTGGGCGGAGTAGTTATTGGGCAGGACCGGGCTGTTCTCGGGCTTGCCCAGGTTCGGCGTAACCAAGGTGGTGACCCGCACACGGCGGAAGGGCATGGCCCGGCCGTCGTGGGCCTGGCCGTAGGCGACGTACGTCTTGAGCGGCTCGCGCACGATGATAAACATCCGCTGGCGTAGAATGGCGTAGTTTTGGTTACCGAGCCGCTCAAACTTACGCTCGGTGACCTTGACCAGCGCGGCGCGGTGGCCGAAGGGGAAGAGGTACCCCTTGTACACAACGCGCACGAACTGGTCGCGGCCCATAGTGGCGATGTGCCGCCACTCCTCCACCGACAGTCCCTCCCCCAAAGGCAGCTCCGCCCCGTAGCGCGTGTCGAGCCACGCCCCCAGCGAGGTCAGCATCAACCGGCGCGCCTCCACCACGCGCTGGAGGCAGTCCTTGATCTTCCAGTCGGAGGTCAACATGACCAATTCGCAGCGGTCATGGCCGTCCAGGGACATACGGAAGGGAAGGTTGTTGTGTGGCGGGCAGGTCTCTGCGTAGTCCTGCGACCAGATAGCCCGCACGGTGCGCAAGGCGTCGAAGGGATCCTCGCCGGGAGTGAACTTGACCACTCGCAAGGAGTTGCCATCCCAGGCGTACTCGTAGGAGAGGTCATACAGGTTGCCGTTGTCGCCCTTCACACCCAGGCGGGTGTGCCACAACTCAGTCTGCTTGCCCCGCTTGACCGGCTGAATGGCGTGCAGGAAGCCGGCGGACTGGTTAGGGGAGAGCATGAGCCGGTAGGGAGCCTCGACGGAGGTCTGGTCCGGACCAGGCGCCTTGACCTCGGCCATGGCGGCCATCATCTGCGGGGTGATGTTCATGATCTCCGCGGGCAGCATCACCCCGGCGGAGGGTTGCAAAGCGGGAGAGGTTGCAGTGGACACGGGACCGGCAGGTGGGGTGACCGGCCCAATGGCCCGGGCCGGTCCGGTGCGGGGCCCGCTGGGGGCGAGCTTGCTGGTGGCTTCCGGAGCTAGGATCCGCGCCTTGCCCCCTTCCCGGACCACCTTGAAGCGTGGCGGCAGCGGTCCCGGCAAGGCCCGCGGCGAGACCGACAGGTCCCACTTGGACCAGTCCAACAGGTTTCGCAAGGTATACGGGATCTGCTTGATGTCGTCCGGTATGCGGAAGGACAGTCGGGTCGGGCCGCCCAGCCGCGCCTTGAGCGGTGGGCCGTTGAAGGGATCGGTATCGCTCTTGCCAGCATCGGGATCGGGAGGGACGCCGGCGGGGTGGTACTCCTTCGAGGTCGGGTAATCGCTATCCGCCTCGAAGAGCGCCTCCTCCCCGACGTGCTGCGGCGGGAACTCCACGTTGACGAAGGCGGGATTGGCCGCGTTGATCCGGGTCAGCACCGCCGGTTTGCCGCTCTGCACCTGCAAGCGCAGGTTGGTGAAGCGGAAGGTCAGCGCCAGCAGGTCCTGATGGCGGATGATCGACAGCACCAGGGGCGGAAGCCTGAGCGAGACCCCGATTCCCGGTCGGGTGAGGACGGTGCCCGTCGCAGGTCGCACGGTGGGCTGTTCGGCTGTTGGCACGCGGGAAGGGGGAGCTGCGGTCGCTCCGTTCGCAGCCAGCAGCATCATCCGGGCGCCCGGCTCCTCGGGGACGGCCTCCACCAGGGCATCCGGTAGGGCCACCGCGACGCCCAGCAGCGCCGGCTCACAGCGTGTCCAGCGCAACCGGCCGCCACGAGCCACGCTCTCGAACGGCGCCCCGGCCAGATCGGCCGGGTCCTGGCCCAACCGTATGCTGCAGCCATCCAAGCGCATCCACACCGGATTCTCCGGGTAGTCGGCTACCAGCGCCGCCTCCGGCGCCGGTCCGTCGAAAGCGATCGCATAGCGCGGGTTGCGCAGAGGTAGGGAGAAGTCCTGCCCCTCCGTTCCCTGGAGGCCGCCGCCGGGTCGGAAGCCGGCCCCGGCCTCACCCTCGCCTTGGGCGACCATCGCGTGGCGAACCAGCCCGCGGGCCGTTTCCCCGGACTCGATGGTCAAGCTGTCAAAAGTGTGACCTTCTGCGGCGAGGCTATCGCCGTGGCCTACTGCCAGCGCCGCCCCTAGAGGCCAGGAGCGGTTGCCCCGCTCCAGCACTACCACTGCGCGCCGCCGCGCCGGCTGACGCAGCACGCTGGGAGCCTCCGGTGCCGCCAGCCCGAGGGTGACAGTGTCCGCCGCTACCTCCGCTCCGGGCAAGGAGACCGTTGCCACCTGCGACCCGCGCAAACGGCAGGTCCAGTCCGGGCGAAACTCCACCTGCGCCGTCCCACCCAGCGCTAGTGAGGAACCCTCGCCCAGAGCTACCGAATGCGTCTCCAATCGCCCGGAGGCTCGAGCGGGCTCGGCTCCAGCCAACCACGCCTCCAGCGGTGCCTCCGCCTCCAGCTTGCCCCAGGCCAGTTGCAGCCGCAGCCGCCACCCCGACAGCGCCTTACGCGCCTCCGCCACCAGATCCGCCGGCACTCCGGTGCCGGGCCAGGTAGCTCCGGTCAGGCGCACCCGCACCAGGTCCGCCTCCTCAGTCACCTCCAGTCGGGGCGCGCCCCCGAAGCGGCTGGTGTCAATAACCCACCGCTCGCGGTTGCCCAGGCAGAAGGCCGCCCGCTTGCTTTCGCGGCGCAGGTGGAAGGAGCCCAGTAGGCCGGCGCCCAGGCGTTTGGTCAGGGGAGGAACGGTGAGGACGGCTACCCCGGCGAGGCTGAGCAATTCGCGCCGCGAGAGGGTCAGTCCCCCTTCGGAGGCCAACAGATGGTCGAGGGTCGGTTCACCCCCAGGCGGCCGGAGCAAACGGTTCGCGCGCAACGCCGCTAGGTCCAAGCGAGTGCGTCCCATCTCATCGCCTCCCGAGGGTAGCACAGGCCCTGCGGCCTGCCTCCACGTAGGGCCTGGTGCATTCTGATGCTGGTGCATTCTGATGCACAGGGCTTCCCGCCCGCCGCCAACGCCAGCCATACTCCCGGCCGGCAACGGCTCCGATGCAGTGTCCGGCCGCTTAAGCGAAAAGGGCGCGATTGCTCACGCCCTAGGCGTCTTCGTCCTCTTCCTTGTCTTCGCCCTCTGACTGCACCCCGTGTTTGAACTCCTTCACCCCTTGCCCCAGGCTGCGCATGAGCTTCGGTATGCGTGAGGCGCCGAAGAGTAGCAGGATAACCAGGACGATGAGCAGTATTTCCAGCGGACCGAGGTGGGGTATCATGGCCGTCCTCCTGGATGGGCTTCGCGGCGCCGCCGCGACTCCCTCACAACTCCGTGATAGTCCCCAATACATTCGACGTCGGCATAGATACTCCTGCCGCCGCCAGAAAAAGGTTGTGACAGACTACTGACGCTGTACTCAAGCAGGGAGTTCACTAACGCTAGGAGAATTCCCAGCCTCAACCACCCGCCGCGAAGGAGCCTCCCTCATGTCCAGTACGCCCCGTCCCTGGGACCCCGCCCTACAGGCCGAGCGTGGCGCTTACCTGCTGAGTCTGGTTCGCGCCAAAGCTCGTGACTTCTTCAACTCGTCCGGACAGTGCGTGGTCAGCGACCAGATCGATTTCGACAGCAGCCATCGCCAGACGCCTCCGTCGCCCTTCTACCTGCGCGAGCGGGTCAACACCGTGCTGGCGCTGATGGCCGGGGACGCCCAGGACGTGGCCTTCGGTAATCTGATCCTGGACCAGGTTCCCCTGTCGCCCTCCGACGACTTCTCCACCATGAACCTCATCGAGATGCTGCTGCGCCATCCCCAGGCGGTCTCACCGGAGAACACCCAGCGGCTCCTCGACGTAATCGCCCATGAGGCTACCCTCATTCAGAACGACTACAATTTCTTCGTCGGCGCCAACGACAACTTCCCTGCCATGGGCTGCTTCCTCATGGTCGTGGGCGGCGAGTTGGTCAACGATGACCGGGCAGTGCAGGCCGGGCTGGATAGCCTCTACTCCGCCCGCGACCTGCTGGGCCGGCGCGGGTTCCTCTCGGAGTACAACAGCCCCACCTACGCCGGGGTGACGCTGCATGGCCTGGACGAGACCGCCAATAACGCCCGCCACTCCGAGGCGCGGGAGTTGGCCCGGCAGGCCTCCGAGCGCATGTGGCTTGACGTAGCCGCTCACTGGCATCCTTACCTGTCCTTCCAGGCCGGTCCCTACTCGCGCGCTTACCACAACAATTCCATCGCTTGGTCGGCGCTGACCAACATCCTGATGTGGACCACCTTCGGCGACCTGGTCTTCCTCAACCCGGTGCGCTCCCTCTTCGAGGAAGCTGACACCAGCTACGAGGCCCGCGCCGGGGACCTCGCCTTCTGTCAGGCCGGATGCGGCGGGTACGCTGGGACCATCCACCACTTCCCTGACTACATCGGCGAGCTGGTCCTGGCTAAGTCTTACCCCTTCCGGGTGCGCGGGACGGCCGAGTATGGGACCTTCCACGTCGGTGAGTACCGACAGTTGGATAGCGGCGCCCTCGCTCACGTCCCCGGGCGCAGCGCCGACTACGGCGCGGACTCCACCTACCTCAATACCTACATGGAGGAGGACTTCGCCATCGGCGCGGCCACCAAGCCCTTCTGCGGCGGCGGACAGACGGACCTCTTCCATGTACTTTGGCGCCGACGCGCCCCGGCGACCGAGTGGGCGGACTTGCGGACCGTCTTCGCCCGTTACCTCATCAATGAGCGCCAGCCGGAGGATGCCGAGAGTGGCGGGCTGCTCTACCAGCACGGCAATGGCTTCGCGATCCAGGACGACCGCCGGGCGCTGGCCCTTTACCATCCTAACGGCTACCTGCATGAGGAGGTTCACGCCCTGCGCTTGTGCCTGATCATGCAGGAATTGACCAGCCCCGTGGAGGAGGTCTGGATCGGTGACTGGCGGCTGGAGGGTAACGACGGAGAAGCGGCGGAAGTGGACTGGGTGGTGGTTAAAGACGGCCCGATGCTGCTGGCCTTCCACCCGCTG
The DNA here is from genome assembly GCA_029821755.1 of Candidatus Zipacnadum vermilionense. Lineage (GTDB taxonomy): Bacteria > Armatimonadota > Zipacnadia > Zipacnadales > Zipacnadaceae > Zipacnadum > Zipacnadum vermilionense. The sequence continues at coordinate 43,298 of JALGSV010000005.1, read as the reverse complement.
CTGGGCACCAACCTGGGCCGGGAGGTAGCCCTCCGCTCCCGCCAGGAGAATGGCTACCGCGTGCTGTCCTTCTACAACTACCAGGGCGCCGCCCGCGACTTTACCCAGCACGAGTTGCAGATCGTCCAGAACGGCTTCGTCTTCGAGGCAGCGACCACAGCCGACTACCCGGACGTGCCTGCCTTCCTGGCGGACCTGCGGCAGGCGCAGCTCTCCGACAGCACGGTCTTGGAGGCGCGGCGGGTACGTTACCTGCGAGGGGGACGCGAGCTGTTCCTGTGGATGGATCCGGCCCTGCAGACGATCAAGGCGGCGATGGTGAACGGCAAGCAGATTGCCTACGAGCCGCTGGAGATCACCGGCGTGGACGCGAGCCAGCTGCCCTGGCTGGGCGAGCACGGGCTGCTGCACGACAACCTCGACTGGTGGGAGCGGATAGCCGCGCGTGGGGGAATCGAGGGGATGGAGGGGCTCAGCGGGAAACTGGTGGAATAGAGGTGGCCGTCGCGGTGTCGTCTGCGCCCGACAGCCGCCCGTTCGCTGGCCTGTCGCGAATGGATGGGCGCGGTTCCGCGATCCCCCGGGGCTTCGTAGGGGCGATCCTGCGGTGGCCGCCCCCCGCCTCCTCGGACGCCTCGCTTGTCGCAGCGGCCAAAAGGGCGCGGCGGCCCTCCGTCGGAACCCCCTCTCCCGAGGGAAGCGAGGGAGAGGGGGCAGGGGGTGAAGCGCCGCACCCTACGGCGACAGCAACTTCTCCACCATCATCTCCCACAATCCCGGCCACCCCGCCCAGTCCCAGACCGCGACCTCGCCCCGCTTCGCCTCGCCCTCGATCGTACCCGCATAGAGCAGGACCTTCCCTCGCCCGAAGGGCCACTCCAGCAGCACCGGCTCCGTCCCCGCCAGGGCAATCGCCGTGGCCTCGGGGCGCGGGGTGATCTGGTGCCGCCAGTAGAGCCGTGGTTGGTGCGGCCACGGCAGGGGACCCAGGCCCGAGCCCCGTACCGGGTGGAAGAGCTGGGCGTCGCCGGTCAGGGGGACAGTGTCGAAGGGGCCGCTGAGTTCAACCGGGAGCATGCCCTCCAGGTCCGTCCCCTTGGTCAGGGCATTCCCCAGCCCCAGCGACCCGCCCAGCACCAGCAGCCTCCCGCCGGCTCGGACGTACTGCGACAGGGCCGCTCGCGCCGCCGCGGTCAGTTGCGCCGCCCCTAGATTGTTCAGCACCACCATTCGGTAGGCGGCCAATTCCTCGGCCTCCTCCGGGAAACCAGGCCCACCATCCAGGCTCTCCACGCTGAGCCCGGCCTTCTGTAGCGGCGCCTCCAGCGGGTAGTACTGGAACCATATCCCCTTGGCCCAGAGCACCGTGTGGCTCTGCGCAATCTGCCCGCGCAGATCCCCCAGGTCCGGCAGCCGCAGCACCCGGGCAGGCACCGTGGGTCGGTACTGCACTTCCGAGGCGCCCTGGATGCCGGGGGTGCTGCCGCGGGGATCGTTGAACAGCTCCACGGTGTAGGGAATCTGGCCGGATTGCAGAATCAGCTTGGTGATGAACCGCGCGTCCGGCTCGGGGAAGAGGGCCGGCTTGGCGGTGGTGGCCTCGGCGAGCTCTCCGCCGCCGTAGTCCACCACTTGCGCCCGCGCCAACTGCGTCGGCGGCGTACCTAGTGCCGCTGCCCCCACCGCTAGAGCGTAGCGGTCGCCCTGCTTGCTCAGGGCAGCCTGTACCGCGACGTTGCGGTCGGCGTACTCCACCTCGGGCAACGGTACCGAGGCCAACCACGCCTGGGTCTCCCACGCCCCTCCCGGCGGCAGCGTCAGACGCAGGTAGTTCCAGACCAGCGACCGCGCCTGGGGGTTGAGGTAGCCATCCTGGGCGGCGGTCACATCGAAGACGCAGACCAGGGATGACTTCTCGGTGGAGGCGGCCATCCAGCCAGCGGCGAGGTTGCGGGTGGAGGTCGCGTCGGTCTCGGTGGATAGGAGCCCCTTGTCGCCGTAGGTGGCGAGGCGACGGACACCGGCCTCGGCGGCGCAGACGGTGCTCACCGCGGGATTAGGGAGGCGCGGGCCGGCGGCAATGTTGGCCAGCCGCCAGGTCACGCTTAGTGCGCGGTCCTCTGGACCCAGCCTGAAGACCTGCTCAATCCTGATGCCGTCCAGAAACGGCGCTGCCGCTCCCCCGGTGACGGTGTGACTGAAGGTCACCTGCTGCCCCTCGGGGGAGACCTCCGTCTGGAAAGGCACATTCCAGCTAATCGCCACCGGCTGGTCGGGGAAGTTCAGTGCCAGGAGGTTCCCTTGCCACGTCGTATCGGTCAGCTTGTCGGTCAACTCCACGACGCGCCCGCCACCGACGGGCGAGAGTTCGGCGCGCAGGTGGGTGTTCTCCAGGGTCACCGGTTCGGCCGGGCGCGTCTCACCCTCCGGGACGGTCTGGGCTACGGCCGGCGGCGCGGGGGGATAGTCGGCCATCACCTGCCGGAACTCCTCGGCCTGCGTCGAGGTGATCTGCTTCAGCGAGAGATCGTCGATGAAAACGCGCCCTTTAACGAACGCCCCCATGGTGATCGCTTTGTGCGTGGGGTGGTCGGCGGCAAAGACGTAGTGAATCTGTCGCCACTCCTCAGGCGAGACCATGACCTCGCCATTGCTCGTGGCGTAGGAGTCGCCCCATTCTCCGCCCACCAGGTAGTAGAGCGAGATCGTGCCCTCGCCCTTGACCCAGGCGGAGAAGTCGTACAGGGCGTCGGGGACGACGGGGATCGCGGGCAGGTAACGGAAGCCGGCGCTCGCGGCGGCGCCGCTGCCGGTCAGAACCATCAAGGCCTGTTTGCCGGAGTGGACCCGGTCGGGGACGCTGGTGACGGTCTTGCTCGCGTCCGCTAACCAACCCATCCAGCCGGGGCCCTGGAAGTAGGAGCTTTCCGACCCAATTGCCGTCCGCGGCGCGCTTTCCTCCCAGCCGCCGTTAGGGATGAGTTCCTTGCCATCCGGCTTGATCTCCGGCCGTGGCCCTAGGTCCACTACCTGTAGACCGGTAAAGGTAGCCTCCACGCCGGAGAAGATCAGGTCGAAGGCGTCGGCGTCGGGACGCGAGGTGAAGCCCAGCTCGGTCGGCGTGAGATCGGCGATGGCGGGTTGCTGCACCCAGAGCTGGAAGGAGCCGGGAAGCTGCGTGCCCTGCTGGAACTGGCGGACAGAGGCGTACAGCGGGGCTCCTGCTGCTCGGGAGAAGCGGAAGCGGAAGTGAATCCGGTGATCGCCCGCTACCGGGAGTCGGGGGCTAGTCGCCGTGCCGGGCCCAGAGACCAGCGTGGGCACGCCCTGGGCGTCCAGACCGGCCCGGACCACCTTCGTCACCGTCCAGCCGTCCAGGCCCTGGTCGCCCTGGCCCCAGTTGGCCTGGTAGAGAACCGTCTCCTGAGCGCAGGCGACAGTGCAGAGCAGCAGGGCCGCCGCTGCCCACACGTAGGGGCGGATGTTGGGCCGTCTGCGGGCCAACATCCGCCCGCGCACGCCGCCGACTATCGTCTCGTGGCAGCCGCCCCTACGAGGAGAGTGTCTCATTTTCATCCCTCCAACCGGAACACCAGCATGGAATGGAACAGGAACGCCGGGACCTCCACGGTCACTTTTCCGTTCTCGTTCTTCGCCTCCAGCCGCACCTGGCTAGGGCCGGTGCGGCAGACGGAGCCGGTGGTGTGGATCCACTTGTCGCCCTGGTTCTCGTACTTCACCGGGGCGCCGCCGGTATCGGCCTGGTAGCTGCGCATCTGCATGGCGTCGACCGACTTCAGTCGCTTGCCGGCGGGGAGGGTCAGGGTCACCGTGGCGGTCGCGGCCGGCGGGTCGGGGACGCGGTAGATGTCCACTGTCTCCGTCTCCGGCACGTTGACCAGATGCATGATCACGTCCTCGCCGCCCGCCCGGGGCCGCCGATAGACGCCCTTCTCCCACCACACCGGCCGGGAGGTCTGCACCGCGAACAGGTTCTGTGGGTCCGGAATGACCTTCACGTCCCGCCCCCACAGCAGCCCCGAGTAGCGGCACATGAATTGGGTGCCGGCGTATAGCGAGAAATTGGGGTTGCTGGTGGTGTGCATCTGGGTGGCCAGGTATAGGGCGCTCAGATGGTTGCCGGCCACCCAGTAGTTGCGGGAGGCCTCGACCTTGGGCCCCTTATCGCCGGAGCCGTCGTGCCCCCAAGTGTAACCGGCCGTCACCGGTGAGCCCAGCGTCTGCGTGATGGTGTCGCGCTGCTCGGCATAGCGGTCGTAGCAGCGCCGCCAGTTGTTGAACTCCGTGCCCGGATCCTCATGCCCGCGGAACTCGCACAGCATGGACGTGTTGGGCGTGCTGAAGGCGCTATTCATCGTCGCCTCGCCGCCGCCGTTGCCGAAGCTGCTCCAGAAGGGCAGCTTATAGAAGCTCACGTCGCCGTTGATCCAGATGGCGAAGTGCGGGTACTGCTTGCGTACCGTATCGGTGAACAGCTTGTAGTTGCGCGCCGAGATCTCATTGGGGTCCTTCCCGTGCGGGGCTGGCTGCCCGTCGTAGGAGTAGCCCGGGAACAAGCAGGGCCCGCCGCAGTCCCAGAACAGCCCGTCCCAGCCGAACATTTCGATCGAGTCGAGGGTGTTTTGTGCGCCCCACTTGACCATCTCCGGGTCGTAGGAGTCCAGCATCACCTGGCCCTGCGCGCCGGTGGCGGGGTCGTTGGGCGCCTTGGCTAGGCTAAGCGCCGAGCCGTGGATAGTCGGCATGCCGTTGCGGTTGCGGGAGACCCACTCGGGATGCTTGCGCGCCCACTCCACCCCCGCCGCGCCGTTGCTGAATGAGTTGTTGTAGAAGGTGCAATGCACGCCGACCGCTTGGCAAGCCTTGATGCTCTCCTGGATCTCCTGCTTGAACATGTGGTACCCGGTTTGGCCGGAGTACCACTCATCGTAGGCGGGTGCGTTCTCGGTGAAGTCGCCCGGCGCCCAGGCGAACCAGTGCGACAAGTTGGTGTAGGTGATGAAAGGCCACTCGTCGCCCTGCGCCCAGTCCCAGAGATTGGCCACAATCACCAGGTCGATCCAGTCGCTGTTGACGCCGAAGAACTGCCGCCCGGTGTCCATCACCTGGCCGTTCACCAGCGCCTCCACCCGGACCTCATGGCCCCACTTGGACACCGGCTGGCCCCAGGAGACCTCGACCTTCGCTTCCCCCTGGGCCGGAACGGTGACGGTCACCGGTGCCAGCGGCTTGGAGTCGTCCAGGTCCCAGAAGAGCGTACTGCGGAGGGAGACCTCTTGCGGCTGGTCCAGGGGGTTCACGATCCATACCTTCGCTCGGCCGGCCTCGCCATCGTCGTAGACGATCTTGGAGGGCTTCAGGGAGATGATTTCCAGCCGGGGCTCGGCCGCCAGGACGAGCGAGGCGGTCAGGTTGAGCACGAACAGAATCAGCAGGGATACACGTGCGATGGATTTCATGGTTACTGACCCTCCTGCAGCCATTCTAGGGTTTGCTTGAGCATCTGAATCCAGGCCGGAGTCCGCCAGGCAGCGACCGTATCTCGCGTCGTCTCGCCGTGGCAGGTTCCCAGCACCGTTGCCACTCGGCCCTCGCCACACTGGCCCAGCACCAGGAGCGGGTAGCTGCCCGCCTGCTGGACTACTTTGGCGTCGGGCTGGGGCTCGGCGACGTTCATCCAGTAGAAGCGCGCCGAGGCAGGCCAGGCGAGAGTCGCCCATGCCGAGTCTTTGGTCGCGGCGGGGGCGACCCCCGCCTTCTCCTGTTTCATGTCGAAGTTGCTCACCAGGTTGACGGGTAAGATGCCTTCCAGCGCCGTGTCCCGCCACTGCCCGGCGCCATAGGTGAGCATCCCGCCGAGAGTCAGGACCCCACCGCCATGCCGGGCGAAGTCAGCTACCATCTCGTTGGCGTAATCCGGACCCGCCGGCATGTCGGACAGCACCAGCAGGTCGTAGGACAGCAGCTTGTCATAGGTGGGCGGGAAGAAGCCCCAGCCGTCGCAGCGGGTGATCTCCGCGTCCGGGTCCAGGTCGCGGATGGCCCACTCCACCCGGTAGTGCTGCGTCCACATGCCGTAGAGCAGCAGCACGCGCAGGTGCTCGTTGTCGGGCCGGGTCCAGGTGTCGGGCTTGAGGAAAGTCTTGATCTTCTTGGGCCGAGGGAGGGGATACTCGGGGGTGCTGGGCGCGCCCTGGATACCGGCGCTGGCGTAGGCGCCCTCATGAAGATACTCGTACTTCTCGGTCCAGCCGTTGCCCGCGATCTCCACCCGGAAGACCAGCGGCTCGGCCTGGGGCTTGTCCCAGCTCTGGGGCATGTCCACTGGCGTCAGGCCCACGCCCGGGGCCGTGACCGGCGCCAGGGCCGCCTCCTGTTTGCTGCGCACGCCGTAGACAGTGGTCTTGATGGTCACGTCGCCCAAAGCCTCCGCCGTGCCGCAGAGCTGGTGGTTGAGCGCAACGTCCTGGCCGGACGGCGTGACTTCCAGGTTCGTGGTCAGCCGCTGGGAGGCATGGGTGAACCCGCGGAAGCCGTTGACCGGCACCACCCAATACTGGGTGCTCCACGCCTTGCCCGGCGGCACGGGGACCTTGTCCATGAACCACTCAGTCGTATACGAGCTCGCGCAGTTGTAGAGGATGTCCAGGTAGTTGTAGTCCATCAGGAAGACCGCGCCCTCGTCATTCTTGCGGTCGCGGCCCGCGCTCCAGCCGGCAGTGGGTTGCTTGACCCAGTCCTGAGCATAGTCGTCAAAGGTCTTGGGCTGCTTGTTCATGCCGGTGTCGTCCTTGCCGTCCAGACTGATGCCGGCCACACCGGGGCGGTAGTACTGATCAAACAGCCGCTGCCCGCCGTAGGCGAAGCATTGCTGAATCCACATGGCGACGTTCTTGCCCTCGGCCGTGGGATTGGCGAAGGAGTTGGTGACCTCCACTTCCCGCCGCCCCTCGCGCAGGGTGATGATCTTCTCCACCTTCAGCCCTCGCGTGAGCGGGTCCGCCCCGTTGGGAACGGTCCACAGGCGTATGGAGAGGGCCTGGTCTCCCTCGCGCTCAATCGCATACTCGTACGTGGCGGATAGGAGCTCCCCCGGCCAAGCCTGATGGGCGAAGTGGTCCAGGAAGAGCCCCGCCCAGGTACCATCGTAGATCCACTCACGGTTGGTCGCCTTGACAAGGAAAGATGTGCACCGCCCTCCCTGGGCCGGGTCAAAGGTGAGGCGATACAGGTCGCTCTCGATCACGGGCAGCTTGTGCCCATCCGGGGCCGTCGCCTCCCCGGAAGACAGCGCGGCCAGGCAGGGCCCGGCGAGAGCCAGCAGGACTAGAGGCAGGAGCAGGGGACGGAAGCTGTGCATGCAGAATGGCCTCCAGCGCAATGACGGTTTTCCGCGGGGAGAGGAATCGACTCGGGATCGCTTGCTTTGGGCCCGAGAGAAGCAGGGCCGGCGTCGGCTTCCTGTCGCGCGCCCTGCCGCCGCTGCCGGCGCGATTCCCAGACCGGCCAAGCTAAGAAGCCTCGTATCAGGCACGTTCATTCATCGACCTCCAGGGCATACTCGGCTAGAGTGGCCGCCGTGTTACCGCGCGGTCACCACGACTAAGGATCGACGATCAGCGCCCCACCGTCTGCCCAAGTCTATTTCGGCTAGCCTGCACAGGATACCTCCTGGTAACTAGAGCTCTGCTCTTAACTGTGGGACAAACCGCCCGGAATGCTGGTGAAGCAGTAGTGCCGTTCTTGCGCGTGTTGTTGCGCTCCGTGACGGCCGGCCTACCCCCTCTCTTGCTTGCGCACCGGTGGTGTGTAGTGAGGGGGCCTCCCCGCCTACGGAGGAGGACCCTTCCCTTCCCCCAGCGAATCCCCTTCTCGTCCCACTCCAAGCGACCCCGGAGGCTTACCATGCCCAACAAGCAACAGGTTCTCGTCATCCCCTCCTACCATTGCGACGTTGTCTGGCGGCGTTCGCCGGAGGAGCAGGTTCGTATCCGCCAGGGCCAGTACGACGCGGCCCTGCGCGCGCTGAAGCGTTACCCCGAGTTCCGCTTTGAGTTTGACCAAGCTGTCCTGGTGCGTGAGTACCTGGAGAACAATCCCCAGCGCCTGGCGGAGATGAAGCGCTACCTCAAGCAGGGCCGGCTGGACGTCACCGGCGGGGAGGAGGCCATTCCCGACACCAACTTGGTGCTCGGCGAGGCGCTAGTGCGCAATATCTTCCTGGGTCGGCTGTGGTTCGAGGAGACGCTGGGGGTGCGGCCCCTGGTCGGCAACATGGAGGATGCCTTCGGCCTGACGGCGCAGCTTCCCCAGATCTTCGGGGGCTTCGGCTACACCAGTTTCCGCGATGGCCGCGCTGTCGGCCTCGACAATGATCTGGCCATGCGGGGCATCCTCTGGGAGGGCCCCGACGGTAGCCGAATTCGCTACGCCAGCGGTCCGGCCAACATCACCGAGGGCACCCACATCTGCAACCTTCCGGTTGTCTACTCGCGGGAGGAGCATCCGCAGGCCAGTCTGCAGGAGGCGCTGCAGGTGAAGCTGCCTGTAGTCATGTGTCGGTACGGTTCTGAGGAGGACTTGGTCGAGGACAGCATCGTGCGCATGGTGCTGGACTACCCGCTCCCGGCCCGCGTGGAGATGCGCTTCGCTCTGGCCCGGGAGGCGCTGGAGGCGCTGTTCGCCGCCAACCCCAACCCGACGGTGGTCAAGGGCGAGTTTAACCCCAGTCAGGCCGGCACGCACATCACGCGCATCAGGCTCAAGCAGGCCTACCGCGCGGCAGAGTGGGCGACATTGGCGGTAGAGACGGCGGCGGCCTGCGCCGCGCTGGGCGGAGCCGCCTACCCGCGCGAACGCCTGGTAGAGATGTGGCGTCGGCTGTCGTACGTGCAGTTTCACGACTCGCTATGCGGCTGCCATGTGGACAGCGTCAACCGCTTGGTCATGGGCTACTGCCGCCAGGTCTCGCGTCAGGCGCGGGGAGTCGGCGCTCGCGCTCTGCGGGCCCTGGCCCCGGAGGCGGCCCGTGGCGTGCAGGGCGCAGTGGCCTTCAACCCGCTACCCTACGAGCGTCGCGAGCCGCTGCTGCTCGATCTCCCGGCGGGGACCACCCTCGCCGATAGCACTGGCCAGGCATTTCCGGCCGAGCGGCGGGGCGATCAGACCCTGGTCCTCGCCGACCTGGCCCCGCTGGGGACGACGCAGTGGCGCACCGTCAAGGCGCGCGTGGCGAAGCCGAAGCGGATTGCCGCCGCCCAGGCCGCCGGCCGTCCCTGCGAGGTCGGCCCCTATCGCGTCACCGCTCGTGACGAGGGCCTGACCTTGCACCACACCGGCTGGGACCGCACTCTGGCCGACGGCCCCTTCCCGCAGGTTCGCTTCCGCCGCGAGGATGGCACCATGTGGGATGAGCGCATCCTGGGCGCCATGCTCACCGAAGCCGACGGTGATCGGGAGTTTATTGGCCGCGAGGAGGGTCCCGTATCGGTGCGGCTGTCCTGGCGCGGCCTCCTGGAGGGCGACCCCACCGCCGACCCGGAGCCGCCCTACTGGAAGGCCGTCCACGAGGGGCGGCAGGTCATCTTCTCCGACCTGCGCCGCCTGGCCTGGGAGAAGGAGATCACCTTCTACCGCGACCTGGAGCGCATTGACGTGACCGTCCGCATGGATTACCGCGCCCAGAACACCGAGGTCATGCTCGGCTTCCCGCTGCAACTCGACCTGGCCCACACGAAAGCGCTGTACGAGGTCCCCTTCGCCGCGCTGGAGCGTCGGCCGTACTTCGAGGTCCCCGCCGACTCCCCCGAACTCAAGGGCGCCCCGCTGCACCTGGCCGCCCTGGGCGGCAAGGGCGCCTGGCCGGCCCTGACCTGGGTGGCCTATGGTGACCGCGACTGGTCCATGCTCTGCGCCAACCAGGGCATGCCTAGCCACCGCCTGATGAGCGGGATGATCGAGATCGGCGTTCTGCGCAGCCCCACCCCCATCAGCAGTAACTTCCACACGCCCCCCGGCGCACACGAGAACGGTCGCCACGAGTTCCGCTTCTCCCTGCTGCCCTTCCGCGGGGAGGCCGTCAGGAGTGGCGCGTACCGCTTGGGGCCCGCCCTCAATGCGCCGCCCCTGATCAACGCGCAGACGGTCGACCCGGCCGCCCCGGCGGCCCACACCTACCTGACAGTCGAGGCTCCGAGTGTAGCCTTCAGTTGCTTCAAGCAGGCCGAGCGCCGGCCGGGGTTCCTGCTGCGCACCTTCGAGACCGCCGGCCGCAAGTCCCGTGGGCGCCTGAAGGCTGACTTCACCATCAAGGCCGCCTGGGAGACCAACCTCATGGAGGAGCCGGTGCGGCAAGTCGATCCGGCGCGTCTCCAGTGGCGGCCCTGGGAGATCAAGACGCTCCTGCTGGAAACCTAGTACCCTCGACCCGACGGGCGCCCGCTCCCGCTACCCCGTCGGGGTACAGGGTGGGGCCCGGCGCTACTTCGACTGCGGCCAGCCCTACCTGGACTGGCCCAACCCCTCGCTCACCGGGCTGCTCGACCTGGAGCGGCTCGCCTGAAGCGAGGAGCTGTTGGGGACGGCCGGGATTCCGGAGGGCAAGCTGCCGCGGCTGGTGGCCCCCTGGAAAGCAGGTGGGGAGCCTGTCCGCGGCAGCTACACAGGCCTGCGGCCTGCGCCAGGGGACGCCTCTCGTCGCCGGAGGCGGCGAGCATCAGTGCGCCGTCCTGGGCGCGGCATCCCTCACGAGTACTGCGACCGCATCTTCAGCGGCTTCGTCCAGGTGGAAGACCACGCGACCGGCCAGGTCCCCGGCCTGGGAATGGGCTTGTACATGGCCCGCAAGACCGTGGAGGCCTACGGCGGGGAAATGACGGTGGAGTCGCAGCTCGGGGAGGGGAGTACCTTCTCCTTTGCCCTGCCGGTGGTCAAGTAGGCCAACGGGGTCTGACTGCTCGCGTGGGGCGGGGGTGGCGGCTTGCAGGGCGCCACCTCCGCCCCTACCGGTCTGCTCTCATCTCGCCGCCCACCAGCGTCCTCCGCTGCACGATCTCCCGGGCCTTGGGCACCTGGAAGTCCGCCGCCACTTGGCCGAGCGAGGCATGGAATACCCACCCCTCCCCAGAGAACGCTCTACTGCTGGTCGTGCTACTTGGTGAGTCAAGCGTATTATTGCCAGATTATTCCAGGTGCTCTGACTCCGGAGCAGGTTACATCGGGTACCCGCAGGCCTATACCATCTACTTACTTCGGCCCCAGGGATCCCAACTGCCGTTCTTCATCCCAGTGCCGGGCCATCTCCAACCCGTTGAATTTCAGAATGCACAGCTCCGCCAGATAGGCGACAATGCAGTCATCCTCCACATGCCCGGCCCACGCCTTTTCATCTCGGTGACCGATCACCATGTGCAGGTGCGGCTGGCCCTCGGCGATAATCCCGCTGATGGATGCGACTTCTAACGGCTTCTCGACTACATAGAAGGTGTTGTCCGGTGGGTAATCGGTGCCTTCGATGAAGTGCATGTGGGAGCGCTTCAACGTCGCCACCCCGGATACCAGCACGCCGTTTCGGATTCCGTGTTTCTTGATGATCTCGCGGATCGATTCAAGCAACGGCTCGCCTGGCTCCAGGTTTGCCACCACTACATCGATATTGCCGGAATAGGCCATAGTCTTCATGGCGCTGCCTCCTCGTCAATCACGCAACCGTTTCATCGACTGCGACGGTCTCATCCAACGGCAGGCCGAGCTTCTCGTACATCTGCCGTCGCACCGGGCGGTCCTTGTCCTGAACACGCTTTGCGCGGCTGGCCACTTCATCGGCAAGCTCTTGCGGCACCACCATCACGCCGTCATCGTCGGCGACAATAACATCGCCTGGATTCACGACCACTCCGGCGCAGACGATGCGCTGGTTATCGGAAACCGCTTGAATGCGCCCCATGGGGTGGGCAGGCGAGCATACGGTGGAAAAGACCGGCATCTTCTGGATAATGCACTCGTAGGAGTCCCGGCAGGTGCCGTCGATCACGTAGCCGACCACGCCATTCAACACGCCGCCCAGCGTGTTGCTTGACCCTAGGATGCCCGCTGCGGTGCGCTTCGCATCGATCACCAGCACTTCATCTGGTGCGCCCCAGACCCCCGCTTCATGCCAGAGACCATCCGACCCGGCTTTATACTGCCGTTCGTCGAACTCCTCATACGACATCGGCTGCAACGGTCTGTCGGTAAGGTCATATTCGGCGGTATGCGCGATGCCCGCAAAGCGAATACCGAAAAACATCGGCCGCATCTCCACATCCATTTCATACTGCTGCTGGTATCCCATTGAGTCCAGCGCATCCACCACATCGGAGGTGCGGACCGTGCGAAGAATAACCAGCGTCTCTTTGCTAACACTCATTTGCGTAATCATCTCTTCCTAATAAGGTATCGGTGCGCCTTGCGTTGCTCGTCGGAACGCTTCCCGACGCTCAACCAGGCCAGAACTCTCCAGGGGGTTGTCACGTAACAACATGGTGGCGATCTCTTCGGCGTACCCCTATCTCGCCGCCCACAACATCCCCCGCTCTACGATCTCCCGGGCCTCGGCCACCTGGAAGTCCGCCGCCACATGGCCGAGCGAGGAATAGAACACTCGCCCCTTCCCGTAACGCCGCTTCCACACCACCGGCATGGCGCAGCCCTCGATCCAGGCGCAGTGCTCGCCACTGAAAGTGGTCGTCGCCAGCACCTCGTTACCGGGGTCTACATGCAGGTAGTACTGTTCCGAGCGCATGGCGAAATCGGCCAGGCCCGCGGTGATCGGGTCTTCGTGGTCGATGATGTTGACCGTGTAATCGATAATCCCGCCCGGGTGTGCGACCCATTGGCCGCCGACCATAAACTGGTACTCCGTGTTGTTGCGGAAGGAGTCGCCCATCCCCCCGTGCCAGCCGGCCAGGCCCACTCCGGAGCGCACGGCCGCCAGCAGCCCCTGCTCCTGCTCGCCGGCGATTTGCCCCATGGTCCACGCCGGTACCACCAGGCTCAGGGCCTGCATGTATTCTTCCTCCAAGTAAACGTCCAGGCTGTTCTCCACCCGTACATCGAAGCCCTGTTCGCGCAGGAACGGTTCAAAGACTTCCACACACTGCCGGGGCTCATGGCCTTCCCAGCCGCCCCAGACCATCAACGCTGATCTCATGAGTAACCACCTTCACCAGGATTCGTTCATGGGACCCGGTGATATTCCGCTCCCGGTGCCCTTACTCCTCCCTGGGGGGAAGAGGGCTTTCCTTCGTCTCCGGCGAATCTATCAATACTATGAGTACGCGCGCTCCCAGCCCCACCATCCACCCCCGCCGATCCGAAACCCTTCTGGCCGTCGCGGCGGCACTGCTGATGCTGCTGCCCGCGGTCCGCGCCCAGATCTTCGAAGCGGAGAACCAGGACGCCTCCTATGGCATAGCCAAGCGCGTGGTGGACCCGACGGCCTCCGGGGGCGTGGCGGTGGAATGCGACCAGGGCGTCCACCCGGCCAACCAGTTCGTCTTCGCCACCCCTTACCCTCCGCTCGACCCCGGCCGCTACCGCGCCACCTGGCGTCTGCGCACTCCCGACAACACCAGGAACGCGCCGCTGATAAAACTCGACCTCACCCAACCCGGCGAGTTGCCCTACATCATGCACGTGGTCACGCTGAAGGGCACCGACTTCGCCCAGCCCAACCAGTGGCAGGACTTCACCTACGACTTCGAGCGCCTGGAGCAGGGCCGGGTGCAGTATCGCGGGTACTACCTGGGCGGCGGGGACATTGTGGTTGACCGGCTGGAGGTGGTGAAGGTCGGGGACTTCACCGAGCAAGAACTGTACGACCGTGTGGTCAAGCAGTATCCGCTGGCAGTGCCGGCCGACTCGCAGGCAGTCTGGCGGGCGCTGCGTAACCCGACGCTGGAGATCTTGGAGCTGCGCGGCGCGCCCTGGGAGGAGCTGTGGCAGACTGAGGCGGCGGTCAAGGCCCTGGCCCCGGCGGCCTGCGACGTCAAGACGTGGACCCACGTCTGGCACCACGAACTGGAGGTCGGCACGTACTTCCCGGCCGATTACCAGGGGCTGTTCAAGTACGACGCGGTGCTGATGACGGACGGGGACGGTCGGCGTTTGCAGGCCACCGGGCGGCGGATGCTGCGCGACTACGTCCAGTGTGGGGGTGGGCTGGTCATGCTGGGCGGGTACGACTCCTACGGCAAGGGCCGAGCGAAAGGATCGTGGCTGGAGGAGGTCATGCCCGTCAGCTTTGGCACGCGGTGGGACCTGCGCCCGGCCGAGGAGAAGCGACTAACCGGCGTGGAGACGGGTGTGCCCGAGTGCCTGCTGTTTCTGCCGGCCTGGCAGCCGCAGGTCCTGTGGTTGCACGAGTCGACCCCCAAGCCCGGAGCGACGGTGGCCTGGTCGGCCGGCCAGCGCCCCGCGGTGGTCTTCGGCAAGTACGGGGAAGGCTGGGTCGTGGCTGTTCTCGCGGCGCCCCTGGGCAAGCCGCCAGCCGGTGAGAGCCTCTTCTGTCAGACCGAGCAGTGGCCGCAGATCCTCGCCGCCACCCTCGCCTGGGTCGCCACCCCGGGGTGGAAGGGGTGGCAGTAGGGGGCACGGAGCCCGCGAAGCCGTCGGGCTTCACACCGGCCGCCTACGTCACCGTCATCCCCGCCAACCCGGACACCTGGTTGAGTAGGTCGGGCAAGGCGAAGGGCTTGCGCATGGCAGCGTCCAGGTGCGGGTTGTCGACGGGATCCGCCTCAGGGCTCACGTAGGCGCTGAGCAGCAACACCTTGGTGTCCGGCGCCGCCTCCTTGACGCGGCGGGCCAGCTCCGAGCCCGGCAGGTCGGGCAGGCGACCATCCGTGACCACCACCTGCGGCGCCCGGTGGCTCTCTTTCAGGTACTGCTCGAATTGTCGCCAGCCGCCCATCCCCGTCTCCGCCGTCTGCACCTCCAGGCCCGCCGCCCGCAGGTAGTTGGCGACCAGGTCCAGGAGCCGCTCGTCGTCGTCTACCACCAGCACGTCCGGTACTGCGCTGGCCGCCATGCCCAGGGCCGCCGGCTGTCCTTCCACCGGCAGCTTGATCGTGACCTTGGTGCCTTCCTCGGGCGCGCTGGCGAAGGCCAGCGTGCCGCCGTGCCGGCTGATGACCTTGCGCGCGATGCTCAGCCCCAGGCCGGTCCCGTCGGAGCCTTTGGTGGTGAAGAGGGGGTCGGTGATCCGCTCCATGACCTCCGGCTCGATCCCCACTCCCGTGTCCGTGATCTCGATAACCGCCTGCCCGTCCTCGCTGTGCAGGTGCAGGCGGATCTCGCCCCGCTCGTCGGCCAGCGCCTGGCGGGCGTTGAGGATGACGTTCATCAGGGCGGTGCGCAGGCCCTCAGGGCTGCCCGCTATGGGAGGAAGCTCCTCGATCTCCCAGATCAGGTGCGCCTCGCGGCCGCGCGAGGCTTGCCCCGCGCTCAGCTCGGCCGCGTCCCGCAGGGCTTGGGCCAGGTCCACCTTTCCGCTGGGCTCGTACGGGTCGGCCGACATCAGCGAGATGCGGGCGATGGCGTGAGCACTGTCGGTGGTGGCCTGGGCGATGGCCTGCAGCGCGCTGGTGACGGTGGTCTGGTCCAGCGACTCCGCGTCGCGCAGGTTGCCCTGGAGCATCTCGATGCGCAGCAGGATCGCCGAGAGGAAGTTGTCTACGTCGTGGGCGACCTCCGCGGCAATTTCGCCAATGGCACGTAGGCGGGCCATGCCGTCCATCTGCGCTTCCACCGAGTGCTGGGCCGACGCCAGGCCGTCGAAGATGCTGGAGAGGTTGGAGAAGTCGGACTTGTGGCGCAACTCGGTGATCTGCTCGGTCAGGTCGTGGGTGGCGTTTTGCAGTTGTTGGAGGTAGACCTCGCGGTTCGCACGATCCTGCCGGCGGGAAACGGCCCGCTCGGCCACGCGGAGAACATCACTCATGGCGAAGGGCTTAGCCAAGTAGTCAATGGCCCCTAGACGCACCGCTAGCTGGGCGCTCTCCACCGCCGCGTAGGCGGTGATCATCGCCACCTCGATCTGCTCATCCTGCTCCTTGATGAGCCGGAGCACCTCCGTGCCGTCCATCCGGGGCATCTTGATGTCGAGGAAGACTACATCCGGCTGGAAGTCCCCTACCAGGCGGAGGCCCTCCTCCGGCGTGGAGGCGAGGGCGATCTCGTACTGGTCCTTGAGGATCATCCGTAACGCTTCGCGGGGTCCTCGTTCGTCATCGATGACGAGGATCCTAGGTGTATTCATCGGTGTCCCCCCTGGAATCGAGCGAGTGCAACGTGAGCGGTGGCGGCTTCAGTCCGACAGCACCAAGACAGACACGGGCAGATCAGCCGCGGCATGATAACTATAGGGCGAGGTCAGTGTTTAGTCAAGAACAACTAAAGCAGTAAGGGACCTGTCTAGTGTCTTGCTGGGCCTAGCTACCTCTCGAGGGAAGGGTAACGTTGCGATCATGCTATCACCCCTACGTGTACGTGGAGGAATTGTGGAGCGGGATTGGCGTCTGGTTGTAGGCTGCCCCAGATCATCCCTTCCCCTGCAGCCACTGTAAGACTCCTTGCAGGAAGGCCGCGTAGCCTGGCGCGGCGCAGAATAGCGGCGGCGCGTCGGGGCCCGCGACTTCCTGGTTCACATAGACCGTCCCCGTGAACACTGCCACGCGGCCCTTGCCATGTGTGCCCGTCACCAGCAGCGGCCGGTCGCCCCACGCCAGGTGCACCGTCGCGCCGGGCTTGGCGACGGCCTCCTGGAGCCAGTCCACTCGCGCTGCTTGGGGCCATGCGGCGGCCAGTGCCGGTAGCGCTTCCGCGCCGGCCTGCGCCGGACCTGCCGGAGCAGGCCGCAGGTCCCACCGCCCCCGAGTCTGCACCGGCAGCAGTTCCGCCAGCGCGGTGCCCTTCAGGGAGGCCTTGCCCAGGCTGTTGTGTCCGCCCAGGAAGAGCACGCCGCCGCCCTGGGCCACGTAGTCCTTGAGCATCTCGCAACCATAGCGGCGTAGGGCCTGGGCGTCGCCGTCGGCCAGGACCACCAGGTCATAGCGGAACAGCTCCGCCCAGGAGATGGGGAAGGGGTGCAGGCTGGCGTCGCGCCAACTGGCGGCGGGGGTGTAGTGGGAGACGGTGTGCTCTAGCCCCAGCGCCCCGGCGGCCTCGGCCAGGCCCCAATGCTCGGCGAAGAGCGCGTCTCCCACCTGCAGCAGACCCGCCGGCTTGGCTTTCGCGGCGGTCCAGAGCTGCGGCAGGTTATCCGGCCGGGGCAGGGCGACCTCCCGGAGCGGCTGGGGTCGCCGGTACGAACCGGTGACATCGCCGAAGGGGAAAAGCGGCAACTCGTAGCGATCCACCCCCGCGTCGGAGAAGACCGTCACCAGCAGGACCTTCATCCCCCCCTCGGTGGCGTCGAACTCCTGCGTGCCGGTCCACGTCTCCAAGCCCAGCTCGGCGAGAGCGATCTCCGGCGCCGCCTTCTCCGTCTGGGTCGCCACGTCGCGCAGGGCGGTGGCAATTCGCACCCTCTTCAGCGGCTTCTCCCAGGCGCACAGACGATGCGTCACCTTGAAGCTCTCCGTCTCCTGCGTCACCTGCACATCCGCCACCAGTCGCTCGGAGGCATGGGTCACGCTGTCGAAGCCGTCTACCACGCGCAACTGCACCGCGGTCTCCCAGGACTTGCCCGGCGGGAGCGGGACGCGCTCGTACATGAATTCCTGCGTGAAAGCGGTGTTGCAGTTGTACAGCCGGTCCAGGTAGTTGTAGTCCACCAGGTACACCAGCCCCAGGCGAGTGCGGCGGTTGACGGCTGCCGACCAGCCCGCGATCGGGTCGGTGACGAAGATGGCCCTCCCGCTATAGTCGTCGCTGGAAATCACCGACAGGCCGGTGGTGGCCGGGCGAAAGTAGTAGTTCCGCCCCTCGCCCGTCCCCACGTGGGCGATGGACTGCAGCCAGTAGTCGGCCAGTTTGTCCTCCGCGCTCTGGTTGGTGATCCGCGCCGTCAAACGCAGCACCGGCGCCCGCGCGGCGAGGGTGTAGATCTTCTCGTACAGCATCCCCTGGAGACTGGGCAGAGTCTCATTGCGCCACCCCCCCTGCGCCAGGCGGGAGACCTCCACAGACACGGACCCGTCTGCCGCCGCCGGGAGCGGTTGGGCCTCATAGGTCGCCTGCATCAACTCGCCGGGGTGCGGCTGCTTGAGGTCGTGGTCACTGAACAGGCCGTTGGTCAGCGCCCCGGCATTGCCTACCTGCTGGTTGTTCTTCAGGTAGACCAGGCTCACTATCTGCCCGCCGCGCTCCGGCGCCACCAGCGCCTCCAGCGTATCGGACTTCAGCACCAGGTAGCGGTGGCCGTCGATGGTCCGTTCGCCGATCTCCGCGGCAGGGAGCCGGACCGCTGCCAGACACAGCACGAACGCCAGCCAAACGCGCCAGGACATGGCCTACCCTCCCCTCGTGAAGCGGACCATGACGAGGTCGTACGTCTGCAGGTCGGGGATGGTGAAGACCACCTTACCGCCCTGGACACGCCCGGTCAGGCGCTCGGCGCGGGACGGGCGGTCCGGCGACAGCAGCCAGATGTCCCGCAGGGCCGTCCCCGGTGGGACCGGCACCGTGGCCGGCAGTTCGGTGAGCTGGGCCTGCGTACCCGGTCGGCGGTAGATGTACGGGTCCGGCGGCAGTTGCACCAGGTGCAGCAGCGTGTCCACTTCCTGGCCCAGGTCTCGCTGGAAGACGTACTGCTTCCACAGCACCTGATCCGGGGCCTCGACCGTGGCCCGGACCTCCTCCGGCACGATCCACTTGATCTTCTCATGGTACAGCAGCGCCGAGTAGCGGGTGGCGAACTGCAGGTAGTTGCGCAGATCGTCGCCGTAGATGCTGCCGGGCGGATAGGCGACGTTGGCGGTGTTGAAGCCGCTGGCGAAGGAGATGGCTTGCATGGTCCGGGAGCAGGTGTCCCCGCCCATGGCGGCGACGGTCAGCGGGTACGAGCGGACACTCTCCACGCCGTAGCGATGCTTGGTGGCGCGCACGGAGTTGAAGACCTCGATGAGCGACAGCCAGCGCCCGTATTTCCTGCCCTTGTAGGTAATCGCTCCGCCCCCGCCACCAATCTCGATCATGGACATCTCCCCCGCTGCGACGAAGGACTTGGGGAACTGGAACTCGGACTTGAAGACCTCCGGGTTGTGCATGTTGGTGAAGCTGGGGTGCTTGGCCCTCACCCGCCCGCGCAGGTCGTTGAACCAGGCGGCGCCGATGCTGTCCGGGTCCGGCCCCATCTCCTGCCCCGCTGGGCGGCCTTGCCAGTCCACCCGCTCCCGGGCCGCTTGGGGTGGAGCCTGCGACACGTCCAGGAAGCACGCCTCCCAGCCGAGGTTGTTGATGGCCCGGTCGAACTGGTCCACCAGCCAGTCGCGGAAGCCTTGAGCGTAGATGTTGACGCCCCACTCGCCCGCAGCATGGCCGTCGGGGGTGTACAGAATCTTCCGCGGGTCCCGGCCATAGTCCACCGCCGCCCAGGGCGTAGCCGCGGCGTAGATGTAGAAGCAGGGCTTGATCCCCTGCTCCTTGAGTCCCTTTATCTCCTGCCGCAGCACCGTGCCGTTGGAGTAGTAGTTGTGGTCGCTCGTCCAGATCTCAAAGTCGCCCTCGGGCACGTCGAAGCTGCCGTCGGCGGCCTGGACGTTGTGGATGCGCGTGATGTTCTGGTAGTACAGGCGCGAGCTGCCGTCCTGCATTATCTTCAACCAGTCGCTGGCGATGCCGAAGTACTCACTGTTGCTGTCGAGCAGCTTCCCGCCCTGGCTGACCGTGGTCTCGATCTGGAAGCCGTACTCCCGCTCGCCGGTGTTCCAGGTGAGGGTGAGCTTCTGCTCCTCGTGGGGCTGCAGCGTGACCACGCGCTTGTCGAGGGTCTCCGACTGGTCCAGGTCGCTCCGGAGGGTCGTGACTAAGTCCAACCTGACGGTCTGGTCCTGCCAGTTCTTGAGAGTGACCTCACACTTGGCCTCCTCGTTGTTGGCATAGAGGACCTTGTTCGGCCAGACCTTCTCGACGGTCACAGCGGGCTCGGCCTCCAGGCGCAGGCGGGACAGCGCCTCGCCAAAGCCGACCAGCAGCTCCTGAGGCCCGGCTTCCCGCGGAGTGAGCCCGAAGCTGTTGTCCTGGGTGCCACCGGGGGCGAGGGCGGCGTTGGTCGGGGGAGTGACGGTACCCAGGGCCTCCTTCGAGACCGTTGTCGCTCGGAGCGTAGCTTGCACCGGTTGGGCGCCCCAGTTGTGGACACGCACCGCCGCCTTGGTCTCCTCGCCCAGCGGCAGCGTGGTCGGCAGGCCCACCACGCCCTCCAGGTCCAGTGGCTCGGCGCGGCGCAAGCGCAGCGGGCTCTTGATCTGGGCCACCGTGTCCGCCGCCGTGGCCGGGTCCTTCTGGGTGAAGCAGTAGACCGTGCCGTTCAGGACCGTGCCGGGGGGAACGTCGGTCAGGTTCTCGCTCTGCGCGCAGAGATAGAAGGCCGGTCCGGTCTTGCCCTGAGTGGACTTGTGGCGGAAGTACCCGAGGTCCTCCGGTGCCCGCACCGCGTAAGCCAGGCGGGTGAACAAGCCGTGGTCGGGCACGGCGAAGCCCAGGCCGTTAGCCTTGGGCGACCAGCCCAGCACCCAGCCGGGCAGAGGGTCGTAGCGGCCGTCGTAGTACGACTTGTAGCCATTATAGTACCCGACTACCCTCTCGCCCAGCGGATAGAAGATGGTGTTGGCCTGGTCGAAGCGATAGGGAAGCTGGTACTTGAACACCACCTGACGAATTGGCTTGATGATCTCTGTCTGCACGTCGAACTGGACGAACGGCTCCCCGGTGATGACAGTGGCGGTCTGACTGACCTTGGCCTGCTCGCACGACCAGCTCAGCCGGTAGCGAGTGAACAGGGGGCCGGTGGCCAGCGGCTCACAGGCGAAATCGGTCGCGTCGGCCACCTTCTTAGGCGGCTCCATGGTCCACAGGTCCTCGCGGTCGTCCTGGGTGGGCGGGAAGACCCACACATCCCATTCCGGTGCGCCGTCGAAACTGTCGCCACCCAGTTGCATGCCCGTCACGCCGCGGCGCTCCTTACCGATGCGGAAGTTGGTGTTGGTCCCCAGCGTCATCCACGCCGCTTGGTCCTCCGAGTGGCGTAGCGGCACGGGCACCGTGGCCGCGGACTTACCGCGGTAGACCGCCACGCGTTTGTGCTCGTAGCCCCGCAGGTCAACGTAGACGCCCAGCGTATCGCCGGAGACCTGGGCAGGGAGTTCCTGGTCGCCCTCGCGCACGATGATGGCCCCCCCGGCGGGCAAGGCGAAGCCCAGGCCGGCCACCGGCCCCAACGCCACGCCCTGATGCGCGGCCGGGCCGGCGTTGTAGAGCATGAGGTAGCCGAGGGGCTGCTCCTGGGCGAGAGCCAGGGCGGCAGTGAGGAGTAGGCAGAGGGTAAGCAGGAAAGCGAGTGTGCGCATGGGGGACCTCCTATGGAAGGCAATTTCGCCGTGGGGGAAGGGGAGACCTGCTCTCCCCGCGCCCTCGTGCGCACGCGGACGTGCGCGAGCTCGGGTTGGGGATGAGGTGGGGAATCATATGCGTTGACTCAGCGCTATCTCGAACACGGGGAAGGTCTTTGGGGCTGTGCTGCAAACAGCTATTCCCACTCCGAACCCCATTCCTTCATTCCCCCTCTCCTGCAAGGAGAGAGGGTAGGGGGTGAGGCTCCGCGACCCGCACGGCCCCCTCATTCACCTTCGCCACCATCTCCGCCACAGCCTCGGCGTCGCCGGTTAGGCACCACAAGCGGGCGTGGTCACGGAAGTCGCGGGGGGTCATGCCGGCCAGCTCGGCCAGCAGCACATTGTCGTCGGGCACACCGGTCAGGATCCCCGCCTGCTCCAGGGCGCCGACGAAGCGCTCGGTCAGCGCCGCAAACTTCCGGTAGTCCAGCCCGTTGACCCGGTAGGGGAGAGGCGCCCAATAGGAAGGCGGGAAAAGCAATTTGATCTTGTACTCGAGGATTTCGGCCAGGTAGCCGGCCTTGTCGTCAATCTCCAGGTTGTATTGCTCGGGGTGCTCGAGCCAAGGTGTGCCCGGCGCCAGACCGGGGAACTGTACGGGGATGGAATCCGGCCGGGTCTCGATCGCGAAGCGCAGGCTCTCGGCGATCGTCTCTTCCGTGTCGAAAGGCAGGGGCACGATCATGCTGGCGACGACGAAGATGCCCGCCGCTTGCGCCCGGCGCATGGTCTCCGCCACCTCCGTTAGGCGCACCGGTTTGCCGGTTGCTCGGTCCAAGACCTCCTGACAACCCGATTCTAGACCGAAGAATATAGAGCGCAAGCCCGAGCGAGCCATGACCTCGAAATGGTCTGAGTCGGCGCTGGCGAAATGCCCGAAGCAGGTGTAGACAACGTCAAGCTCACGGCGGACTATCTCCTCCGCGGCCTGGCGCATCAGCCGGCCGGGCGTAGAGGACCCAGAGAACCGGAAGGCACGGAAGCCATGTCGCCGGCCCAACTCGGCCATGCGGTCCACCAGCAGCTCGGCGGAGGCGGTGCGCAGACGCCGCCCACTCTCCACCGGATGGGTACAGAAGCCGCAGGTGTACGGACACCCGCGGCTATCGTCCAGGACGATGAGCTTGGCTTTCTCCTCGCCCGCCATCGCCGGGTAGACCTCTTCGTCATACACCGGGAAGGGCAGCCGGTTCAGGTCGAGGCCCTCGGCTCGTTCGTTGCGGCACACCGCGCCGTCTTGCATGTAGATGAGGCCCGGGATGCTCGCCAGGGGGCGGCCCGCTACTGCGTGTTCGACCAGGTCGAGGATAAGCTGCTCGCCCTCACCGTAGGCCAGGGCGTCGAAAACTGGGGTACGGTCGTAGATGACCTCACGGAACCAGGAGGCCTGCGGACCGCCGGCATATAGGGGCAGGGAGGTGAACTCGCCGCGTAGGCGTTCGGCGAGAGTGACGGTGCCGGTAAAGCCGTCGCCATTCCACAGCTTGAAGCCGACGAGGTCCGGCTGGAAGCTACGGACCTCGGCTGCCAGTTCCTCCCCCAGCGCCCCCAGTTGCGTGGCTTGGTGGGCATCGAGGGCGTCGGAGAGGGTTTGCAGCTGCTGGAGAGCCTCGGGCGAGGGCGCCCCCTTGCTCTGGAGCATCTGCGCGCCAACGGGGCGTAGTGCCGCGCTTAGCTCCGCCGGAAAAAGCCGCCGCATCAGGGAGATGGTGCCGTAGTCCAGCACCCGGACCTCGTGTCCGGCCTCCAACAGGGCGCCGGCCAGGTTGGCGAGGCCATTGTCGGGAGTGAAGCTGCTGGGTGTGAAGGGATAGCCGGAATAGCTGACCAGAAGCGCACGAGCCATAGGGCGGGTTCCTTTGGAGGGGTGCTGCTGCCTATCCGGATTGTTCGCCGCCGGGGTCTTCCAGGAGCTGGCGGATGACCAGAACGAAGTCCTCAAAATCGCTGATCGGCTTGCCGTAGTACCAGGTGCAGCCGGCGGCGAAGCTCTGGGTGACGTCCTGGTTGCTCTTGCGGGCGGTGAGGACCAGCACGGGCAGTTCGGCGGTCTGGGAGTTCTTGCGCAGGGACTCCAGCGTCTGCCAGCCGTCCAGTCGCGGCATCATCACGTCCATGATGACCAAATCAGGAATCTCTTGGGCCATCATGTCCAATGCTTCCATCCCATCATAAGCCACGCTGACGCGGTAGCCCTTGCTCTGCAAGAACTCCTGGGCCGCGAGCGCGAACTCACGGTGATCGTCCACGAACATGATGTGACTGGACAAGAGGGCTTTCTCCCTTTCCTGCGACTGGGGTCCCCTCCCTCAGCGCATGTCGGCAGAGCCAATTCTGACTAATCTCTAGCAGTATAGTCCCGTTGACAGAGGACGTCAATGTGATGCCCGCTCCCGACTTGGCAAGGTTGCAAATCACCGGCGAAAGGTGTATTATCCCGCAACCTGCTGGGCGCGAAGTCGCCTGGTCGGGAGCAGGCTGTCATGTCGGGGGAGCAGAGGTCCGCGTATGCCAACGGACCGGTGCCTCTCCGTGCCCACAACTTACTATACCGGGCCACTCGCGGACATATACCGCACATCGCATCACTACTATGCAGCAAGGGAGGCTGTCTCTATGCAGCACCGCAGATGTCTGTGGGTTCTTACCCTGGTTGGTGTCCTGCTCCTCGTCACCGTGCCGGTCCTGGCACAGCTCGATGCCTACGCCGTTCCCCACCTGTTCGCTTTGCCCACCGCCACTACCACTCGCATGTTGGGCATGGGCGGATTCGTCACTTGCCTCAAGGACGTCGGCTTCTCCAACCCCGCGTTTGCCGGTACCCTGACCGGCTACTCTGCCGTCGGCCGAGTGGTGTTCACCGACTTTGACCAAGGCCTCGACCTGCGCGGTGAGCAGCTATCCGTCGCTATTCCCCTGACGCCCGACCAGCAGGGCCTGCAAGTTACGGGCTTCCGTCTGCGCACCCGGAAGGCCGGGATGATGGCCACTCCCCTGGGGCCCGTGCTCACCTCCATCCGGGAAGACGACGTGGCGCTGCACTACGGCCGTCGTTTTAGCAGCCAGTGGGTGGCGGGTCTCGGCCTGTCGCCGGTCTTCAAGACCGATACGGACCTGCGCGACCCGGGCTCGGGCACGCTGCTGGGGCACTTGCACAGCAAAGCCAAGCGGGGCTGCCGTCTGGGTGGGATCTACCAGTTCGCCAACGAGGGCTGCGCCGGCGCAATCTTTGACTACTACCAGGAGGATGTGACCGGCACCGGCCCGATCTTCGGCCCCGGCGCAACCGGCAAGTTCATCTCCCGGGAGATGGCGGTGGGTGTCTCGCAGCGGCTGGGCGACAAGGTGGTCGGCGCTGTGGAGTGGCAGCAGCTCTGGGGTTCGGGTGCCGGGACCCGGCAGGGAGATTCGGGCTGGCGGGTCGGCGTCGAGGTCCAGCCGACCCCGCAGTGGAACGTGCGCCTGGGCGACAACGACGGCTCCTTCTCAGGCGGGGTAGGCCTGCAGAGCGAGGCATGGTCGTTTGAGTACGCCTATGTCAAGGACTGGAACAAGGACTTCGTGGAAGCGCGCTTGGGCAACAGCAAGACCCAGTCGCTGGAGGCCCGCTTCGTCTGGTAGCAAGCTGTCCCCGCTGGTTCTCCGCTCTCTCCCTTGGCCGGGAGAGAGCAGGCACTAGCGCACGGCCGAGAATTGGGGGGAGTCCGGGGAGTAATCATGCTGGTACGTGGTTCCGTGAATTTGCGTCAGCGCGTCGTCATTACCGGTCTGGGTGTGATTTCTCCGTGCGGCCTGGGGAAAGAGGACTTCTGGAAGTCGGTAGTGGAGGGCCGCTCGGGCATCGACTGGTTGGAGGGCTTCGACACCTCCGACCTGTACTGCAAGATTGGTGGACAGATTAAGCACTTCAACCCGCACGATTACGTGGAGAAGAAGGACTGCCTGCGCGGGGGGCGCTTCAGCCACTTCGCGGTGGCCGCTAGCCGCCTGGCCCTGAGCGATGCCGGCTTGGACGACGGGCACCGGCAGGTGGACCCGCTGATGATCGGGACGGTCTTCGGCACCAGCACCGCCGGCCGGTACGAGGGCCGTGGCGTGGAGGAGGGCGAGGTGAGCGTGGGCCTGGAGATGGAGGGTCACGCGGCGACCAGCCACGTGGCCATCGAGTTCGGCCTCCGCGGGCCCAACACCACCAGTGCCGCAGGATGCGTCAGCAGTCTTGACGTCATGGGTACCGCCTGCGGCGTCTTGCAGGCGGGAGCCGCGCAGGTGATGATCGCGGGAGCCACCGACACCTGCATTAGTCGGCTGGGTATCAGCACCCTGTGCAGCCTGCGGGTCATGACCGCGCACAATGACCCGCCGCAGGCAGCCTCGCGGCCCTATGACGACACGCGCGACGGCTTGGTGCTCAGCGAAGGGGCGGGCGCCGTCGTGTTGGAGCGGGCGGACCATGCCTTGGAGCGCGGAGCGCATATCTACGGGGAGATGGCCGCGTACGCCTCGGTCACCGAGGGGCAGCACCTGGTCAAGCCCCAGCCCAGCGGGGAGGAACTGGCCCACGCCTTCCGCACCGCCCTGCTCATGGGCAAGATCGGGCCCGACGAGGTGGACTACGTCTGCGCCCACGGCATCGGCAACCGCCACTACGACCTGGCCGAGACGAATGCGGTCAAGCAGGTGCTGGGGGAGCGGGCCTACAACGTGCCCATGAGCTCCATCAAAGGAACGACCGGGCAGCCCTTCGCTCCAGGCGGCTGCTGGCAGTTGGTGGCTGCTTGCCTGAGTATGGAGCGGGGCATGGTGCCGCCGACCCTCAACTATCGCGTGCCTGATCCGGAGTGCGACCTAGACTATGTTCCCAATCGCGCTCGTCGGGCGCGAGTGGACACGGTAATGATCAACAGTCACTCTTTCGGCGGGACGCATGGCTGCCTACTCGTGCGCCGCTTCGCCGCCTGACGCCCATGGGATCGGTTGACCTATGAGCAACGAGTTGATGGGCCTAGCCTGTCGCGTGATGCTGGTGACCGTCTCCGCCGCCTTCCTGGTGGCGGCCCTGGCCGTCTACAGCCGCGCTCGTGATCGCGTGTGGAACCGGATCTTCGCCGCCCACGCCCTGTGCCTGAGCGCGTGGATCTTCAGCAACTTCCTCATCGAGTCCGCGAACACACCGGAACTGAGCGGCATGTGGCTGCGCCTGGCCCATCCCCTGGCCGCCCTGGTAATGGTTACCTGCGTGGACCTGGCCTGGGTCTTCCCCGAGCGCATCAACCCCGCCCCGCTGCGCCACCGGCTCTTGCTCTACCTGGCCGGCGCCGGGTTCGGGTCGCTCGGCTTCTCTCCGCATCTCTTCAAGTCGCTCCACTTCGCCGGCGGCTTCGTGGTGATCGAGTACGACTGGGCCTTCGCGCTCTTTGGCTTGTTCACCATGGCCGCCCTCGGTTACGCCGATTACATCTTCGCGCGCAAGATCCTCCGTCTCACCGGGCTGCAGCGGGTGCAGGTCATCTACATCTTCGCCGGGATGATGGCCGGCCAGGGCTTCGCGGCGGTGGCCATGATCATCATCCCGCTGATCTGGCATAGCACCGTGGCTAGCCACTGGGGCGCCGGCTCTTACGTCTTCATGGTAGCGGCGATGACCTATTCCATCGCCAAGTACCGCTTGGTCCGGCCCCAGGTGGCGCTGGTCCGGGCGCTCGCCTACACGCTCACGGCCGTAGTGGCGGCGGGGTTGGTGCTGGTGTTCGCGGTGACCCTCCGAGGTATCTCGCCGAGCCCGGACACGATGGCGCTGATCATGGCGCTGATCGGGGGGTTGGTAGTGGGGGTGGCGGCGATTCCCCTGCATGGCTACCTGCGTCGGCGCCTGGAAGCGTGCGGGGGGAGGCCGGAGAGGAAAGGGCCGGGGTGGCAGAAGCAAGCGGAGGCCGCGGTACTGCGCAACCTGAGGAAAGAGGACATCGTCAAGGTCATCTGCGACACGGCGATGGATAATCTCCACCCGGTAGCCACTTGGGTGATGTTGCGCGAGAAGGAAACCGGCGATTTCCTGACCTGGGCCTACCGGGGTACCGGCGGGACGGACCACCAGCCGGCCCAGTTGCAACGGCTGCCCAGCCGCCACGTCCTAATCCGCTCAGTAGCCGTCCGGCGCCAACTCCTCGACCGCGACGCTGTCTTCCGCTTCGCTTCCCTGCACGAGGCACACCGGCTCTCGCGCGCTATGGACGCCCTCGAGATGCACCTGATCGCTCCCCTGCTGTGGGAGAACGATCTGATCGGGTTGGTCTGCCTCGGCGAGAAGCGTTCCGGGGAAATGTACGAAGCCGAGGAAATGGAGCATCTGGTCAGCATGGCCTCCTCGACCTCGCTGGCCTTGCAGAACGCTGAGACCTACGCGCAGATGGCGCAGATGCGGGAGTTCAGTGAGAACATCCTGCGCGACATGGAGGGCGGCGTCATTGTCGTGGATGCGGAGGGGCGCGTGGCGCTGTGCAATCCGGCGGCCGCCTACATCATCGGTCTGGCGGCCGAACAGGTGGTAGGGAAGAGCCTGCCGGTGCTCCCCCAGGGCATCCAGGCCGGCCTGACGCGCGCCCTGGGCGGTCAGACCACCGGCGCCGCGGAGCATTTCGCCATCCAGCGCGCCGATGGGGAGGAACTGCCCGTGGCCTGCGCCGTCTCCTGTCTCGGCGGCTCACCGGGAATGGATAAAGCAGGGGCGCTGGCCGTCATCCACGACCTGTCGCTAGTCCGGGAGCTGGAGCAGGAGCGGGAAGAGGCCGAGCGGCTCTCCATGATCCGGGTGCTGGCAGCGGGCATGGCCCACGAGATCCGCAACCCGCTGGTGGCTATCCAGACCTTCGCGGACCTGCTGCCGCTCAAGTGGGATGACCAGGAGTTCCGCGACACCTTCATGGTTACCGCGCAGGAGGAGATCCGGCGGATCGTGAGCCTGGTGTCGGAGCTGCTGATGCTGTCCAAGCCGGCCGGAACGGTGTCGGACCCGGTGGACATCGCGGAGGTATGCCAGGGCGTGGTGCGCGTGCTGTCGGCCCGGGCGGAGTCGCAAGGGGTCAAGCTGCTGGTGCAGATGTCTCCCCTGACCCGCCAGCCGCTAGGTGACGCCAGTCGCTTGCACCAGGCACTGCAGAACTTGGTCGGCAATGCACTGGACGCCGAGCCTGAAGGAGGAGAAGTCCGCCTCATCGCGGAAGAAGCTCCAGGGCCCAACGGGTCCACCCGGATCATCCTGCGTGTCGCCAATCCGCACAGCGTTATCTCCCCTCAGGACCAGGAGGAGATCTTCAAGCCCTTCTACTCGCGCAAGGAGGGCGGCACCGGGCTGGGGCTGGCCATCTGCCAGACGATCGTGCAGGAACATCGCGGGACCATTGAGGTTCTCTCTAACCCCGCTCAGGGGACGGAGTTCATCGTGCGGCTGCCGGCGGGGGGGGAGATAGCCGGCGCCGACCAGACTAAGGAATCAGCATGATTATCTCACTGCTGACCGGCTTGGAGGAGGCACGGGCGCAGTCTCTCACGCGGGAGATGGAGGACCGTTCCCTGGTCTTGCGGGCGACCCAGTCGTCTCAGGCGCTGGACCTACTGTGGTCCATGCCCGTCTCCCTGCTGGTGGCTTCGCTCGAGCCGTTGAGCCAAGGCGCCTTGGCGGACTACGAGCGCCTGGCCGCCGCGGCCTCGCAGGCCGTCACCGTCTGCCTGATCGCCCCCGACTCCCTGGATCAGGTGCGCCAACAGGACCTGGCTTCCGCCGACTTCTGGCTGTCCACCGAGGCGACCTCGGCCGAAGTCCAGCAGGTTTTGGCCGCGGCGCTGGCCCAGGCTTCGCTGAGCGCCGACGCGGCTGTTCTAGTGGACGGCGACGCTTTCCCCGCTCCTTCCTCCGGGCCGAACGGTCTCGCCGGCGAGTCGGCCCTCTTCCGCCGGCTGATGCCGGCCCTGTCCAGCGGCTTTGATGCCGACCGCCTCCTGGGCACCTACGTCGAGGCAATTGCGCAATTCGTGCGCTGCACCACCTACTGCTTCCTGTGGCGTCCGGCGGGTCAGGAGAGCTTTACCGTCTACGCCTCTCAGGGCCTGCCGCCGGAGATGATCGGTCGCGGGCGCTTGCTGGCCTCCGATGGTCTGCCCCGGTGGTACTTGCACAACTCCCGTGTGCTGACCCGCGCCGAGGTCCCCCAGTGGCCCGACCGCCGCCTGGCCGGGGCGATCGCCCGGGAGATGGACGCCTTCCGCGGAAAGGTTGCCGTGCCGCTACGGGTGCAGGGCCGCCTGGCGGGCTTGTTGCTGCTGGGCGAAAAGGTCATCGGCACGCCCTACACCGAACCGGAGTTGGAGACACTCTTCATGCTCTCCAACTACGTCGCGCTGCAACTGCAGAGCTTCGCCCTGCACGCGGAGATCAGCCAGAGCCGCGCCTACATGGAGCGCATCCTCTCCGGCATGAGCAGCGGCGTGATCACGCTGGGTCAAGACGAGAAGATCGCCGTCTGCAATCCCTATGCCGCCGCCATCCTCGGCACTTCGCCGGAGGAGATGGAGGGCCGCGACTTGCGCGCCTTGCCCTCGCCCCTGGGGGATTACCTCTACGCCGCCTTCCTCACGGCGGATGACTGTCTCTCCGGGCAGGAGGTGTCGGTGCGCGGCGGTACGCTGGCTCTGCGCGTGTCCACCTCCCATCTTGCCGACGAGCGTGGGGAGCCGCTGGGAAGTGTGCTCCTACTGGAGGACATGACCGCCCAAATCGCGCTGCTCACCGAGCGTCACCGCCGGGAGCGGCTGGACATGCTCAGTCAGGTGGTCGGCTCCCTGGCCCACGAGGTGCGCACGCCCCTGACCGCCGTCAAGACCTATGCGGAGCTGGCCGGCGCGCACGAGGTTAACGAGGACCTGGCGAGCTTCTGGCAGGATACCGTCAACCCGCAGATCGACCGGCTGGACGCCCTGATCGCTCAGTTGGTCGAGCTGGTGCAGCAGCCGGAGCCGGACTTCGAGCTGGTGCGCCTGGACGAGGTGCTGCAGCGGGCGGTGGAGGGGCTGTGCTTCGACGGTGAGCAGGAGCCTCTGGTGGACGTGGACGTGGCCCGGCCTATCCCGCGGGTGATCGCCGACCCGGACCACACCCGCCAGGCCCTCGCCTACTTGCTGCACTACCTGCGCGACGAGGACGCCTCGCCCGTGCACGTCACGCTGGCCGGGCAGCACACCGACACCGGCGAGGCCGTGGTGCTCTCCATGCAGCGCCTCAGGCGCAGCGAACGAGAGGTGGCGCCGGAGTCGCTGTTCGACCCGCTGAAGGCGATCCGCGAGGCCGACGGCGGCCTGGGACCGGCCATCAGCCGCACTATCATTGAGAATCAGGGCGCGGTGCTGGAGGGGAGCCTGGAGAACGGCCGGCTGGGTTTCCGCGTCTTCTTCCCCGCCCCGACGCTGACGGCTAGCCCCGGCCCCGACGCACGCCCCACTCCGCAGCCGTAAGGGGCGTGTCCTCAGTGCCGCAAGTCAGGTTGGAGAGAAGGGGTGAGGCCGCGGCCTGACCCCTTCTCTCCCCTTCTCTGCCACAATCCCCTCACCATGCCCTCTGTCACCCTCCTCAACGCCAATGAGATGCGTCCCCCGGTCGGGCCCCTCGCACTCGACTACCTGGCCCAGGCCCTGGAGGAGGCCGGCTGCCAGGCGCGGCTGCTGGACTTGACCTGGGAGCTGGACCCGCAGGCGGCGATCGCGGCGCATTTCCGCGACGTGCAGCCGACCCTCGTAGCCCTGACCCAGCGCAACAGTGACGACTGCTACCTGGCGGGGCGGTATTCCTGTGTGCCTCACGCGCAGGCCACCGTGACGCTGATTCGGCGGCACACCGACGCGCCGCTGGTGATAGGGGGCTGCGGCTTCTCCGTCTTCCCAGCGCCGATGTTGGAGGCCCTAGGTGCCGACTACGGCGTGGTGGGGGAGGGGGAGGAGGCACTGCCGCAACTGGCCCAGGCCTTGGAGCGGGGCGAGGATCCGCGGGAAATCGCCGGCCTAATGTGCCGCGCTGCGGGGCAGGTGCACTTCAACCCGCCGCGGCCGTTGGACTTGGCTGCGCACCCGGCGGCTCGCCGGGCCTGGGTGGACAATGCCCGCTACTGGCGCGAGGGAGGTCAGGGCGGCTTCGAGACCAAACGGGGCTGCGCGGGCGCTTGCATCTTCTGCGCCGACCCGGTGGCCAAGGGCCGTCGGACGCGCTTGCGCCAGCCTCAGGCGGTGGCCGAGGAGGTTGCCCACCTCGCCGACCAGGGCGTCCTGCACCTGCACACCTGCGACGCCGAGTTCAACCTACCCCGTGAGCACGCGCTGGCGGTCTGTGCGGCCCTGCTCGAGCGGGGCCTGGAGGAACGGGTGCGCTGGTGGGCGTACTGCGCACCGGAGGCTTTCGACGGTGAGCTGGCCGGGCAGATGCGCCGCGCGGGGTGCGTGGGGATTGACTTCGGGGCGGATCACGGCAGCGACGAGCAACTGGCCCGCCTGGGTCGTGGGCACCGGGTCGCGGACTTGGAGCGGACGGCGGAGGCCTGTCACGCCGTGGGCCTGGTCTTCATGTACGACCTGCTCCTGGGCGCGCCGGGCGAGACCCGGGAGGGCGTGGCCCAAACCGTAGCCCTGATGCAACGCCTAGAGCCTTCGCGGGTAGGCCTCTCCCTGGGGGTGCGGCTCTACCCCGGCACCCCACTCACCGAGCGCCTACGGTCCCGCCCCCTGTCGGGACAGTCCGGCCTTCTGGGCGCGGTGGATGACAACTCCGACTTGCTGCAGCCGGTCTTCTACCTGGATCCCGCTGTGCCCGATCTGGCGGAGTACGTGCACCACCTGGTCGGCGGCGACCCCCGCTTCCTCTGCCCCGACCCCGCCGCGGAGATGACTGACTACAACTACCGCGAGAATCCGGCGCTGGTCGAGGCCATCGCGCAAGGCCACCGGGGGGCGTACTGGGACATCCTGCGGCGGGTCGAGGAAGCCCTCCCCTCCGCGTAGGAGCGGAATATCCGCCCGCGCCCGCCACCGAACATCCGCACTAGTGGCGCCGCGCTCCCGAACGGTGTCCCGATGGAAGGCCCCCCGCGCCAGCCCCCCGAAGCCACGACATGGAAGCGGCGTGTCTGCTATAATCGAGGCACTGAGACGACGGGGTCCGCAGCCTTCGCCCACCGTCATGCCACCCTTTGAGCTCATATCCGAATACATCCCCCGCGGCGATCAGCCCCAGGCCATCGCCTCCCTGGCGCGGGGCCTGCAGGAGGGTCTGCGCGACCAGGTGCTGCTGGGGATCACCGGTTCGGGTAAGACCTACGTCATGGCGCAGGTGGCGGAGAAGATTCAGCGCCCCGCCCTGGTCATTGCTCCCAACAAGACCCTCGCCGCGCAGCTCTGTTCCGAGTTCCGCGAGTTCTTCCCCGCCAGCGCGGTGGAGTACTTCGTCAGCTACTACGACTATTACCAGCCCGAAGCTTACCTGCCCCAGACCGACACCTACATCGAGAAGGATTCGCAGATCAACGACGAGATCGAGCGCCTACGCCACGCCGCCACCCAGGGGGTGATGAGCCAGCGCGACTCCATCGTGGTCGCCTCCGTCTCCTGCATCTTCGGACTGGGCTCTCCTGAGGCCTATCGCGAGATCGTGCTGAACGTCTATCGCGGGCAGCAGATTGACCGCGAGGCCATCCTATGCCAACTGGTCCAGATGCAGTTCACTCGCAACGACATGCGTCCCGGCCGCGGCCAATTCCGCGCGCGCGGCGACGTAATCGAGATTCACCCGGTGGACCGGGATGAGTTGGTCCGCCTCGAGATGTTCGGTGACGAGGTCGAGCGCATCCTGGTGATGGACGAGTTGACCGGCGAGATCACCGAGGAGCGGCAGCAGGCGTTGGTCTTCTCCGCCAGCCACTACGTCGTTTCCCCGGCGCGGGTAGAGGCGGCGCTGACGACCATCTCCCAGGAGCTGGAGGACCGCCTCAACTGGTTCCGCAGCCGCGGCAAACTCCTGGAGGCCCAGCGCTTGGAGCAGCGCACCAAGTACGACCTGGAGATGATCCGCGAGGTCGGCTATTGCACGGGTATCGAAAACTACGCCCGGCACTTCGACGGCCGCCAGCCTGGCGAGCCACCCTACACGCTACTGGACTACTTCCCCGAGGACTACGTCACGATCATCGACGAGTCCCACCAGACCATCCCCCAGATGCGGGCCATGTATGCCGGCGACCGTAGCCGCAAGGAGTCGCTGGTCGAGCACGGCTTCCGCCTGCCCTCGGCCTTTGACAACCGGCCGCTGACCTTTGAGGAGTGGGAGGCGCGTACCGGCCAGGTGGTCTACACCTCCGCCACACCCGGACCCTACGAGATGGGGCGCACCCAGCAGGTGGTGGAATTGATCGTCCGCCCCACCGGCCTGATAGACCCGCCCGTGGAGATCCGTCCCGTCCGCGGGCAGATAGACGATCTGCTGGCCGAAATCAAGCAGCGCGTGGCGAAGAAGCAGCGGGTGCTGGTGACCACGCTCACCAAACGTATGGCCGAGGACCTGGCCGAGTACCTGGCCGAGATCGGCGTGCGAGTACACTACATGCACTCCGACATCGGCACGCTGGAGCGGACCGAGCTGCTCCGCGACCTGCGCCTGGGGGCCTATGATGTGCTGGTCGGCATCAACCTCCTGCGCGAGGGGCTGGACCTCCCCGAGGTCTCCCTGGTGGCGATCCTCGATGCCGACCGGGAGGGCTTCCTGCGCAGCGAGACCTCGCTCATCCAGACCATGGGCCGGGCGGCGCGCCATGCCGAGGGCCAGGTCCTCATGTACGCCGACCGCATCACTGCCGCCATGCGGGTGGCCATCGAGGAGACCGAGCGGCGGCGGGCCAAGCAGCTTGCCTATAACCAGGAGCACGGCATCACCCCGCAGACCATCCAGAAGGCGGTGCGCGATACCATCCGCTCCGCCGAGTCGCGGCAGGAGAAGATCAGCGAGCAAATCCCACGGGAGCTGCTCGACGCAGGTGGCGAGGACTTAGAGGACCTGATCGAGGCCCTGGAGACGGAGATGCAGACGGCGGCGGAGAAGCTGGACTTCGAGCGCGCAGCGGCACTGCGCGACGAAATCAAAGAGCTGCGGGCCGAAGCCCCGGACTGACCCACCGCTCGCGATCAGGGAGGTGCCAGGGCGCCCACCAAGTCTTGGCCCTACTTGGGGCTGGCCCTGGCCGGCCGGAATCGTGGCCGCGGCGGTGCGGTGGTCCCTGCGCCCCTCCCACCCCCTCTCCTGCGGGGGCGTCGGCGCCCAGAGAGGGGGCCAAGCGCACGTGCGCGTGCGCCGGGTGAGGCTCCGCCGGTGCGTCAGACATGTCCATAGAAGACAAGCTG
Organism: Candidatus Zipacnadum vermilionense; assembly: GCA_029821755.1. Classification (GTDB taxonomy): domain Bacteria; phylum Armatimonadota; class Zipacnadia; order Zipacnadales; family Zipacnadaceae; genus Zipacnadum; species Zipacnadum vermilionense. The sequence continues at coordinate 8,256 of JALGSV010000005.1, read as the reverse complement.
AAATCCACCCCGAACGCCCCCGGCGTCTACACCATCCGCGACGCCGAGGGCAAGCCGTTGTACGTGGGGAAAGCCAAATCCCTGCGCGACCGGCTGCGTCAGCATTTCCGCGACCCCGCCGGCGCTGGCCCCTGGCATGAGGTGATGGTCAGCCGCGCCGCGGACCTCGACTACACCATCACCCACTCCCCCCGCGAGGCCCTGCTGCTCGAGTCCACCCTCATCAAGCAGCTCAAACCTCGCTTCAACATCAACCTCACCGACGACAAGTCCTACCCCTACCTGATGCTCACGCAGGAGCCCTTCCCGCGGCTGGTGCTGCTGCGCGACCTGCCCTCCCAGGCCCGCCCCGGCGGCAAGGGTCGCCCCGTCGCCCGTGGCCTGCATGACCCCCAGCGGCACCGCGTCCACCGTCTGGGCGAGGGCGACATCTTCGGTCCCTATACCGACGCCCACGCCATGCGTCGCTCTGCCCAACTGGCTTCCCGCCTCTTCGGCCTGCGCTCCTGCCGCAAGGCGCTGGAGGGACAGGCCCTCGGCGTCCCTTGTCTCAACTACCACATTCAGCGCTGCGTGGGTGCTTGCAGCGGTGAGGTTAGTCGCGAGCAGTACGCGGAGATCGTGCAGCAGGTGCGGCGGTACCTGAGCGGGGAGACGGGGAAGATTCTGCGCGACCTGCGCCACCAGATGCAGGAAGCCGCCACGGCCCAGGAGTACGAGCGGGCGGCCATCCTTCGCGACCGCATCGAGGCGCTGGAACGGGCCACTCGCGACCAGGTGGTGATCAGCACCCGCAGCGTTGAGCAGGACGTGGCCGCCGTGGCCGCGGCGGAGGACTTGGCCATCGTCGCCCTGCTCCGGGTGCGCCACGGGCGGCTGGTGGGGCACGAGGAGTACATGCTCCGCTCCGTACGGGGGCACAGTGCCGCCGAGATTCTGGAGGCCTTCCTCACCCAGCACTACAGCCGAGCCCAGTGGGCCCCGCGCGAACTGCTGCTGCCGATGGAGGTGGAGTCACCCGTCGAATGGGAGCAGAGCCTGTCCGACCTGCGCGGCTCCGGGGTGACCGTCCGTTGGGCGCGGCGCGGGGCGGGCCGGCGCCTCCTGGAGATGGCGCAGGCTAACGCCGACGCAGCCCTCGCTCGCGCCCAGGCGCTGGAGGCCACCAAGGAGGGTGCGGCCTCCGCCGCCCTGGAGGACTTGGCGGCCTTGGTCGGGCTGGATCACCTGCCGAATCGCCTCGAGGGCTTCGACATCTCCAACGTCCACGGCGACCATGCCGTGGCCTCTATGGTGGTCTTCACCCACGGCCAGCCCGACAAGTCCAGCTACCGGCGGTTCCGCATGAAGACGCCCGGGCCGGATGACTTTGCCATGCTGGCCGAGACGCTCCGCCGCCGCCTGCGCGCCGCCCAGGAGCAAGACCCCAAGTTCCTGCCGCGCCCGGACCTGATCCTGGTCGATGGGGGAGAGGGGCAGGTCTCGGCGGTGCAGCGTGTCCTGGAGGAGATGGGGGAGGACCTGGCGCTGGTCGGCCTGGCCAAGCAGGAGGAAGAGGTCTACACACCGGGCAGGAAGAATCCCCTCCCGGCGGAGGAGTACCAGGCTGGCCGCTACCTGTTGCAGCGCGTGCGCGACGAGGCGCACCGTTTCGCCGTCACCTACCATCGCGGCGTGCGCGGCGCGGCCATGCTCCAGTCGGAGTTGGAGCAGGTGTCCGGTGTGGGGCCCCGCCGCCGTCAGGCCCTCCAGCGGGCCTTTCCTTCCCTGCGGGAGATGGCCGCCGCTACCGAAGAGGAACTTGCTGCCGTGCCCGGCATGACCCTACCGGTAGCCCGGCGACTCAAGCAGCACCTGATCGAGCGAGGCCTCGGCGATTCGTAGGGGCGGATGTTCCGCGGAGTCGTATCCCGCGGAACATCCGCCCGCGCCCGCGGCAGCCGTCCAGGACAGGCACGTGTAGGGCGCTCGCGGGCGGATATTGACGGGCGAGTACGCCCGCCAACATCCGCCCCTACGGGAGGAGCCTAGTCGCCGCTGGAGAGAGCACCAACCATGAAGAAGATTCGCTCTCGCGCCCCCACGCGCATTGATTTTGCCGGCGGCACCACCGACCTGGTCGCCTTCCGCGACCGCGAGGGCGGGGCGGTAGTCAGCGCCGCCATCTCTCGTTATGCCTACTGCAGCCTCCAGGCCGGCAGCGGCACCACCATCAGCATCCGCGCCGACGACTTGCAGCAGTTCGTGCAGGCCGCCAACATCCGCGAGCTGGAGTTCGACGGCAACCTGGACCTGCTCAAGGGCGCGGTCAAGGCCCTCGACGTCCCCGAGAGCCTGGACCTATACGTGCACTGCGACGCTCCGCCCGGCTCGGGCACCGGCTCCTCGGCCTCGGTGGGCGTGGCGCTCATCGGCCTGCTCAACCAGCTGCGCGTGGCGGGCCGCGACCCCGGCTACGAGATGCTCAGCCGCTTCGACATCGCTGAGTTGGCCTGCCGCATCGAGCAGGATCTGGGTATCATCGGCGGCAAGCAGGACCAGTACGCCGCGGCTCTGGGCGGGCTCAACTACCTCCAGTTCTACTCGGACAACCGCGTGGCGGTGGAGCCGCTACTGCTCAGCCCCGGCACCTTGTGTGAGTTGTCCAAGCGACTGGTACTCTACTACACCGGCCAGTCGCGGCTTTCCGGTGAGACTAATCAGCGCATGATCGCTGCCTATGAGCGAGGGGACGAGCAGGTCGTCTCGGCGTTGCGCTCCGTCAAGCAGACAGCGCGGGCCATCTACCGCGCGCTGCTGACCGAAGACCTGGGCGCCTTTGCAGAGCTGCTCAACCGGGAGTGGGAGGCGCGGCGCATCCTGGCGCCTGGGGTGGTCACCGAACAGATGGAGGAGGTTCGCGAGGCCGCCCTGGGCGCCGGGGGGCTGGCCACCAAAGTCTGTGGCGCCGGCGGTGGCGGCTGTATCCTAATCTACTGCGACGACGATCGCGAGGGCCCCGTCCGGCGCGCTCTGGCCCAACGCGAGGGCGTCGTACTGGACTTCACCTTCGACTTCACCGGCTTGCAGGTGTGGGAATCCAAGTAGAGGGGCGTTCCCCGACGCGGAGCAAGATGTCTTCCACCAACGACCTCGATCAATCCGCCGTCCTGCCCCCCTCCGGCTCTGCCTGGCGCGAGACCGTCGGCCTGTTGCTGGTGCCTGCCCTGCTGGGTATGGTCTGGTATCACGGCCAGATTCGTCAGCTCGGCCCGCGCTGGGAGTTGTTCGGCTGGTTCGGCGTCACCTTCCTGGCCCTGTTTGTGGTCCCGGCGCTGGTGATCAAGTTCGTCTTCCGCCAGCGGCTGAGTGACTACGGCTTGGGCCTGGGCCGGCCGGCGGTATGGGGGAGGTACCTGCTGGTCTTCGCCGCGGTGATGGTGCCGGTGATCGTCTTGGCCTCGCGCCTGCCCTCGCTCCATGACTTCTACCCCCGCTACCCCTACGCCCGCGACAGCGCCGGCTGGTTCCTGGCCGCGGCCGGCGGCTGGCTGGTCTACTTCTTCGCCTGGGAGTTCTTCTTCCGGGGCTTCCTGCTCAACTTGCTCGCCCCTCGCTTCGGCGGCGGCCTGGCCATCGCCGTCCAGACCCTCCCTTTCGTCCTCATGCACTTCCCCAAGCCCGAGGCGGAGGCCTTCAGCTCCATCCTCGCCGGCGTAGCCCTCGGCCTCATGGCCTACCGCGGCCGCTCCATGATTGGGACCTGGCTGCTGCACTGGGGGGTAGCCTTCCTGATGGACCTACTGGTGGTGGTGTGGAGGTAGGAGGGAGCCTCGGATAAGTGCGGCCCGGAGGGTTGCGGTGCGGTCAGCCCGGCCTCCTGGTGGCTGTTCTGCTCCCCCCTCTCCTGCCAGGAGAGGGGGCAGGGGGTGAGGCTCCCCTCACCCTACTACTCCCCAAACACCTCCGCCTTGAAGCTGAAGATATCGGTGGTCGGGTTCTTCCATGATCCCGCCGGCAGGCCGGCCTTACGGCAGGTCTGCGAGAGGAACTCCTCCCGCTCCCATCCGTACTCCTCCGGCACTTGGGGAAGTAGCAGCCCGCGATTCGGGCCCAGACAGACCATCAGGCCGTGCGCGCCGACCTCGATATCGTCCGTGTTCTGCACCGGCCTCAGCGGCGTGAGAGCGGAGATCTCCAGCTTGATTTGCGGCAACTCCGCCGGGCGCACCGGCGGGAAGCGCGGGTCGCGCAGCGCGGCTGCGGCCGCATTCTCCGCCACCGCCGCAATCAGCGGCATGATCCCCTCCACATACCCCAGGCACCCGCGCAACTGGCCCTCCCGCTTGAGCGTCACGAAGGCCCCCCGCTGCTCGAGCAGCGCCGGGTCGTCGGTGGAGCTATCCGGCGGGGCTTCTCCCTGCACCGCCGCCTCCACTGCAGCGCGGGCGATTTGCAGCAGCACCTGTTTCTCTTCGTCGGTCAGCATGGTGCGGATCTCCTTGGCTGTGCCTGGCTATCCAGGCTGATGCCTCACCATTCGTCAACCCTCGGGTGCAGAGTCCGGTACCCATTCCCCATCCCTGCTCCCGATTTCGCCTTCATCCCCCTCTCCTGCCAGGAGAGGGGGTAAGGGGGTGAGGCTCTTCGCTCAGGCCATCACGCCTTGGGCTTCTGGAAGATCAGTATGTACTGGTGGTGGATGTTGCTCACAAAGGCGTAGGGAACCGCGAAGGGGTAGAGATTCTTGTCGTCCTGGAGCAGGATCGTCACGCCCTTGAGCGCTGGCCCGTGGCGCTCGATCTCGACGGACAGGTCCGCGTGGTACAGCACAAACCGCTTCCCGTCTCTAAAGTCCGAGACGATGACCGCCAGGTAGCGGTTCGGTTTGAGCACCCGCCCGCACTCGGCGAAGATCTCCCCCAGCCGCGTCAGGAATTCCCCGTAGTCCGCCACGTTTCCCAGATCAGCCGGGTCCTCGCTGTAGTGGGTGGTCAGTCCCTTGTCCTGCCGCTCCGCTTGCGCCTTCATCCCCGGCTTCTTGCGCAGGATGCGCCAGTAGGGTGGGCTGGTGACGACGAAGTCGGCGCTAGCGTCCGACAGCTCTCGCAAGCCGGTCAGGGCGTTGGTCTGGCGCACCTCCGCGGGGGGGGGCTCGGCGGGCAGGTCCGCCTGCTGCGCCACGCGCTCCCGTGCCAAGTCGGCCCATCGCGGTATCAACTCCAACCCCAGGCTGCCCCGCCCGCAGGCCCGGGCGGCCAGTAGCGTCGACCCGCTACCGACGAAGGGGTCCAGGACCAGTTCGCCCTCCTTGGTGAAGAAGCTGATCAGACGCTCGATATCACGCTCGGAGAAAGTGGCGGGATGGGCGATCTTCTGGCCGCCACGCGGGGGATTGGAGCTAAGCTGGCGGCTGCTGGTGAGTTGCCCGAGCAGGCGCCCCGCCTCCTCCTCGCCGTGGGTTTCGCGCAGCCAGCGCGAGAACTCCTCCAGTACCTCTGGCCCAACCACGCTGCCACTCCCCCCATCACCGCGCCAGAAGCTCTTGGTCTCCTGCACCCACTCGCGGTTGGTCAGATTATTGAGGCGGTTGCGGGGATCGGTCATGCCGGGCTCCGTATGCGCGAGGACTACCCGCAGTATAGCGCAGCCCCGGCAGACCGGCAAGCGCAGCACCTGGGATGTGTTCAGAGAGCCGCCTCCGCGTGGGGCGGGCTTTGAGCGAATTCTGATTCGCAGCCCGCCCTCCGAGCCGCATGTTTGGCGGACGCGGGCTAGAAAGCCCGCGCCACGCGGAGCCTCCCCTCCGTCTCCCTCCCCCAAGAAGGTGCCCCCTCCCCTCGCGACGAAGAAGGGTTCGTGGAGAAGCGATCGCACCGACAAGAAACTCCGCTCCATGAGACCGCCGGGGCGGGACTGCTGACCCCGCTGGGCGCGGTGGTGTGGCTGCTGGCGGCGAGCGTGGTGGGAGTGGTGGGCAGCATCCTGCTGGAGGGCGCTCGCGTGGCCGCGCCTATCGGCCTGGCGCCGGCGCTGGTCATCATCGTGCCCGTGGAGATCGCGTGCTACCTGCTGGCCCTGGGGGCCGGCATCCCCCGCCTGCCGCGCCTGCGCACCACGCTCGGGGTGATCCTGGGCTTGGTCCTGCGCGGCGGCCTGACCGCCATCCTCGCCTTCGTGGCTCCTTCGCCCTTGGGCGCTGACGGCCTGACCGGGCAGCTCCTGCTGTACTACGCCTGCTTGTGGCCGGCGGCGGTGGTGCAAGTGCTCGCGGTGACCGCCTTCCTCTGGCTGATCCGCGACCTGTTGGTCATCGCCCGACCCGTCGAGGAAGGACCCCTCCCCCCGCCGGTCCCCGGCGAGGAGGGCGACCGGCAGAAGCAGCTCCTCCAGGCGCTGCTGGAACCGGCGGACGAGCAGGCCGTCCCGCCCTTGCCCATGGGCGTCGGGGAGGGCGACCTGGAACCGCCGCGTCGCTCCCGCTTTCGCCGCAGCCGCCGGCGACCGGCGCCGCCTCCGCAGTCACCCTTGCTGGCCGCTGAACCCCCGCCTCCTCCAGCCCGTCAAGAGCAGGAGACGGCGCTAGCTCTGCCTGACCAGCCCGCGCCCGACGATACGGCGGCCCTGCCCCTGGTGGCCCCGCCGCCCCAGGCTCCTGCCGAGGCCCGCCCGACGCTGCCCGGCGCCGAGGAGTAGACTAGTGACGCCCGCGCGGATTCTCATCGCCCCCTCCATCATCTGCGTCGACCTGGCCCGCCTGGGCGAAGAGGCCGACCGCCTGGCGGCGGCGGGCGCCGACTGGCTGCATTTCGATTGCATGGACGGGCACTTCGTCCCGCCCCTCACCTTCGGCCCGACGCTGGTCGAGTGCCTGCGCGGCCGCAGCGACCTGTACTTCCATGCTCACCTGATGATCGAGCATCCCGAACGCCAGGTGGACGCCTTCATCGAAGCCGGTGCCGACCTTATCACCTTCCACCGCGAGGTCCACGAGGACCCGCGCCCTCTCCTGCAACGTATCCGTGCTGCCGGCCGCCACACCGGCCTGGCCTACAACCCGGACACCCCGCTGGACGACCTGCCCGAGTTTCTGCCCCACATGGATTCGCTGCTAGTCATGAGTGTCCAGCCCGGCTGGTCCGGCCAGGAGTTTCAGCCGGAGGCGGTCGACCGCATCCGTCAGGCCCGCGCGCAGATCGACGTCGCCCCCCTCCCCGTCAGCATCATGGTAGACGGGGGCATCAACCACGAGACCGCCCCCCTGGTCATCGCCGCCGGCGCCACCGTTCTCGTCTCCGGCAGCTACCTCTTCTCCCACCCCTCCGACCTTGCGGCCACCATGACCCTCCTTCGCGGCGAATAGAGACCGCGGAACGTGGCCCGTGCATCGTCGCCTCCCCACCACGGCCGCCTCCCTACTTGTCACCTGCTACTTCCGCCTCCCCACTCGCGACTCTCCGGCCACGCACCACTTTTTGATCCTCCCCCCTTGACTTTGATTTGGTGCGGACTATAATAGTCTCTGCTGGAGTGAGCTGGACTAAGCTCGATACGTTACGGACCAATGCATAACCCTCTCGGCGTGACCCCACACAAGCTGGATCCCGCCGGCCGCTTGAAACTCCGCGAGGAGGAGAAAGCGGTCCTGGGGTCGCGAGTGATCATGGCGTGCGGCTTTGATAACTGCATCAACGTCTTCACCCTCCCGGCCTGGGGCGCCTACGAGGCCCCCTTCCGCGCCGCCCCCCAGGGCGACCCCGACATGCTGGACTTGCGGCGGCTCTTGCTTTCGACCGCCGAGCCCTGTGATGTCGACGCTCAGGGGCGGGTGAAGATACCCGAATTCCTGTTCAAATGGGCCGGCCTGGGCGACGATAGCCTGCAGGCATACTTGCTGCAGGTGGACGAGGGGCGGTGGGAGTGCTGGGAGGCGGGGCACTGGCAGGAGTATCTTGACGAACGGGCGCAGGCGCTCAAGCAGATGGCGCGCAATATCTGGGGCGCCGGCGCGACGGGCGGGGGGGAGGTGCCGACAGGCACTTGACCGCGCCGTTGCACCAGCCGGCGATGACCCGGCAGGTTCTGGAGTACCTTGACATTCGCCCCACCGGCGTTTACACCGATTTGACGACCGGCCAGGGCGGCCATGCGGCTCTCATCGCGGACCGGCTGGGACCAGAAGGCTTTCTCCTGGGACTGGACCGGGATCCCCAGGCGCTGGAGAGCGCGAACCAGCGGCTCGCCCCCTACGCGGGACGGTTCCGCCTGGTGCACTCG
>JALGSV010000080.1 GCA_029821755.1 Candidatus Zipacnadum vermilionense | reverse complement strand
CCCAGGAGGCGGTACCGTTCGACGAGCTCCTCGTCGCTGATCCGTCCCATCTCCCACGCGTAGCGGAGGTCGACGCGGGGGATCAGCGTCTTCAGCAGTCCGCGCATGATTTCGACGTCGCTTTTCGTGATCCCCGGGCGTGGCGTGGGGCTGTAATCGTGCCACACAATGAATTTCTGTAGCTCGTCCTCGGCGATGATGCCGCGGTGGAAGGCGTCGACGAGGTTTGTGAACGACGGGAGCTCCCAGTGGGCGTCCCAATAGGCGTTCGCCCATTCTTCCTTGAAGCCCTTCCGCAGCATCCAATGCGAAAACTCCTCGGGGCTGATGACCTCCCGGACAACGAAACGTATCAGGTCCGCGGAGGCCGGGATCTGCCACAGCGTCTCACGCCAGAGGTCGATCGTCTCCTCCGTATAGCCGTGCATCCGCATCCACAGCCGCCACTTGTCCTCGTCTATCAGCCGCCGCTGCAGGAAATCGCCCAGCTGCTCCTCCCGCGCCAAGTATGGTTGCATGAGCTGGTTGAGGGCGTAGCGGAGGGGTGCGGCCAGTGTCCGCTCGTTCAGCGTGCCGTGAACGGTCCGGGCGATATGGCTGTAGCCCCCGAAATCGTACAGCAGCCCGCCCAGCTGAAACGGCAGCGGATCCTTGAACGGATGACTGAGGTTCCCCGCCAACAGCGCCACCAGCAGCCCGAGGAACGGGGCGAACATACGCACCAGCGTCAGGATCACGTTCTCGACCACGGTCTCGGGCGGCGACCCACGGAACCCGGTCTGCGCCGTGAACACCAGCCTGAGGACGCTCTCGGCGCCCGTCTGCACGGTCTCCACGCCCTGCGTGACGAGGCCGCCGAGCGCGGGGCCCACGGTCTCCAGCAGCGTCTGCACGCCGCCGGCGACCACGCCCTGGATCGCCTCGACGATCGGATGGGCCACCGCGTCGCCGAGCGCCAGCGGCAGGCCCGCCAGGTCCTCGACGAGCGGCTCGAATCCGCCGGCGATCGCCTGTATCGTGGTCTCGAAGCCCGCGGAGACGTTGTCCTGCAGCGCCTGCAGCCCGGGGGCGACGGCCGCGGCGATGTTAGCCGGCGCATCCGCCACCCACGCGGTCACGTCGGCAAGCCCGTCGAGGATCCCCGCCGCGGTGCTCTCAAGGGCCATGGCGACGCCTGTCTGGAGGTCTTCGAACAGAGGTGCCACTGCCGCCGAGATGTTCGCCGCCGCATCAACAAAAAAAGAGGTTACATTCGAGAGACCATCGAGGAGGCCCGCGGCGGTGTCTTCCAGGGCGGCGCCCAGACCCTCCTGGAGCGACTGCAGGAGCGGGGAGACAGCGGATCCCACGGTGCCCGCCAGCGCCTCCCACTGCCGGTCCCAGGCGTCCCAGAACGCGTCCCAGAGGGGCTGTGCCCATGCGAACACCAGCGGGAAGTCCGCCACGCCTACACCTCCACGTCAAAGGGCTGCTCCCGGAGCCACTGCTCCCATCGGGCGCGGATCGCCTTCTCCATGGCTTCACGGCTGTACTCCGCCTTCGGGATCCGGACCTGGAGCGGCGGGCCACGTGGCCCGCGGAACGTCACGACGACCACCCGGTTCCCCGGGGGCTCCGCGGTGAACACGGTCTCCTCGTGCGTGGCGATCACGCGCAGACGGACCCTAGGCTTTTCCTCCGGCTTTTCCCTTGCCACCCTTCTTCTCCTCCTTGCGGACCCGGGCTAGGAAGTCCCGGGCCAAGGCGCGAAGGTCCTGGCAGACCTCGCAGCTGCACTCACTCATCGCCGCCTTCAGCAGCAGCATCATGAGGGGACCGGCTGCCTCGGGCACCGGGGGCGTCTGCCGACGTGACACCGGCTAGGCCCCCCGGTATGCTTTTAGCTCGTAGCCGGCGAGCCCGGCTATCGCCGCGACGACGAGGCTGAGGATCGCCCCGTCGACGCCGAGGAACATGGCGATCGCCTCGAGGACGCCGAGCACGACTATCGCTATCGCAGCGAGTTCCTTGTCATCCAACTCCATCTTCTGGGTCATCTCCTAGGTTTTTTTCTGTGCTCCGGGTATTTTATTATAGCTGTGCGGAGGCGAGGACCACGCTCGCCCCCTGGATGTAGGCGGTCTGCCCCGAGCTGCCGTGGCGGACCAGGACCCGGAACCCCCGGGCCGCCGACGGCACCTCTTTCCACCCCGTCTCCTTCCACAAGTACAGGACATCGTCGTGGTAGACGGTCGGGGTCTCGTCGATGACTGCGCCTGCCTCGGTCAGCGACTGGACCTTCATGATCGCCCAGCCCCCGGCGTTCGATGATTTCAGCCAGGCCACGCCCTTGTAGTACGCCAGCTTGCCACTGTAGGGCTTGTAGGCGAACCGGCCGACCTCCTTATAATCTGTCCCGGTCTGCGAGTCCTCGCCGGGGAGCACGCAGACCGTGTTTATCACGTGGTGGTGCTGGCCGACGGTGACGCCGGTTAGGTCTGCGTGGCTGTGGGTGTGCCGGGTGGTCGGAGACTCCTGTGCCGCGTAGGTTTTGAGGTTGCCGAGCTGTGCCTCGCTTAGCCCTGTGGAGCCGAGGGTGAGGTCGCCGCCGCCGACGGTCAGGTCGCCGCCCACGTTCACGTCGCCGGTGGCGCTGTCGACCGTGAGGCGGACCGCGTTCGCATCGTCCACATCCCGAAGCTTGAGCGTGCCCCCACAGTCCAGCAGCATGTCCTTCCCGGCCGCCGCCCGGAGGTGCAGATACTCGCTCTCCGAGAGGAGGTACAGCACCTCTTGCGCGCGGAGGGTGAAGTTGCCGCTGCTGTCGACGACGAGGCGGCCGTACTTCACCACGCCGCCATCGTCCCCGTATATGTATAGGCTGCGGTTCTCGCCGGCCGCGGCGCCCCTGAACAGGACCACGTCCCCCTCGGCGTTGTAGTTGAGGTGGGTGGCCGACGCGTCCTCCCCCAGCTTGAGCTGCTCCCCCGCCTGGCAGTTTATAACAAATGTACCATCGCCTGCCACTTGCAGGTAGCCATACTTCTTGGCCGCGGCTCCCGAGTCGTATCCGTAAATCCATACCACCGGGTTTTCCCCAGACGAGGCGCCCTTAAAGAATAGAACATCTTGATTTGCGTCATACTGGATCTGCAGGTTTGCGCCATATCTATAAATGTTCTCCGTCCTCAGACTGCCGTTTATGTACGCGTTGCCCTCCACCGTCAGCTTCGTGAGGTTCAACGCCTCCCGGCTGGAGTTTATGACCTCTGTGCCGCCGATCAGCAGGGCGGCGGTGTCCAGGCTGCCGGTCATGGTGTCGCCGGTGACGTTTACGTAGCGGCTGTCGAGGCCCGTGGGGTCGACGACCAATCTCGGCGTGTTATATCGTTACAACGACCTTGCCGTCGGCGTCGACCCGGAGGTCCCGCCACGTCGCGTTGGCGTAGTCGTAGCCCCGCAGCCGCACGCCGCCGATCACGTTTGCCCCGGCGGGGAGGCTGTCGACCAGGCTCACCCGCAGCTTGTCCGCGCCGACGCTGGCGAGCGCATCCTGCAGCGCGTCCACAAGGGTTTTTACGGCGTCTAGCGTGGTCTCGCTCGCCCTCGTCGAAAGCGCCACGTCCAGGTTGCTGGGGTTGGGCGTCTGCTGCGGCGCGGTTTTAAGGAAATTCGACGCGTCGAATTGCAGCTTGTCGGTCTGCCCCCGGATGCTGCTGAGGTCCGTGGCCGGGTCCCCGACCAGGAGGGCCTTGGCAGCCTTCAGCGTGCCGTCGACAGCCACGACGTTCCCGTTTTCATCTGTGAGGAGCATCCATTTTCCCATTTATATCGCCACTCCATGAAGGGTCACGTTCACGTGGTCCAGCGTCAGCCCCGTCCAGTTCTGGAACGCGGCCGTGAGCGTGTGCCCGCTGGGGATCTTCACCCCGAACGGCAGGATCCACGTCTCCAGATACTCATACCGCGCGGACTGGTCGTATAGCGCCTCGGCGAACGTGAGCGTCTTCCGGAAAAAGTACTCGGGCTCTGTGGCGTCGTAGACGCGGAGCCGGGCGCCCTTCCAGGCGCCGAGGCCAAAATTCTGGGCGTCGTACACCAGCAGCGAAACGAGGTATAGGTAGAAGTCTTTGCCGCTGCCCCAGTCCGTGTCCGTCCAGTCCTCTGAGGCCTCCACGGTCCCCACGTCGGTCCAGGACTTCGTGAGGCTGATCGTGTTGTACGGTAGGCCCAGGTG
>JALGSV010000053.1 GCA_029821755.1 Candidatus Zipacnadum vermilionense | reverse complement strand
TCCGAGGTTCACTCCCCAGTTGCGCTCCGCCTGTGAGGGACTCACATACTCGGGACGCACAGCGTAATAGGAATCCTCCGCGGTCTTCCCCAACGCCCACCCCGCCAGCCAGGCTACCGTCGCCGCCGAGGGACTCGCCCCTCCCTCGGCGTCCAGGGAAACACTCATCTGCCGCGCCGACCATTCGCCGAGGTCCGCCCAATCCCCGGTCAGAACCGGCGTGGCCGGGAGCCCGGCCAGGATAGGGCCGAGACTCTCGACCTCCACGACTTCCGGCCCACGCAGGACCGGGGGTGGCCCCTCTCCCCCGCTCTCCACTTGCCACTTGCCACTTGCCACCACTGTCAGGTACACATGTCCGCGCCGGGAGGGCTGCAGCACCGCCACCGGGTGGCCGGGGAAGCGCGTCGCGGTCTCCGCCGCCCACACCAGGGGGGTGGAGAGGCCAGCTACCGGCACGCGCCAGACATGAGCCAAGGCCTTGGCCAGAGCCACTCCCACACGCAGGCCATTGAAGGAGCCAGGACCGCGTGAGACGGCGAGGCCTTGCGCAGGAGTCGTGCCCGCCACGGCGAGGAGTTCCTGCACCGCCGGCGGGAGGCGGCGAACCGCCTCCTGCTGCGTATCGAAGCTGCGGCTGCCCAGGAGGGTCTCACCGGACCACAACGCGACACTGCCGATTGTACCCGAAGTCTCCAGGGCAATAATCATACTACTGCAGTCCCTCGAGCAACGCCGCAGCCCGCTCGCCCCGGGCGGAAAACTCCAAGCGCCGGCCGCCGTCAGCGTAGACGAAGCGGATGACCAACGTGTCGGGTGGCCACAGATCAGGTACGCGGTCGGCCCACTCCAGGGCGATGGCGCTGGTCCGGGCGTAGTCATCCACTCCCAGGTCGCGAAATTCCTCCGCCGAGTTGACACGGTAAGCATCGAGATGGCAAAGCGGCACGGGCCCCGGATGGTAGTGCAGCAGGACGAAGGTAGGACTGCTCACCCGTCCATGCACCCCCAGGCCCTCAGCAAGCCCTTGCACGAAGCACGTCTTGCCGCCGCCGAGTTCCCCGATGAGCGCGAGGAAATCTCCCGGACGTAGGCGTTCGGCTAGTCTCTTCGCCAGGGCCTGAGTTCCCTCCGGACTTGATGATGAGTATATCTGATCTGCTGTAGTTTCTGCAACTATTGTCTTCTCTAGCATATACAGTATGATGTGGCGACGGCGCGCAGTGACACATCGTGATAGAAAATGACTCGATAACTCAGATTTCGGGGCTCGGCCTTCGGACCGGACGCGCGGCGGGGTATGAGCGTCGCTATCGTGACATTGAGGGGAGAGATATAGTTCACTTGAATCGGCGCCAAGGGTTCGCGGACACGAAAACTTTGAGTCTGAGGTCCGCAGTCCTCCCCCTAGCACCAGCGCGAAGAGAGTGGGGCCGGGGGGGCGGGATCACCCGGGAGGCCCTCCAGGACGTGGGCGCGGATGCCGAGAGCGATGTCCCGGCCGTGGGCGTCGGACCACAGGGGGCGGCGCAGGAGGGCGTTGTCCAAGAGTTGAGCGGCCTGGCGGCGAGTCAACTCCAGGCGCCGGGCCAGCCAGACCATCTGGTGCGCGTAGAGCGTGATGCTGCTGTCGCCCTCGTAGCCACTAACCGGTTGCTCCTCGTAGGTCAGTCGGCGCATTTCCCCGATCACCCCACCGGCGAGAGCAATCTCGGCAAGCGGGATGATCTCGCACGCCCATTGCAGCAGGTCCAGATCGGCATGGCGCTGCGCCTCGCGGGTGAGAGTCTCGACGGCGAGGCGGGCGGCGGCGGCGCTGAAGCACTTGCAGCCGCTCTCCAGGTCGGGGTAGGCGCCGTAGGCGGCCCAGTACTGCGTGTTCAACGCGGCGCCCTGTCGGGCGAGGACAAACTTGAAGCTCTCGGTGGCGACCTCGTCGAGCCAGTGCTCCAACTCGCCACGGAGCCAGTTCATGGGACGATAGAGGCTCTGGCGACCGCCGACGACGGCGACGAGGTCGGTGGCCTGCTCGGCAGCGATCTGGTCGCCGAGAGCGATCAGGCGGGGCATGTCGGTGACGCGGTGGTCGCCGTCGGCGTCGCGGGTCAGGCACCACTCAGGTGGGCCTTCAGCACACAGGTGAGCTAATCCGGCGGCGACCGCGGCGCCCTTGCCCAGGTTGTCGGAAAGGGCGAGCACCGCGAAGGGCCCGGCAGGGGTCGCGGACCAGGCGTCCTGCAGGCGGCGAGCGATGGTCTCCACGCGGGGGACGCCGTCCACGACCAGGACGATGCGGTCAGAGCGCGAGAGGCGCTGGCAGCCGTCCAAGGTGTGGCGGAGGAGTTCCTCGATCTGGGCGTCAGGCACCGCAGGGCCGAACCAGGCCGGGACGACCATGCCTACGCGGTCGCGGAGGTTGAGTTCTTCGAAGGGGGTGTGCATGAGTGATTTCGTGGCGGTTCGGGCCGGGGAGGCCTCACCTCCTGCCCCCTTTCCTGGCAGGAGAGAGGGGTGAATGATGAATTGGGTTCGGAGATGGGAAATGGGTTCCGGATTCCGCACTCAAAGGTTGAGGGACAGCGAGGCACTAGCGCCCTCGTATAAGCCCCTCCCAGGTCGGGGCGAGGAGGCGAGCGGCGGCGGCGGCGACGGCCAGCTTGATCGCATCACCGGGTAGGAAAGGTAGGGCGCCAGCGGCGAAGGCTTGGCTCAGGCCAACGCCGGTCATCACGTGCAGACCAAGGGCGCCCAGGCCGAGGATGAGCACAGAGCCGGCCGCCATGCCGCCGAGCATCCCGGTCCAACCCCAACGCCGGCGGGCGAAGCCGACCAGGGCGGCGGCAGGAAGGAAGGCCAGTAGGTAGCCGGCAGTCGGGCCGAACACGCAGCCGGTGGTGAACAGAGGGAGGCCCGCCGCTCCGGCGGCCACATATAGGGCCTGCGCACCCGCCCCCGCGGCGGGGCCCAGCGCGGCCCCGGCCAGCAGCACTACGGCCGTCTGCATCGTCACTGGCACGGGGGTGAAGGGCAGCGGCAGTCTCCACTGCGCGGCGACGGCAGTCAGGACCGCAAAGCCTACCATCCCCGCGCCCACTAGCGCTGCTCGCCGCCACGCGCGGGCGGGAGTCAGCGTGAGCGTGGTGTCAAACGAGGCAGTCTTGTCGTGCATAGTGGAGGGATTATAGAGGGGCGGGGGGCTAGTGGCAAGTGGCAGGGGGCAGGAAGGGGGAGTGTCAGTGTCAGTCGACAGTGTCAGTGGGGAGGGGACAGAGCGCCACAGACTGTGCTGTGCCCTACGCGAGGACCTTGCCGAAGATGGTGACGATGATCAGGGCGATGAACTTGCCGACGTAAGCGCCGGCGCCGAGGCCGAGGAAGAAGGGGACCGCGAGGCGGAAGGCGTTGAGGCCGAAGTAGCGGAGCATGAAGCCCTTGATCAGCCAGGTGAGGAGGAAGGGGAACCAGACGGTGTAGCCCACGGTGAAGGAGGCGTTGACCGCGAAGCCGATGGGGTGGAAGGGGAACCAGTTTAGGCGCAGGCGCGCCCAGGTCAGGAGCAGCATGACCACGGCCCCAATGCCGAAAACGCTCAAGTGAGAGACGCTGGCGGTGAAGGGGGCCTGGATCTGGCTGAGAACTTGGGCGTAGGTCTGTGGGCCCCAGGTGACAAAGGCCCAGGTTTTCCAGGTACCCGCGCCCTCGCGATAGCCGGACCAGATAGTGAACCAGACAATGGTGGCCATACCCACCAGGACGGTCAGCCAGACCAAGCCGGTGAACTGGGGACCGCGCAAGCCCATGGGGCGGCGCAGGGAGAAGGTCTCCGCGCTCAGGCCGGGGAGGACGGTCTGCACGTCCCCGTGCCACGAGTAGGAGAGGCCGAGGGTGGCCATACCGGCCGGGCCGATGGCAGTGGGGCCGAGGGCGAAGATGGTGAAATTCTGGGCGATGAGAGGCGGGGTGAAATAGAACACGCCGGCCTCGCACAGCACACGGGAGATGGACAGGTAGATGACCATGACCATGAGGACGAAGATGATCGCCGGAGCGACGGGGAGGCCGAAGTGGACCAGCCAGGCGATCATGAAGAGCAGCCCCCCGCCCAGGCACAGCCAGACCCAGCGACCGGGCAACGGGTCATCCGGATCGCCGCGGGCGCCGGCCAAGGCCTCCCGCAGGCGCTCACCCAGGTAGCGGCGGCCGGTGTAGAGACTGGTTAGCGCCAGGACGAAGAAGGCGCCGCCGGCCTGCCAGCAGGAGATGGCGTCCTGGCCCCACATGAACATGCCACTGGGGCCGAGGGTGAGGCCGAGAACGTTGAGGGCGGCCACCTCCACCCAGCGCAGCAGGTAGAAGAACCAGACGCTGAAGAGCAGCTCCAGGGGCACGAACCAGCCCAGGCCGAGGACCAGCCAGTTGAGCCAGAGGTACATGGGCGGGGACTTCTTGCCTATGAAGGTGCCTAGTTGGATGACACCGTTGACGTCCATGGGAAGCTTAGGGAGGGAGGGGTACAGGACACGCAGCGAGTTGAGGGTGAAGAAGAAGACGGGAATGGCGAGACCGATCCAGAAAAGGGGCTGGGCGGCGAAGGCGCGGCGGCTGTGGCGGGGGCCCTCCCCGGCGAGCAGGAGCGGAAGCTGCATGAGCGGGTAGGAGAGCCGCTCGTGGTCCTGCCACTGGCGGGAGAAGAGGGCGACCAGAGCGTAGCCGGTGAGCAGCATCACCAGCAGGAAGGGCAGCCACCAGGCCAACGGCCCAGCCCAGGCGGCCCAGGGAATGGGCATACCGGGAGGCAGGCCCTCGTGCATCCACTTGGCGGCGAGGGGGTCCTGGACGATCAGTTGGGGAGGCATGGCCGGGATAAGCTGCTGCTCCCAGTGGTTAGCCGGGGTGGCGTAATAGTGGGGAGCCACAATGGCCGCGAGCTGCATGAACATCAGGAATACGGAGGAGCAGTTGGCGATGAGGCCCATGACGAAGACAACGAGCAACTCCCCGCTGGAGAGGGCCAGGCGGGGAAGGACCAGGCGCACGAGGCCGTTGACGCCGACCAGGAGCAGGAAGGGGATGACGCCACCCTCGGGGAGGTAGCTCCAAGAGAAGTTCCCCGAGCCGTGGCACTCGGAGTACATGGACATGGTGTTGACGAAGATGGTGACGAGGAGGCCCAGCAGCACGGCGCGCCAGGTCAGCGCGCGAGCAGCGACCTGACGAACACCGGTGAGAGGAGTTGCGGCGGCGGGCCCAACCATACGACGGGGAGGATTCGACGGGGCGGGGAAGATATCCTCTTGGGGGGGAGACAGGAGGTAGAGGGGGCCGCGGGGAATTGGAGAATTAGGAAGTGTTTTACACTCAGGTCTCCTTCCCCCCGCGAAGAGGAGGCGTTCATCTTGACCATGCGGCTGCTGCTCGGTCTGGTGCTCTTACTCGCCGTGTCCGCTCCCCTGCTTGCCCAAGCCCCTAAGCCCCTCGCGGTCTGTTCGGTGGGCCAGTTCTTGCCGTGGATTGGCGACCGGCGGGTGGACCCCGAACTCAAGCAGCGCCTCAATGCCGACGGCGTTCAGATCGGGAGTCTGACCTACGCCGAGGTCACCGAGGCGGCGCTGAAGCCCTTTGAGGTGGTGGTGGTGCAGTGGGCGCCGAACTCGCCCGACGCGGCCGGCATGGCCGTCTTGCGCAAGGCGGTGCCGGTGCTGAGGGGCTTTGTCGAGCAGGGCGGCGGGCTCCTCGTGACCTGCGAGGAGGGCGGCGTGTCGGCGAGCAGCCCGGGAGCCGGCCAGGTGGCGATCGATGAACTGCTCGCGCCGTTCGGGAGCCACCTCGTGAAGAGCGAGTCAGTGGTCGACCCGGCCAACTCCTTCCAGCAGAAGCGCTATCTGCAGTGGTGGTTTGCGAGGACGAGCAACATCACCCACCCCCACCCGGTGACGGAGGGGATAGACCACTTCATCTACCCGCTGGGGTACTCGCCGACGCGGGGGCCGCATACGCGGTCGATGACCTTCGACAAAGCCGAAGAGTGGACCGTGTTGCTGCGGGGAGAGAAGACCGCCGCGACCAGCGAGGGGACGTACAAGTCCGAGCCCCCGCTGCTGGCGGTGCGCTCCTTCGGGAAGGGCCGGATGGCGGCGCTGCCCATGCACACCACCTACTTCCTCAACGCCGGGTACCATCGGGTGTGGGAGAGCATCGCCCTGGGCGAGGGACCCGCTACGGATATGCCGCAAGGCCAGGGGTTGGCGCTGCTCAAGAATCTGCTGCGCTGGCTGGGAGAGCCGGGGGCGGCGGCGGGGCTGGGCGGATACCAGGAGGGACCGACCCCGAAGCCGCCGGTGAGCGCGGAGGCCCTGGCGGCGTTGGACCCCTATACCCGACTGGCCACCTACGGGCGGGAGCCGGTGACGGAGATCACGCGCTCAGTGCCGCCGGAGAAGAACGACTATATCGGCGTGCTTGGCTGCTACACCAGCTACTCCTGCCCCCAGCCGAACTATGTCAACTACGGGCAGGGCTCGGTGGACGAGTACTGCGCGGTGGCGCGCAAGTACGGCCTGGCCTTTCTGGTCTTCACCGACCGCCTGGAGTTCATGGACGAGGCGGCGTGGGGGAAGCTGGTGGCGGACTGCCAGCGCAACACCGACGACCAGTTCATCGCCATGCCGGGGATCGAGTACGAGGACGGCTGGGGGAACCGGCGGATGGCCTTCAACCTGCCGCGCTGGCCGGCGGCGGAGTGGCTCAGCACCGATGGGCGGCGAGTGATCAACGCGCCGGGCTTCTACTTCGGGGAAGACTGGGCGCCAAACTACCTGCGCGCGCCCAAGCTCAACTTCCATGCGCCCTGGAACGACAAGTTCTACAGCGGGATGGAGCTGTTCTCCTACGAGCGGGACCGGTTGGTGTCAAGTGACTATGACGCGTATGCGGCAGCGCAGCGCGACGACTACAATCTGATCCCCATGGTGGGACACCGGGTGCACAGTCCGAACGATCTGGAGATGATCGCGCGCGCGGCCCCGACCGGACGGATGATGCTGACCCACGTCCGCGCCGACCAGGTATCCGATATTCCGGGGGCCTTCAAGTACGCCTGGTACGCGCAGCGGCATACCTACGTGAGCAACGGCCCCCGCATTACCGACTTCTACGTCGAGAACGGCCGGGCGGGGCTGCGCGAGGAGCCGTGGCGACTGTACCTCGGGGTGGAGAGCGACCAGCCGCTGGCTAGGGTCGCCCTCTACGACGGCACGACCAAGGTCCGTGAATGGCTGGTCGCGGGGAAGAGCTTCCACGCCGAGTTGACCGGCTACCATGACCGCCGGCACAGTTTTCGGCTGCGGGTATCCGGCGTCGGGGGCCAGGCGGAATCCAGCACCGCTTACGTTTCCGATGTCCGGCAAGGAACGTACATGTGCACGGACCTGCAGAATACCATCAACTCCATGACCGACATTGACCCCTTCACCGGCAAGCTCACCTACTACAACGTGATGGGCAACTTCGTGACGGGATGGGACAACGGGCTCATGGGGATCCTGGCGGAGGAGTCGCAGATCATGCCGCCGGGGCTGGACTATACGGTCAAGGGCTTCACCTTCGCCACCAGCCACCGTATCTTCGGGGGACAAGACGTCCCGGAGGAAACAGCGGTGGCGCGCCGGGAGATGCCCTTTGAGTGCGGCGACGTGAACATGCTGGACAACATCTATGAGAACACGCTGCGGCCGGGGACGTTCTTCGCCCCTACCACCGTGGCGAAGAGCCGGGCGCGGTACATCTGCCCGACCCCGGAGCCGTACGGAATCAACCTGATGCTGATCGAGCAGGAGGTGACCTTCCTGTGGGACGTGACCTTCGGGCCCGCCGAAAAACCGAACCTAACCGGGCTGTACCTGGGGATGCCGGCGAACGTGTTCAAGTCGTATGCGCTGATCGCACCGGATGGGTCAGGGCCGAAGGGCGACCGGCCGGAGAAGCTGGCGGGGACGGTGCCGGCGGGGGGATACCTGGCCTTCTACCCGGAATTCTATGGCAACTACGCGGTCTTCCCGCTGGACGGGCCGGCGGCGTTCTTAGTGCAGGGGAAGCTGGGCAGCGGCGGGGAGGCATACCTGGGGGTGTCGCTGGCAGGGCAGACGATCAAGGCGGGAGAGCAACGGCGGTTCCGGTGGCTGCTGGCGCGAGGGCGGTTTGGGGAGGAGGGGATCGCCGACTTCGAGCAGGTGCGCAGATCGCTGGGATTGAGCGGACCGCCGTCGTATAGGGCGACGATAACGCGGGGGAAGCTGGAGAGCACGAAGTACGTCTGCCAGATCAGTGCCGACGACTACGCGGTAGCCGGGGAACTGGGGAAGGCGGATCTGCCCGTCCCGTTGCCAGTGAGGATTGGGCCCCTCAACGGTAAGTGGGACGCCGGGCTGGTTGACCTGTCGGGACCGGAGCCGAAGCTGCGGCGGGTTGGCGTAGAGGAGGTATGGGGCTGGTTCGAACTGGACCCGCGGAGAGGGCCGGTGAAGTTTGCGGCGGGGAACCTACTGACGTGCGAGGACCGCGAGGTGTGGCTGAGCCTGCTGCAAGAAGAGGGGGCGTGGTATGCCGAGGTGCACCGGCCAGCTACCGAGGGAGGGCAGGAGCCGCGGGAGGTGGCGGTGCGGGTGCCGGAGTGGGTGAAGGTGGTCCCGGCGCAGGAGGTTAAGGTGACCGTGGCGGAGGGGACGACGGAGATGGTGAGATTGCAGGGGTGAGGGGCCTGCCCCGCCGCGCGGCGGCCCCGAGAGGGAGCGGAAAGGCCGAGGGGTCCCACGCGATCTGCCGACAGGTAGCGGTCACCCTCGTATTTCCTTGGCCTTTGCCTTCCGGGGTGGCTTGTGGTATCATCTTTCTCGGTTGTGGGGCGGTGGAGACTGCTTTCTCAGACTGGCTGGTTATGCCGGAAACCCCTCGCAGTAACCGAACCCGGGGCGCTCTGCGCTGGGCGCTGGCCCTGATCCTCGTGGGGCTGGGCTCGTCCCTCTCGGCGGACATCGTGAGCGATATCATCGCACGCGTGCCCTCTTCCCCGCGCAGCTTCGACCGCCTCATGATGGACCTGGCGGCGCTGCTGGCTACCGGCCGCTGCAAGCTCACCACCTTGGGCAAGACCCCCGAAGGCCGACCGCTGGTGATGGCCGAGGTCACCGACTACCAGTCTCCCTACCCGCAGGTCACCCTGTTCATCATCGCCCGTCAGCACGGCAACGAGGCCGCCGGGAGTGAGTCGGCGCTGGCGATCCTGCAGCATTTCGCCGCAGCACCGACCACGTTGGAGCGGGATATTCTGAAGTACCTACGGATTGTGGCGGTGCCGGTGGCAAATCCGGACGGGGCCGCCAAATACCGACGGGCCAACTCGCGGGGGGTGGACCTGAACCGCGACTGGGGGCGCCTGAGCCAGCCGGAGACGCGGATGATCGAGGCGGCGGTACGACGGGAGCGGCCCAACGCCATCCTGGACCTGCACGAACTGCCCGCCAAGAGCAGCAAGGCGTCGTACCAGGAGAACTTCCTGGAGACCACCGGCAGCAGCAAGGCGCTCTCGCCGGAGCTGTGCCGACGGACCAAGCAGATCAGCACGGCGCTGGGGTCGTGGCTACGCAGCTTCGGGTACCCGCTGCACATCTATTACGACTACCCCGGCGACAGCTTCGCGCTGTGCCACCGGTACTTCGGGCTCAAACGGCAGTTCCCCACCTTCCTGTGCGAGGCGAAGAACGGGCCGGGGCGGACGCTGCCGGTGCGGGCGGGGTTCCACGTGGTCGCCGCGCTGGTGGTGGCGAACTACCTCATGCACGACGGGATAAGCGCACCTCCCCCCCCGGCGAAGAGCGAGGCCGCTAAGTCGCCCGAGGAAACCGCGCTGCCGGCGGGGCAGCCTGACATCAAGCCGGCTCCCGCGAAACCGGCGGGGGTGGAAGTGAACCTGGAGCCGGAACCGAACAGTCAGAAGAAGGGAACTCGCATCCATGTGCGCGTGGAGGGCGGCGAGGATTTCTCGTACGTGGAGTTGTCGGTGGACGGCAAGACCCGGGCGCTGAGCAACCTGCGGGAGAACGTGTGGCCGCTGAACCTGGGGGGGCTGCCGGAGGGTGAGTACCAGCTCAAGGTGATCGCCTACGGTCCGGGCGAGGTGGAGATGGCGAGCCGGGAGATGCCGCTGCAGGTGAACGGAGAGAGCGTGCTGGCGGGGCAGTAGGAGGGGCGGAGGACAGGCTTTCCAGCCTGTGCTCCTGATGTGTAACATTCTTTAGGAGGGCTTTACATGGCCGAACCGATTGACGTTTCCGATGCGACTTTCGACGCCGAGGTGTTGCAGGCGTCGGTGCCGGTGTTGGTGGACTTCTGGGCGCCGTGGTGCGGGCCGTGCCGCATGGCCACCCCGATCGTGCACGAAGTAGCAGAGAAGTACGAGGGCAAGGCCAAGGCGGCCAAGGTTAACGTAGACGAGTGCCCCCAGGTTTCGTCCAAGTACCGCATCCGCAGCATCCCGTCCTTGCTCATCTTCAAGGGCGGGGAGGTCGTGGACCAAGCGATCGGCGTGCAGAGCGCGGCGCAGCTGGCGCAGATGCTCGACGCGCAATTATAAGCCACACCCAAGTCCGGATAGTACGCCGGCCGCCGGTAGCATACCGGCGGCCGGTGTGGTGGGTGGGGCAAAAGGGAAGGGGCGGCGGCCACCGCGGGGCCTCACCCCCCTGCCCCCTCTCCCTCGCTTCGCTTGGGCGAGGGGGTTCCGCCACATCCGCTACGTCGTCGCCAGTCCGGGCGCTGGGGCAGGGCGCGGCACGGGTCCGCACCCTACAAGGGAGCTTCAGTCTCCCTCCCCCACCTGCTCGCGCACGTAGTTGAGCACCCCGCCGGATAGCACTAAGTCCACCTGTCGGGGCGAGAGTTGCGGCGTCGCCGTGAACTCATAGCCCTGCGTCTCGTTCTGCACCGTGATCGCGGCCGACCCTCGCACCGCCTCCCGCACCCCGCTGAGGCTTAGCACATCGCCCTGCGCCAAGCGCTCGTAGTCCTCCTCCGCGATCTGGAGGGGCAGCACCCCGAAGTTGACCAGGTTGGCCTGGTGGATACGGGCAAAGGAACGGGCCAGGACCGCCTGGACGCCGAGGTACATAGGGGCGAGGGCCGCGTGCTCGCGGCTGGAGCCCTGGCCGTAGTTCTCCCCACCGACCACGAACCCCCCGCCCCAGTCCTGCGCGCGGTGAGCAAACTCCGGGTCCACAGCGCCGAAGACATGCGCGCTGATGGCGGGGATGTTGCTGCGCAGGGGGAGGACCTTGGCGCCGGCGGGCATGATGTGGTCAGTGGTGATGTTCTCGCCGACCTTGAGCAGTACGCGCAAGGAGATCGCATCCTCCAGCGGGCCGCGGGTGGGGACGGGGCGGATGTTGGGGCCACGGAGGATTTCCACCTCGTCGGGGTCGTCCGCCGGGGGCAGAATCATGCTATCGTCCACCTCGAAGCACTCGGGAACGATAACCTCGGGCACCTCGCCGAGATTGCGGGGATCGGTGAGTTCACCGGTAAGAGCGGCGACGGCGCAGACCTCAGGGCCAGCCAGGTACACACCGGCCGAGGCGGTGCCGCTGCGGCCGGGGAAGTTGCGGTTGAAGGAACGCACCGAGACGGCGTCGGTAACCGGGGCCTGACCCATGCCGATGCAAGGGCCGCAGGTGGACTCTAGGACGCGGGCACCGGCCTCGACCAGGTCAGCGAGGGCGCCGTTGCGGGCGATCATGGCCAATACCTGGCGGGAGCCGGGGGAGATGGTCAGGCTGACGCGAGGGTGCACGTGCCGCCCGCGCAAGATGGCGGCGACCGTCATCAGGTCGGCGAGGGAGGAGTTGGTGCAGGAGCCGATGCAGACCTGGTCCACCGGCTTCCCGGCCACCTCGCTCACCGGAGTCACGGCGTCGGGGCTGTGGGGCTGAGCGACCAGCGGCTCCAGGGCCGAGAGGTCAATCTCGATCTGTTCCTCGTACTCCGCGTCCTCGTCGGCCGCCAGGGGACGCCAGGCCTCTCCCCTGCCCTGAGCCTCCAGGAAGCGACGGGTCTCTTCGTCGCTGGGAAAGAGCGAACTGGTGGCGCCCAACTCGGCGCCCATGTTGGTGATGGTGGCGCGCTCGGGAACGCTCAGAGTGGCCCCGCCGGGGCCGGCGTACTCCATGACCTTGCCCACCCCGCCCTTGACGGTGAGGCGGCGGAGGACCTCCAGGATCACATCCTTGGCGCTAACCCAGGCCGGGAGACTGCCGGTGAGCCAAAGGCGGACGACCCGGGGGGCGACCAAGGTGAAGGGGAGGCCGGCCATAGCGACGGCCACGTCCAGGCCGCCGGCGCCCATCGCCAGCATACCCAGGCCACCGGCGGTGGGAGTGTGGCTGTCGGAGCCGAGCAGCGTCTTGCCGGGGACACCAAAGCGCTCCAGGTGGACCTGGTGGCAGATGCCGTTGCCGGGGCGGGAGAAGTACAGGCCGTACTTGGCCGCCACCGATTGCAGGTAGCGGTGGTCGTCGGCGTTCTCGAAGCTGCTCTGCAGGGTGTTGTGGTCCACGTAGCTGACCGACAACTCGGTGCGCACGCGGGGGACGCCCAGAGCCTCGAACTGCAGGTCGGCCATGGTGCCGGTGGCGTCCTGAGTGAGGGTCTGGTCGATGCGGATCTGAATCTCCTGCCCCGGCTCGAGAGTTCCGGAGACGAGATGGTCGCGGAGGATCTTTTCGGTCAAGGTACCGTGCATGAGGTTATCACCGTGAGAAACGAGTAGGGCGAGGCCGAGTGGCGGGCTCGCGAGGGCATTGTAACGGGTTGGGGGCCGTGGGGCAAACGGGGGCGTCTCACCCGTCGCACGCGGAGGTCAGTTCTCCGTGAAGAGAGGGCTGGCGCCCTGGGGCACCCAGAGGAGGGCCTTGGCCGGAGCTACGCGGACGTGCAGGGGGGTGGTGGTTTGGACGTCGCCGTCTACCAGGGCGGGGTGGGGGTCGGAGGTCTCTACCGTGGCCTCGCGAGCGCGCCAGTGGTGGACGGCCGGATGGGTCAGATGGGTACCGTGGAAGACTCGGGGGAGGTTCCAGAGGAACTGCGCGCGGGTAAGGCGCCCCACTACCACCACGTCCATATAGCCGTCATCGATGCGCGCCTGGGGGGCGATACGCATGCCGGCGCCGTAGGCCTGGGCGTTGGCCAGGGCCACCAGGAGTGCGCGGCCCTCCCAGGGCTGACCATCAATGGAGAGACGAACCTCGACCGGGCGGTAGTGGGCCAACTCCTGGAGCACGGCGGCCAGGTAGGCGGTAAGGCCGCCGGTGAGGCGGCGGCGGCGGTTGATGCGCGCAGCGACGGCCGCGTCGAAGCCGGTGCCGGTGACGTTGAAGGACCAGTGCTCGCCGCCGTTGATCTCCAGCAGATCAATCGGGCGGGGACGGCCGGTGAGGGCCCGACGGGCGGCCAAGGCGGGATCGCGGGGGAGGCCCAGGGCACGGCAGAAGTCGTTGCCGGTGCCGGCAGGGATGATGCCCAGGGGCAAGCCGGTGTCCAACAGGCCGGTGAGGGCCTGGGAGACCGTCCCGTCGCCCCCGCAGGCGAAGACGGCGTCGGGAGCGGCGGCGGCGGCCTCGCGGGCCAGGCGGACGGCGTCGCCGGGGCCCTGGGTCACGCTGCGACTGACCCGCCAGCCGGCCTCGCGGAAAACCGCCTCGGCGACTTGCGCAGCGGCCAGGCCGCGGTTACGACCGGCGCAGGGGTTGACGAGCAGAGCTAGGCGCATGGGAGGGTCCCGGGGAGTGCGCGGGAACGGCACTAATTCGAGCACTGCACTAGGTCGCGCATCCAGCGGGCCATAAACTCCTGCCGGCTGTAACGCTGGTCGCCGGTCAGGGGATCGTGCACCCAGACCTGATCGGTCTCGACCCTTACCACTACCACCATGTGGGCCACCCCGCTGCCCAGATTCCAGCCGACTAGGGCAAACTGCGGCGCGGCGGCTAACTCTTCCCAACTCGCGTGCCCGGTGGCATACATGGGGCAGCCCAGCGCGTTCGCGGCGCGGATCAGGCCGCGGTCGGTGGTGCCGTGCAGGGGATTGGTGGCGGCCAGGAGGGCTACTTCGCGCTCGCTGGTGCCGATTCCTTGCTGCCGAAGCGCCCAGGCGAGAGCGGCAGCGCCGCAGCTCCAACTGGTGGACTGCTGGCCGTCGTCGGCGACGTTTGTGCGGTCGCTGAGCCGGTCGGCCCAGAGGGGAGCGCCGAGGGGCGCGGCGGTCTCGGCCAGGGCGTAGAGGGCGAAGAGGGCGGCGATGGTCCCCACGACGATCTGCCGGCGGCGATCCAAGCGGCGCAGGCACAAGGCGAGCAGCAGGAAGATGGCGAGAAACAGCACCGGGCGCTCGAAGAAGAGCCAATCGTCCCAGGTGAGGAGGGCGAAGCCGAGGTCAGTCCAGGTGGTCGCCGTGAACCAGAGCAGTATCGAGCCCAGAGAGACGCCAACCAGGGCGTAGAAGAGACGGCTGCTGCGGGCGGCGCGACTGGCCGCCCACCAGGAGGCGAGGCCGCCCAGGAGGAGGGTGAGGGGGGCGAGGATAGATGTCGGCATAGGGTGTTCCCTACTGAGTATTGCAGGCTCTCGTGGGTGCCGCCGGCCGGGGAGCCTCACCCCCCTACCCCCTCTCTGGGCGCAGACCCTTTGGGCAAGAGAGGGGGAGTCAGAGGGACGAGTCGGACACAGGCCCGCTGTTGGCCGCAGTTGTGGCGATACTCCCGGGTTGAGTCGCCAGGTCCAGCGCTGCGCCAGGTCTCGCAGCCAGTGGGCCATGAACTCCTGACGGTGGTAGCGCTGCTCGCCGGTCAGCGGACCGTGCGCCCAGACCTGATCGCCTTTGTCCCTGACCACCCCTCCACTCTACCCACCGCCCCGTTGCGGCCCGGTGATGAGGGCGTCATCCTCCTCGCGGGGGCGGCGGCGGGCGATGACGTGGTCGTAGGCCGCGGAGAAGTGCGCGCCGAAGAGGAGAATCCAGGCGCCCAGGAGCGCCCACAGGCAGAACACTACCACGCCGGCTAGCCCCCCGTAGATCAGGCTCTGTTGTTGGGAGCTGGTGAGCGTGTACAGGAAGATCGGCGAAGCGGCCTGCCAGAGGAGCGCGGCGCAGATTCCGCCGCGCCAGGCTACGCGCAGAGAGACCTTCTGGACCGGCACAAACTTGTAGATAAGGGTGAAGGCGACTATGGACAGGAGGATATGCAGCAGCAGGAGCGTGGGGAAGCGCAGGGCGCCCAGGGCCGCGGGGTCCACCTGGGGCAGACGCAGCAGGGCGGCGCGGGCCACGGCCAGTGAGGCGTTGACCAGGACAAAACCGGCCATGAGCACCCCGGCGACCAGCATCATGGCCAGGGCCATGAGCTTGCGGGTGAGGAACCCCCGCAAGCGCCGACCGGGCCAGATACCGGTAAGGCTGCGCTCGACGGTCTCGAACAGGCGTAGTCCCGACCAGACCAGCAGGGCGATGCTCAGGGCGCTGGTCAGGTGCGGGTTGGGGTTGGTGAAGAGGCCGGAGACCTCCTTCATGATCTGGTCGGCGGCGGGACCACCCAACTCGTGCACGGCGGACTGCAGGCGCTGGTAGGCCCCGCTGCCCGGGCCGAAGATGGCCTCCAGAGCGCCGGCCATGAGAATACCTAAGGGCCCCAGACATACGAGCGAGTAAAAGGCAATCGCCGCCGCCAGGACGTAGCTCCCGCCGAAACCAAAGCTGAGGTAGGTCACCCGCAGGACGCGGTACCACAGCCCGGCGATTAGGCGGAGGGAGCGGCGGGGGCATGCGGTTGGAGGAAGGGTGTCGGGCATGGGTTGGGAGCCTCACCCCCTGCCCCCTCTCCTTGCAGGAGAGGGGGTGTCAGAGCGGCCAAGCGCGGCACGAGCCCGCGCTCTACAGAGGCACAGCACCGCCACCCCGCACCGGCGAGACGCCGGTGCCACCGGGAGGCGCGCCCTGCGTCAGGGCGGTCCACAGCATCAGCCACCGCCGGGCGGCACTGAAAGAATGCCCCCTACCGAGGCGCGGGGACTACCTCGCATTCCCCGGCGCGGCGACGCTCGTGGACATGGCGCAGGAAGTAGGCCCCCACCAGGCAACAGACCGCCGCCAGGCCGAAGTCCACCCGCCAGCCCAGGCCGGGAACCAGTGCAGAGACGCTGCTGCCCACGACGCCCGCCAGGGGAAAGGCCAGGATCTGCGGGACAACGGCCGCGGCGTTCCAGACACCCAGATAGCGCGCCGCCTCGCCCTTCGGCAGGAGATTGCAGGCCAGCGCCCACTCGACGGCGGTGAAGACGCCGTAGGCCAGGCCCGCCGGGATCGCCGCCACGTAACAGACGGTTAGATTCGGCGCCAGCAAGAACATCACCGCCCCCAGCGCCATCAGGTACTGGGCCAGGTAGACCAGCGGCTTGCGACCCAGGCGGTCCGAGAGAATCCCCGAGGGTATGCTGCTGGCCGTAGCCATAGCGATCGCCGGGAGCATGATCAGCATGGTGATCGTCTCCGCGTCGGGGATTCTGAGGCTGTTCTTTACGAAGAGGAACATGACCTCCAGGAACATGTAGAAGCCCACATTCGTGATGCCCCGGGAGAGGCAGAAGAAGTCGGGGTTGCCGCGGACGTCCACGTTGAAGGAACCGACGATGATCTCCCAGGCGCTGCCCTCCGGTCGGCGGCGCAAGGGGCGCTCTTTGATAGCGGCGGCGGTGTAGAGGGTGGCCGCGAGGATAAAGGCGGCCATGATCAGACAGAGGAGGAACATGCGCTGGTCGTGGAAGGCGAGAACCTGCTCCGGAACTGGGGTTCGCGCCGAGGAGTTTGGGGCTAAGCAGGAGGCCGGCCAGGACCAAGCCGCCGGTGTCGCCCAACAGGCGTGCCACCCCCATGAAGCCGGAGGCTTTCCCGTGCTTCTTGGGGTTAACGGTATCGGGAAGCAGCGCGGTGAAGGGGCCCAGGGCCATGTTGCTGAAGAACTGCACTAGCACCATAGCCCCGGCGAAGGGCCAGAAGGAGGGGGCTTTGCCCAGGAGCAGCAGGCCGGCGGCGGCCACCAGCGAACCGCTGACCACGTAGGGGCGGCGACGTCCCCACCGACTCCTAGAGCGGTCGCTGAAGGCGCCGATGACGATCTGGCTGACGGTGCCGACTAGCCCGCCGGCGAAGCCCAGCAGGCCCAGGTAGTAGCCGACCTTGTCCTCGGTGTACCAGTCGCTCAGGCGGCTTTGCAGGGCCAGGTGGAGCAGGGCGCCCCAGAGGAGGGTGTTGCTGAACCAGTAGACAGTGAGGGCCAGGTGGTGAGCGAGGGGGCGGGGAGGGAGGTGCGCAGGAGAGAGGTCGTCCTGGTCGGGAGCGGCGGGAGGATCGGTGGTGGTTGGGTCGGGCATGGGTGGTGAAGGTTCCGAGGTCCAGCGGGGGCCCGAGGCTTGGCCCCGCGGGCCACTGCGTGGGCGGCGCTCGTATGCGACTCCTCCGGGGAAGAACCTCCCCTCAGATGGCGCCGACTCGCGTCACCAGGAACCAGAAATACCAGTAGACCAGGGGCAGGCTGAAAAGGATGGCGTCGAAGCGGTCCAGGACGCCGCCGTGCGGGCCGAAGACGGTGCCGAAGTCCTTGATGCCCAAGTCCCTTTTCAGTACCGACTTGCCCAGGTCGCCCACCTGGCCCACCACGCCCATCATCAGGCCCAGCAGCGCCGAGGATACGGGGCCCATCCCCAACCACCAGCCGGCAATCAGCGCCCCCAGGATCGAGGCCGCCAGCCCGCCGAGGGAGCCCTCGATGGTCTTGCCGGGGCTGATGCGGGGGGCCAGTTGGTGGCGGCCCCAGAGGTTGCCCGCCAGGAAGGCCACCGTGTCCCCCAGCCACACCGGCCCGACCACGAAGATCAGGCTACCCATGCTGCGCCAGAAGTCCGCGGCCCAGGGGTACAGTACCAGCGCCGGGACCTGCCCCTGCACCTCCATCAACCCCGCGATATCCACGTAGCGCATACGCAGGACGAAGGAGAAGAGCAGGCCGATGTAGACTACGCCGAAGACGGTGGTGGCGGAGTTGACCACCGCGGACTGGCCCTCGCGCATACGGAACTGGCAGATGAGGGTGCCGGCTACGCAGAAGAGCAGAACGAGCAGGGAGAGGTGGAGAGTGCCGGTGACGACGTTGAGGTCGGCTACGCCCAGGGCCGCCTGGCCGTCGTGGGCCAGGCCCTGCCGCAGGTTCTCGCCGTACTGGGCAATCAGCAGCAGGAGCAGGGCGCAGAGCCAGCCCAGCTTGGCGTTGGGGCGGATGTCCTTGACGCGCAGTGCCGAGTAGTATTCATGCAAGGCCAGAATGGTCGCCCCGACGACGACGGCAAAGAACAGCCAGCCGCCCAGGTACCCGACACTGAAGAACACGCTCAGGCCGATGACAGCCACCAGGGCTCGGGCCAGGAATTTGAGGAGAAGCGGCATCGGCTCACGCCCCTGCGAGTTCTCAGTGCCCAGCAATTCAACCCCGACCCCCTCCCCAGCGCGACCAGAACATCATACCGTAGTGGTGCATTCGCCACCGGCGGGAGCGAATCCTTCCCGGCGATGAATCGCTGCGGGTTTCCTTAGGGAGTGCGGCGGGCGTAGGGCGATCCCCGCACTGGCGGAGGGGAAGTGCGAGAGTGGCGGTGAGGTTGCCCGCCCGGCGCATCGGAATGCGCAGCCCTAGGGAAGGTCAGAAGGAGTGCGTCTCATGCCCTCTCGCCTTTTCCTGATTCCGGCCCTACTCGCGGCTTTCGTCTGCACCGCTCTCGCGCAGGGTCCCTATTCGGTCGACTGGGCTACGGTCGTCAAGCTCACGCCGCAGGATGATCCCATGCAGATGGAGGCGCTCAAGCCGCTGCTGGCCACCGACGGCCCGGAGAGGCTCCGAGGCCTGGCCCTTCTTTACCGGCGTGCTGGTGGCCGAGCAGGCGGGAAGCACGTTCAGGGAGGGATGCTACAAGCGGCTGGCTCACCGCGCCTTCTGAAGCGGCGATGACCGCATCCGCGCCCCCGCGCGTCAGCATCGGCTACATGAACCAGGTCTACTGCGCCATGGCGTATCTATATGCGGATGACACGGTTACGGAGGTCGCCCCGACGGCCGGAGTCACCCTGACCCAGCGGCACTGGCGCGATCTGACCAGCGAAAAAGCACGTCTCACTCCGGGTGAGAACTGGCTCGACTTGCAGGTCGACAACGCATTAAATCGCATCCAGAAGTTCAGCGCCGATACCACGCCGCCTTACATCAGCGGTTTGGAGGCGACACCGGGTGTGCTGTGGCCCCCAACGGCAAGATGCAGGAGGTGACCCTCAGCTACACGGTGCACGACGACGCCGATCCGCACCCGGAGGTGCAGATCACCTCGGTCACCTGCAACGAGGCCTCTTACAGCGGCCAAGACTACGCGATCACCGACCCCGAGCACCTGCAACTACGGGCGCAGCGGGAGATTACGAACCAGGCCGGCCGGATCTACACGAACGAACCAGGCCGGCCGGATCTACACGATTACCGTGACGGCAACCGATGAGGCGAGCAATGCCGCGGAGAGTCAGTATACGGTGCAGGTGCCCCACGATATGCGCAAATAGGGGAGCTGATCACTACAGCAAGGGCAACCCCCCGCGGGGGAGCCCAGACCGGGTTACGCCGGGCGGGCAGTGCACGAGGCACTGCCCGCCTCCTCGCTGTGGCTAAGCATCCGGTGAGATCGCGGCGCGCCGACCGGTGTGAGCCAGGGACACACACAGTCCCCGGTTAGCTGATCGGGGCGGGGCAGGACGTGGCGCGAAGTGGGGGGGGCGGGTTGGGGACCGTGGTGCGCGGGTACCTGGACCGGGCCGGGTGGGCACAAGCCGCCTGCGCCCATCCTGCTTGCCCCTTTCTCGTCGCTCTAACTGCCCCATACTAACCTAACAGTTGGGGCTCGTTCTTGGGGGCTAGGTCATAGGCGGTCAACACCGGCTGGCGGTGGCAAATGTTCGCCACCACCTTTGTCGACTGGTTGCTCAGCCTGGTGATCGCGTACAACTCGTGGCACTTCCTACGCGACTGGAAAGGACCCATCACTCCGTTGCCGAAAGGGTCACGGACCTCGCTGCAACGGCGGGCCATCGTCCTTTCCGTCGTCTCGAACCTGGCGATCTTGGGGTCCTTCAAGTACTTCAACTTCGGTATCTCCACCTACAATGCACTGGTCGAATCACTCGGGCTGGCGAGTTGGCAGTGGGATACTTTCTTCCGCGTGATCCTGCCCTTGGGGATCAGTTTCTACACTTTCCAGTCCTTGAGTTACACTATCGATGTCTATCGGGGCGACGCCAAGGCGATGCGGAACTTGACCGACTTCTCCTGCTTCGTCGCCATGTTCCCGCACCTGGTCGCCGGCCCGATTCTCAAATTCTCCTACCTGGCGGATCAACTGGAGCGGCGTACCTTAACACTGGACAAATTCGCCCGTGGCGCTGCCTTCTTCGCGCTGGGGATGGCCAAGAAGGTGCTGATCGCCAACCCGTGCGGGAGAATCGGCGATCTCACCTTCAACGCCGGCTCGCTGCACACGTTGGATGCCTGGACTGGGGTACTGGGCTATGCGGGGCAGATCTTCTTCGACTCTGGCGGCTATTCGGACATGACCATTGGTCTGGGACTAATGCTGGGCTTCGGCTTCGCGCGCAATTTCGATCATCCGTACCGCTCGCAATCGATTACCGAGTTCTGGTGGCGCTGGCATATCTTGCTCTCAACCTGGCTGCGGGAGTACCTGTACATCCCACTGGGCGGCAATCGCGAGGGCAAGATCCGTACCTATGTTAATCTCGCCTTGACCATGCTGCTGGGCGGTCTCTGGCACGGCGCCTCCTGGAACTTTGTCGTCTGGGGCGGTATCCACGGCGGCTTATTGGCCTTCGAGCGCCGTTTGGGGAAGAAGAGCCCATATGAAATGCTCCCCAAAGTCGCTCGCGTGCTGTTAACCTTCCTGGTGGTTCTCGTTGCTTGGGTCTTCTTCCGTGCCACCGCCCTGCCCCATGCGCTGGCATATCTGGGCAGCATGTTTGGCCTGACCGGGCAGGTGCAGGCCGGGGCGAGCTTGCTGTCCGGGGTGCTCTATCAACCGCACTATCTCGCGAGCCTGACCATGGCCGGTCTCCTCATCTGGGGGGTGCCGGACACCTGGGAATGGGCACAGAAGCTCACCTGGCTCAAGGTACTTGTTGCGCTCGGGCTGTTCTTGATCGCACTGGCTGGCCTGCGCACCCAAGAGTACAACCCGTTCATCTACTTCATTTTTTGAGGTCGACTCATGTTCGACACCAAGCAGAGCGAAAAGACAGCCGCCATCCCGCGGCACAAGCAGCATAGCCGCGAGGAAGAGGCGGAACTGGCGCTGAAGCATACCAACGTCACGCCCGGCGTTGCCGTGCTGCTGGTGGTCGCTCTCTTGCTGAGTATTCTTAGTGAACCTTCGATACAGAGCATCTTGGAGCTCCGGCAGCACACCGGTCGGCCGCTGCAGCTATGGCCGAGGAGATTGCCAAGCGCAAGCTGCTGCCGGCGGTGGCCCCCCTCGCCTATCGGCGCGAGACGCAACAGGTAACCAATCTTGGTGACATCGCGGAGATGCTGAAACTGCCACCCACCCAACGTCTCTTCGCTCCGCAAACCGTCACCATCCATCCCATCTTGACGCCGGAGAGACAACTCTGGGAACCGACGAAATCTGCCGACGTGCTGGTGCTGGGCGATAGCTTCTTCAATATCTACTCTCTAGGTGGCATGCGCTGGGGCGAACATGCCGGTTTTGTCGAGCAATTGAGCTATCAACTCCAGCGTTTCCTCGACAGAATCGTCATGAACGCCGGCGGCTCCTTCGCCACACGCCAGGAGCTGGCGAAACGCCTGGCGCACGGGCGCGATGTGCTGGCCGGGAAGAGACTGGTCATCTATGAGTTCGCCATGCGCGATTTGGCAGTGGGCGACTGGCAACTCTATCCGTTGGAGGCGAAGAGGCCGCCCGTGCCGGCAACTCCGGCAACGGCCCCGTAAAACGCTCGCGCTCATCGGCATCACACCCCGGGCGCTACTCCCGACTGTCCCGCGCAGAGACCGCTGTCAACAGAGAAACCTTGTGCCCTCCAAGGTGTTTGCAGATAAGGAGAAAGTCGCTGAAGCTGCGCGGGAGGCGAAGGAGTCCTGGTGCCTGCCCAAGAGCCCCAGATCTATCTGTCCTGTGGAGGAAGACGTATGAACCACTCAGTGCTGTTGGTAATCGCTCTACTAGCCCTGCTTCTGGCCCTGGGAGCCGGCTGCGGGAAGAAGGTGGCTCCCGACGATATGGCAGCCGCCCCCAATGTCGCTACCGCCCCGGGCACACCCGAGACGTTCGGTACCCCGGAGGCTGGCGCCCCCGACACGCCCGGCACCGTGGCTCCCTCCGTCAAGCCTGCTGCCCCGGCTCCCGGCCAGAGCGCCGGCCCGGCGCCTGCCGCCGTCCCCCCTGGTTAACCCGTGCCTGGCGTCCCCACGCCCCCGCAAGCCCACCCCTCAGACACAGCCTCCGGCTGCGCCGTCCTCCGCCTCACCCCCTGGGACCAGGCGGAAGGGAAATACGGCAGCTACAACCGCGTCGAACTGAACGGCAGCAATCTCGACGCCCTGGATCTGCACTGGGGAGAGGGGAAATAAGATGAGGCGGCAGGTGCGTAAGGCGCTAGTTTACTCGGTGCTGTGTCGGTGTGGCGCGCTGCCGGTGAGGGCGCAAGTGGACGCCACCGTGTTCCGTGCTGATCTGCAGGCGGACCTGGCCGCTGCCGACCAAGCCCAGACGGCGATCATTCGGGGAAAAGACGGGTGGCTCTTCTTCGCGGACGAGTTGAAACATCTGGGCGTTACCACAGCGTTCTGGGGAGAGCAAGCAGCCACGGTCAGCCATGTAGCGAATCCGGAGGCGCGCAACCCCCTGGCTGCCATTCTGGGCTTTCAAGCCCAGTTGGAAAGCCGGGGGATCGAACTGCTGATGGTGCCGGTGCCGGCGAAAGCCCCGATCTACCCGGAGGCGCTGTCCGCGACGGTGCCGGCCGCAGCCGACTAGCCATTGCCGCGGGTGGACAACGTTGACGCGCAGTTCTACCAGGTACTGAGGGAGAACGGAGTCTCGGTGCTCGACTTCACCCCGGTTTTTCTCGCGCACCGCGTCGAGGCAGGCGGACCGCTCTTCTGCAAGACCGACACCCACTGGTCCGAGCAAGGGTGCCTCCTGACCGCCCAATTGATTGCCGATGAGATCAAAGCCCGGCCCTGGCTGGCGAACGTGCCCAAGCGCAACTACGAGACCACCACCAGCGCCGCCGACATCTCCGGCGACCTGGCCGGCATGTTGGGGGAGGCCGGCACCAAAGAGAAGCTCACCTTCACCACGGTGCAGGAACGCACCGCGAACGGATTGCTCCCGGTGGATTCCTGGCGTGACAGCCCGATCGTGCTGCTGGGGGACAGTCACAACCTCATCCTCCACGGCGGCGATGACATGCTCTTTGCTGGGGCGGGGCTGCTGGACCACCTGGCGCTCCGGCTCGGCTTCCCTGCCGATCTGGTGGCTGTGCGCGGTTCCGGCGCGACGCCCGCCCGGAAGAACCTCGCTCAGCGCAAGGACAGTTTTCTTGCTCAGGAAGGAGGAGGCCGCAGCCCCGACGGCGAATTTCTATAGCGGATAGGCGGTGGCTCAGTCCATGCACGGAGAACACTATCCTGATACGCGTAGTCCCAGGTGCGTCCTTCAGGCGGCCCTGGACCAAAGAGACTCGCGGCAAGAGCAGGTGATCGCCGTTAGCGTAGATGATTGCCATGGCCAGGTTGACTTGCCCCGGTGCCTTGGCGGGGCTGTCTCGACTCGAGTAGAGCAAGGCCGGGGCGGTCGGTCCCGGCTGTGATAGCAGGGAAGTGCGCATGTAGCTGGTGCGCACGCCCAACCTACGTCGAATGGAGGGAGACAGACATGAGAAGGTATGGCTTGGTGGCGATCGCGTGCCTCATGCTGATGGCGGCGGCCTGGATGGTAGTCACTCCTGCGGGTGTGCAGGCGGCGCCCGTGCAGGCCGTTGACCGGCCGGTCGCAATCCAGATTCCCCCCGGAAGGCTTACCGCGGCGATCTTTGCGCGGCCCGACCTGGTGGTCACGGTGGCAGGGCCGGCGCGGGCGGTCACCGGCACCGAGATCTCCGTGAAGGTCACCGTCCAGAATAAGGGCAAGGCTTCGGCCCCCGGGACGGCAGGCGGGGCCAAGGGCTACATGGTGGACCTGATTCTCTCCAGCGACTCGCACGTGCCGCTGAAGCCCGCCGTCTACCCGACCTACGCCGGCAAGACGGAGGCCGATTTCGTGGAGGACATGCTGATGAGAGGGGGCCGCATCAGCAACACCCAGAACATCGCCGCCGGGGCTTCGGCGGTGTACAATCTTTCGGTGCTGATCCCCAAGCGCACGCCCCCGGGCCTCTACTGCGTGGCGGCGTACGTGGATTCCCAGGCCGCGCTGGCGGAGGTCAACGAGGCCAACAACACCTCCTGTTTACGCCTGGCGGTGGCCCAGCCGGAGAGCGGCGTGCGGCCGCCGCCCGGAGTGCGCCTTTGGGTCATGCCCTACGGCGTGGGCGGGACGATGCTGAACCGGATCAAGCCCAGTGGCCTGGTCGACTACTTCGACTCGCTTGACGGCATCAATATGCAGAATGCGCCCTTCGGCGGGTCCCTGGGCTTCCGCCACGGCTGGGCCAACGCCATTCCCACCCCGGGGCTGGCCTACTACCGCTGGTCCTACCGCCGGGCAGGCGGCGGGCCCTGGCAGGAGTTCAACGAGCCGGTAGCGGTGCACTATGTGGCCGAGGTCGGCGGCGTTACCTCCTTCCCGGCCTATCCGCTAGGGCCCAAACCCATTGCGGGCAAGAACCTCTACGAGTTCAAGCCGCATAACCCGCCGCCCGTCGCCGGGGGCACTAGCCACTGGCCGACCATGGACTGGTTCGGGGACATCTACACCGGCTTCCTCAACTCGCCGGCCCTGGCGGACGGGGTGTACCAGATCCGGCTGGAGGTGTTCAACAGCGCCGGGGCGCCGGTAGTGCCGGGAGCGGGCTTCCGGTTCATCGTGCCCGCCGGGGTGACCGCGGACGGGACCATCATCACCGCCCCCGCGCCGGTCTCTCCCGGTTCTACGGGCTTCATCTTCGCGCTGCATCTCGACAACCGGCACTGCAGCGCTCTGATTGACCCGCCGGCGATTGGGACCACCACTGTCGCCGACAAGTGCGGCTTCCTGCTCTACCCCTCGAAGACCAGTAAGGTCAGGGTTGACTTTCACGCCACGCACCCGCAGAACTACGCCACCTTCTCCTTCAGGATGATCCGGGGGATCACTGCCGTGACTTCGACGAAGGGGGAGATCACGGCGGCTACATCGGGAGCCTTTGCCGGGGACGGCGCCGGGAACTTCTCGCATGCGTTCACCGTGGCTGAGTTGCTCGGGGACTGCCCCGACAAGGCAGCCTATGCAGAGAGGTTGCACGTCTACGCCAAAGCGACGAGGGGCTGGGGCAGGCGTATCCACGCCTACGACGCCTCGTACCTGCGCGCCTTTGCCCTCGCGCCGGTCCCGCTGCGGTAGTGAGACACTCCCGGGAGCGGCGGCGCGGGCAACTGTACCGGTGGCTGTCGCGGTCTGAACACCGCGACAGCCACCCCTCCGAGGAGGCCCTCCACTTACCCCCTCTTGACGCCTATGCATCATCAACGTCTCCGCCTGCGTCTCCGCCACAAGGGGAGGACTTGTAGCGCTTGGCGAGCAACTGCGGAGAGGGGCTGGGAGCCCCAGACCCGGGTACCCAACCCCCCCAACCTCCCACATGTCGTCGTGCATCTCTGCCGCTTCGCCCCCAGAGGCTTTCCAGGCACTTGGTGTAGATTCGGAGTCATAAAGCCATTTGCCTCTCGAAAGGGCTCACCGTGCCCAGGTCCTCGGGCGGTGTCTGCGCCTGCCTGATCGCCCCCTTGCGCCGGGTGTCTGCGTCTTCCCGCAGCCCGTGTGCCTGCTTGACCCTCACACTACCGCAGGCGCTTCACCTCCCGCCCACAGTGCCTCGTCCGGTGCCCGTCGAAAGGGGTAACTTGTGCCCTGTAGGCGTCCGCCGCCCCTGCCCGGGGGATTCCGGCGCATCCGGGGACGGACGGCGTCG
>JALGSV010000052.1:15000-20350 GCA_029821755.1 Candidatus Zipacnadum vermilionense | reverse complement strand
AAGTGGCCGTGCGCGCGCAGCAACTGGTCGCCATGGGCCAGCTCGCCGCCGACCTGACGCGGGAGATGGAGGGTCCCCTGAGCAGCATCGTCGCCTACACCCAGCTCCTCTGGGAGCGCCATGACAGCGGCGACCCTCGCCGGGAAGACCTCGCCACCATCAGCGTCGAGGCCCGGCACTGCCGCGAGATCATCGCTAGCCTCCAGGGCTTTGCCTGCCAGCACGAGCCGCAGTGGGAGCGGGTGCACCTGGGCGACTTAGTCGATCGCGCCCTCGGGCAGGTGGAGCCCAAGCTCACGCTCAGCCAAGTCGAGGTCTCCGTCGAGATTCCCGCCGACCTCCCCGAGTTGGTCCTCGACCCCGCCCAGATGACCCAGGTGCTGGCGGCCCTGCTCACCAACAGCTTGGAGGCCTGCGACAGCCCCGGCCGCATCTGGATCGAGGCCCGCCGCGCCGAGGGGGCACCGGGCGTGGAACTGGCCCTCGCCGACAACGGCCGGGGCATCGCTCCCGAGCTGCTGCCGCGCCTCTTCCAGCCTTTCGTCACCACCAAGCACTCGCGCCCCGGCGCTGGCCTGGGGCTGGCCGTAGCCCACGGCATAGTCCAGGCGCACGGCGGGGAGCTGCGCGTGCAGAGCAAACCCGGCTTCGGTACTACCGTTACCCTCCGCCTCCCGCTCGACGTCGCCACTGCTCCGGCCCCGGAGTCGGCCAAGGTCTTGTTGGTGGACGACGACCCCGATTTCCTGGAGCAGCATCGCCTGATGCTCTCCGGCATGGGCTTCACCATCGTCACCGCCGAGAGCAGCGACGAGGCGCTGGAGGTCGCCGACCGCGAGATTCCAGACGCTTTCGTGCTCGACTTGATGATGGAGCGCAACGACTCCGGCGCCCGCCTGGCCCGCACCCTGCGACGCGACCCCCGCTTCCGCATCGCTCCCCTCATCCTGCTCACCTCGGTAGTGGCCGACATGGGCTTCGAGTTCCGGCGCAATCCTAGGGAAGTATTGGAGTGGATGAAAGCCGACGCCTGGTTCGACAAACCCGCCCCGATCATCGAGCTAACCGACACCATTCGGCGCCTGTTGGGTAGCGCAGACTTGGGAGCCGGTGCTACCCCGGAGTCGTCTCCGGAGGCCCCCACCCCATGAGCGACTCCCTCCTCGGCGCCACTATCCTCGTTGCCGATGACGAGCCCGGCATCCGTGGCGGCTGCCGCCGGGTCCTGGAGTCCTGCGGGGCCCGGGTCGAGGCCGCCGCCTCCGGGGTGGAGGCCCTCGATCACCTGCTCTCCGCCGACTTCGACATCGCCATCGTCGACCTGATCATGCCCACCTTCGGCGGCATGGAGCTCCTGGGCCGCATCGCCGAGGCCGAACTGCCCGTTGTGCCCGTCGTCATCACCGCCCACGTCAGCATTGACACGGTGGTCGAGGCCATGAAACAGGGCGCCTTCGACTACCTAGCCAAGCCCTTCGTCCCCGCCGAGCTGATCGTGCGCGCCGAGCGCGCCGTGGCCTGGCGCCGCCTGCGCCAGGAGGCCCAGGAGCGCCTGCTGCAATTGGATGCCGACAAGTCGCAGCTCCACACCATCGTCACCAGCCTTGCCGACGGGGTGCTGGTGGTCAACCGCGACCAGGAGGTGGTGCTGAGCAACCCCGCCGCGCGCGCAGCGCTGGGGCTGGAGGAGGGACAGGGCGAGCCTCGCCCCGTCGCCCAGGCCATCGCCTGCGACCGCCTGCGCGAGTTGATTGCCGAGGCGGCCCAGACCCCCGGCCAGGTTGCCTCCCTGAGCGCGGAGGTCGCCTGCGGTGAGCGCATCTACATGGCCCGCGTCGTCCCTATCCTCACCAGTCTGGGTCAGCCCCTGGGCAGCGCCACCGTCCTGCGCGACGTCACCGAGCTGATGAGTCTGGAGCGCGCCAAGGCGCAGTTCATGTCCATGGTCACTCACGAACTCAAGTCCCCCCTCGCCGCCGTCCAGGGGTACCTCAAGGTCATCCTCAGCGGCCAAGAGATCGCCCCCGGCAAGCAGCAGGAGGTCCTCACCCGCTGCTGCGAGCGCGTGGAGGGCATGGGGCAGCTCGTGCGCGACCTGCTCGATCTTTCCCGCGCCGACGCGGTGCCCTTGCGCCGCGTCGAGCCGCTGCCCGTCGCCGAGATCGTCGCCGAGGTAATCGACCAGAACCGCTACTTCGCCAAGCCGCTGGGCGTGGCCCTGCGCACCGACCTGGCCCCGGAGGGTCTCACCGTCTCCGCCGACCGCGACGACCTGCTGCGCATGGTGGACAACCTGGTCAGCAACGCGATCAAGTACAACCGCCCTGGCGGCCACGTCACCCTCACCGCCCGCGCCACCGGCGACGCCGTGCGCCTGTCGGTAGCTGACACCGGTCTGGGCATCCCCCAGGAGGTCCTCCCCCGCCTGGGTGAGGAGTTCTTCCGCATCAACGACCCCGAACGTCGCGGCATAGTCGGCACCGGCCTGGGCCTGGCCCTGATCAAGCGCACCCTGGCCACCTACCACGGCCGCCTGGAGGTAGAGTCCACCGTAGGCGAGGGCAGCACCTTCACCCTCGTCCTGCCCCTGTAGGGGCGGCTCTGGCGGAGCCGGGACCGGCGGTAGCTCAGAGAGCCGAGAAACAAGCGGAAACCACACCCTCGCCCGCAGGCAGAGTATGGGGTGAGACTCCCCCGATCGCGGCAGCGCCCCTCGCGAACAAGAGAATTCGGGCAGACGTCAAAGAAGTGCTTGACACATCCGGGGAAAGTCGGTATAGTGATTCCCGTCCTGGTGAAGTATCACCCCCGTGGTGGTGGGACGAAGCGCCTCCCTACAGTGCAGTGCAAGGTTCGCAAGAATACTTCCTGCAGGGGCTTGACAGCCCCGGCGGCGGCGTGTAGACTAAACTTCTACCAGACAATGGACTCGGCGATCCTTGACAACTAAATAGCGTGAGTCAAGCTCGGAATGACCAGGTTAGATACTCCACACTGTGGGCCATGTGCTCACGGTTGGGGGTTCCATTTTTCAATGGAGAGTTTGATCCTGGCTCAGGACGAACGCTGGCGGCGTGCTTAATGAATGCGAGTCGAGCGAGAACCGGTGGATAGAGGCTTCGGCCAATAGACACCGGGGAGAGCGGCAAACGGGTGAGTAACACGTGGGTAACGTGCCCCTCAGCCGGGAATAACGGCGGGAAACCGCTGCTAATGCCCGATGGTCTGAGAGTGCCATATGGCTTTTTCAGTAAAGCTCCGGCGCTGAGGGATCGGCCCGCGGCGGATTAGCTTGTTGGTGAGGTAACGGCTCACCAAGGCGACGATCTGTAGCCGGTCTGAGAGGATGACCGGCCACACTGGGACTGAGACATGGTCCAGGCTCCTACGGGAGTTAGCATCAGGGAATCTTGCGCAATGGGCGAAAGCCTGACGCAGCGACGCCGCGTGAGGG
The DNA here is from genome assembly GCA_029821755.1 of Candidatus Zipacnadum vermilionense. Classification (GTDB taxonomy): domain Bacteria; phylum Armatimonadota; class Zipacnadia; order Zipacnadales; family Zipacnadaceae; genus Zipacnadum; species Zipacnadum vermilionense. The sequence continues at coordinate 16,896 of JALGSV010000052.1, read as the reverse complement.
ACGAAGGCCTGCGGGTCGTAAACCTCTGTCGGGAGGGACGAATACAATGACGGTACCTCCCAAGGAAGCCCCGGCTAATTACGTGCCAGCAGCCGCGGTAAGACGTAAGGGGCTAGCGTTGTCCGGAATTACTGGGCGTAAAGAGCACGTAGGCGGCCTATCAAGCGGCGGGTGAAATCCCGCGGCTCAACTGCGGAACTGCTTGCCGAACTGATAGGCTCGAGCGCGGGAGAGGGCAGTGGAATTCCTGGTGTAGCGGTGGAATGCGTCAATATCAGGAAGAACACCGGTGGCGAAGGCTGCTGCCTGGAACGTTGCTGACGCTGAGGTGCGAAAGCTAGGGGAGCGAACGGGATTAGATACCCCGGTAGTCCTAGCCGTAAACGATGGGCACTAGGTGTTGCAGGCTTCGACCCCTGCAGTGCTGTTAAGCTAACGCGTTAAGTGCCCCGCCTGGGGAGTACGATCGCAAGGTTGAAACTCAAAGGAATTGACGGGGGCCCGCACAAGCGGTGGAGCATGTGGGTTAATCGGATGATACGCCGAGAACCTTACCAGGGCTTGACATGGCTGTGACCGCCTACGAAAGTAGGTTTTCTACGCAAGTAGACACTGCCACAGGTGGTGCATGGTTGTCGTCAGCTCGTGCCGTGAGGTGTTGGGTTAAGTCCCGCAACGAGCGCAACCCTCGCCGGATGTTGCCATCAGGTAATGCTGGGCACTCTTCCGGGACCGCCCGAGCAATCGGGAGGAAGGAGAGGACGACGTCAAATCGGCATGCCCCTTACGCCCTGGGCTGCACACGTGCTACAATGGCGAGTACAAAGGGTTGCTAAGCCGCGAGGTGGAGCTAATCCCCCAAAACTCGTCCCAGTTCGGATCGGATGTCTGCAACTCGACTCCGTGAAGTTGGAATCGCTAGTAACCGTGGATCAGCAACGCCGCGGTGAATACGTTCCCGGGCCTTGTACACACCGCCCGTCAAGTCACGAAAGCTGGCAGCACCCGAAGTCCGCTACGGCGGCCGAAGGTGAGGTCAGTGATTGGGACTAAGTCGTAACAAGGTAGCCGTACCGGAAGGTGCGGCTGGATCACCTCCTTTCTAAGGAGCAGGCTGAAACCCCTGGGGGGGAACCCCCCTTAGGGGTGGACGCTTAGGTCGGACGTTTCGAGTGAGCTCACGCTATTTAGTTCTCAGGGATCGCCTGCCCCAAGATAGGGGCTTAGGGGAGAGCGAACGAGCATAGAGCTCACTACGCCGGTCTAGAACGTAATCCATGTTTGAGGATGAGGCTAGCCCGCGAGGGACCTGATCCCCCGCGGTTTCGTTTTCTCCCCCCGCGACGACGCGCAGCGTCGTCAAGCGAACCTTGAATCAGCTGGAGCGCGGCCGAAAGTGGGCCATTAGCTCAGTCGGTTAGAGCGCGCCCCTGATAAGGGCGAGGTGCGTGGTTCGACTCCACGATGGCCCACCATTCTGCGCCGGGCATCGGGGCCGCTCAACGACGAGCACAACGATAGGCCTCCGGGCAGGGGCCGGCAAGCCGTCGGCGGGGACGTAGCTCAGTTGGGAGAGCGCCTCCCTTGCACGGAGGAGGTCGCCGGTTCGAGCCCGGCCGTCTCCACCAATACTCTAGGCAGGGAGCCTGGAAGGCAACCCAGTCCAGCCTCCCTCCCTGTAGTTTTGGAGCGTACCTTGACAACTGCATAGTGGTGTGAGTACCTAGCGCAAGCACGCTTGCGCCAGTGTACTCAAAAATGTGGGATAAAACCTACATTTTGTCGAGAGCATTCTCTTTTGTGACCAAGCTAAGAAGGGCGCACGGCGGATGCCTTGGCGCTGAGAGCCGATGAAGGGCGTAGCAAGCAACGAAACTGCCTCGGTAAGCTGCAAGC
>JALGSV010000052.1:0-12500 GCA_029821755.1 Candidatus Zipacnadum vermilionense | reverse complement strand
AAAGCAGGTCCTAGTGGTCCGATAGTTCCGAGTGGAAGGGCTATCGCTTAGCGGATAAAAGTTACCCCGGGGATAACAGGCTTATAGCGCCCGCGCGTTCACAGCGACGGCGCTGTTTGGCACCTCGATGTCGGCTCGTCACATCCTGGGGCTGTATAAGGTCCCAAGGGTTGGGCTGCTCGCCCATTAAAGTGGTACGCGAGCTGGGTTCAGAACGTCGTGAGACAGTTCGGTCCCTATCTGCCGTGGGCGTTGGAGAATTGCGGGGAGCTGCTCCTAGTACGAGAGGACCGGAGTGGACAGACCTATGGTGTACGAGTTGTCACGCCAGTGGCAAGTGCTCGGTAGCCAAGTCTGGCCGGGATAAGCGCTGAAAGCATCTAAGCACGAAGCCCCCCCCAAGACTAGTTCTCCTCGAGGTTCGACCTGTAAGGGCCCTGGAAGACTACCAGGTTGATAGGCCGGAGGTGTAAGACTCGCAAGAGTTTCAGCTTACCGGTACTAATCGCCCGAGCGCTTGGTCACATACAAAAGCAATCATTGCTTGAGACCACCACTATGCAGTTTTCAGGGCACGCTCCTGCTTGACAACTCAGCAAGTTTTCCCGGTGATTATGGCGGAGGGGTCCCGCCCGTTCCCATTCCGAACACGGAAGCTAAGCCCTCCAGCGCCGATGGTACTGCAGGGGTAACCCTGTGGGAGAGTAGGTCGTTGCCGGGTATAATCAACAGAGCCGCTGGACCGAGAGGTCCGGCGGCTCTTTTTGTGGGTGTCGGGGGTGTGGTATACTCCGCTCTGCTCCGTGCGACGGAGGTGACTGCGTTGGCACGCATGAGGGTGACGCTCGACCACAATTGCATCATCGCTGTCGAGAACAACGAGGCCGAGGCGCCGAGCATTGGGAGGCTGGTCCAGATGCACGAGCAGGGCCTCATCGAACTTCGGCTTGTGGCAGTGGGAGCCTCTGAGCGGCTGCGCGACCACAGCTACGCGCAATCATTTGCAGTCTTCCAGGAACGTGTCGACCAACTGGGGCTGGGTGACCTGTCTGTCCTCAAGCCGATCTGCCGCTGGGACATATGCTACTGGGACCACAGTGTCTTGGCAGACGAGTTGATGGTCGACCTGGAGAGCAGAATCCACGCTGCGCTGTTCTCATGTATCGAGTTCGAATGGCGCACGTTTTGTGCCGCCAGGCACATTTGCCCCAACTCGCCGCCCCCGAAGCAGATGCACAAGTGGCGAAACGCGAAGTGCGACGACCTCAGTCTCTGGTGTCACATCCACTACGGCGGCGACGTTTTCGTTACGGCAGACAATAACTATTTCGTGAAGGGCCGTCCAAGGCCAAGCCTAACCCAACTTGGGGCGGGACATGTATTCACCCCAGGGAAGTCAGTTACTTGGCTTGAGCGATTGATGAAATGAGGGGGGTGGCGAGTGATTGCCGCCTATCCTAGTCTACAGAGCCGCTGGGTCATGCGTCCGGCGGCTCCTTTTGCTCGTGTAATCGTGGAATCTCCCGCCCCTGCTCATCGTCTGCTCTAGCGTACTATCCCGACCCTCGTCGGAGGCGCCCGATGACACGCACACAGCTAGGCCTGCTCGCCCTTGTGCCGATAGTCTTACTCGCCGCCCTGCTCGCCCTCCCTCAACTTCTCGCGGAGGAGCTCCCACCCCCGCCCAATCCTCGCGCTCAGCAGATCGAGGCCACTTTCAAGCACATCGACAAGAACGGCGATGGCAAGGTAGACCCCCAGGAGCTGCCCAACGCAGGCCAGTTCAAACAGATCGACGCCAACGCCGACGGCTTCCTCACCCTCGACGAGGCCCTGGCCCACTTCACTCGCCAGGGAGGGGGCCAGCCGGCGCCTGCTCCTATCGTCGGTCCTGACCAGTGCTTCCCGCCCCTGACCGACCTCGGTCCCGGCCAGTACCAGGGCTCTCTCGGCGGCCTCTATGCCGACGGAGCCAACACCCCGCCGCCGGACTACCTCCAGCAGGGCCTGGCCGCTGGCCAGGCTGTCCAGCCCCTCGACGCTACCGGCCAGCCTAGCCCCACCGGGGTGATCGTCCTGCTCTCCATCGGCATGTCCAACACCACCCAGGAGTTCTCCGTCTTCAAGCGCCTGGCCGACGCCGACCCGCAGAAGAGCGCGCGCCTGACCATCGTTGACGGCGCCCAGGGCGGTCAAGACACGAAGAGGATCAAGAACCCCGTCGCCCCCTTCTGGACCATCGTCGACCAGCGCCTGACTGCCGCCGGGGTGGCCGCTTCGCAGGTGCAGGTCGTCTGGCTCAAGCAAGCCATGATCGCCCCGTCCCAGCCCTTCCCCGCCGACGCGCAGGAACTCAAGGACGACCTGGCCGCGATCTTGCAGATCCTGCAGACTCGCTACCCGAATCTGAAGATCGTGTACGTCTCCAGCCGCACTTACGGCGGCTGGGCCACCACGCGCCTGAACCCGGAGCCGTACGCCTACCAAAGCGGCTTCGCGGTCAAGTGGCTGATCGAGGACCGGATCAAGCAGGCGGCGGGCCCCTGGGTAGCCTGGGGGCCGTACCTGTGGACCGATGGTACCCGCGGCCGCGCCGACGGCCTGGTCTGGAACCGCGAGGACACGCGCGAAGACGGCACCCACCCCTCCGCCACCGGCCAGCGCAAGGTAGCCGACCTGCTGCTGCAGTTCTTCAAGACGAACGAGACAGCCAAGGGGTGGTTCCTGCAGCCTGGGGCCGCGGCCGGGTAGGGGTGGATTCGCGCCGCGCCGGTCCCCAGCGGTATTGGCGCCGGTACGACCGACCCATGCGGGCGAGGACCCGGGGTCAGGTCCCCAGCCCCTCCCTCTTCCGCTCCCAATAGTACCGCCAGTTGTCCCAGCTTACGTCCGGCGGAATCCCGTGGTCTACTGTCGGCAGGTAGCCGCCCTCGCTGGTGAGGGGGAGCTTGGTCGCGAGCTCGCGGTCAATCGCCTCGCGCCCTCGGGCCAGGGTGCGCTTGTCTATACCCCCGATCATCAGCAGGTTGCGGCCGTACTGTCGCCGATAGGCGTGCGGGTCATCACCGTCGGCCTGTTCCCACGCGGCGGCGGCTTCTCCTCCCCGACGGCGGGCGGTATAATGCGGCCATGGACTCCCTCTACGACCTGCACGCCCAGATCGCCGTCAACCGTACCATGGGGGCGCGGCGCGAGGAATACCTGGACTACATGACCTTCCGGGAGAACCGCCGGCCGCTGTTCACCGAGATCTTCGGACCGCTGCTGCAGCTCAAGCCGGAGTGGGCAGCGCAGGGGGCGACACCGGAGGAGCTGGACCTGTCCGCCTTCCGCTACCGGGCGCCGCTGCTGGGCGGGGTGCCGGTGAATACGGGATGGTTAGGCGGGCAGGAGCCGGTGATATTGGAGGAGACCGAGGACACCGTCATCGGGATTGACCACCGGGGGCGGCGGGTGAAGCTGTGCAAGCAGGCGGCGACGCTGCCGCTGCCGCTGGAGTATCCGGTCAAGACCATGGACGACTGGTTGCGGCTCAAGCCGCACTACGAGTTCTCCGAGGCACGCTTCACCGAGGGCTGGGAGCAGATCGCGCGGGAGCACCGGGCGGCGGGGCGGGTGGTGACCGTGGGGATACCCGGCGCGTTCTGGGAGCCGCGGGAGCTGCTGGGGGATGAGGCGCTGTGCCTGGCTTTCTATGAGCAGCCGGAGTTGGTACATGACATCCTGGACACCATCGGCGAGACGGTCTTCCGGGTGCTGGAGCGGGTGACGCGGACAGTGCAGGTGGATCATCTCATCGCCGGGGAGGACCTGGCCGGCAAGAACGGGCCGCTGCTAGGGCCGCATCACATGCGGGAGTTCCTCGTTCCGTACTACCGCCGGGTCTGGGACCTGCTGGCCGAGCGGGGGGCGCGGCTGTTCTCGGTGGACTCGGATGGCAACGTGGAGGCGATCATCCCAGAGCTCCTCGCGGGCGGGGTGAACGTGCTGTATCCCAACGAGCCGGCGGCGGGGATGGATATCGTGCGCCTGCGGGAGCAGTACGGGACGCGGCTGGCCTTCCAGGGCGGCATAGATAAGCACGTCCTGCGCCGCAGTCGCGAGGAGATCGTGGCGGAACTGGAGTATAAGGTCCCGCCGATGGTCCGCACGGGCGGGTGCGTGCTGGGCCTGGACCACCGCATCCCGAACGGGACGCCGCTGGAGAGCTACCGGTTCTATGTGGAGAAGGCGTGGGAGATCATGGAGAGGGAGGCACAGGCGCTGTAAGCTCCGAGCGGCGTGGCTGGGAGTAAGCCAAGTGACGGGAGGCGATGAATATGAGCGACGCAACCAAGTGCGCCCATTGCGGGAAAGAGATAAAGGAAGTGTTCTCCAGTTGCCCGGTATGCGGAGAGGCGCTTTGTGATGACTGCTCGGAAGGGAACTGCCCGGCCGCGGAGTAGGTAGGGCAGGATGGAGAGCCCGCCCCATGCGGAAACGGCCCTTCTGAATGCGACCAGTAAGGTGTCCCCCGAATCCTCCGGATTCCCCAGGGGGGCGCTCGGTTGAGGGGACGCTACCCCTGCGGCGGCGGCGGAAAGGCGAAGGCGGCCGTCCAGGCGGGCAGGGACGCCTTGGCCTGATCGCGGTTAACCTGGGCGACCCACTCCTGGTCGGTCCAACGACGGAAGCGGTCGGTCGTGAACTCGTGGTAGGACATGACGAAGCCGGTGTAGTAGATCGGCTGTCCCCGCAGTTCCCCCTTGGCGATGATCGGGTACAGCGGCCCGGTGGCGGCGTGGAGGACATCTCCCCGCCAGTTGCTAGCCACATCCGCCACCAGTGCCGGCTGCTCCTGGCCGACGTGCGGGGTGAAGTGCTGGAGCAGCCACTGCCCGAAGCTGTTGATGAAGAATCCGAAGTCTTTGTCGAAGCTCGCCGAGTAAGGGTCTTGCCCCGCCAGTTCAGCTTGGGCAGCGCGGCGCAGGTTGTTGCAGAGGGTGGCGAAATCCTTCATCCCGGCGAAGCCGCGCTTGTCGAGCGCCGTCGCCAACGCCTCCATGCGCTGGTAGAAGTCGGGCAGCGGGTCGACCAGGAAGCCCATCCCCGCGCAGGCGGGGACCATGGGCTGCTTGGCGTAGAGGATGAAGTCGTGTCGCATCTGTGCCCAGGAGGCCAGGGAGGTGCCGAGGCACTTGTCCCGCCAGGCGTCTGTCTTAAGGAAGGACGGGACCGGGCCGTTCACTGGCTGATTGACCATGCGCAGCGCGCCGACCCAGCCGTCATAGAGCGTATCATACTGGGCCGCGCTGACGGCGGCGAAGCGGGTGCGCAAGGCCTGGACTTGCGGGCGCAGGGGCGGGTACCGCGCGAACTCGTCAGTCAGGTGGGAGACGGCGCGATCGGAGCCGAAAAGGGTGGCGGCCACGTCAAGGCCGGTCGGTAGGTAGCGTTCCGCGACGTAGGGGGCACACGTCTGCTGCATGATGGCCCCGTCGGCGATATACCTCTCGCCCAGGAACTGGACGTACTTGGAGGGCACGTCCTCGGCGGCGCCGGCGGGAACCGGGATGATCGCCGAGGCGCGATAGGTGGGCTTGCTGCACTCGGCGCGGAGAGCCTGGAGAGCCCCGGCCGTCGCCAGGGCCGGCTGCGCGCCCTCGGCGTAGCCCTTCGGGAGCAGGCGATCAGCGACCTGGGCCAACTCCAGCGGCGTGAAGCTGTCCGGCCGGCCCAGGAAGTACCCGGTCTCGGAGTAGACGTGGTCCCAGGCTTTGCGCAGCGCGGGGTCGGTCTGGAGGAGGCGCCCCAGCAGGACGCCCTGGCGGAGCTTCTCGTCCGCCTCCGCGGGCTGGTCGGCCGTGCCGGGGAGGATAGGCAGGATCTGCCGGCTGAGCCACTTGGTGGCCCGGAAGTAGGCCTCCCGGTCGGGGTCTCCCGCATAGTCGCCCCGCACCTTGTACAGGGTGTAGTCCTCGCCGGGGTAGAACTTGGTCTCGTTGGCGGCGCGGACCTTGTCGGCTAGCCCCTTAGCCTCCGGCGCCACCTCCGCGGGAACAGCCTGACCCAGCAGGTCGGCGACTACCGCGAAGAAGACCAGGTTGCGGCGCGCAGCCTCCCGCAGCTCCAGCTGCCCCTGCCGCCGCCGCCAGTCCTCCTCCACCGCCGCCAGCCCCAGGGATACCAGCTTCCGGGTTGCCGGCATCAGATCGCTCTGCTCGTAGTCATGAAACCCGCCGCGGAAGAGAGCCTCGAAAACGTACAGGACGGAGTCGGAGGTGATGAAGTTGTGCTCGGCCTCCAGGTAGGCGAACGCGAGTTGCCCCACGGGCCAGTCGGTCAACACCACGAAACCGTTGCGGGCCAGTGCGGCCCGTGCCCCGCGCGAAAGCTCGCTCTCGGTAGGCCGTTCGAGGTGGTGGCTGGTGACAGAGAAGTCATAGGGGGGCGGAGAAGAGGAGGGTATGCGCGCAAACCTGGTCTCCATGTTCTCACGCCCTCGGCAGCCTGAGCCGACAGTGAGTGCCAGGAGGGGCAGAAGCAGCACCAGAAGGCGACGTGATGGGTACATCCGGCGACCTCCAGCGAGACAGACTACTACTTACCTGGTATAACGCCATAGGGACGGGAGGAGTTCCCGTGCGCGTCTATCTCTTGTCCACTACCCGGACGGCCTTGCCCTCGGCGACGGGCAGGCGGTGGGGTTCGAGCAGTTCTACGCTCACCTTGAAGAGCAGCTCGGCCCGCAACTCCTCGGCGATGCGGTCGCGCATGCCCTCCAGGACGCGGTTATCGTCGAAAGAGGTGCCGGGTCTGAGCTCGACCTGGACCGTCAGGTGGTCGAGGTCCTGCTCGCGGGTAAGGACCAGGCAGTAGTTAGTGCCGACCTCCGGGATTCCCATCAGCACCCGCTCGACTTGCATGGGGTAGAAGTTCACCCCGCGCAGGACGAGCATGTCGTCACTGCGGCCGCGTATACGCGCCAGCCGACGGTGGTGGTTGCCGCACGGACACTCGCCCTCCAGGAAGCAGGTAATGTCGCGGGTGCGGTAGCGCAACAGCGGCATGGCCTCGCGGGTAAGCGAAGTCAGCACCAGTTCCCCCTCTTCCCCCTCCGGCACCGGCTCCCCCGTCGCTGGGTCCACGATCTCGGGGAGGTAGTGGTCCTCGCGCACGTGCAGGCCGTCCTGGCAGGCGCACTCCATCGCCACCCCCGGCCCGGCCAACTCCGACAGCCCGTAACAGTTGTAGAACTTGGCGCCCCAGGCGTCTTGGATGCGGTGGCGGAAGTCCTCGGTGTGCGGCTCCCCGCCCAGGTAGCCGGCACGCAGGCGCAGATCGCGCCCCATCACCAGCCCCTCCTGCCCGCAATAGTGCGCTACGTGCAGGGCGTAGGAGGGCAGGATGTGCATGACGGTGACGCCGAAGAGCTGCATCATCTGGACCTGACGAGCGGTCTGGCCGGAAGAGGCCGGGATGGTCATGCAGCCCAGCAGCTCCCCCGCGTAATGGAACCCCAGGCCCCCGGTGAACAGGCCGTAGCCCATCATGTTCTGGAATATGTCGTCGGAGGTGACCCCGCCAGCGAGCATCCCCCGCGCCACGCACTCCGCCCAGCGCTGCAGGTCGCCGCGGGTGTGGTAGACGGCAGTAGCGACGCCGGTGGTGCCGGAGGAGTAGTGGACGCGGAGGACCTCGCGCTTAGGTACGGCCAGCATATCCCAGGGCATGGCCGCACGCAGGTCATCCTTGGAGGTAAGGGGCAGGCGGCAGACATCCTCGGCGGAGCGGAGGGCGTCCGGGGAGAGCCCGAGGCGGGAGTAATGAGGCGAGCGCAGGGCCTGGGCCACGGCTTCGCGCAGGCGGGTGGCCTGGAGGGCGAGGATCTCCTCGCGGGAGAGTTGGTCGGCAGCAGCGAAGTCGTACAATTCGGACACGGCTTTCAAGGGGAATGGAAGAACGGCGGAGGTAGTAGATTCGGCGAGAGGGGAGGGAAACCCTTCCGAGGGGAGGCCTCACCCGCCGGCGGAGCGACGTGAGGTGCAGGTGGCAGGTCGGCGCGAAGGGAATGAATCTGTAACGCTAGCCAGACGAGGTTTGTTCATGAGTAACCGAACTTCCCTCCGCGTCGCCGTGGTGGGCGGCGGGATGTTTTTTGCCGAGATCATCGGGCCCGTGCTGCGGGATCTAGAGCGCTATGGGATTGCGCCCTATCTGGGGGCTATCGGGCAGGGGCGGTGGGGGCGGGAACTGGCGGAAGCGCGATGGGAATTGGTGGCCGTGGGGACGCACTCGGCCCGCCGGGGGACTGCCGGGAAGATTGTGGACTGGTACCGGCAGGCAGTGCCGGGTAGCACGGCGCGGCCCTTCTACGGGGAGACGGTATGGGAGGAGATCCTGGCCGAGGCCACACCGGACGTGCTGGTAGTGGCTACGCCGGACGACCTGCACTACGCCCCGGTGCTGGCTGCGGTGCGGGCGGGGGTGGACGTGCTGGTGGAGAAGCCGCTGTGCCTGAAGCTGGCCCAGGCCGACGAGGTCATCGCCGCGGCGGCGAGCGCGGGGCGGGTGGTGGCGGCGGATATGCACAAGCGGTACGACCCCATGAACCGCAAGCTGTTCCAGGAGATCGTGCCGCGGATGGGGGAGGTCAACTATGTGGAGGCGGTGCTGGAGGAGCCGCTGCAGGTGGCGACGGAGGTCTTCCAGTGGGCGGCGCGGAGCAATCCCTTCAGCTACGTGGGCTGCCACTGGACCGACGTGGTGCAGCACTACCTGGGGGTGCGGCCGCTGTCAGTGCATGCCACCGGGCAGAAGCGGTTGCTGGCCAACTGGCGCGACCCGGCCACCGGGGAACCGCGGCCGATTGATACCTTCGACTCGATGCAGGTGAAGGTCACCTACGAGGGCGGGATGGAGGCGCTGTACGTCAACGCCTGGGTCAACCCGCCAGACTTCGAGGGCAACGTCAACCAGGAGATCAAGGTCTTCGGGACGCGGGGGAGCGCCTTCATGGATCAGCAGGACCGGGGGCTGCGCTACTGCCTGACCGGCGACGGCAGCCGGACGGCCAACCCGCTGTTCATTCAACCGGTGCCCCACTCCGGGGCGACGGACGAGGTGCGGGGGTATGGGAAGGACAGCGTGATCGCGGGGATGGCGGCGATCCTGCGGCGGCGGCGGGGGGCGACGCTGGAGGAACTGGAGCCGGACTACCCCAGCGCGGCCAGCCAGCGGGACACGGTGGCCCTGCTGGACGCCGCGGCGCAGGTGGCGGAGCGCAACTGGGAGCTGACGCTGGCGGGGAAAGGAAGCCCGGTGACGGCGGAGGTGGGAGGGGGAGGGGTGGAGGTGAGAGAGGCGTTATGAGATTCCGGAAGAAGCCGGACCTCATCTATCGCGATGGCAAGCCAGTCGCTGTCATCCTCGACATCCGCGAGTATGAGGACATGCTGGAGCGCCTTGAGGATGCCGAGGACCTGCAATCCCTCCGCGCGATGCGCAGCAAGCCCCTGCATTTCCGTAGCCTTGAGCGGTTCCTCGAGGGCCCCTCTGCTACCCCCTCCCCTGCAAGGGGAGGGGGCAGGGGGTGAGGCTCCCCCCTACCACCCCACCGCGGCCAGGGGCGCGGGGGCGGGGACGGAGGACTGGACCTCCTCGGCGGCCTCGGCCCAGAGGTACAGGCAGGTGTAGTAGGCCGTGCTCAGGTAGGTGGCCAAGACCGAGACCAGCAGCATGGTCATGGCCAGAATGACGATGATCAGCGGGAGCGCCGCCGCGCCCATCGCGCCGTACAGCAAGAACGCCACGCCTACGGCCACCACCATCGCCACCGCGGCCAGGACTCGGTTGACCAGGCCCACCCCGAACCACGCCACCAACAGATCGCCCAGATGCCGACCGTGCAGCTGCCCGGCGCGGGCGAAGGCGGCGACTACCCCCTTGTCCTCCAGGATAATCACCGGCAGCGTCAGCAGCACCACCGCGTACCAGGCGCTCTGCACCGCGTTGGCCGCCTTTGCGGTCAGCCAGTTGCGGCGGTTGCCGCGTATGATTCCCACCAGCAGCCCCACGACCACACTCGCCAGCGCCAGTAGCGCCAGGGCCGGGAAGTTCTTCAGCGAATCCCGCAGCCCGAACGACATCGGCCGGCGCTGGCCGCGCAGTAAGTCGGCTACCAGGTTTACCGTCATCCCCTGGAAGAAGTAGGTGATGACGTAGATGAGGAGGCTCAGGGGAATCCCGATCGCCCAGAAGAGCGTCTCGCTCTCCGGGGACTTGGGCTTGTCCATGAGCCCCTGCCAGGCCCCGGTCTGCCGTAGGATGAGCACGGTGATGCCGAGGACGACGAAGGTGCTCAGCATCGCCAGGGTGGAGGGGATCAGCAGGCGGCCGTCCTGGCCGAGCAGGCCCCAGGCCTGGCCGAGGAAGGACCAGCCGCGGGAGAGGCGCTCGAGGAAGCCGCCGCCCACGCCGACGGAGCGGGGGTCCCAGGCGCGCGCGCCGGGCGTGGTGCGGTAGGGGAGACCGGGAACGTCTACCTCCGGCGGAGTCGCCGGGGGCTTCGTGCCCGGTGCGGCCGCGAGCCGCCCCTCATCCAAAGCCGCTCCACAGTTGAGACACTGGGGATCAGTAGCCAGAATCCGCGAGCCGCAGCCGGGGCAGGTGATGTAAGCGCTCATGGAACCTCGGGTGGTGTGATGTAGGTTGGGAGAACCTAGGGAGTATACCCGAAAGGCGGGGGGATTCACACCGGGGCGGGAGGCGGGTGTTGACAGGTGAGGGGCAAAAGGAGTATGAGTATCCATAGCGGACCGCACCACGCCGTACCAGGGAGTGACGTGCATGGCCGACCCGCCGAAGGTGTTCATTAGCTACGCCCACAAGGACGCCAAATTCCTGAAGCTGCTCCAAACCATCCTCAAGCCGATGGTGCGCGAGGACAGGATTTACCCTTGGGCCGACACCCTCATCGAGCCCAGTGGCAAATGGCGGGAAGAGATCGCCGAGGCCATCGACACAGCGGACTTCGCCATTCTGCTGGTATCGGACAACTTCCTCGAATCCGACTTCATTGCCGAGAAAGAACTACCTCCACTGCTTGAGCGCAAGCCTGTGTACTGGGTGCTGGTGAGCGACTGCCTCTGGAAGAAGACCCCCATAGAAGCATACAATGCAGCCGCGCCGACGGAAGTGCCACTCGACCAGATGAGCGTGGCGCGGCGGAAGACGGTCCTGAGGAAGATGTGCGAGAAGCTGCTCGACGCATGCGAGCGCGGCGACCATCTGGCGTCCTCGGCGTCCAGGCTCTTCCTCGCCCCCTTCCCCCGCAACCCCTTCTTTACCGGGCGCGAGGAGTTCCTGGACGAACTGCACGAGGCGCTGGCCAGCGGCGGCGCGGCGGCCATCTCCGGCCTCGGCGGCATTGGTAAGACGCAGACGGCGGTGGAGTATGCCTACCGGCACCGGGACGAGTACCAGTACGTGCTGTGGGTGACCGCCTCGGAGGCGAGCACCACTACCAGCGGCTATGGCGAGATTGCGCGGCGGCTGGGCCTGCCGGAGGCGGGCGAAGCGGACGAGCAGGTGGTGGTGGAGGCGGTGAAGAGGTGGCTGGAGACACACGAGGACTGGCTACTGGTTCTGGACAACGTGGACGAGCCCGAGGCGTTGGAGAGCTTTCTCCCGCACAACCCTCTCGGCCATATCATCGTCACCACTCGAGCGCAGGTGGTGCAAGTGCTGGGGATCGCCCGGGAGATGGACCTCGGTGTTATGACCCCCTGGGGGGCGCTGCGATTCCTTCTGCGCCGGACCGGGCGAGAGGAGTGCGACGGCGAGGAGCTACGGGCGGCAGCCGTGCTGGCGGTGAAGCTGGGGTGCCTACCCCTGGCGCTGGAGCAGGCCGCCGCCTACATCGCGGCCAAGCAGTGCCGCTTCGCCGCCTACCTGCAGAGCTACGAGCAGCGGGAGTTGGCGCTGTTAGAGAAGCAAAAGCCCATAATGGGGAAGTACCCGCACTCGGTGGTGACCACGTGGGCCGCCAACTTCGGGGCAGTTCAGGAGGCCTCCCTACTGAAGGAGCATCGGAGCTTGGCCCCAACATCTCTGCCGCGCTCGCCGGTGCTGCCCAGGACCCGCTGCTTGTTGATGAACTCCTCGAACCACTCACCAGGTACAGCCTCATAGGGCGTACCGCCGACGCGTGGCTGGTTCACCGCCTGGTGCAGGCGGTGGTGCGCGACGAGATGACGGAGACGGAGCAGTGTACATGGGCGGAGAGGGCCGTACACGCGGTCGCTGCCGCCCATCCCGGCATCGGGTTTGAGGACTGGCCGAGGTGCGAACGACTGCTGCCGCATCAGTTCGTGTGCGCGGAGCATGTCGAACGGCATGGCAATGAGACGCCAACGGCGGCGATTCTGCTGAGCCAGGCGGGGTATTACCTCAGGGAGCGCGCCCGGTACGCGGAGGCTGAGTCGTTGTACCGGCGGGCGCTGGCGATTGGTGAGAAGGCC
>JALGSV010000051.1 GCA_029821755.1 Candidatus Zipacnadum vermilionense | reverse complement strand
GGCAGCGTATAGGCGTCGCAGCAAATCCGCTCGGCGGGAGCCGCGAATCCCAGCGGCTCAGCCAAGCGCTCCGCTGCCAGCAGGCTGTGCGGGGAGATGTCTATCGCCACCCCCCGCAGCCCCAGCCGGTTGACCAGCGCCCCGGCCCGTTGCGCCCGCTGCGCGCCCACTTCCAGGAAGGGTTCTAGCGACTCGGCCGGTAGCCCCAGGGCCTCCACGTCCCGCACCGTGCGGTTTACGCTGGCCCGCAGGTTCTCCAGCAGGTCCGCCAGCCCGAACTCATTCGGAGCGGAGGGGGTATCGGCGAGCTGTTCCGCCGCTGTGTCGCGGCGCATGCGCACCTCGGCCATCTTCTGGTCGACTGTTTGCTCCGGAGCGGACCCGCTGGTCATCCACCAGTCTCCTCGCAAGCGTGGCGCTATCCCCTGCCGACGGGCGCGGGAGAGGCGCAGTCCGCGGTAGCGCCCGGGACTTGGCCCGGTAGCGCTGCCGTGAGCTTCATTTCGCCGCAGAGGAGCCGAATCCTCCCGCGGGCCGACCGGTCCGGCTCCCCCTTTACCCCGCCAGCGGAGGCGTCACCTCCACCTTGACGACACCAAGGAGCGGTCCGGGCCGGGCAGGCGCCTGTCAGGTTCGGGAGACCCTAGCTGCCTCCCCACGCCACGGTAAGCAGGCGCATCCCCGAAAGCTGCAGGCCCGGGGCACCGTGGTTGGCGGTGACGTTAAGGCGATAGTACGGGTAGGCCGTCTGGTTGATGAGCTCGAAGGTTCTGGTCTCGTTGCGGGCGGTGAAGGTCTGATCGTGCTGCTCATCCAGCGTCACCCAGGTAGCGCCGTCCTCTGATCCCTGCAACTGCCAGTCCTTCGGATCGCGCTCCGGGACATCCTCGGCGCTGATCAAGCTGTAATGGGTAATGGCCCAGGCCTCGCCCTGAGCGAACTCGTATTGCAGCCAGCCGGTGGGGGCCACATGGTTGAACCACTTGGTGGCGACGACGCCGTCGCAGGCCTTGGCCGCTCCTTGCGCCTCCCCGTTCTCCGCGCTGGCCGTGGCTTCTCCTCCGGTGGCATGGTTGACGAATGAACCCTTAACTACCGCGGGGCGGACGCTCCGGGTCACCGTGACGGCGATCACGGTGTCCACCGGGTCGGGCGCGGCTGCCGGCAGTTCCACCGACAGGGTGGTGCCCTCCTGGCGGAAGGGCAGTTTGGTCTTGCCGACCAGCAGGTACACGTTGGTGGCCTTGTCATAGAGGTCGGGGACGGCCAGGGCCCGGCCGGGCCAATTGAACACATGCAGGAAGAGTGTGGTGGCGTTGGCCGTGGTCCACCCAAAGGGCTGGCGGCCCAGGTGGGTGCGGTGCGTTCCGTAGACACTCTCCCCGTTCACCCGCAGCCAGTCGCCCGCCTGCTTCAGCATGTCCATGTGGGTCGTGGGCAGCTCACCAGTCTCTTTCGGGGCCACGTTGCACAGCCAGTTGCCGCCTTTGGCGACCACCTCGACCAGATGCCGCAACGTGTAGGCGGTATCAAAGCCGGGCTGATCCGAGGGGTAGGCCCAGTGGCCGCCGGTGCCGGAGCACGTCTCCCACAGCCCGTCGCTCCCGTTGGGGTTGATGATCGGGTGCTCGATCATGAAGTTTTCCGGCGTCACGAAGTCCCCGCCTGGGAGGCGATCGTTGATGATTATCTTCGGCTGTAGGGCCTTCATGTCGTCAAACTCGACGCCCCACATGTCGAACCACAGCACATCGATGGGGCCATAGTTGCCGAGCAACTCGCGGAGCTGGGCGGTGTCATATTCATCCAGCTTGGCCGTCTTCCCTGTGTTACCGGCGTCGAACTTGTCGGCGTGCCACCAGTCCGAGCCGGAGAAGTAGAAGCCCGCCCGGACGCCCGCCCGGCGCATCGCGGCCACGTACTTGCCGACGGCGTCCTCCTGGTAGGGCGTGAAGGCGATGTTGTACTCGTTGGTCTCCGTCGGCCACTCGCAGAAGCCATCGTGATGCTTGGTGATGAGCACCGCATACTTCATGCCCGCGGCCTTGATCTGCTCCGCCCAGAGATTCGGGTCATACTTGACCGGGTTCCACTGCTTATACAGGTTATCGTATACCTCGGGCGGCGTCTGGCCCTCCCCGGTGCCCCGCGACCAGGAGATCTCTTTCTTGGTGAGGGATACCGGGCCCCAGTGCATGAACAGGCCGAACTTGGCGGCGCGCCACCAGGCGGTGCGCTGGCGGAAGTCCTCCGGACTCTCCCCGGCCCGCAGTGCGATACGCGATACATTCCCCACGGTCGGGTCCTCCAGCACCGAGCAGCGCACCGACAGCCGATCCGCCTCCTTCCGGTGGGCGGCGGCCACCTCGCGTACCTCGTCGGCACTCCAGGCCCGGTTCTCCAGGGAGAATCCGTCCATGCCGCCGATGAACTTGTCGCACATGTCCGTCACAAACGGCGCCTTCGGATAGCTCTGGGTGAAAGGCCACCCGGCCAGGCGCAGCACCGTACAAGGAGCGGCGGCGGCCAGTTGTGCCGGCAGGTCGGGCAACGCCCCCAGGGTCTCCTCCGCGGCCGGCGTGCCGTCCGCCTGCAGGGCGGGCGTCAGGGCCTCCGCCTTGCCGTCCACGTACAAACGCATCTCCTGCCCATCGCGTACCACGGCGACGTGCGTCCAGCGGCCGATCGACAGCCGCGTTTCTCCCCAGGCATGCCACGGCCCCAACTGCAGTTCCGGCCGCATCTGGCACAGCCGCACGGCCCACAGTGGCGCCGCACCGTCCGCGGCGGCGAGATCACTGCCCAGGGCGGCGATCGTTGGCCGCGTGTATACTGGCAGAAGTTGGTTGCGCTGGATGGTCATGCCCCAGTCCGGGTCATCCGGGCGCAGCCAGCAAGCCAGGGTCCAGTGGTCGCCCGTGGCCACCTCCGTGACCCCCTTGCAGGTAAGGTAGCCGCTGGTGAAGCGCAGCGCCGGCCCCACCGGTCCCAGCATGGTGAGGAGACCGGTTTCCTCGGGGTGCGGCCAGTGCGTCCGCGCCGGTACGTCCCACCCGTTGTTGCGCCCGTCCTCCACGGTGGCGGGCAGGGGAGTTCCGTTGACCAGGAACTCGAGCCGGTCGGGCAGGTCAAACTCCCGGACGCCGTTACCTTCCTGGATCAGCGTGCCCAGGCCGGTCGGAACCGTGACACTGACCGCGCTCCCGGCAGCGTGGACCCAGCTGGCTACGCCACACACCAAGATCACCACGAACTCCACCCGTAGCTTCGCTAGCTTCATCTGCTAATCCCTCATTTTCCGAAGTCTCTGCAGGTTCTCCGCCACCAGGAAGTCATCCACCTTCTCGTCCAGGTAATGGGCGCTGTAGGCCATGGCGATGGCCCGCTCGTAGCCGCCCCGCGCGACTTCCTCGCGCGTGATGAAGTAGCCCCAGTTGCCGTTCATGGTGCTGGCGGTCAGGGTGTGGCGGAAGGGGGAGTGCTGCTTGAGACGCAGGCCGATCTCCGCCGCCGGTTCACCCGGGAAGGGCACGATCGCCACCTCCCCCAGCGCCAGGATGTTCTGCACCACCGAGTCGTGGGTCTTGACCTGCCCGCTCTCCCACTCCGCCAGGACCGCCCGATAATGCTCCAGCCTGGCGCGCTCCAGGCCCCGCTCCGCGTGGGGGTCCAGCTTCGCCAGGGCCGCCTCGGCCTCCGCGCGCGGCGTCAGCGGCGCCAGGGGGATCCTCATCTCCGCTACGTGCATCCCCAGCTTCGTCTCGGGCTCGCAGGTGATCTTCGGGAAGACGTGCATGGCCTCCCGCGCCAGCAGCAACCCGATCTCCTGGCTCCCCCGCGGGCCGGGGAAGGTGTTGCGCGGGGCGACATCGCCCACCACGCCGTTGACGAAGATCGGGAAGGCCCCCGTCACCGACTCGACCGCATCTACGAGGACGCCGGGGTAGTCCCGCGAGATGCCCCGCTGTTCGCCGTGGCGCGTGGTAGGGTGGGCGCCATAGTTGAGTAGCATCGCCTTGGTCTCGGCCTCGGTGTCGAAGCGCAGCACCGTCAGCTCCGGGTCATACGGCCCGAAGGGATTCTCGCCCAGGCTCACGCTGCCGTCGGGGCCGAGGCCGCGCCGGTTGATCCCCGCGTCCGACTTCCCCACCCCGACGCCCATCCGCACCGGCTCGCGGCTCTCCCACGCCGCCCCGACCGTCGCCACCGCCTTGGGGATCATCGTCTCGATATACTCGTAGTTCTTGTCCCCCCAGCCCCACACATGGTGGCACAGCGGCCCCGAATGGGTCTGGATGGACCCGGCCAGCACGTGGTCGGCGGGAATCCCCACCTGCGCCTGCACCAGGTCGACAATCCGGCAGCGCTCCGCGTAGTCCAGGATGCTGATATCCAGCACCAGCAGCGCCGCAGACAGGTCGCCCTGCGAGAAGACCAATGCCCGGGCGAACAACGGGTCATCCACCCGCTCGGCAAAGCGTTCAGGATTGCCATACCCGCCCAGGTAGGTGCCGAGGGGTGGGGTGATCTCAGTCTTGGCGCAGCCGAGGAGAAAAGGATCAGGCATGGTCAGACCTCTGCTGTGGGGCGGGGCCTACGTGCCCCGCCGTCTCCACCCCCTCTCCTGCCAAGACCGTCTGCGGCTGGAGAAGGGGCAGGGAGTGAGGCTCTGCGGGCGGGGGACGTAGCTCCGTCTTACAGCTACCTCTTCAACTGCTCCTCAAAGAACTCCGCCACCTGCTCCTCAATCTCCGGGTCCTCGAAGCCATGCCCCGCGTCCTCCATCACGCGCAGCGTGCTGGGCACGCCCGCGGCGATCAGCCCCTCGTGCAGCAGCATGCTCTGGTTGAGCGGCACAATCCGGTCGCAGTCGCCGTGTAGGATGAGGAAGGGTGGGTTGTCCGGGCGGATGTAGGTGAGGGGGTTCGCCGACCGCACCGCCTCCGGGCACTCTCGCAGCGGTCCGCCCACCAGCTTGGCCTCCGGCGCCTCGGGCGACTCGCGGTCGAGGTCCCCGGGCTGCCCGATCATCGCCAGGAAATCGGTAGGCCCGAAGTAGTCGCAGACCGCCTGCAAGCGGGAGGACTGGTCCGGATGGTCCCCAACCGTGCCCTCCAGTCCCGCCACCTCGCCGGAGGTGCCCAGCAGCGCCACCAGATGCCCTCCCGCCGACGCGCCCCAGGCCCCGATGCGCTCGGGGTCCAGCCGGTACTGCCCCGCGTGCGCCCGCAGCCAGCGCACCGCCGCCTTGCAGTCGTGGATCTGCGCCGGGAAGATCGCCTCCTGGCTAAAGCGATAGCTGATGCTCGCCACGGCGAACCCCCGCGCGCTCAGGCGTTCAATGGGGGGATACTCCTTGTTCCCCATCGACCACGCCCCGCCATGTACCCACACCACCGTCGGCAGCGCCCCCACCGGCTCCTCCGGCACATACAGATCCAGCAGCAGTGCCTTGTCCTCCGTGCGGGCGTACTCGAGGTTGTGGTAGACGTGGACCTTATAGGGTTGGGGCATCAGCGTACTCCTGTCTGGAACCATGCTCCCAAGGACGTTCTCTCACCCCCTCTCCTGCAAGGAGAGGGGGCAGGGGGTGAGGCTCCGAGAGGCTAGCCCCACTTCTCCCACTTGACGATCTCCTCCAGCCCCAGCCGCCGCTTCGGCGAGGGGGACCCGGCGGGATAGCCCAGCGGCATCAGTTCCACCACCCGCACGCCCTCCGGGATGTCCAGTATCTTCTTCACCTGGTCCTCCTTGAAGGCCCCGACCCAGCAGGTGCCCAGGCCCTCCTCGGTGGCGGCCAGGGCCAGGTGCTCCAGGGCGATGGCTACGTCGATGGGGTAGCAGAGCTGGCCGCAGGTCATGACATGCTGCTCGCCCTCCGCGCAGGCGACGATCACCACCGGCGCCTGGCCCACGAAAGCCTGCCCGTTGGCGGCCTCCGTCAGCTTCTGGCGGGTCTCGACCTCCCGCACCACCACAAAGCGCCACTCCTGCCGGTTCCCCGCCGAGGGCGCCAGCCGCGCCGCCTCCAGCACCCGCGCCAGCTTATCCTCCTCCACCGCTTTGTCCTCATACGAACGCACGCTGTAACGATTCTGAATGGCTTCGTGAACGGTCATGGGTAGCCTCCTTGGGACGGAATTGATGATCGATAGACGATAATCGGTAATCGGGGAAGGGCAGACACCAGTCGCCGGCGCTTGTCCCCATTCATCGATTATCGTTTATCGTTCATCATCCATCGATTTCCCCTCGATACACTCTGAACCCTCCGCGCAACTCCACTTCTTCCACCCGCGCAAACAATCCTCCCAGGTCCCGCGCCAGCGTCTTCGCCCCCTGCTTGGTCTGGGCCACGAACCACAGACTCCCGCCCGGCCGCAGGCGCCCGTGGGCATCCGTGAACAGGCGCATGACTACCGCCTTCCCCGCATGCATCGGCGGGTTGCAGATCACCGCGTCAAACTGCCGCTCCCCCAGTACCTCCGGCGCATCGCCGACCAGAACCTCGGCCCTACTGACGCCGTTGAGCGCCAGATTCCTCTCCGCCAGGGCCGCCGCCCGCGCGTTTATCTCCACCAGTGTCACCGGCGCCTCTGGCGAGCGCCGCGCGGCCACTATCCCCAGCGGCCCGTACCCGGCCCCCAGGTCCAGGATTTCCCCCTCCGCCGGCAGCTCCATCGTCCGCGCCAGCAGGTCCGTCCCCCGATCCACCTTCCCCTTGGAGAACACCCCCCGGTCGGTCCACAGGGCAACCGTCATATCCGGCAGCCGCCAGTGTATCTGCCCCGGCTGGCTTCCGGCAGAGGGCTCCGCGGCGAAGTACTGTTGGCCGCCGGTTGACTGCTTCATGAGCGATCCCTGTCGCCTCGACTCTCCTCCCCGGTTTCCTCGAGCCCAGCGCACGGAACGTGCGCTGGTGTGGATTACTAGAGGATTTTCGCCACACCGCACTGAAAACCTGCCCGAGCGCCCTATCCCCATATTCGCCGCAACTTGGGAGGCAGCAACCTGCACCCCCTGGAGCACCCCGAACCCCCGCCGCCCGACGAGAAGCGCTGGCTTAACCGCACCGTCTTGTCCATCGGCCTCGCTAGCTTGTGCGGAGATATCAGCTACGAGATGGCCACCGTCTGCCTCCCCGTCCTGGTTACCATGATCGGCGCCGGGCCGGCCCTCCTGGGCCTGGTGGAAGGTACCGCCGACCTGCTCTCCAGCGGTGCCAAGCTCACCTCGGGGATGATGGGCGACCGCTTGCGGCCCCGCAAGGTCTGGGGCGGGGCCATGTACCTGGTCACTGGCCTGGCCACCACTGCCTTCGGCTTCATCTACCGCCCCGTCGGGCTGGTAGTGGCCAAGAGCCTCGGCTGGCTCGGCAAGGGCTGGCGCTCCCCGCTCAAGGACGCCCTGCTGGCCGACGACACCCATCCGCGCAACTACGGTAAGGCCTACGGCTTCGAGCGCATGGGCGACACCATCGGCGCCGTGCTCGGGCCCTTCCTGGCCATCGCCATCGTCCTGATCGTCGGTAGGGGTGTCGTTAGCGAGGTAGGCGTCCGCCACGTCTTCTACTACAGCCTCATCCCCGCGATCCTCGCCGCCCTGCTATTGGCCTTCGGCGCGCGCGAGCGCTACCTAACCACTCACGCCGCCAAGGCCTCCCCCTTCCAGCGCTGGGCCGAGCTGGCCCCCGGCTTCAAGCGCTGGCTGATCGCCGTAGGCGTCTTCGGCGCGGGGGACTTCTCCAAGACGCTGCTCATTCTCTGGGCGCTGGGCAAGACTATGCTCATCGAGAGCACGGGGCAGTTCTCGCTCTTGCCACTGATGATGTATGCCGGTTACAACGTGGTCGGCGCGATCTTCGCCTACGTGACCGGCGCGCTCAGTGACAAACTCGGCCGCAAGTGGCTGTTGGTAGGCGGCTACGCCTGCGGAGTCGCGGCGGCGGCGATGCTGGCGTTGCTGCCCCCGGTGCTGCCGGCGATGATTGCGGTGTTCTTCCTCGCCGGGGCGTCCGTGGGTACGGAGGAGGCCCTCGAGAAGGCTACTGGTGCGGATTACCTGGCCGCCCACCAGCGCACCATCGGCTTCGGCATTCTAGCCACCGTCAACGGCGTGGGCGACTTTGTCTCTTCGGCCCTGGTCGGAATCCTGTGGGCCACGGTCGGCCCAGCTCCGGCCTTCGGTTTGGCCGCGGTGATCTGCCTGGCCGGGACGATCCTCCTCGCCACCCAACCCAGCCCACCGCGGGTGGAGGCCTGATGGAGGGGCCGCATGGGTGGCTCGCGTGCGTCGTTTGCACGCGAGACGGGTCCCATCCGGCCCCCGCCGGAGCGGAAGGAGCGCCCTCTCCGGGATTGTCTCCGACAGCCGGGGGCCGCATGGGTCCTGTCTGCAGGTGGCGAAAGGTCCCCTTCCTCCCGACGGCGAACCCCTACCTCCTTCCGCCGCCCAAGTGAAAGGCCCTCAATCATGAACTCCGACCTCAAGGTCAAGCAAGTCGAGATCCATTTCGAGCCCTGCGCGGCTCGCACGCCGCTGAAGTTCGGCGCGGTGGTGATGGACCAGGTCACCTTCTGCCGCATCCGCGCTACGGTGGAGAACCGCGCCGGGCAGGTCGCCGATGGCTGGGGCGGCATCTTCCTCGCCGACTTCTGGTCCTGGCCTACCCCGGAGTTGGACCATGCCAGCAAGGAAGCCTGCATGAAGCGCGTGGCGCAGCGCTACGCCGACGAGGTCGCCGCTTACCCCCACTACACTCACCCGATCGACCTTTTCTGGGCCCTCGAACCCGCGTTGGACAACCTCAACCACGAGGCTTGCGTGCTGATGGACGAACGCCTGCGCCAGCCCCTGCTGGGCGCGTTAGTGTGCGCCTCGCCGATTGACGCCGCTATCCACGACGCCTTCGGCAACGTCAATGGTATCGACTCCTACCAGGGCTACGGCCCCGAGTTCATGGGCGACCTCTCCCGCTACCTGGGGCCGCGCTACCAGGGCAAGTACGTCTCCCAGTACCTCCGCGACTCCTACCTACCGGAGGTCCCCATCTTTCACTTGGTCGGCGGGCTGGACAAGCTCACTCAGTCCGAGAAGGACGACACCGACCCGCAGGACGGCGAGCCGGTCAGCCTCGACGAGTGGATCGCCCGCGACGGCGTCTTCTGCCTCAAGGTCAAGCTGCGCGGCAACGACCTGGAGTGGGACTTGGAGCGCACTCTGGCCGTGTTCCGCATCGGCCAGGAGGAGTTGGCCAAGCGCGGCCAGACCGAGTTGCACCTGACCGCCGACACCAACGAGCAGTGCGACTCCCCGGAGTACCTGGTGGAGATGTGTACCCGCCTGCGGGAAGCCTCGCCCGAGTGCTTTGACCGCCTGCTGTACCTGGAGCAGCCGACCGACCGGGACTTGGAGACTCACCGCCACGACATGCACAAGCTGTCGCAGCTCAAGCCGGTGATCCTCGACGAGAGCCTGGCCGGGTTGGAGTCGCTGCAACTCGGCCTGGAACTGGGCTGGTCGGGCCTGGCGCTCAAGACCTGTAAGGGCCACTCCATGGACCTGGTCCTGGCCGCCAAGGCGAGGGAAGAGGGCATCCCCTACGCACTGCAGGACCTGACCAACCCTAGCCTGGCGTTGATCCACTCTGTCGGGATGGGGGCGCGGTTGTACACGATGATGGGCCTGGAGGCCAACAGCCGCCAATTCTTCCCCGCCGCCACGCCTCCCGGCGAGCAGCGAATCCACGCCGGCCTCTTCCGCCTGCACAACGGCCTGGCCTCCACCGCCAGCCTGCAAGGGACCGGGCTGGGCTATCAGATGGATCTGGTAGCGCAGGCGTCTCGCCTGCCTCGGTAGCGCAGGCGTCTCGCCTGCCTCGCGGTAGCGCAGGCGTCTCGCCTGCCTCGCGGTAGCGCAGGCGTCTCGCCTGCCTCGCGGCGCAGGCGTCTCGCCTGCCTCGCGGTAGCGCAGGCGTCTCGCCTGCCTCGCGGTAGCGCAGGCGTCTCGCCTGTGCACTAGGAGACAGCAATGGAGCAAGGGTATTCCTCAGGCAAACCGCCGGCGAGCGGAAAAATGGACACGGGCTTCGACCCCGCCACGCTGGCACTTCGCCAGTTGAGGCGCCGGCTTCCTCACTGGGAGCAGGCTGGACGCACCTACTTTGTGACTCTACGAGTGAAGGGGACTCCGCTGTCGCCCGAGGAACGGCAGTTCGTCATGGACGCTTGCCTCTTGTGGCACGAGAAGAAGTGGACGGTGGAGGCGCTGGTGGTAATGCCCGACCACGTTCATCTGCTGGTGCGCCCGCTTCCTCTCCCGGGGGATGCTCTCCCAACGACGCGGTACTACCCCTTGAGCGAGATGCTGCACAGTGTCAAGTCCTTCACGGCGCATCTGATCGCCAAGCTGCGGGGCGGTGGGGGACACGTGTGGCTGCCCGAGCACTGGGATCGCATCATGCGTGACAACGACGAATTCATGGAGAAACTGCGGTACACGGCGAACAACCCGGTGAAGGCCGGGCTCTGCCGCGACTTCTTGGAGTACCCTTACTTCTGGGACCGAGGGATGCACGTACCGATGTAGGTCAATGCTGGGAGCAGGCGAGACGCCTGCGTTACCGGGGCAGGCGAGACGCCTGCGCTGCCAATCATGGCCCACAACCACGACCACGATCACGACCACCGCGCCCACGCCGCGGCGCCCGTCTCGGCCGGCGACCGGGCCAAAGGCGCCCAGCTCATATGGGCGGCTTACCTCACCGCCGCCCTCATGGTCGTCGAGGCCCTGGGCGGCTGGTGGACCAACTCCCTGGCCCTGCTCTCCGACGCCGGCCATGTCTTCGGTGACGTCGCTGCGCTCGTCCTGGCCTACGTCGCCCTGCGCCTGGCCCTGCGGCCCCCCACCGTTCGCCATACCTACGGTCTGCATCGCAGCGAAATCCTCGCCGCCCTGCTCAACGCTCTCGCTCTCTTCGGCATCGCCGGCCTGATCCTCTGGGAGGCCTATAGCCGCCTGTTCGAGCCGCCGGAGGTCAAGAGCGGCGTCATGCTGATCATTGCGGTCGTCGGTCTGGCGGTCAACCTGGTGGTCGTCCTGCGCCTGCGCGGCCACTCCCACGGCGACCTGAACCTGCGCAGCGCCTATCTGCACGTGCTCAGCGATCTGCTCGCCTCCGTGGCCGTCATCCTTGCCGCCCTGATCATGCTGCTCACCCCCTGGTCCTGGCGCTACCTGGCCGACCCCGTCCTCTCTGGCCTCATCGCCGTACTCATCCTGGGCAGCGCGGTCCGCGTGGGGCGCGAGTCGCTGCACATCTTGATGGAGGGCGTCCCCTTCGGCCTTACTCTGGAGGAGATCGCCCTGGCCCTCGACGAGATCCCCGAGGTCACCTCGGTACATCACCTGCACGCTTGGTCGATCTGCTCCAACATTCGCGCCGTCAGTGTGCACGTGGTGGCCGACTACACCACCGAGGCCGAACGCATGAAACTGCGCCGGGAGGTGGAGAACCTGCTGCTGGAGCGCTTCGGCTTCTCTCAGACCACCATCGAGACCGAATGCGACGAGGTCTGCTCGGTCGACACCATGGTCTATCCGGTGCGGCACATCCAGGCGGAAGACGAACACGCACACTGATAAACGATAAGTGATAAACGATAAGTGATAAATGGGGCCTGAGAGTCCGACGATAGCCGCCGGGGCCTCGCAGTCCATTTATCACCTACAAATCCCCCACGGAGGCCTTACCCAATGAACTGCGTTCTCATCGTCGTCGACTCCTGGCGGCAGGACCATTGCGGCTGCTATGGCAACGAATGGATCCACACGCCGCACCTGGACGCGCTGGCCGCCCAGTCGGTCGTCTTCACTCGGGCCTATCCCGAGTCGCTGCCCACGCTACCTGTCCGTCGCGCCTTGCACACCGGCCAGCGCACCTACCCCTTCCACAACCACTGTATGCAGAAGGGCGACTTCGTGGGCGCGCCCGGCTGGGGGCCTATTCCGGAGGACCAAGACACGGTCGCGGAGATCCTCCACGAGCGCGGCTACCGTACCGGCTTTGTCACCGACACCTACCACCAGTTCAAGCCCAGCAAGAACTACGGCCGCGGCTTCGATGAGTGGCTCTGGGTCCGGGGGCAGGAGGCCGACCACTACCGCTCCGGGCCGCCCATCTCCGACGAGGAACTGGCGCGCTTCATCCCGTCCTACAACGACGAGCCCCACCGCCGGGCCATGTACCGCCAGTACCTGATGAACGTCGCCGAGCGCCGCAGCGAGGAGGATTACTTCCCTGCCCAGGTCTTCCGCGGCGGCGCCGACTGGCTCTGGCGTAACCAGGACGCGGACAGCTTCTTCCTAGTGCTCGATTCCTTCGACCCCCACGAGCCCTGGGACCCGCCCGCCTATTACCGCAAGCTCTACGACCCCGAGGAAATCCCCGTAGACGTCATCTGGTCCACCTACGGCCCTGCCGACGGCTACACCGACCGGGAGCTCCAGCGAATGCAGGCCAACTACGCCGGGGAGGTGACCATGGTCGACCGCTGGCTGGGGCACTTCCTGGCGGCCCTCGACAACTCCGGCCGCGCCGAGGACACCGTAGTCGCGCTCATCTCCGACCACGGCCACAACCTGGGCGACTCCAACCTTACCGGTAAGCAAGGCCATCCCCTCACCCGCGCCGTCGCTGACCTGGTCATGATGATCCGCCCTCCCGGTAGCGCAGGCGTCTCGCCTGCCTCGGGGAGAGCCGGCGTCTCGCCCGTCGCGGGTGGTACCCGCTGCGACGCCCTCTGCTACAACCACGACCTGGTCACGACGCTGCTGAGTCTGATGGGGGAGGGGAGCCCGGAGGGAATGGAGGGAATCGACCTGTTGCCGGTGGTACGCGGCGAGGCGCCGGGCCGCGACCACGTCACCATCGGCTGGGGCCCGGATGTGACGATGATCGACGACAAGTGGTGGTGCAACGCGCTCTTCTGGGGTGGCCTGCCGTTGGTCTACGACCTGGAGAGCGACCCCGGCCTAACCACCAACGTAGCCGAGCAGCACCCGGAGGTAGTCGAGCGTGCGGTGGAGATCTTCCTCCAGGACGCCGGCGGCGAGTTCCCTGAGTACCTCAAGACCGCCGCCCGCATGCCCGGCTGCACTCCCCTGCTGACCGAGTAGGAGCGCGGGTCTGCGCGCCCGCTCTTTCCCGACGCCCCAGCGCCCCCGCCGAGTTCCGGCGGGGGCGCGGGGGCGCTGGCTGTACGGATTGCCTCTAGACTACTCAATAATGGTCGTTGCCGAACCAGAAGTGCGCGCCGGCGATGGTGAATTCCGCGTCTGCGTCCCTGGCGTAGACGGGCACCATTCCCTTGGCGATGAACTTGGCGTGGCCATCTGTATAGGCCATGTTGGCGCCCTCCTGGTGCCAGTCCCCCACCAGGGTTTCGCTGGTGTACCAATATAAGTATCCTCCAGTCGTGGCGGCGTCGCAGAGCATCATGCGCTCGGCCGGGAAGTCCATAATGTTCATCTTGACCGCCAGGTACGTCCAATCGTAGGAACCTGATCCGTTGCTGTTGAGACTGTAACTGACAGGGTAAAAAGTGTTGTAGCGGGAGCTGCCCACACCCTGAACGGGGTCAAGAGGGCACAAGTAGATATTCTCGTTCTTGACGTAGGGCAAGACCATTTCGTGCCAACAGATGTAGGTGCTCCAGGGAGGGCCGGCGAGATAGGCGTTGCGGGGCAGGACTTGGTCGAAATCCTGGGCGTACATCAGCACGCCCAAGGCGAGCTGCTTGACGTTCGACAAGCAGCTATTCTGCAGGGCCTTCGCCCGCGCCCGCGCAAACACTGGGAACAGAATCGCCGCGAGGATCGCGATTATCGCAATCACCACCAGCAACTCGATCAGGGTGAAACCGGCGCGGGTCCGACTCATTCCGACCATCTCCTTTATCAAGTTTTGCTATCCAAACGCAAATATATTATACCCTTAGGCGGCGCGTGTCAAGCCCATCTCGGTGCATAAGCGTCATTCTTTTCTAGTGCTGTTGACTCCTCTACTCCGGCGTGTGGTTATACACTCCCCACCGCAGGTACGTCCCCATCGCCTCCTCCAGCACGGCCGCGTAGTCCCCCTGGGTGACCGCCACGTGGTGCTCAAAGCCCTCCCGGCAGATGTACTCCAGTAGCGCCGGTAGGTCCTCGACATGAGCTACCCCTACCCCGCCGAAAGTACTCAGCGGGTCATCCGTGAACTGCCCCTGTCCCACGTAGGCCCCGATCTCGCCGGTGAGGTCGTCCGTGCTCACCCGCGCGAAAGTGAAGGGCCCCGGGGTCAGCCGGCCCACGCAGGTCCCGTACGTGTTTTCCAGCCCCACCGTCCCGCCGACGATATCCTGCCATGACATCTGCGCCTGCCCGCCCAGCAGCGCCTGCGGCAGGTTCGAGCAGTGGAACAGCACGCACTTGTCCGGGTCGTCGCCGTAGTTGTTGTTCCAGTCCAGTAGCCCCGCCGGCGTCCCTGAGGCCAGCCGCAGCGCCAGCATCCCGATCGCCCCGGTGACGTCCACCTCGCAAGCGCTGGGTAGGAGGCTGTTAGACAGCATGCTCATCACCGTGCAGGGGACCACGCCGAAGTACTCCTCCATCGAGGTCCAGCACTGCACCGCCGTGGCCGCCAGGTCATTCTCGGCGACGAAGTCATCCATGACCACGCCCAGCTTGGCCATCTTGATCAGCGCCACCTCGGGCACCTTATCCGCGCAGATATAGTCGCGAATCGCCGCCAGCTTCGCCTGCACCTCGGCCGCGCTGTCGTCCAGCTTCCCGATGCGCCCGAAGACCTCCGACAGGTCCAGCACCTCGATGCTGATGCCGTTGGCCTCCAGAATCTTCTCGCTGTACCGCACGGTATTGAAGTTGGCCGGCCGCGCCCCGAGGGCGCCGATCCGCACGTTGCGCAGGCCCTTGACCACTCGGCAGATCCCGTCGAACCAGGCCAGATCCGCCTTGAACTGCGCCGAGGACGGCGCCAGGCAGTGCCCGTGGGTCAGCGAGTAGTCGATCCCATACTGCCGCAAGTTATTGCAGGCGGAGATCTTCCCGCAGAAGGAGTCCCGTCGGTCTTGCAGCGACATCTTGGCCGGATCATCGGGGAAGGCCTGCATCAGCACCGGCACCTCCAGCCCGGCCATGCGCAGCGTCTCCGCGATCCCGCGCTCGTCGCCGAAGTTCGGCAGCGTCACCAGCACGCCGTCGATCTGGTCGGCCTTGGCCTTGAATACGGCGGCGCACTTCTTGGCGTCTTCGCGCGTTTCCACGGAGCCCAAGGGTGTCTCCTCGGTTCCGAGAGCTACCACCTCAAAGCCCGCGGCATCCAGCACCGCCAGCATCTCCGCCCGCCCCTCCTCCACCAGTCGATCCGGGAAGAACCCCCGGTTACCGACGATCAAGCCTAAGGTTGTCTTGGACATGTGATAATCTCCGTTTCTGGGTAGCACAGGCTTCCCAGTCTGCATCCGGTAGGGGCGGCTCTCGCGGTGTCCGCACCGCGACAGCCGCCCGTTCGCTGACTATTCATTCTCCTCGCCGCTCTGCCGCCTCGCGCTCCGCCAGTATGCGCTTTGCTTCCGCTATGTCAATCTTGGCTCGGTAACCGTGCTTTTGCAGCAAGTAAAGCAAGTTGCTGCCATTTAGCAGCGTAAGGGGCTTGTCCTTCGCGAACTCGTACGAGTCGGGGCCGTATTCCGAGGTTGTAACAAGTATGCCCTTTGTTGCGCCCTCATGCAGAACTGTCCCGTATAGGTCGCGTACGGCAGAAACGCCGACTGGATTGGTGTAACGCTTGGCTTGGATCGCTATCCTGCCGCCGCGCAACGGGTCAGGGTCAAAGGCAATCGCGTCTATCCCGCCGTCACGGCTGGCACGGGTGACCTTAACCTCGCCGCCTTCCTCAGAGAACTCACGTTCAAACAGCTCTCGGATCAGGTGTTCGAAGTCCTCCCAATCCATGGCCGCGAGATTGCTGCTATCATCAAGGTCAGCCGCCACCTCGTGAGACGCGACGAACCTCTTGTCCTCGCGACTTATGCTCAGGACAGGCGCGATAGGAGTGACAGCGTGCAGCTTGCTCGCCGCGACTCCTTTCAGCTGCCTGAAGCAGGCCTTGGGGTCCACTGCAGCCAAGTCGAGCCTCGCGAACTCCTCCCGGGAGATCTGGACGGACATGACACATGTGGTCAGTTCGTTCCCCGTGGCTTTGTCAATTGCCGTTACGTAGCCGTTGAACACCATCGCGACCAGTGCGCCCACACAGTCGGCATCGTATAGAGCATGGGCGGTTGCCAGCGCTATCTGATACAGAGCATCGTCATACAGGGCAGTGACCTCTCTGTCCGGCAGGTATGACTCGCTCAACTCGCCCCGGGATCGCACGTACTTGACTTCTCTGAGGCGCGGTATTTGCTCGGGTGCCGGCAACGCTCGCTCGACCACGATTATGCCGGAGTCCGGGTTGTACTCCACCTCCACCTCGTCGGGGAACCCCCTTGGGTAGGCGCATCTTGACAGCACTATCTTGCAGTAGGCGGAGACTGCTTCAGGCTTTCCTGCAAGATAGTCGCTCCGAAGCGGATCCACCCATTCATTGCGCTTAGGTTGTTCGCGCTCGAACTGCTCTTTTCGTGCCTGCCATCTGCCGACGGCTCTCACATGTTCTTGCTCCAGTCGCTCTCGTTCGGCTTTGTTCTGCTCAGTCTGTTCCTGCAAGTGGCGAGCCCGGCGACGCCGCCAGTCCGCCAAATCTGACTCATAGGCTGCCTTACGCGCTGCCTCTTCCTGCTCGTGTTGATGCACCATCCGACGCCACTGAGCCTCGCGCTCTGATACCGCACATAGCCACACTGCCCTATCCCGCACGTACAGCTGACGCGCTTGCTCTTCCTTGCGTCGCTTTTCTGCCCAATTGAACAGATCACCTAGACCTAGATGCACTTCGTACCTGGGATCGGCTCGCGGTGGCTTGGGCGGCGGTCTCGGCTTCCGTGGCCGCCGGGATCGCTTGGGTGGCTCGGGTTGGGGATCCGGGAACGGGGTGTGGTCAGGAACGAATCCGGGCGTGGCGGGAGGCGGTTCAGGAAACGGAGCAGTGTCCTTGAGTTCGTCCCAAACGAGAGCGTGGGGAGCTTCAACCGCTGAGTGCAGAATCTCCCGGACCTCCTGGACGGCCTTCTTGGCCTCGCGTGTGCGTTCATTATGGTCCATCTCCCACTGATCCGGCGTGATTGTCACCTCCCGGGACCGACCGCCCCTGCCCGTAATACGCATCCTCTCCGTGCTTCCTCAGGAAATGTCTATCCCGCAGCCCCTCGCTGATCGGTCCCACCGCGGGCGCTAGACCCTCCGTGACCGCCGCCATGCGGGCGCATTCCTCCAGGATGATGCTGTGCTCGGCGGCCTCGGCGGCGTCGCTCCCCCAGGTGAAGGGGCCGTGCCCGTAGACCAGCGCCGCTGGCATCTCCTGTGGGTCGAGGCCGGCGCAGGCCCGCACCATCGCCTGTCCGGTCTCCACCTCATACGGCCCGCGCAGGGCCGGCAGGCTCAGCTCCTCCGTCACCGGCACTTCCCCCCGGAAGTAGTCGGCATGGGTCGTCCCATAGCACGGCAGCCCCCGCCCGGCCTGCGCCCAGGCGGTGGCGTAGGTCGAGTGCGTATGCGCCACGCCCCCGACCCCGGCGAAAGTCCGGTACAGCACCAGGTGCGTGGGCGTGTCGGAGGAGGGCTTCAGCTCGCCCTCGATCTGATTCCCCTCCATATCCACCACGACCATGTCCTCCGGCGTCAGCCCGTCGTAGGCAACCCCGGAGGGCTTGATGACGATTAGCCCGGAGTCAGGATCGCGCCCGGAGACATTCCCCCAAGTGAGAATGACCAGCCGGTTGCTCACCAGCGACAGGTTAGCATCACAGACTTGTCGTTTGAGGTCGTCGAGCATCAGGAGGAGACCTCTCCCTTGATATCCAACAGCACCTTCATCACGTCGCTCAGATCATCCTCCGTCCCCTTCACCCCCAACGCATCGTGCAGCCGCTTGTACAGCCCGTACAGCTTCGCATACACCTCGTGCGCCGCCGGATTCGGCACATACTTGAGCGCCTTCACGCCGGTCATGTGGGCCTGGGCGTCCTCGGTGGTGGCGTAGCCACCGGCCTCGGCGCCCGCGGCCACCGCGCCGAAGAGCGCCGCCCCCAGCGCGCAGGTCTGCGCCGACCGCGACACCTCCATCGTTCGGTTCGTCACATCCGCGTAGATCTGCATCAGCAGCGCGTTCTTCTCCGCGATCCCGCCGCAGTTGACGATTCGCTCCACCGACACCCCGTACTCCTCCATCCGGTTGAGGATGGTCAGCGCCCCAAAGGCCGTCGCCTCGATCAGCGCCCGGTAGATCTCCGCCTGGTTGGTATGCAGCGTCTGCCCCAGCAGCAGCCCCGTCAGCCGCGCGTCCACCAGGATGGTCCGGTTGCCGTTGTTCCAATCCAGGGCCAGCAGCCCGCTCTCACCCGGCTTCAGCAGCGCCGCCTGCCGGGTCAGCTCCTCATGCAGGCTCGCGTCGCCCTCGCAGACCTCGCTAACGAACCAGTTGAAGATGTCCCCCACCGCCGACTGCCCGGCCTCGATCCCGAAGTACCCCGGCAGCACCGACCCCTCCACGATCCCGCACACCCCCGGCACGTTCGGGAAGGTCCCCCGCGGCGGGGCTACGGTGATGTCGCAGGTGGAGGTCCCGATGATCTTGACCAGCGTCCCCTCCGCCACTCCCGCCCCCACCGCACCGTGATGCGCGTCGAAGGCTCCCACCGCCACGGGGATGCCCTCGGGCAGTCCCAGCTTCTCCGCCCACAGCAGGCACAGCTTCCCCGCCACCACCGACGAGTCATACGCGCACTCGTACAGCCGCCCCCGCAGCGCCGCCAGCTTCGGGTCCACCAGCGCCAGGAACTCCGCGTCCGGCAGGCCGCCGTAGGCACCTGCGTACATGGCCTTATGCCCTGCCGCGCACACCCCGTGCTTGATATGCTCCGGATGCGTGTCCCCCACCATTACTGCCGGCACATAGTCGCAGCACTCCACCCAACTGTAGGCCGCCTCGAAAACCTCCGGCGCGGTGTTCAGGCAGTGCCAGATCTTGGACCAGAACCACTCCGAGGAGTAGGTGCCGCCGCACTTGTGCAGGTACTGCGGGCGATGCTCGGCGGCCAGCGTGGTGATCTTCTCCGCCTCGACTACGGAGGAGTGGTCCTTCCACAGCCAGGCCAGCGCGTCCGGGTTCCCCGCGAACTCCGGCAGGAAGGCCAGCGGGGTTCCCTCGCGGTCCAGCGGCAGCGGCGTCGACCCGGTGGTGTCCACGCCGATGCCGATGAGGCGGTCCGGCGCGAAGTCCGGCTCCTCCCCGGCCACCTTCAGCGCCCCGCGGACACAGACCTCCAGGCCGTCCAGGTAGTCGGCCGGGTCTTGTCGCGCCACATGCGGATTGCTGGGATCGGTAATGATCCCCGCCTCCCCGCGCGTGTAGTCGTGCACGAAGGTAGCGATTTCCCTCCCGTCGCGCACGTCGACAATCAGCGCGCGCACCGAGTTGGTGCCATAGTCCAGGCCCAGGGCATAGCGAGCGTCGCTCATAGGTCGCCTCCGGTCAAAAGTCGCGAATAGGGGTCACAGAGTTAGAAGGGCCATTCCCCCTTGAGGCGGTCCCTTCCTCCTGTTCGACCCTCGCTCCGCTCTGGGGCGTGTGGTATACTCCTCGCACCCTTCTCGCCCGGAGGTCCACTGTGGCCAAGTCTCCCTTGCGCAGCTTCTGGTTTCTGATTGTCCCTTTGCTGCTCCTATCCGGCCTCGCCGCCTCCGCCGCCGAGCCGGTGGACGTGCTCTTCCTCGGCTACGGCCGGGTCATCCAGCAGAAGTACGTGGACGATTGCGCGGCGGAAAATGTCCACCTGTACTGGGTGGACGCCGACCGCAGCGCCGGGGACCCGCAGTACTACCCGCTCGATTTCCTCAAGCAGTTCCACGTGGTGGTGGTCATGGGTACCGTGGAACAGGCCCTCCCCTCCACCATCGTCGGCCAGCTCAAGCCAGGCATCCTCCCGCTGCTAGATGAATACTACCAAGCCGGTGGCAGCGTCCTCTGGGTGCCTTTCGGCGAGGGCCGCGGCGGGCGTACCTGGGCCGCCAAGATCGGCAGCAAGTACGACGCCCAATCCCTCGAGGAAGCCGTGGTGGACCCCAGCAAGCAAGTCTCTGTATCGGTGAGCGCCGCCAACCAGCCCCTCTGCACCTACTGCTGGACGACCAACCTCACTCCCCACCCCGTCACCGAGGGCGTGCGCGGTCTCTTCCTGCCCAAGTGGGGCGAGTGGTCCTGGCCGGGGACGGTGCCCATGAAGTATGGCAAGTCCTGGCAGGTCCTAGTCCGCGGCATGGACTCGACCCGCACCGTTCCCAACCTCAACGGTCCCGACAGCGGCAAGGAGGAGTTCGCCTTCTCCGACCAGACCGGGACCTACGCCTCCGCCCCGGAGATCGTCGGCGTCCGCGAGTCGCAAGGGGCCAGCGGGCGCATGATGGTCCTCCCGCTGTACATCACCTGGACCTGGGGCAACTACGGCCACCCCGGCCTGCGCGACGCCCTGATGCTCAACGGTGACGGCACCCACCCCAGCGACGGAGCGGACCTGCTGCTCAATGCCTACCGCTGGCTGGCTGAGCCCGCCCGCCGGGCCGGCCTGGGTGGCCACCAGCCCCCTCCCGCCCGCTCCAACCGCCCCGACCTGACTCCGATTGACTGGAGCAAAATGGGCTTCGGCCAGCCCGGTCCCGAGTGGAAGGGCCTCATCGGCGCCCGCACCGCCGCCGGGGGCGGCTCCGGCTCCGTGGCCGATTGGGCCCAAGCCGCCCAGGCCGCTGGCCTCTCCTACCTCGTCTTCCTGGAGGACCCCAGCAAGCTCACCGAGGCCTCCTTCCGGCAGCTCCTGGCCGACTGCGAGGCCGCCGGCAGTCCCACCTTCCTCGCTGTCCCCGGCTTTGGCTACTACGATACCATCGGCTTCTACCGCTACAATATCGGCGTCCGCGTCCTGCCCACCGCCGACAACTTCACCCCCGACGGCCGCATCAAGGAGCCCAACCGCATCGTCTACCAGCACCAGTGGCGGGTCGGCGCAGGCTTCGGCAACCTGGAGAATGCCCCCGTGGACCCCTGGTGGAACTACGTCACCTTCGGCTGCGCTGTCTACATGTACGACGGCACCAAGCTAGTCGACAACGGCCTGGCCCGCTACCTGGACATGGAAGCCAACTCCCTCACCTGGAACCCGATCTCCGTTGTCCGCGTGGATCGCCCCCAGGACCTGGCCGCCGCGGCCGCCGCCGCCCACCTCACCGTCCTGCGCGCCGACTCCCTCGCCTCTCTGGTGGACGCCTCCCGCGCCGGTGCCGTCCAGCCCAGCGCCCTCTACTTGACCAACGGTCCCCGCCTCAGCCGCTGGATGGCGCTCAACACCAACGGCGCTCCCTTCCGCCCGGGCAGCAACCGCTTCCGCCTGGGCCTGCAGGCCTCCAGCGAGGTCGGGCTCAAAGACCTGCGCCTCCTCAACGCCCAGGACGGTTCCCTCTACCGCCGCTACGACTGCGCCGGGGCCCAGACTTACACCCTCACCGTTGACGAGAACCTGAGCCAACAGTGGTACCTCTGCCCGGTAGTCACCGACCTGGCCGGTAGGACCGCGGTCGGCGGCTGTCTCGCCACCTACACCGACGGCGACCGCATGTGGGCGATGGGCGACCGGCTGATGGGGATGAGCCACGTGGTCAGTTGGGACGAGAAGAAGGAGACACTGCAGCAGTTTGGCGGTGGCATCGAGATCACCTTCCACAAGGGCATCCCCGGTGGGGGAGAGGAGCCCTCCAGCTCCCGCCGCAGAGAGCTGAAGATCCAGGGCATCGACGGTGGCGATGTCTACACCGGCGCCTGCAAGGTTCGCCTGCGCCTCTACACTGACCGGGGCGAGGAGCCCACGCAGGAGTGTTTCCGCTACACCCAACGCTTGGCCAGCTTCGACGGCAGCATCACCGACTACGTCGGCGATCATCAGTACGCGAAGGACGATCCCTTCGAGTTCTACGGTCCACCACGCCTCACCCAGCCGACGCAACTCGCCGACATCACCAGCCGTCTGATCGCTCCCCGCGGGCGCTACCACCAGCCGGTCTCGGCTATCGTCTACGAGGTCACCACCACCTTCAAGCAGGACCAGCAGTTCAAGCGCCTCAACTTGGCCGTCATGAACTTCACCGACGCGGAGCATGAGTACGACCAGCTCTTTGTGAAAGACAGCGGCGGGCAGGCGCTCAGTTGGCTCTTCAAGCTGGGGGACAAGTTCAGCCGCCAGGGACGCCTGCCGGTAGGCGGGTACGTCTACCAGGCCAACGTCCTGGGCGGCGCGCCGGGGGTCATTCCTCTCAGCGACAACCTCTCTTATGAGTGCGGCGGCCGCTGGAGCCAGGTCTACATAGACGGCGGCAACCAGCCGGTGAAGGCCGGCGAGAAGATCACGGCGCGCTTCCTGGTCTTCATGCGTCCCTGGGAGGACCAGACCAACAACGCCTGGCTGGAGAAGTTCACCAGCGACTTCGGCATCGGCTGCCCACCCGCTTACCCCTACCAGGTGCCCCAGGGGTCGTTGCGCAACCTCAATTACTTCCTGGACCTGGACGCCGCCGAGGGCGGAGCGCAGGTGGAGATCGGTAAGCACGACCTGCCGCACAACCTCTCCGTCCGCGTCTTCGGCCTCCCCGCCGCCGCCACCGTCGGCTACTACGACCTGGACACGAAGCAGGTCCGGATGCTCGCCGCCTACGAAGGCGCCCTGTGGACCACCGTGGAGACCAACTCCCGCGACCACCGGCTCTACCTGGGAGAGTTCCTACGCTGCGATAACCCGCAGGCGCGGGTGAGCCTCGTCCCCGACGGCGCCAACTGGGTGCTCGAGGTCAACAACCCGACCGACCAGCCTCTCACTTGCCACCTCACCGGCGTCAAAGCCTTCGCGCCCCTCGCCGGGGTGGACCTGAACCTGACCATACCCCCCGGCCAGAGCGACCGGCGACCTCTCGAGAGCGCCCAGGACACCGTCGTCATGGCCCCGTGGATGGAGGGGTAGCGGTCCCAGTGGCACCGCGTGTCGCCGGTGCTCCGCCTCAGACCCGAACGCCGCTACCTTGAAGGTGATTCCTATGGACCATCGCCACGCACTCGCCTTGCTCTTGGTTCTGATTCTCTGCCCCGGCCTCGCCTTCGCCGCGCCTCAGCCTCCGCAGGCCCCGCAGATCCTCCCGCCCGCCAATCTGCGCGGCTACGGGAAGATCTCCGTGCGCATCGAGAACTGGGTCGCTGACAACGCCAACGTTTCGGTCACTCGCATCTCCTGCGCTAGCCAGGCGAAGGCCGCCCTGTTACACGCCAAGTACCTCTCCGACCTGCAGTCTCTCCCCGGTGTTGCGGCGGCCCAGCTCACCGTCGGCGGCCGGGACCTCCCCGCCTGGCACGTCCAGGACCAGGGCTGGGTCCTCGCCGGTTTCTCCACGAGGACCGCCTTCATGGTAGCCGGCGAGCAGCAACCCGCCGTCGCGGCCACCGCCGCTGCGGCCATCGTCTCCCTGGCTACCGCCAGCTTCGCCCCCGTCGCCTCGGTCCCCGCCTACCTGGACAAGTGGGACCAGCACGGTTGGTCGTGGTACAACTGGCTCTGGTTCACCCCCAATAAGAAGGACTTCCCCGAGCTGGAAGCGGCGGGCTACGACTTCTCCCAGCCGTACAACTATGACGGCGAATACGAGTGGGCGGCGCAGAACAAGACCGGCATGGTCTACTGGATGCACCAGTTCGGGCACGACCGCGGCGCCGGGATGAACGACTATGCCGATATCACCTGGGCCCCCGAGGCCTGCCGCAAGTATGGCCTCGACTTCCAGATCCAGCCCACCCTCAACGACAACATGCCCTGGTGGGCCAACCACTATCGGGGCGAGACCATCGCCAAGATGCCCGGCTACGTCGGCAACTATCACAGCGTCAACGAACCCCACATGGGCGCCGCCGGCTTCTGCTCCTGGTGCTCAGTAGAGGGCAAGAACGAGCTGCTCGCCCTCGCCCAGCAGTGGGTCAAGCGCTACGTCGACGACCCCAACTGCTCCACCATTATGGAGCCGCACTGCGAGGTCGCCCACGGCGAGTATGACCTGCTCACCGAGTACGGCCCCCTCGCCGACGCCTCCTACCGCAAGTTCCTCCAGCAGGAGCGCCGGCTCACCCTCCCCAATGTCGCCCAGCGCTACGGCGAGACGTACACCTCCTGGGAGCACGTCCGCGTCCCCGAGTTGGCCTTCTTCATGGGCGGAGATCAGGACGCCGTGGACCTCACCGGTACCTGGAAGGTCAAATACGCCGACCAGGAGGAGGGGCAGAACGCGAACCTCTTTGCCCCCGACCTCGACACCACCGACTGGGGCGAGATCGTCTCCCCCGGCCACGACCGGCAGATGCTCCTGGAGAAGAAGCCCGCCTGGTTCCGGCGCACGGTGCAGCTCCCGCCGGGTTGGGTGGCCGGTCACCAGGGCGAACCGGTCTATCTGTACCTGTGGGACCTGAACCAGCGCAACGCCACCCGCCCGGTGCTGGTCTACTGGAACGGCAAGCTGGTGGCGACCGACGTGCGTGAGCACGGCATCGGCGTGACTATCGCCAACCTGACCGACGAGTTGGGCCAGGACCTCAACGAGTTGATCGTCTACCTGCCCCAGGGCTACCTCGGCTACCGGGTCTATATCGCCGCTCACGAGCCCGTTTCCTACCCGCACCTGGGTAGGGAGATGAACGCGCGCTGGGTAGACTTCCGCGACTGGCAGACTTGGACGCGGGTAGACTCCCTCCGCCGAGG
Source organism: Candidatus Zipacnadum vermilionense (assembly GCA_029821755.1). Lineage (GTDB taxonomy): Bacteria > Armatimonadota > Zipacnadia > Zipacnadales > Zipacnadaceae > Zipacnadum > Zipacnadum vermilionense. The sequence goes on along the minus strand of JALGSV010000051.1, from coordinate 24,642 downwards.
TCTGGAGGCCATCCGCGCCGTCGACCCCCACCGGCCTATCAGCCTCGCCGCTCCCGACAGCGTGGCCGATTACGCCCGCGAGTTGGCCGCGAAGTACGGCGGCTTCTTCCACAACACCGGCTACATGTCGGCCTGGTTTGGCGACCTGCACCCGCGCATGATGAACTCCGTGGGCCTCCCCGCCTCCGCCGAGCCCGGTGGCCCTGCCTCCAGCCTGGCCGAGTTGAAGAAGTACTTCGCTCTCATCGCCCTGGAGGGCGTCAACTCCTACAACTACTTCATCCACATCGGCAGCGTCATGTGGCGCGCCGACCAGAAGGCCTGGTTCGACTCGCAGCAGCCCATGATCCACCTGCTGGGCAAGTACCACCTGCCGGATACGCGCGTCGCCGGCCTGAACGGCATCCGCTGCGAGCGGCTCAAGGGCTGGCCGTGGTACCGCGACGAGGCCAGCATCCCCAATGGCGGCTACTGGGGCGCGGACGTCAGCGGCCTGCTTAAGGTTCCCGCTGATCTGCTCTCCGAGCGCGATGTATTGGCCGGCGATCTCTCTCGCTACGACCTGGTCTACGACGAGCAGACGAGTGTGATGAGCCAGGAGCTGGTGCAGAAGATCAGCGACTGGGTGGAAGCGGGCGGTACCTTCGTCACCCTCGCCCAGACCGGCCGCCATACCGAGGAGGAGCCGGACACCTGGCCGATCCGCGCCTTAACCGGCTGCGACGTGCTCTGGAGCAGTAAGGTGGACGAAGACGGGCAGTACGAGTGGAAGCCGTTCGCCCTGGAGCCGGGACAGCAGGTCTTCGACGAGGATTTCTGGAGCAAGGCTAACCTGACCGCCAATGGCGTCGGGCTGAAAATGCCCGGCGACCATGAGTATCAGCGCGCCACCGACGACAAGGGCCAGCAGGGACTGGAGACGGCGGGGGCCGGAGGCAACTTGGCCGCTAACGGCGTGGGGCTGCAGCCCGAGGGCGTTGGCATCCAGCCGCTGATGCGCTGGAAGGACGACGGTTCCCTGGCCGTGGGCCTGCGCCAACTCGGCAAGGGCCGCGTCTTCATCGTCGGCCTGAAGTTCTTCGACGACCGCCCCTGGCGAGGGGCGCCGCAACTGGAGGCCAAGCTCGTGAACGACATTCTGGCCTACTGCGGCTACCAGAACGAGGACGACGCCCGCGTGGACGGGCGGCTCATCTCCGGCCAGACCAAGCTCCACGACGCTCCCTGGGGCCGACACTTCCTCAGTAACAATGGTTTGTATAATGTGTATCTAGTATGCAATCAAGGGAAGGAAGCCGCCGACCTCACCCTCACCCTCCCCGACCGTGTCGCACCGCGCTCCGCCGACCGTCCCGTCCCGTGGGCGTGGGATGTGGCTGCGCAGAAGCAAGTGGCGGCGACGGTGGACCAGGGCCGCCTGTCCTGGACGCTGGCGGGGATGCAGCCCACCGACCTGCGCGCTGTGCTGGTGCCGCGGGGCCGGATCAGCCAGGCCCCCGCCGAGTGGCTCAAGCTGCAGACCACCTGGTGGCAGGGCGGCGGCGTCCCCGGCAAGGTGCTGACCCCCGACACGTACGACTACGTCCTCAACCTCACCGATGGCTGGACCCTCACCGCGACGGACGACCAGTTCACCGCCCCCGCCGGCGCTGCGCTGGACAACGTCAGCCTCGGCCCCTGGACCTACCTGGTCAAGCAGCCGGTGCAGAACGCGGTCTTCCAGCGCGAGTTCACCGTCCCCGCGGCCTGGAAGGAGGGCAACGTCTACCTGCACGTCAGCAGCTGGTTCAGCAACACCTTCATCGATCAGGGCCGGGTGTTGCTCGACAATCAGGAGGTCCGTGGCTTCAACGCCGGTGCGGTGGAGCTGATGCTCAATGACGCGCTGAAACCGGGCAGCCGGCATACCATCGCCCTGCAGATCAAAGGCGGCCCCTACTCGCAGGGCTTGCGCGGCAGTTGCTGGCTGGAGTACGAGCCCCGCCCGGCCCAGGAGATGCAGCTGGCCGGTCAATGGGAACCCAGCGCCGATGCCCTGACCCGGGGCCCCCGAGTGCAGCTCCCCGGCGAGTTCGACGGCCGCATGGCCCGGGCGAATATCTTCCTTCCGGAGGACTGGCAGGACCAGACGGTGATGATCCACGGCCTGACCGGAGCCAATAGCCGGCCGTTGCTCTACGTTATCATCAACGGCCGCCTGATCCGCCGCCATCACCACATCTACGGCCCCCGCTTCGACCTGAACCTCACCCCGTACGTCAAGTTCGGCCAGCCCAACGAGATAGAGATAGTGGCCAACGGGCCAGGCAAAGTGGAAGTGACGGAGCTGTCGTTGCGAGGCTACCCGGCGGGGACTTACCCGTAGAAGGGGGGAGGAGAGTGTTTCGCGTGGAACAACTGTTTCACGTGAAACACTTACTTGGGGCTACCGCGGAGTGAAGCAGCCGGCGATCAGGCGCGCGGCCAGGGCGCGGCCGCGATCGTTGGCGTGAATTGCGTCACGCATGAAGTACTTGTAAGGGGTGTCAATACCCCGCATGTACTCCGCCCAGGCCGCGGACAGATCGAAGTAAGCAGCGTGTTCCTCCTCCGCCAGAGCGCGCAGGCCCTCCCGGTAGGCGGTGCTGTGGGAGTCAGCGTTCGGCTGCGAGTCCGCGTTGGTGCGAGGGTCGGCGTTCTTGCCGAACATGCCGCTCATCAGCAGGATCTCCGGCTGGGCGGCGGCGCGGACCTGGTGGATGACGCTCTGGATGGAGGCCATATCGCTACGCTGGCTCAGGCCGCCGATGATCAGAAGGTCGGGCTGGTAGTCCAGCACGTGCCTTTGTACCCGGTTATCCTCTTGGTAGTACCAACATCCCTTACTCCCGCCGACCGAAGTGACCACCTCGATCCGCGAACCTGGATACTGCCTCTCCACCAACAACTCCCACGGGCTGGAGCCGGTGTCGTTGATGATGGAATCGCCCAGCATCACCACGCGTAGCGTGCCGCCGCGCGCCAGGCGGGCGTGGGTGCGCGGGAGGGCTGTAGGTGGCACCGGCGTCTCGCCGGTGCGGGGTGGGAGGTGCACTGGCGGGATCTGCGCGTAGACCTCGTCCGCCCAGGCCGTGGCCTCGGCGCGCGTGGCCGACCGCACGGCGACGTCATCCACATAGAAGGGCTGCCCGCTCAGAGGCTGAAAGAGCACGCGCGCCGTCACCGCCCGGGCCTTGGCCCGGAAGCACAGCGTGTAGCGGGTCCAGTCGGCGCTCGCGTCGGTGCTGGAGTAATGGTCGGCCACCAGCGCCTCCCCGGCCTCGTCGTAGAAGTATGCCGCGAAGTACTCCACCCCACCTGCCCGTGCCCAGAACTCCAGGCGGTAGTACTCAGAGGGCGTGACCGGGAAGACCGGGCTTTTCCAGGTCCCGGCAGTAGCGTCGAGGCAGGAGGCACCTGAATGGGCTGCGGCGGCGGTCCAGGTGGGGAGGGTCTTCCCCTCCGGTGCCTCGGCCAGCCATCCGGCCAGGGCGGGATCGGTCTCAAAGTCGGCAGAAAGCAGCATGGGATCACTCCAAGCGGGCAAGGGAAGGGATACGGGAAGGGAGACGGCGAGGAGGAGAATTAGGGACAATCGCATGACAGGGGCATTATGACGCAAGGGGAGGAAGGCGTCAATGCGGCCGGTATTCCGTTCCCGACAGGCGAGAACGCGCGTCGTACCGGGGAGCCGGGCTGGAAGCCCGGCCCACGCGGAGGAGATCAGTCCGCCGCCCTGTCCTCGGCAAACTCCACCTCCGCCCGGTGCAGGCGGCGTATGATCGTCTCCTGCGGCAGCAGCTCCAGCAGGTGGAAGAGGCTGGGGCCGACCGTGGTGCCGGTGACCGCTGAGCGGCAGGGGTGGATTACCTTGCCGGCGCCTACCCCCCGGTCCTCCGCCAGGGCCCGAACCTCGGCCTCGATGGTGTCGGAGGTCCAGTCGGTCAGGACCTGGAGGCGCTCGGCCAGGGCGTGGAGGGTGGCCGGGGTCGCCGGCTTGGTCAGCCACTTGTTGCGAGCCTTCTCGTCGTACTCGTAGTCATCGGTGAAGAAGTACCGCGCCCAGGTGATGAAAGTGGTCAGCAGGGGGGCGCGCTCCTTCATCAGATCGGCGACCTGGGCTAGCCAGGTCAGGCGCTCCTCGGTCGGATTCTCCTCGAAGAGGCCCTCCTTTTGCAGCAGGGGCAGCAGGCGGCGGGCCAACTGCTCCCCCGGCATCGTCTTCATGTACTCGCTGTTCATCCACTCCGCCTTGGCCATGTCGAAGACTGAGGGCGAGGAGCCGCAGGCCTCCAAGGAGAAGCGGCTGATGATCTCCTCGCGGGAGAGTATCTCCTCCGTGCTCCCGGGGGACCAGCCGAGCAGGGCCAGGAAGTTGAACATGGCCTCGGGGAGGAAGCCCTTCTCCGCGTAGTCCACCACCGAGACGGCCCCGTGCCGCTTGGAAAGCTTGGACTTGTCCTCACCCAGAATCAGCGGCAGGTGCGCGTAAACCGGGGTGGGGAAGCCCAGGGCCTCCTGGAGCTGGTCGTCCACCACCACGGCGAAGTGGTAGGTGGGGAAGCCGGAGGTCTTGCCGATAACCGGGTCGCCCATCAGGGCGTTCTCAAAAGGCACCTCGCCCTGGATGAGGTCGTGGACCACGGTGGTGCCGGTCTCGGCAGCGGCGAAGCGGATGCACGGGGGCTGACCCGCCGAGCAGTACTCGGCCTTCTGGGTAGCGGTGAGAGTTCGGCAACGGCCGTCGTAGCGCGGCGGCAGGCCCTGGGCGCGCATCATCTCGCGGCGCTGGTCCAGCTCCTCGGGAGTGCAGTAGCACTCGTAGGCCAAGCCCTGCTCGAGCAGCTTGCCCAGGTACGACCGGTAGAGCTCCACGCGCTCGGACTGCACGTAGGGGCCGTAGGGGCCGCCGACGTCGGGGCCCTCGTCCCAGTCGATCCCCAGCCAGCGCAGGCCCTCGTAGATGACGCCGACGGCCTCGGGGGTATGGCGGGCCTCGTCGGTGTCCTCGATGCGCAGGACGAACTGGCCCTCGTAGCGGCGGGCGTAGAGCCACTCAAAGAGGGCGGTGTGCAGGTTACCGATGTGCATATAGCCCGTCGGGGACGGGGCGAAACGGGTGCGGATGGTATCGGGCATGGGTTCTCCTCCGGTACGGCGGGCGTCTCGCCCGCCCGGGCCTCACCCCCTGCCCCCTCTCCTTGCAGGAGTAGGGGGTTCCGAGGGGAGGGTTTAGATGGTCAGCGCTTGGCCGATCAGGTCGTGAACCTCGGCCTCGGTAATCGTTACGTCAACGAACTGCCCCGGCTGCAGACCGGCGGCGGACGAGAGACGGACCTGGCCGTCCACCTCCGGAGCGTCGCGGTAGGAACGACCGACCGCGCCCTCGGGCGTGACTTGTTCTACCAGAACTCTCAGACGCTTCCCCAGGAACTGCTGGTTCAACGAGAGGGAGATCCCCTCCTGCAGTTGCATGAGGCGCTCGAGGCGCTCGTCGCCGATCTCGAAGGGGACTTGGTCGGGCATCGTCGCGGCGGGGGTGCCCTCCTCCGGCCAGTAGCGGAAGACGGAAAGGCGGTCGAAGCGCGCCTCCTGGACGAAGTCGCACAGGGTCGCGAAGTCCTCCTCGGTCTCGCCAGGGAAGCCGACGATGAAGGTGGTGCGGATCGCCGCCTGCGGGAGGTGCTCGCGGATATGGGTGAGGAGTTCTAGATAGGCCTCGGGCGAGCCGGGGCGGCCCATCCGCTGCAGGACCGCTGGCGCGGCGTGCTGCAGGGGGAGGTCCAGGTAGGGCAACAGCGGCTTGCACTCGGCCCAGGCGGCCAGGAGCGGCTCACTGAGGCGGGCGGGATGCAGGTACATCAAGCGCAGCCAGCCGTCGTAGTCCAGCGTGCCCAGGGCGCGTACAAGGTCAGTTAGGGAGGCGGGCGGGTCCAGGTCGCGACCGTAGTTGGTTGTATCCTGGGCGATGAGGATGATCTCGCGGACCTCCGCGTGGGGCGGGCTTTCTAGCCCGCCCTGTCCGTTGCTGCCCAAGCTGGGCGGGCTGGAAAGCTCGCCCCACGCCGACCCGACCAGCCCCCTTACCTCCGCCAGCACGTCCTCCACGGTCCGGCTCCGGTACGCCCCCCGCAGGCTCGGCACAGTGCAGTAGGAGCAGCGGTTGTCGCAGCCCTCGGCGATCTTGACGTAGGTGGTCCAGCCAGGAGCGGAGCGCCAGCGGGGGGTCTCGGCGCAGTAGAGGTAGTCCCGGGGGGCGAGCATGACCTGGCGCCGACCGGCGAGGGCGGCCCCCACCGCCTCCACCACGCGGGGGACGGCGCCGGGGGCCAGGAAGACGTCCACCTCGGTAAGCTGCTCCAGCAACTCCTCCCCGCCGCGCTGGGTAAGGCAGCCGGTGCAGAGCAGCGCGCGCAGGCGGCCGGTCTGCTTGAGACCGGCCAGCTCCAGCAGCGCGTCCACGGCCTCCTCGATGGCCGGCTCAATGAAGGCGCAGGTGTTAACGAGCAGGACCTCGGCTTGCTCCGGGTCGTCCACCAGGGGGTAGCCGGCGCGCTCCAGCAGGCCCATCATCACTTCGGCATCCACCAGATTCTTCGGGCAGCCCAGGGGAACCAGGGCCACGCTGGGTTTGGACATGGCGGAGGGAGTATAGCATATTTGAGGGGGGACAACGGAAGGGGGACAGGGGAGACGTAGGACATCGAGGGAGGATGCCAGCCGTCAGTCGACAGTTCGGGTGGAGATGAAATCAGGTAGATGCGAGAAAAGCCTTGTGGAGGAGTCCTCGCCGTTCTGCTATCATCGCGGCATGAATCAACGCATGACCCCTCACGAGCGACTGGAAGCCGTGTTTGCCGGAGAGACGCCGGATCGGACGCCGATTCTGGGCGGGTGGACTAGCTGTCCGGAGCATATAGCGGCAATTATGGGGGTGAGTCTGGCGGCGTACGCGCTACTGGGGGCGGACGGGCTGGCGGGGATGACCGGCCGCTGCTGGATGTGCTGATTGACGCCGGCATCCAGGGCCTGCAGGGGTTCCAGCCCGAGTGCGGCCTGATCCTGGACGAGCTAGTCCAGCGCCGCACCCGCGACGGCGAGTCGCTGGTCATCTTCGGCCCGCTAGCGGTGACCACGGAGCTGCCGGTGTGGAACCCGCGACAGGTCTTCGCGGCGGTGGAGCAGGCGCTAGAGATCTGCCGCGGGAGGGCCAACCTCGTCCTCTTCACCGCCAACGCCATCAACCCGGACGTGCCGCTGGAGAACGTCCGGGCCATGTACGAGGCGGCGGGGGCAGGTCAGGCGGAGGGCGCTGCACACACGAGCACGGCGCCCAGGAAGGTCAGGGCGGCAGTCCTGCTCCAATACATGAGGGACTTACTCCCTTCGGGCTCACTGGCGGCAATACACCTTTCGTGTTAGGCCGCATGTACTAGCTATCGTCTGCTGAGGTGACGGCGGCATCCGTACTCGCGCTCGCGCAGCCTGCAGCGTCGCCTCGGCCGCCCCGCATCCTGGCGGGCTCGAAATCCCACTCTTTGCTGGTCGGGTACATGCGCTCATAGTCGTGCCAATGGTCGAGCATGATCTCTTGCTTGCGCTGCAAGGACGCGACCAGGTCCGGACCGAACTTGAAGACGGTTTCGCCTTCCGGCGTTTCCGCCACCCCGATCACCGGCTCCGCATGGGCGCGCAGCAACTGGATCAGTGCGGTCGTATTGTCGAGGTCTGCTCGGGCGATCTTCCGTAGTTCCAGGCAGCGCTGATCGTAGTTGATGTTGTCGTCGTAATCCATCGTGTTGGCACCGAAACGGGGGAGGTCGGCGATATTCAGCGCGTGCTGGTACATGATGGTGAGCTTCACATTCTCAATCACACAGCACAGCGCTTGGACCCGCGCGTGGTAGAGTTGCACCTCGCTGGTCGCGGCCTCGCCGGCCTGGGTGACGATGCTCTGCAACGACCGCGAGGCGCCCTGGAGGGTACCGATGGCCTCCTGGCACGCCCAACGCGCCATCCACACGACCCCGTCCCCCAGCAGCACCGGCTTGCCGCACAGATAGCCCAGGTTGGCGTTTTGTTCGTCCGTGCCGACGCTGAAGAGGAACGGCTCGTAGTGAGCCTTCTCCGCCTCGGTCAACTCCAGGGGCCGGGGAACCAGGGGACGAATAAGCCAGCGGGAGACCGTTTCTCCGAAGAGAATGTCGGAAGCACCCCGCACCCGTATCTGGGCGACGGCGTGCAAGGCACTGTTGACGGACTCCCACACCCGGACCAGCGCCTCGGCCTGCGTCTCGCCCGCCAGCTTCGCGCCCGCGTGCAGGAGCACCCGGTCACGGTGCAGGAGGCCCACACCCGGATTGTCTCGCGCACTGTCCAGCAGCACCCGGGCCAGCGGCAAGCCATACTCATCCATGGATATCTCTGCACTCAAGGCCTGTGGGTCTGCTTCCGGGTCGAAGATTGGCTGGAGCCCCTCGGCAAAGGCGATCATGTTGTTGATCCCGACCGCCGGCCAGGCCTGGGTCCAGTACCCGGCGCCCAGATTGGCGCCGGCGTTGCGGAAGTGCGTGCCGTCGCTGCCCGCCCCGCTGAGATAGGTGCCGGGCGTAAGCTTCGCCCGAATGGCTTCCCGTTCCGCCACGGTGAGCCCACCGTTCAGGTTGAACCGTACTTCCGACCCCGCGCGGGCCGCGCCCTCCACCATCGTCTGCAGCCAGCCGCTGACGCGCTCGCCGGGCCCCCGCTGGCGATACGCCGCCGGACCGTTCACCCCCGGGTAGAGGAAGGCGGACCAACTGATGCCGGCTGACGAGTCATTCGTGAGGAACTGGAAGTCGTCTATCTCCGGGAAGAGCCGACCGCACTCCTCCAGGGCCCAACCGTACAGCTCCAGCACTTCCGGCTCATCAATGGAGGGGGAGAAGTAGGGCTTGCCCGCGATGCGCCCTAGTTCGCATTGGGCGCCACGCCAGTGCGGGTGGGCACGGTACACGCCCTCGGGGAGCCAACAGGGCTCCACGCCGTTGGACACCGTCGCGCGCAATCCCAGACCGCGCAGGATGGTCATCTTCTCCTGCAAGATCTCCTGCAGCGCCTGAGAGGACTCTGGCGGAATCCACTCCTGCAGGGCGGGGGGGGTAAAGACGCGGAACAGTCCCATGGACCAGTTCGCCCAACTGGGATAGGGATCGTGCAGGTCGGGCAGGAACCAGCTATAGGCAAACGGCAGAACCCCCACATTGACGTGGGTCGCCCCATATTCCGCCGCCATCGCGGCGAACGCGCTGAACTCGCCGGGATCAAATCGCTCCTTGATCGCCATGAGGTTGAAGACCAGCCTTCGCTTCGGCACGGCAGTGTCCATCGTGTGAAGTCATTCCTTTCGTCAGTACCACGGCGGCAGTTCCCAGACCGAGCGCGCTTCGCCGGTAACGCTCTGGTGATTCGCGTGACCAGCCCATCGATCCCGACGACAGATCCGGACACCTCGGTTATCTCTGTACGCCAGAGAGTCGAGGCGCGCACGATAGGTCCGTTGCGAGGAGTGGGAGTTCGCTCTGTTCGTGGTCAGCCATGGGTGGATTCTCGAGCCCCTTCTGGCGGGTGTGGTTCGGAGAGCCGAGAGACCTTTCCCCGGGGATATGGTTCTTCCCTCCCCCTTGGTTGTGACACTCCGGGGCCCGGGGCCGGGCCTGCGTGGGAAAGAGGAGGACATGGTGCCCCGACTGCGCCCCCAGGCGGTGGGCGGACCAGAATATGCCGCGGACAGGCAGGTGGGGAACTCTTCGTACAGCGGCTCGATTCGCATGGGACAACCTTCTCTTGGTGTTTAGCGCCGCCGGAGGCGAAATCAGCCCCTGAGTCCATAGGCCGGATGGGGTGCGCACGCTTTGGAGCTGGTCCGCACCGGAAGCAGACCCCAGCCTTGAGCGCACACTCCCAGGGAGAGACATGTTGCCTCTCTTCGTGTGGGTAGGACAGCCACCAAGTAGCTTCTACTGCCTAGATCATAACTCGCCATCGTCTTGTGTGATGAGAACCCCTGCCAGGGCGAGCACCGGCTCGCTACATCACGATCAGGTGCAGGGCGCCGGCGGCGGCCAGCACCAGTATGGTAGCATTGAAGGCGCGCTCGGAGATACGCGGCAGAAGCCAGCGCCCGGCAAAGACGCCTAGGATGATGGCCGGGGCGGTGTAGAGGTTGATGAGCAGTGACTGCCCGGTGAACAGGCCCTGCGCCGTGTAGATTGGCACCTTGGTCAGGTTGATCAGGAAGAAGTACCAGGCGATGGTGCCCATGAACTGCTGCTTGGGCAGCTGCTGGGCCGCTAGGTATATGGTCATGATCGGGCCGGCGGCGTTGGAGACGGTCGTGGCAAAGCCCGCCGCTACCCCTGTCGAGATGGTGCCGCCGCGCGAGCGCGGGGTCAGATGCTCACCCAGGCGATCACCCAGCAAGTGCAGCGCCAGCATGAGCAGCACCAGGCCGCCGATCACGGGGCCGAGCAGGGCTTTGGTTTCCTCATTCTGCCCAAAGAAGCGCAGGGCCACCGCGCCGCCGCCGATCCCCATCAGCACCCAGGGCAACAGGCGGACCAGTTTGTCCCATTGCGCGTGGCGTTTGTACCAGGCCACGGCAAACACGTCCCCCAGGATCAGCATGGGTAGCATGACCCCAACGGAGTTCCACCCGCCGAAGGCTTGCGCCAGCAAGGTGACGACCAGGATGCCCACGCCGGGGATCCCGGTCTTGGACACGCCGACCAGGAGCGCCGCCGCGGCGCCCAGCAGCCACTGCCACAGAGTAAGATCCATTGCCAATCCGTTCAACTGCATCCTCCTGACGCCACCCTCATCTTCAGGGCGACCTAACCCCCGGAAACGAGTCCAACTGTTATGTTAGTATAGAGGCGGTTGAGGCTCAAGGAAAGGGGCAAGCGGGACGCCAAGCCAGCAGTACGCGCCGGAGAGGATCATCGACATGTTGCAGCAAGCGGAGGTTGAACTGGCCCTGGCGGCCACGATCGGGGTAATGTGCTGGAAGCTGGAGATGACCGAGAGAGACAGATGATGGGTGTATCAACAGAAGATAACCTTAGAGTTCTTCGTATTGCGTAAGTATCGCCGACAGGGGATGGGCCGTACCGCGGTACAGCGCATATTCGGCATGTTCCCTGGGCCATGGCAGGTGACGCAAGAGGAGTGCAACCTCGCCCGCTACAAGCCCCTGGCGGCGGATGCGTTTGGTGAAGCGGCCGTTCTTCTACGGCGGGGTAAGCACCCCTGAAGCTGCTGCCGTATGGGACGCCGGAAGAGGTGAAGGCGGAGGTGGGGAAGCTGATCCGCGAGGTGGGGGAAGACGGCGGGTACATCCTGACCCCGGCGCATGCGGTCCCGAGGGACGCCAAGCCGCAGAACCTGGTGGCCCTACGGGAGGCGATAGGGGGGCAGTAGGGGCACGAGCAGCAGGTTTCCCGCAGGCGCGCGCCCCTGGCCTTGGATGGTTGTGCTTGGCTCCTCGGGGGCAACAGCTACTTCCCCGACTCGATGCGAACCGCGTCGCTATCGTTGCCGCCGATGACGTGCACCCGGAATAGCTTCACGTCGGTGACGCCTACCGGCAGGTCCATCGGCAGATCGATGCGCACGGCGCGGAGTTGCGCCAGAGCGCGGCGCACGAGGTCGGCGTCGGGCATGGTGTTGGGTGTTTTGTTGACCGTGCTGACGCCGTTACAGGCAAACATCACCGTTTGGGCCTCGGGTTTGGCAGTATCGACCCAAGCCTTCTCTATCTTCGTGGAATCAGCGCTGTTGGTGAAGGACGTGCCAGCGCAGAACAGCGCGGCCTTGGTACCGTCTCCTGCGAGACGGATATGCGCGTCGTTGCGGTCGTCCAGATTACTTCCGACAATGGTGCACATCCCGCTGAAGTCTTGGAGTGACACCATCGGCATGGGGCGGGGCTGTCGCTTCGAGTCCATGTGCCACCAGACCGCCGCCGCGGAAATGCTCCCGGACGCCGCAGCAAGATCCAAGAGACCGGCTTCGTATTCCCAGTCGGCCTCATACCAGAAGGCCTCGCCCACCAACTTGCCGCCCTCGGCCACATTCAACAGCCGGCAGCCCGAGCCGGAAAAGCCGCTGAGGAACGCCACCTGATTGTTAGTTTCGGCCGCCCGCGGGCCGCCGCGCACCTCGATTCCGCTGCGGCAACTCGTCAACCCGCCGCAGATCATGGTGACGTCGCTGCGGTCCAGCTTCTCGACACGGACCGCGGCCCCGCACATGTGCGGGCCACCAAAGCCTCCCGAGATGAGCTGGTTGCCGTAGACGCGACCGCCCTCCTGGTCGGCGTTCTCCACCACGATGCCATCCACGCCATTCTGATTGCCGCCATTGACGGTCAGATCGCGCACCGTCGCTCGACTTGGCCCCGCCAGGCGCAACACCGGTCCCGGGCCCTCGGCATAGTCGAGGAAGGTCCCGTTGCCTATCCCGTCGCCGACCAATTGCAGATCGCTCCCCACCGGGATGGTCACGGTTCGCTTCAGCGCCAGATTCCCCTTGGGCACGTGTACCACCGGCTTGCTCCCAGCCGGCTCTTTCACGGCGGCGTCGATCTGCGCCTGCAGTTCCGTCGCGTCGTCGCCCGTTCCCAGCCGCACCTCGAAGATCTTGCGGCGATGGTTCTTGGGACAACTCGGAAGCCCTACAGTGGTGGGCACCTGCGCCACATCCGGCGCCGGGGCCTTCTGATCGATGGAGTAGAACGATCCCCACGCTTCATTGCGGCCGGTCATCAGGCAGTTGGGGTCTTCGGTGAGGTCTCGGCCCTGGTCGTCGGTGAACTCCACTTCGGCCACGCGCATGCCTGGGGTGCCCTCGGCGTTAGCGGTAACGCTAAGCTTGTAGACGCTGAACGTCTGCGGGGCTGCGAGGATGAACTCCCTCTTCTCCTGGCGGTTCTCCCAGCGCTGGTTGGTCTGCGTGTCGAGCACGGTCCACGGCCCGCCCGGGAAATCGGCGCCTATCAACTGGAAGTCCCGGGGGTCAACCTTCGGATCGGTCCCCGAGGTGAGGGTGTACTTCACGACCTGGCGCCGGTTGTCACTTGCGCCATTCCATTGCAGCGTGCCCGAATACGGATACCCCGGATGACCAGTGTTCGGACCGTTACAGCCGGGATCGAGGAAATCGGTCGCTGGGTCATTGTCGATGGCCCTTACCATGTCCTCCCGTAGCGTCCCGGCATTGGGGTGCGGGTGGGGCGCCGGTCGGAGGGGCCAGATGCCGGACGTGAAGGCATTGCCGACCGCTAGCGTGCTGATGCCATTGTTCACCACGGCCCCAGTGGTTCCTGGCTTGCTGACAATAAGGTTGTCGAGCAGCACCATGTTGCCCGAGACGCTGATCGCGAGGGGATCGGTAGTCTGGTACACCTGGTTGCCGCGTACGTAGTTGGCCAGTCCCTGGATGAAGGTCTTCGAGCCGATGGAGGTGTTGTTCACCACCGCCAGGCACATGCCGTTCATAGAGCCAATGTCGAACTCCCTCGAACGCAGGAACACGTTCTCATACGCCTGGTAGCCGCCCATACGGTTGTAGATGCCTTTGCCGCAATCCTCGAACAAGCAGTACCAGATGTAGATGTCCAGCGTATTCCATTGGATGGTCGAGATGCCTTCGTTGCAGCGGAGGAACTTGCAGCGGAGCACCGCATGTTCGGCTTGGCCGAACCGCTCGTTGTTGCCGAGGTTGAGCGCGATGCCATTGATGTCCATGAAGACCAGATCGCTGATCTCGCAGTAGGTGGAGAAGCTGCCGGCGCGCACCAGCCCCCCGTTGGCCTGGCCTTGGCCGTCGAAAGTCAGCCGGCTCACTTTGCAGAACCAGGAATCGTAGCGCAGTATTGGCTGGTCGGCCGGGCCGTCCCAGGACAGCGTCGTGGTCGCCGGGTCCTCGCCGATAAGGTTCGCCCCCAGGTAATTGTGATGCCTTTGGCCGCGCAGTGTGGTCAGGGTGTTGGTCAGGCGATACGTGCCCGCCGGGAAGTACAAGACGCACCAGTCGTTCGTCTGGACGGTCCTCATGTCGTCCAGCGCCTGCTGGAGGGCAGCGGTGTCGTCAGTGACCCCGTCACCTTTGGCGCCGTAGTCGGTCTTCACGTTCCGCCAACTGGGGAAGGGACCAACGAACTCCTCGCCGGGGTTGAAGTAGGTGACTGTCTGGGCACACTGGGGTGCTGCCGCCAGAAAGACTAGCAGCAGCACCCAGCGTATGGCGAATCCGCGTTGGGATTTCATGGCCTTCTCCTGAGGGTCGAGTGACTCCGCGGCGTTGCTGCTAGCCTACCCCGGCCTGGATGCGCACGCCGTTCCTGCCGTTCGCCCAAACGCGGTAGAAGCGTACGTCGGTGACGCTATCCGACAGTTTGGTCAGGGGCTGCGGCTTCACAGTACGCAACGGCTCAAGCATCTCGCGGATGAAGGCGGGGGTCGCCTGGCCGACGTTGTCGACGGAATCGTACCCAGTGGGTTCCTGGCGGAAGACCTTGACGTGCTCGGCCACCACTTGGCCCTGGACTGCCGCCCCGCCCAGGTCGATGTCCCGGTTCGTGACAAAGCCCAGGAGGTACAACTGGAGGTCCGGGCTCGGCGGGACAACGCGGAGGTCAGCGCCGTTGGTGGAGACGAGGGTGTAGGCGACCTTGCCGCGGAAGCCGTCGAACTGCAGAGCCGCCACCGTATCGCGCAGGTCCTTCTCCCATTCGAGCCCCTGATCGCGGAGATGGTTGGGGTCGGCAGGGGCGACGAAGCCGCAGTGATAGGCGAATTCGCCGCTGCCGGTGAGGTTCATCAGGCTCCAGGACTCCCCCTCGTACCAGATATCGCGCACGAAGAGGCGCCCCCCGTCCTGGAGGTCATACAGATGGACGCCGGCTTGCTGGTTGGAGGTGCGGCTAGACGCGCCGGCAAAAAGCGCCACCCAGGGCTTCGTGCCCGGACCGGCGCCGATGACCTGCATGCCGTTGTGCCCGTGGTCGCGCAACTCGACGGTAGCGTTCTCCAGGCCTTCTGTGACAAGCCCGTATTCATGCCCGGTGGTGTTGAGTTGTTCGCCGTAGATGCGCGCGCCGGGCTGGTCAGCGTCTTCCACCACGATACCCACCGCCTCGGTACCGCTGCCGATCAGGCAGCTGCGGATGGTGGCGTGCGTGGGGCCGACGATCCGCAGGAGCACGTCGGCGCCGGCGGCGGTGAGCATGGTGGCATTCTCGGGGCCGTCCCCGAGCAGCAGCAGGTCGCTGCCCGGCGGGATGACCAGGGTCTCATTGAGGGGGTAGTTGCCCTTGGGCAGATGCACCACCGGGCGTTGCCCTTTCATGGCGACGGCCTGGTCAATAGCGGCCTGGATGGTCGCTGCGTCCGCGCCGGCGGGTACCTCAATCACGGGAAGCTCCACTTTCGCCGCGAAGGGCGTAGGCTCGACTTCCACATCCTTGATGGCGCCGGCTTCCACCACGGTGTTGTCCAGTTCGGTCAGCCGGCCCTGCACCTGCAGGGCGCCGTTGGTCCAGCGATTGCCCACGGCAATGAGGTCGGCGATCCCGGAGGGCGGGGTGTTGCGCACCAGGAGCCCGCTTCCCCTCGTGCGGATGGTGTTGTCGATGAGCATATTCGGGCCATTGTTCTCGATCACGATGGGCACCCGGTCCCGCGGATCGAGCACCAGGTTGCCTTGCAGCGTCGCCTGTGACCCCCAGGTTTCGTTGTCTTGCCAGTTCAAGGCGCGCTTGGCGTGGAAGAAGCGGCGCGAGCCTATCGAGACGTTGTCGACGAAGGAGAAGTACCCGGTATGTCGGATGCTGAGGTCGGCGTCGGTGGAGCGCAGGAAGGTGCTCTGGTAGACGTGGAAGTTGCCCGCCCCGAACTCGTTGGTGATGCCCACGCGGCAGTCCTCGAACCAGCAGTTCCAGAGGTACCAGTCCAACGTATTAAAATTCTGGATGCTGATGCCCGCCTGCGTGCAGCGGTAGAAGCGGCAGCGGAGCACCGCCGTCTCGGCGATGCCGTCCCGCAGGCCGGCCTCGATGCCGAACTGCACATCCTTGAAGATGCAATCGGTGCATTCGTTGGCCGTGGCGAAGGCCGGGCCGTGCTGTATCGCCGTCTTTGCCTTACCCGCGCCGTCGAAGGTCAGCCGGCTCAAGCTGGCGTACCAGGCGTCGTAGAGGAACATGCTCTCGCCTGCGGGGCCGTCCCACTTGATGATGGTCGTCTCCGGGTCCTCACCGGTGATGCTCATCCCCAGCGGCTCGTTGTGCGAGATGCGGATCAGCTCGATCGTGCTGGTGATGCGGTAGGTGCCGGCGGGGAAGTACAGCACCTTCTTCGGCGAGGCCAACATCCGCATGCTATCCAGCGCCCGCTGGATGGCGGCGGTGTCGTCCGCCTGGCCGTCGCCCACCGCGCCAAACTCCGTTTTCACGTTTGCCCAACTGGGGAACGGGCCAAAGAATTCCGCGGCGGCCACCTCGACGGGCTTCATCCCGGCGGACAACACCAGTGCCACGAACGTAACCACCAGCAGTAAGTGTTTCATCATCATTGCTCCTCTCAATATCGCTCTATTCTCTCTTGGGCATGGAAATGCGCTCTCTGCGCTACCGCAGTCGCACTACCACCCCATCACGCGGCGGAATGGTCACCGACCATCCTTGCGCCAGCATGGCGCCGGTACAGGCCGGCAGCGCCTGGTCAGTGAGCAGCTCGCGCGGCTGCAGGTTGTCGTCCGCCGATAGTCCCGTCGCCGACAGGTCCAGCGCCAGCGCGCAGGTGACCGGCTCGTGGCGGAAGTTGATCGCCGTCACCGTGACGTGGTCGTCCTTTATGCGTAGGAAGGCGTGCACGGCAGGGTCGTCGGCAGAGACGTGCTCGATATCCAGCGTGC
Organism: Candidatus Zipacnadum vermilionense; assembly: GCA_029821755.1. Lineage (GTDB taxonomy): Bacteria > Armatimonadota > Zipacnadia > Zipacnadales > Zipacnadaceae > Zipacnadum > Zipacnadum vermilionense. The sequence continues at coordinate 7,671 of JALGSV010000051.1, read as the reverse complement.
CGGACTTCAGCTCCGGGTATGCCTGGCGGAGCTGCCACAGGCGCTTCACTTGCTCCCAGTGCTCAGCTTCCGCCGGGTGAGGCTCATCGGCAGGATAGGGTCTCCAGTCGGCCCAGTAGTCCGTTTCGTTGCGGATGGGCTCCGGCTGCGCGCCAATGCTGTACATGGACAACATGGGCATGCGCCCGCTGAAGAAGTTGTAGACGACCCGCGGGCGCGAGTCGCTGCCGGCGCCGCCTTGGTTGTCGCCGGTCTCGCTCACGCTCGCCCAGGCACGCGCGCCAGGGATCATGGAAAGCGCCTCGTCGCGCAGGAAGCGCGCTTCCTCTTCCGGGGTGAGCGGCTCCGTGCGGAAAGGCGGCAGCGGGGGCGCCGAGGCCCCATGCCAGGTATGGGTGAAATCGTTCACCGTGGCCATCAAGTAGCCTCCGCCTTCGGTGAAGGTGAAGAAGCCCGGGTTCACCGCTCGCGCGCGCCGCCGCGCCTCACGCTGTAAGTTGATGATCTCCAGGTTAATCTGCCCTGGCCATGGGCGCAGGTTGTAGTTGGGCGGCATGGGGTTGAAGCTGTCGAAGAAGATGCCGTCCACGCCGTGCGCGGCCCAGTACTCCTGGTTGTGCAGCCAGAACTCCCGCCAGATGGGGTTGGTGGTATCGCCGCCGATGGTCGCTCCACCGAACGGTGGGTAGACCCACGGGTCGAAGCGGCCCAACGTCAGATCGTACCCCGGCCAGCTCGGGTTGCTGTCCGTACCCAGATAGATTGGCCGGCGCATGCGGATAAAGGCTTCTGGGTGCTCCCGGTACAGGGGGTCGAAACCGGTAACGCCGTAACCGGTCACCCAGATAACGAACTTCAGCCCTTTGCTGTGGATGTAGTCAACCAGCCGTTCGTGGGCCTCCGGCCCGCCATAGCGGGTGGTGGGGACGTATTTCTCGCCATCCGTCACCGGCATGCAGCGGCTCTTGATCGCCTTGGGCTCGAGGTCCGAGGCGTCGAGGAAGGTGCCGCTCATCCAGAAGGCCGTCGCGCCCACCTCGGCAACGCGGTCGATGTACGGCTGCAGCAAGTCCATGTGTCCGAGGCCGTTCAACAAGACGCTGTGGATACAGGCGACGAACGTCTCATCGAGATCCGGGCTGGCCTCCGCCGGCGGGGTGACGCCATACTCCGCTGCCAGGAAGTGGCGGTATTCGTCCAGCATGGCGCCATAGTCGCCGCTGAAGGGCACCAAATGCCAGGTAGCCACCTCCTGCCGCTCGCGCGGGGAGAGCCAGCGCGCCCACCACACTTGCGCGGTGATGGTGCCGGTGCCGGAAGCCTGGTCGGCATACATCCGCACATAGCGCAGGCTGCGATCATGGAGACAGGAGAGGAGCACGCCGCTCCCGAGCTGCTCGTTGTAGGCCATGATGCAGGGCAGCACCGCGCCATGATGCCCGGCCACGAGCGTGATGGCGGTATCGTCCATTTCGGCGAAGCGGCCGCGATTATAGAAGAAGGGGTAGCCGCACGCCGGGGTGACGTACTGCGTGCCGGCGTAATCGCCGCCGATGCATAGGCCGGCCAGCAGGTAATCCACGCCGCCCGGATTCACCGTCCAGTGGTACAGGTCGCCGGCGACGGCGGTCTTGCCGGCCGCCTCCCAATCGGGGTAGCGGTCGATGAGCAGGTCGTGGTCACTGACATTCTGCAGGAAGACCCGCTCCTCGATCCACGCGGAGGCCGCCTTCACCGTCAGGTGGCGTTCGATCTTCACCTCATCGCTCGCCACCGTGAAGATCAGCTGCGCGCGGTCGCCATCGGCCGTCTCATACACCTCTACCTCCGCCCGCCCCAATGCGCTCATGGCGATATCATGGGGGTCCTCCTCCAACGTGGCGCTGGCGGCGACGATCAGGTCGGGCGACGGCCCGCCCTGCCGCGCGTCGAGTAGTGTCACCGCCGTGCACAGGTCCTCCAGATAGACCAGCACCCCGCCGCGTGCCAGGTCCCAGATAGCTTGGTAGGACGGATGGCGGAGGATGAGCGTGTCATCGCTCTGATGAATGCTAACGTGGTCCGCAACCGATGCCTGTTCAGTCATCATGAACTACCTCGTGTGTTTGCCTTAGGCAATGTTTGGACACTCTTGTCTCTCCTGAAGAGGTGGTACTCGGGGGCTGGGAAAGTATTCTCCTAGGAGAATACTTTCCCCTCCCCGGACGGTTCTGACTCTCCGGAACCTGGAGTTGGCGTGCCCCCGGCGAAAGAGGATATCGGCACGTGGCCGGAGGTGTCTCGAAGAGCTCCCCGTTAGGCCTGGCCCACCCGTCGACCCCCAAGCATCGCGCGCCGGCGCTACCGCATCCGCTCAGTGATCCCCAGCTTCTGCGGCACCACCCCCGCCGCAGCCCCCTGAGAATACTCCGCCTCGACCGGCCGCAACCTCGGGATTACCTGCTCCGACGCGTACTGCTTGCCTGCCGCTCCGCTTACCTCTTCCCTCCAGCCCCCACCGCCTCTATACCAAGATGACAGTGGGACTCGTTGGCGGGGCCGGGGCAGGGCGCCGTTGCGCTGCCCTCCGGCCTTGCGCCTTGACGGCCTGCGCCGCATCGTATATACCTCAGCACACGAGCTTGTGTAACGACAAGCGTATCTGGGAGGAGCTGCTATGCATCCACTATCTACTTTCACCCTGACCGACCACCTTGACCACACCTGGCGCGACGAACTGGTCACCTTCCCTGTGCCCGATCTCCCGACGAACCTTTCCCTCGCGGTCGCCGACGAGCAGGGCGTCCTGCTCCCCTGCCAGCTTGTGCAGGAAGACGGCGTCTCCCGTCTTGCCTTCCGCGTGGACCAGCTCCCGCCGCTGGGTACGAGGACCTTCACCCTGGTGGAGGGCGAGGCGCCCGGCAACCCACCCGTGACACGCCTTAGTGCAGACACGGTCGAATTGGGCAATGGCCTGATCACCGTCCGCTTGCCTGCCGGCCAGAGCCTCACTACGTCCGTGCCCGCGCCGGTGTTGGGTGTGCGGCGTGGCGAGGGATCATGGATCGGCTCCGGCCGGATGCGCCTCTCGACGCACTTGCAGCCGGTAGCGCTGGAGACTCACGAAACCCAGGCGGGGCCGCTGTGGCGTACGTGGGAGCTCACTTACCGCTTCGCCGGGGGCGAGTACTACACGGTAGCGGTGAAGGTATTCGCTGACCAACCCTTCGTGGAGATCACCGAAGAAAGTGCCCTGGGCCGCACCGCCTGCTGGGAGTTCTCCGTACGGGAAGGTCTGGGCCCGGATGCCACCTGGACGCACCCCTTCCGCGGGGAACGGCGCTTGCGCGAGCTCGACTTTGCCGCCGCGGAGGAGAAGAGCAACCTGGGCGCCATCCAGATGCCCAACTACTCCGGCATCTGGCTCCCCGATGATTACTACTACTTCGCCTTCCTCCAGGGAACGGGCCCGATGCGTGACTGCGTTGCGGCAGTAGGCGTCACGGGCGGCTTCTGGGACTACCCCTACGAGAATCAGATCGACCTTGAGGCGACCCCCGACGGCGACGCCTTCTTCCGTCTTTCCCTCAAGGCCGGGCACCGACGCTGGCTACTGGCCGTCGGCGACCGCGCGGAGGTGACGGAGGTGGAGCCCTACTCCGAGAGCCTCCTCAACCGCCTGGCGAAGCGCTATGAGACCCCGCTGGAGAAGGTGAAGGAGTACGTGCTGGCGTGGGATGATCTGCCGGCCGCGCAACGACCCTTCGCCCTTGCCGACGAGGAGCAACTGGCTCATGCCCGCGAGATTGCGCGCTCTTACGCCAAACTAGCCGCCTACCGGGCCTCGCTAGACCCCAACTTGCCCGGCGACTATACCTACTACCACTCCGGCACCCACCGCACCTTCGCGCCTGACTACCGCAACGATCCCGCCGCGCTCTACGTGACGGCGGAGACGGACGACGAGCGCCGGAAGCAGGCGGCGTTCCTGAAAGACGTGGTGTTGGACGGCCTCAAACACCGGCTGGCGGCCATGCTCGATAACGTCGGCCACCTGGACGGTGACTCCGCCTCCATCAACCTGGGACGCGGACTACGTCCCTGGGCAGCCCTCTACGATTTCGCCGCGGCGGAAGGCATCTTCAGTGAGGAGGAAGCCCGGCTCGCCCGGGCCATCTTCGCCTTCTTCTGCTACAAGATCAACGATCCGGATTTCTGGCCGGCGGATCATCTTGTGCTGCGCGACGATCATCCGCGCAGCGCGCACCGCACCCACTGGTTCCCGCGGCGCCAGCATGACTGGAGCTTCTACAACATCGATAACATCCCGCACAACTTCCACGGCGACCTCTGGTCGGCGATGGGCTGCATGGCGATGACCTTCCCTACCCATCCGGAGAGCCGCGCCTGGGTGGACCGCACCCTGGAATTCTGGGAAGCGGAGCTTACCTACTGGGTCTTCCCCGACGGCCCGTGGCTGGAGAGTTCCACCTATACGCTTAACAGCATGAAGGACTACCTGGTCTACTGCCGTATGTTGAGCAACGCGCACATTCGCGACTACTTCACCGACGAGCGCCTGCAACGCGCCTTCCGCTGCATCGCCGAGCAACTGGGCCCGTACGACGAGCGTATCGGCGGGGTCACGCTGCCGGTGATTGGTGATGGCGGTTACCCCAATAGCTTCTGTTATGTGCTCGGCTGGATGGGCGGCCTGTGCAAAGACAACGATCCGGCCTTCGCCGCGCTGATGAACCAGGTGTGGAAGTCCACCGGGGAGTACCTGGTGGAGCCCGGACGGTTCGGGATGAACTTCTGCGACTTCCTCTTCCTGGATCCACACGGTCCGACCGCCAACTTGCCGGTTCTCGACACCAAGTGGTATCACGGGCTGGGGGGCTTGCTGCGCTATGCCCAGCAGACGCCGGAGGAGATCTACCTCTTCATCAAGGCCGGGATCATCTACTCGCACTTCCACGAACCGGAGGGTACCTTCCAGCTCTGGTGGGACAGCAAACCGCTGTGCGACGAATATGGCGTGCAGTACGGCACGGGGGACGATGGGCGATCCGTCCAGGACCCCAGTTGCCACAACTGCATAGAGATTCTCGGCGGCGAGCCATTGGCCTACAACAAGGGGGATTTCACGACCTTCATCACCACCCCCGCCTTTGACTACTGCGTGGTGGAAGCGCCGGAACAGGTGGGCTACATCTCGGAAGGCGAGGGTCTCTGGGGGTTCAAGGGCGAGGTCGGCCCGGCGGGATGGCACAAGCGCCATTTCTTCTTCGTGAAACCGTACTACCTCTTCATCTACGATGATCTGGAATGTCCCTACGCCACGCGGTATCACCTGAACGTGAAGGCCGATGGCATGCGGCAGAACGGCAACCTGGTGCACTATGACGGACGGATGGGGGTGGACTTAGAGTTGCTTGCCCTGGACTTGGGCGACCGGCCGATCACCCACGGTGAGTTCAATGTCGAGCCCTATGCCCAGCTCGGCTCCCAACTGCCGCCCAAGTTCTACCATCAACGACAACTGACTATCCCTGGCGCGCCGGGCCAGCACTTCAGCACGCTGCTCTTGCCTCATGCACCCGCAGTGCCGGTGACGCTTGCCGACGACGCTGTTCCGGGGGGCGCGTACCTGACCCGTGGTGACCTGCAGGAGCGCACCTTCCTTTTCCCGACCGTGCGCAGTGTGGCTGACGGGGCGCTCACCTATCACGGCCAGGCCGGCGCTGTCCGTGAACAGGGAGGTGTCTTGACTCTGCTGCAAGTGCGGGGCACGCGCCTGGGCCTGACCGACCGCCTGGTCATCGACGGTGCTGGCCCCTACACTGCCACGCTCAGACCAGACGGCACTCTCACGCTGGAAACTGACGGCGTCGCCCGCTGGTTTACCCTCACGACCCCCGCCGGCCCGCAAGAGATTGCCACCGCCGCCGGTCGGCAGCAGGTGGTGGTGACACCGAAGGGGATCACCGGCTAGGCGTCGGCAGTCGGCAGCGTCCCCGCCGGTGGCCCGACGGCCGCGGCTGGCCCCACCGCCGAGGCCGTTGCTGCGTGGCTGCTAGTGGCTACCGCGTGCTGTCAGGCTAGCTCCGCCCCAATCTCCTTCGCCGCCGCTGCCCATTCCTGTAGCCGCTCAGGACGGCCATTGACCGTCTCCAACTCCTGTAGCGTCAGGTGCATGGGCACGCCCTTGGCGACCTCCATCCCGCGCTGGAGATGCTCGCGAATCGGGCCCATCCCGGGCGTGAAGACCACATCGGTGGCCTTCTGTCGCCACTCGATGCAGTAGCGGTCGCCCGTCGCCTCGACGAGCGCAGCCAAGTCGGTCCACGGCGAGCAGACGAACTTGCGCAGGTTGGGGATACTCAAGACCATCGGGATCTTGTTGGTCAAGTCTTCGCAGCAACCGTAGTAGGTCAGGCCGGAGCGGGCCAGAATGGGCTTCTGGTAGTTCAGCAGGAATTCCTCGTACTGGGCGGGGCCCACTCCCTGCAATTCCTGGCTCTCCCCGCGCCCCCACAGGTCCACTTGGCGCACATGCTCGCCGTCGAAGTCCGGCTGGGGCAGATCGTCGCAACTGAAGAGCCCCACGTTGTTGAGCGTCAATACGCCGGTCTGCTCGTACTGGTCCAGAAGATCCAGTGTCCCGTCGCGCAAGATGCCCATCAGCCGGTGTACCCACTCGGGGCGATCCATCATGTCGAAGAGCAGTTCCTGCACCCCGCGGAGTTGCGTGGCCCATCCGTGCAGCCAGGCGCCGGGCGTGGGGTTGGCGGTATAGAGCTGCACCGGCAGGAGGTCGCCGAAAAGGTCACGGGTGCGCTCAAGTTCCTCCCGGGTCGCGGCCTCGTCGTAGATATAGCGCGGGGGCACGATCTTGTCCAGATCGCCCTCCTCACGCAGGGGCGGGACGTAGTGCCACGCCCCGCCGGTGACCCCTGAATGGGTGTAGCCAATCGGCAACCCCCACTCGTGTTCTCCCTGCAGGCGCATCACCGTGACAACCCAGAAGGGCTCTACGACACTGTCGTCGCCGATCCACTCCTTGTAGAGGGTCTGACGGAGCTTGTACTCAAGGCCGCTGAGCCACGGATCCTGGCACCGGCACTCCACTCGTGGCAACAACTCCTCCCAGCAGCCGGGATGGGCCACCACCGGCGGGCGCTCCGGGACGCGCAGGGAATGTACGTCGGTCCACAGCTTGAGGCGGTAGGTCTGCTCTTCGCCGTAGTAGAGTTCGGCGACCTGCTGGGCGAGGTCGCGCACGAGGTTGCGTTCGGACGTTAGTTCGGTTGACATGGGCGTTTCCTGAGAGGCAGGTGCCCGCAAACGGTCAGCTGTTCGCCGCCAGCTCGGCCTTCGCCTGCCGGTTCCCCTGCCCTGCCGGCAAGGTCCCTCCGGAAGCTGGCTCGCCGCATAGTGGAGGCGGACTCCCCAGCCTGAGGGAGCCCATAGCCAGTTCGGGCCAATGTTCTGACTTGGAATACGTCGGTGGGCAAACAGGATGCCAGGGAAGCAGTACGCGCCGAGGAAGATCGTCGGCATGTTGGCGCATCCGAAGGGGGGGTGCCTATGGCGGACCCAATCCCGGCGGGGCCGCAGGGACGCATGGAGATCTTCCCGGAGTTGACGCCGGTGTCGGGGGTGAGCAGGCACTTCTCCTGGGAATTGATA
>JALGSV010000019.1 GCA_029821755.1 Candidatus Zipacnadum vermilionense | reverse complement strand
CTTCGCGGGCCTTCCCAATCTCCTCCTTGCCGCGGGTCTGGCGCTCTAGGTTGATCTCCAGTTGCTCAATCAGGTACGGCAGGCACATGTCCACCTCGGCCAGGCCCTGGTAGACGGCGAGCGCCTTATCGCGGCAGGTGGGGTAGCCGCAGGCGCCGCAGTTGAGTTCCTGCTCGACGGTGAGCTTGTTGGTGCGGGCGAGGATGCCGCGGATCTCGGTCTCGTTGGGCTGGGGCAGGACGAGCGGGTCGGGCTGGTACTCGGCGCGGAGGCTCACCCCGGCCACCTCGCGCAAGGCGCGGCGGAGGGCGCGGGGGTTGGCCGGGAGACCGCGCACGTGCGCGGTGACGCGGCCCTTGCGGGCCAGGGCGGTCATACTGCCGCAGAACGCGGGGCCGGCAATGCAGCCCTCGCAGAAGAGAGCGTCGAGGAAGCGGGCGGGGAAGTTGCCGTCACGCAGGTCGCGCAGGGCCGCGAGGCAGCGGTCGGGGCCCTCGACTACCACCACCGAGTCGTCCGTCAGGTCGGCGCGGATGGCCGCGGCCTTGAGCAGACCGCCGGACACTGGGAGGAGCGCGCCATAGTGAGGGAGAGGCCCGTCGGCGGGGGAGGGCGGCAGGGCGGCCGGGTCTACGCCCTCCTGCTCGAGCAGACGCGCCAGCTCCTGGAAGGTCAGGGCGGCGTCCACAGCCCCGGCGATCTGCGGATCGCGGATCTCCGCTTTCTTGGCGATGCAGGGGCCGATGAAGACGACCCGCGCGCCGGGCAGATAGTGCTGCTTGACCGCGCGCCCCAGGGCGGCCATGGGCGACACCAGCGGTGCCAGGCAGGGGACCAGCTCCGGCATGTACTTGCGGATATAGGTGACCAAGGCGGGACAGGCGCTGCTGATGAGAGGATGCGGCGGCGGGCGCTGGAGCAGGCGGGCGTACGCCTGGGCCACCATCTCGGCGCCGAAGCCGACCTCCTGGACGCGGGTGAAACCCAGCGCGCGGACCGCCGCGACCAGGGCCTCGGCGGTGAGGTCATCCCGGGCCGCGGGGTAGGAGGGCGCCAGCAGCGCGACCACGGGCGCCTCGCCGGCCAGCATCTCCCGCACGGCGGGGAGGGCGGTCTCCACCTGCTTGGCGTTCTGGGTGCAGACGCGGATGCAGTGGCCGCAACCGAGGCAGCGCTCCTCTATGACGGTGGCCTGGCCGCTCTGGACGCGGATGGCCTTGGCCGGGCAGGAACGCACGCAGCTGTAGCAGCGCCGGCACTTGGCGGCGATGGTGGTGACCACGCCGGAGATGGGGACGGAATCGGGCAAGTGCCTCTCCTTGGGAACGCAGGTCAACGGGTCTTGGCAGGCCAATGGCTTAGCCGGTAGCTCAGGAGCCGGCGCCGGGTCTTACCTCACCCCGCCGTTCCCGACCGCCGCTTGGCCTCGTCCCAGAGTACACACATGGTCTCGGGCATCCGCCGGGCCGCCTCGTTATCAGGGATTCGCCACACCCTGATCCCTGGGTCCCCAAGTTGCGCGTCACGCCCTTCGTCGTACCGCCCGCGCTCCGCATGGACGGGTCCGTCTATGTCGATGGCCAGCCGGATCTGCGTGCAGTAGAAGTCAAGGACGAAATCGCCGATGGGATGCTGCTGGCGCTGCTCACGCTCGGACAGAATCTTGTCGCATGCGCGACGTTCCTCACCGTCCATGGCTCGCGCTCAGCGAGCGCAGCGGGGCCCTGCGAAATCGCTACGTCATCCATGTTGGATTTCCTCCGGCAATTCAGGACGGGCGCACCGGCCGGGCGATGTCCGCTCGGTGTTGCCCCACACTGCGCGGGCTGGACAGCCCGCGCCACGCGCTACTTCCTCTCCACTTGCACCGCCCGCTTGGTGCGGGCGGTGTACTTGGTGTGCAGCAGGTGGTGCGATTTGTCGCTCAGCGGCTCGCCGAGGAACTTGGCGTAGATCTCCGTGATCGACGGGTTCTCGTGCGAGCGGCGGATGGGCAGTTCCCTATCGGCCTGGTAGATGGCCGCCGCCCGGGTCTTGCGAATGTCCAGCGAAGTCGGGACGGGCTGGCCGCCCCCGCCGAGGCAGCCGCCGGGACAGGCCATGATCTCCACAAAATGGTAGTCCGCCTGCCCGGCCGCGATCTTCTCCAGGAGCTGGGCCGCGTTGCCCAGACCGTGCGCCACGGCCACCTTGAGCTCCAGGCTGTCGATCTGTACAGAGGCTTCCTTGATGCCCTCCATGCCGCGGACCGGGGTGATGTCCAGATCCTCGAGCTTCTCGCCGCTGATGACCTCGTAGGCGGTGCGCAGGGCGGCCTCCATGACCCCGCCGGTCGCGCCGAAGATGACCCCCGCGCCGGTGGACTGGCCCAGCGGATCGTCGTAGTTCTCCTCTTCCAGATTCGCGAAGTCCAGGCCCATTTCCTTGATCATCTGGGCCAGCTCGCGGGTGGTGAGGACGTAGTCCACGTCCTGGTAGCCCGAGTCGTTCATCTCCGGCCGGGCCGCCTCGTACTTCTTGGCGGTGCAGGGCATGATGGAGACCACGCACATCCTGGCCGGGTCCACTCCCGCCACCTCGGCGAAGTAGGTCTTGGCCAGCGCGCCGAACATCTGCTGCGGCGACTTACAGGAGGAGACGTTGGGCAGCAGGTCGGGGTAGAAGTGCTCGATGAACTTGATCCAGCCGGGGCAGCAGGAAGTGAGCTGGGGCAAGACGCCGCCGGTGGTGACGCGCTGGATGAGCTCGTGGCCCTCCTCCATGATGGTCAGGTCGGCGGTGAAGTCGGTGTCGAAGACGCGGTCGAAGCCCAGCACGCGCAAGGCGGCGGTCATGCGGCCGGTGACGATCTCGCCGGGGGGCAGGCCCAGGGCCTCGCCGAGCGTCACGCGGACGGCCGGGGCGGTCTGGACGACGGTGAAGGTCTCCGGGTCCTCCAGCGCGGCCCACACCTGCGGGATGTGGGTCTTCTCGGTGAGCGCGCCGGTGGGGCAGCGACTGATGCACTGCCCGCAATTGACGCAGAGCGTGTCGCCCAGCGGGGTGTCGAAGGGCGCGCCGATGAGGGACTCGTAGCCGCGGCCCTTGAGGCGCAAGGCCTCCACGCCCTGGATCTGCGCGCAGGTCTCGATGCAACGGCGACAGAGGATGCACTTGTCCGGATCGCGGACGACGAAGAGCGAGGAGTCGTCCATCTCGTGGCCCGGGGGGGGGACGCGAAAGCGCACCTCGCGCAGGCCGAGGTCCTCAGCCAGCGCCTGTAGCTCGCAGGTCCCGCAGCGGGCGCAGACCGTGCAGTCGGAGGGGTGGTCAGAAAGCAGCAGTTCCACGACCGTCCGGCGGGCCTTGCGGACCTGAGCCGAATGCGTCTGCACGATCATGCCGGGCCGCACCGGGAAAGAGCAGGAGGGCTGCAGGACGCGCTCGCCCTCGATCTCCACCAGGCACACGCGGCAGGCGCCCTGCGGCGCCAGGTCCGGATGGTAGCAGAGGGTGGGGATGCTGATCCCGGCCTCGGTAGCCGCCTCCAGGACGGTCATGCCCGGACGGGCGGGGACCTCGCGACCGTTGATGGTTACGGTGAAATCAGGCATATGAGTCCTCCTGTTGCCGTCGCTGCTCCCTGGTAGCATCGGCGTCTCTGTAGGGCGCACCCTCGCGGTGCTCCCCTACTCCTCAATCATCACATAGTCACAGTGCAGGCACCGCGAAGCCTCCTGGCAGGCTACCGGCACGGAGAAGCCCAGCTCCACCTCGGCAAAGCCGCTGTGTCGACAGGAGTCGGGGATCTTGGGCACCTGCGCGACGGCGCGTTCCTCCTCGGCGGCCGCCTCCAGGGCGGCCATGACCTCGGCGCTCACCCGGGTCTTGGAGCGCTTCTTGGCCTGCGGTATGGGCTCACCGGAGAGGTAGGAGTGGATGGCCTGCGCGGCCCGGTGGCCATCGGCGATGGCGTCCACTACGGTCATGGCACCCGCGGTGGCGTCGCCCCCGGCGAAGACACCGGCCTGGTTGGTGGCCAGGTTGAGCGGGTCGACGCAGACCTTGCCGCGCTCGGTGTCCACGCAGCCGCAGGACGACTCGAGACGCTGACCGATAGCGGCGATGACGTTGTCCACCTCGAGGGTGAACTCAGCGCCCTCCACCGGCTCGGGTCGCCGACGGCCGTCCCGGCCGAAGTCGCCCAGCTGCATCTCCTGGCTAACTAGCGCCGCCACCTTGCCGTCCTGGACGATCACTTCCTTAGGCGCGGCCAGGTAGTGAATCTGGATACCCTCGCGAATAGCTTCCTCGATCTCCTCGGGGTGCGCGGGCATCTCCTCACGGGTGCGGCGGTATACCAGGTGCACCGCGCTCGCCCCCAGGCGCAGGGCGGAGCGAGCCGAATCAATGGCGGTGTCGCCGCCGCCGATCACGGCTACCCGCTTGCCCACCTGGGGCGTGCGGCTCAGGGCAATGTCGCGCAGGAACTGCACGGCGTCCAGCACGCCCTCCGCGTCAGCGCCGGGACAATCGAGCGGGATGCCTGCGTGGCAACCCATGGCCAGGAAGACGGACTCGTAGCCCTGGGCGGTCAAATCGTCGAGGGTGAAGTCCGTGCCGAAGGCCTGCCCGGTCTTCAGGTCCACACCCAGGTCCACCAGGTCGTGGATCTCGCGCTGCAGAACGTCCTGGGGCAGGCGGTAGTCGGGAATGCCTAGAGCCATCATACCGCCCGGGATGCTCTCACGCTCCAGGACGGTCACGTCGTAGCCGTTGCGGACCAGGTCGTAGGCGGCGGTCAGCCCGGCCGGACCGGCCCCGACCACCGCCACCTTCTTGTGCCGCGGCAGGTGCAAGGTCGGCTGCCAGGTGCTGGTGCGGTGGTCAGCCGCGGCGCGCTTGAGCAGGCGGATAGCGACCGGGGAATCGAGTTGCCCGCGGCGGCAGTGGGTCTCGCAGTAAGCGGTGCAAACGCGGCCGCAGACCGAGGGGAAGGGGTTGGTCTCGCGGATGATGCGGTAGGCCTCGTCCAGCCTGCCCTCGGCCAGCGCGGTGACGTAAGCCGGCACGTCCACCCCGGCGGGGCAGGCGTGTTCACAAGGCGCCTTCATCATCTCGCTGCACGTTCCGGCGCGGCACCGCTTGTCGCGGATGTGCTCCTCGTATTCGTCACGGAAGTAGCGAATCGTGCTGAGGACCGGATTCGGCGCGGTCTGTCCCAGACCGCACAGCGCCGTCTGCTTTATCTGCTCGCCGAGGTCCACCAGTAGCTCAATGTCGCCCTCGCGACCCTCGCCCTCACACAGGCGCTCGAGGATCTCCAGCATCCGCTTGGTGCCGATGCGGCAGGGCGGGCATTTACCGCAGGACTCGTCCTGCACAAACTCCAGGAAGAAGCGGGCCAGATCCACCATGCAGGTGGTCTCGTCCATGACGATGAGGCCCCCCGAGCCCATGATGGAGCCGAGGGCCTTGAGGCTCTCGTAGTCCACCGGAGTGTTGAGGAACTCGCGGGGGAGGCAGCCGCCGGAGGGGCCGCCGCTCTGAGCGGCCTTGAAGTCCCGCCCCCCACGGATGCCGCCGCCGATCTCGAAGATGATGGTGCCCAGCGGCGTGCCCATGGGGACCTCGACCAGGCCGGTGTTGTTGACATGTCCCGCCAGCGCAAAGACCTTGGTGCCTTTGCTGGTCTCCGTGCCGATGGACGAGAACCACTCCGCGCCCTTGAGAATGATGGGGGCGATATTAGCGTAGGTCTCGACGTTGTTGAGCAGTGTCGGGCAGTCGTATAGGCCGGATTGGGCCGGGAAGGGCGGGCGGGGGCGGGGCTCGCCGCGCTTGCCCTCGAGGGAGTGCATCAGCGCGGTCTCCTCGCCGCAGACGAAGGCCCCCGCGCCCATGCGTAGGTCAATGTCAAAGCCGAAGCCGCTGCCGAAAATGTCTTCCCCCAGCAGGCCGTACTCGCGGGCCTGAGCGAGGGCCACCTTCAGGCGCTCGATGGCCAGGGGATACTCGGCGCGGACGTAGATGTAGCCCTGGTGCGCCCCGATGGCATTGCCGGCGATGGTCATGGCCTCGATGACGCTGTGGGGGTCGCCCTCCAGGACGCTCCGGTCCATGAAGGCGCCGGGGTCGCCCTCGTCGGCGTTGCAGACCACGTACTTGGTCTCACCGAGCGACTTGGCGGTCAGTTCCCACTTCAGGCCAGTAGGGAAGCCGCCGCCGCCCCGCCCGCGCAGGCCGGAGGCCTTGACGGTGGCGACGACTTCTTCCGGGGTCATCTCGGTGAGGGCCTTGGCGAGGGACTCGTAGCCGTCGCGGGCGATGTACTCCTCGATGTTGCCGGGGTCAATCTCGCCGCAGTTGCGCAGGACGATTTTCTGCTGAAGGGCGAAGAAGGGGATCTTATCGACCTGCAGGGCGGGCTCGCCGGTCTCGGGCGGCACATACATCAGGCGCTGGACGGGGCGGCCCTTGAGCAGATGCTCCTCGGCGATGAGCGCGGCGTCCTCGGGGGTGAGCTTCTGGTAGAAGACTCCCTCCGGGTAGACCACGGCGACGGGCCCGAGGTCGCACGATCCCATACACCCGGTGCGCACGACGCGGACCTCCTGGTCCAGGCCTAGATCCTGCAGGGACTGCTCCATGGCTTCAGCTACGGCCTGGCAGCCGGAAGAAACGCAGCTAGCGCCGGCACAAACCAGGACGTGTGATCGGAAGGTTGGCATAGCGAGAGTCTCCTTCTGAGAGAATCGCGAATCGCGAGTGAACAGCGCGGGGCCGCTCCTACTCCCCTCTCCTACCAAGTGCACGGAACGTGCGCAGGGGGGCGGGGGGGGGGAGACTTCCCTACTCCCCCTCCCCTGCCAGGGGAGGGGGCTGGGGGGTGAGGCTCCCCCCTACTCGTACTTATCCAGTATCTCGGCAACCCGGGTCGGTTTGACCCGGTCGTAGACGTCGTCGCCTACCATCATGACCGGCGACAGACCGCAGGCCCCGATGCAGCGGACCACGTCGAGGCTAAAGCGCTGGCCCTCACTGGTCTCGCCCACGCCGCAGCCGCAGTGCTTGGTCACGGACTCCAGCAGGCGCTTGCCGCCCCGCACGTAGCAGGCCGTGCCCTGGCAGACCTTGATGGTGTGGCGGCCGCGCGGGACGGTGGTGAAGAAGCTGTAGAAGCTCACCACACCCTCGACAGTCCCGGCGGACATGCCCAGCGCCTCGGCGATGTACTCCTGCACCGCCTGGGGCAGGTAGCCGATCTCCTCCTGCACGGCGTGCAGGATCTCGATGAGTGAGTTGGGCACGGCGCCTTTCTCGCTGATGATGGCGTCTATCTTGGGGTAGGTTTCCTCGCACAGACAGCCCTCGGCCATGATCACTAAGCCTCCGATCCGGTGGCGATGCAGTATTCCTGGACGACCTGCCCATTGACCAGGTGGTCAGCGACAATGCGCCGCATTACGGCGGGGGTCACCGGACCGTAGGTGACGGACGGCTGGCCGGGGCAGAAGACCTGAACCAGCGGTTCGCGGTCGCACAGACCCATGCAGCCGGTCTGAGAAACCGTGACCTCGGCCAGGCCGCGGCCGGCGAGGTCCTCCAGCAGGGCGGACATGACCTCCCGGGCGCCGGCGCCAATACCGCACGTGCCCATGGCGATGACCACGCGAGGGCCGCCCGACTGGTCACGAACGGCCAGGGCGGCCTTGGCGCTCTCGCGCAGAGCCTGTAGTTCCTCTCGGGTTTTCACGCGCAATTCCTCCTTGGAGATTCGCATGCAGGGGGGAGGGGGGTACGGGGGAGGTCGCGTTCACACCGAACGCGGTCAGCCCAGGCCCCTCCGGGCCGGGTTGTTGGCTGTCTGTAGGGCGGGGGCTACGTTCCCCGCCGTTGGAGCCTCACCCCCTGCCCCCTTTCCTTGCAGGAGAGGGGAAGGAAAGCGAGGCAATGAAATTCTAGGCTTTGCTCCCGATTTCACGCACTCCGCCGCGTACATGCTCGCCGATCCAGTGCAGTACCGTCGGCGCGGTGACCGAGGCCTCGTTCCGCTCGCGCTGGAGGTCCTCCGTATCCAGCTCGAAGACCCCGCCGGCAGCCTCGTGCCGGTAGCGCAGATGCACCCGGTCGGCCTCGCAGGCCAGCGTCTGCAGGACGCCGCCCATGTCGCCCAGCGGCGGGCGGTCCAGATGGCTCAGGCGCACCGTGGCTCGCACCGTCGTCCCCTGGGCGGGAGTGGAGGTGATCTCCATGCTCCCCTCACACCGCTCGCACATGGCCCGGAACAGCGGCAATCCCAGCCCCTGCCGCCGCGTGGTGCGTGAGGTGTAGAAGGGGTCGGTGGCGCGGTGGAGAGTCTCCTCATCCATGCCGCGGCCATTGTCCTTCACGGCCACCAGGAGGAGATCCTTCTCGGGCTGTTCGGTAAGGCTGATTGTCAATTGCGTCGCGCCGGCCTCTAGCGAGTTGCGGGCGAGGTCCAGGATGTGCAGGGACAGTTCACGCATGTCTCGCCCCTAGCGGACCGCTTCCGCCACGGCCCATCCCCATTCCCGCGCGCCCAGCGGCGCCGCGGCCACCTCCGCCGGTATCCACGTGGGCGCCTGCCCGATCTCCTCCAGGCTGTGCGCGTCCGACGACGTGATCAGCGGCAGGTCAGGCCAGCGCTCCCGGGCGGCGAGCAGGGGCAGGTGTCGCGAAACCTCGAACAACTCGACCCGCAAGTGGGGGGGAACAAAACCCAAGAGGGGCATAAGCCCGTGGGTTGTGCGTTCTATATGAGCCGGGATGGTCAGACCGCCACGCTCGGCGATAGCCTGGGCGATCTCCTCGACGCTCAGGTCGGTGCCGACTAGCAGGAGGCGCTCCTCCACACCCAGCAGATGGCCCCACTCGTCCAATAGGTGCTGCTCGCCGAACAGGTCCGGGCGATTGGCCAGCGGCGGCAGATGCGCCGCGACCAACTCGTCCATGCTCAAAGCGGCCTGTTCCCTGTCAAAGAGCCCCAGCAGATGGACACCTTCCGCGCTCTCCACCTCTAGACCGACGAAGACCCTAACGTCAAAGGCCGGCGCCGCCTCCAGGACGGCACGGGCATTGCCGGCGCTGGAGTGGTCCACGATGCCCACCACTCGCAGGCCGCGCTGCTCGGCGGTCAGGAGCATCTCCGCCGGGCGCATGCCCTCGTCCGCGCAGGGGGACAGGGCGGTGTGCAGGTGCAGATCGATCGGCACGAGCGGGGCCATGACGCCCCCTATCTGACCCCGAGTTCCCACAGCTTGCCGGCCAGCACATAGGCCGAATCGGGCGAGGTCAGCAGGGGGATGTCCTCCTCCTCGGCCCGGATAACTGCTTCCTTTTCCGGCTCGAAGCCGCCCGCGATGGCGATGGCCGACAGCCCGGCCAGCGCGGCGACGGCGACGATGTTGGCATGACTCTGGTTAGTGATCCAGAAATGCCCGGCCTTGCCGCGCGACATGACGTGGCTGAGCAGGTCACTGACCTGGGCGCCCGTGATGACCGTCTCCAGTCGCGTCTCACCGGCGCGTATGGTCAGACCGAGATGTTCGACGGCCCGGGCTACCGCGAGGTCGGACATGCCAGGGTCTCCTTCGCGTGGAATGGGCTTCCCCGTCCGCCCCTTCCCCGTCCCTCTGCACAGCGCCGGCCGGCGGACCCGCGCCACGCGGGCCGTGCCTACCGGCAGAACGTCAACTTCAGACTCGCCCCCTCACCGGGGACGCTGTTCAACTCCATCGCATCGGCCTGCTCGCGGATGTTGGGCAGGCCCATCCCGGCGCCGAAGCCCAGAGAACGCGCCTCCTCGTTGGCCGAGGACCAACCGGGGGTCATGGCCAACTGCACGTCCGCAATCCCCGGTCCTTGGTCGAACACCGCCAGCTCCAACCGGTCGGGAAAGATGTCCAGAGAGATATACCCCGACCGCGCGTGCAGCACCACGTTCATCTCCGCCTCATAGCACGCCACGCAGACGCGCTGGATAACCTCTTCACCCACCCCCGCCTCCAACAGCACCCGACGTACCGAGGTGGAGGCGCGACCACCCAGAAAATAGGCCCGGCCCAGGATGGGGAATTCGTGATGCGACAGCGGGGGCGTGTCCATGATTGCAGGGCACGTTGATCTGCGCCCCTACGTGGCGAGCGTCACACCTGTGCGGTACGGCCGCAGCCCGGCTTGCATCAACAGACCGCAAGCCTCGTATTTTGACAGCGGCGTGCGGAACAAGGGAATGCCTTCCTCGCGTGCGGCCTCCGTCATGTCACCGCCGACCTGTTTGCCCTCGATAACGAACACCGCCAGCAGTTGCCGGACGGAGGCGGTGCGGATGGTCTGATCGGTCGCTAGTCCCGTCAGCAGCACCGCTCCCGGCCGGGCAAACGCCAGCACATCGCTCATCAGGTCAGCCGCAAAACACCCCGTCACCTCTGCCTCTGGTGACGGGGTAGGCACAACAGTTTCGGCCTTGAGGACCTCAACGGCGCCAGCTAGCGTCAGAATGCATCGCTCCCTGTCCTGGTGGGTTAGGACCAAAGAACACCGCTCCATAATACCGACAGTTGCAGGCGTCGTCAAGGGCGCCTAGCGGAAAGTCTGAAGTCGCGATTCGGAAGCGGCAAGCGACCCCTCGTTAGGGCACCAAACCAGCAGCAGTGCGGGCCTCCCGGCGCAGGTCGCGGCAGTCGCGGAAGTAGTCGCGGCGGGTCGGTCGGGCCTCGACTGCGCTACCTGTCTCACCCCACAGCAGGCTATCGAGAGACCCTCAGGCCCTCCCCCATCTTCCGTTACTTCCCACCGATCCCCTCCACCCACTCCGGCGGCTTGGGCGCGTCGGCTCCCGCTAGCAGCGTCCGCC
The DNA here is from genome assembly GCA_029821755.1 of Candidatus Zipacnadum vermilionense. GTDB lineage: Bacteria > Armatimonadota > Zipacnadia > Zipacnadales > Zipacnadaceae > Zipacnadum > Zipacnadum vermilionense. Next base: position 49,271 of record JALGSV010000019.1, on the reverse strand, counting down.
AGGCCTCATCGGTGAGGCGGTCCGCCATCGGCTGCTTGAACTCGTAGTAGCTCAGCGTCGCCCCGCGCGCGAGGAAGACGTTGCCCGCCGGGTCGCTATAGGCCACCACCATTTGCCGCACGTTGCCGCTGCCCTCCTCCAGGGCCAGCATCCCCACCGGGTCGGTCAGCACGTCCGCCACCACCGTGGTCTTCAGGCCCTCCGGATCGGTGTCATGCAGGCCCTCGTTGAGGTAGGCGTGGAAGTACTTGATGACCTCCTCTTGCCCCTCATTCAGGGCCTGGCCAGACAGCTCGGCTACGGAGATGTCCTGCAGGGCCTGTAGGAGACTGGCCAGCGACTGCAGCCGGGGGAGGGTGCCCGATGGCATGATCCCCAGGTCCCGTAGCCCATCGCGCATGGCGTTAGTCAGAGCCAGCATCCGCGCGTAGAACTCCGGCAGGGGCTCGACGAAACCCGCGCTCTTGGGCGGGGGCGGAGGCGGCGCCGACCCAGCCACCGGCGGATAAGGCTGCTTGGCGTAAAGGATGGTGTCATGCCGCAGTTGCGCCCAAGAGGCCAGCGCCACCTGTAGCTGCCGGTCCTCCCAGGCCGCGGTGCGCATGAAATTGGGGTAGCCCTCCGGCCGCGCCTGGATCAGCGCCTCCAGGGAGTAGATCCAGCCGGCGTACAGGTCCCGGCCCCACTCGTTGGCGGGCAGGTCGCCGAACTGCTTGCGCAGGGCGGCCATCTGCGTGTCGTACTTGCCGTAGGCGGTGTCGCCGCCGTCCTGCAGGTGTTGCAGCGCCCGATCGCTGCCCAAGACGGCCATCACATCCAGCCCCCGCGCGAAGTTGCGCTGCGGGCCGCCAGGGGTCATGACCATGGTGAAAGGCTCTCCCTGGCCGGTGAAAGGCCCCACCGCCGGGAAGATCAACTGCTGGAACATGTACGAGTCCGGCGTATACCGCTGGCTCATGAAGCGCAGGCCCTGGGTGTCCGCCAGGGTCTCGTCGAGCTGCTCCGGCGAGAAGGGCGGCATCAGGACCACCCGCCCCGCGCCACTATAGATCTTCGGCTTGGGCAGCGCCGCCAGGGCTTCCCGCAACGCTACGAAGGTCTCCGGCTCGGCCAGCTTGGCCCAGGTACCCGCCGCTCCGCAGACCTCCCGGATCTGCTCAGCGTACTGGTAAGGTGTTAGATCGTCGGCGAATCCCGCGAAGAAGGCGGTCACCAGGTAGAGGCGCCGCCAGGCCCCCGCCGGGCTTTCCTGCTCGGCCTGCGCCGGCGCGTAGAGCAACGAGGCGATCAGCGCCGCTTGCAGCGTTTGCCGCCGGGCCTCCTCCGCCGTCACCAGCGCATTTCCTGAAATGTCCTTGCCCTTGAGCAGCAAGCCCATCCGCCCGTACCACATCATGGCCTTGAAGTAGGCCTTGAGCGGCTCGCTGCGGGTGTAGTGGCCCCGGGGGAGGTACTGGGAGTAGTCCTCCTGGTACGTGAACAGGGGACTAGCGGCGAAGCCCGCATGGGCCTCGATCAGCCCGATCTCCTGCTGGACCAGATTATCCCCCGCGACCCCCGGCGGGGAAGCTTTGGGGTCAAGCAGTTGGCGGGCCACGCTGAAGAAGGCCAGGTTGCGCCGGGCGGCCTCCCGCAGCTCTCCGTCGAAGGAATTGTACTGTGCCTCGCTGGCCTGCTGGAGTTGCTCCGACAGGCGCAGGGCCAGGGGGATCAGTTGGGTCTCCTCCACCGTCTTCAGGGTCTCGTTGAACTGGATGTGGAAGGAGTGGAGGACCGCGTCGGGCGTGACCCAGACCGGGTCGCCGCTCTCCTCGATACTGTCGTAGAGGTCGGCGATGTCGTCACTGCGACCGGCGCCCAGCAGGACGAAGCCGTTGCGCGTAAGCAGGTCACGCTGAGCATCTTTGACGTAGGTGAAGCGTTCGGCGTTGGTGACCTGGCCCCAGTCGAGGGGCAGGGCGTAACCGGGGATATTGGGGGTCACTTCGGCCGCGACGGGGTGGTAGTAGGAGGAGAACCCCTCCGGCAGGGGAGTGGCAGGCAAGGCCAGCTTGATCTGGCCGGTGTTGGTCGCGGGGTCCCCCTCCGCCGCCCGACACCCGGTTATTCCCAGACAAACGCACACCACTACCACAGCGAGGAACACGTGCAGCGGTCCGCTCATACCCATCGCCTCCCTAGGGACAGACTTGACGCCACAGCCCTCAGACTGCCGGTGCCAACAGTATGTTCCCGCGTTCGGGACACCAGCAGCCCCGGGCCTACCCGCGGCCCGGGGAGGTGCCCCGCAACGTCCGGCCCTCCGGGTCTGAAGTCTGCGGTCCTCTCCTACCCCCGAATCATCGTCCCCACCCCCGCGTCCGTAAACAGCTCCATCAGCAGTGCATGGGGCACCCGCCCGTCTATCAGGTGCGCGTAGGGGACGCCGCCCTCCACCGCGCGGATACACGACTCCAACTTGGGGATCATGCCCCCGGCGACGGTGCCGTCCGCCTGCGCCGCGCGCACCTCAGCCAGGGTCATCTCGCTGATCAGGGAGGCGGGGTCGTTCACCTCGCGCAGCACCCCGGACACGTCGCTGAGCGCGATAAGCTTCTCCGCCTCCAGAGCCACGGCGATGTCTCCCGCTACCGTGTCGGCGTTGATGTTGTAACTCTCGCCCTCCGGGCCGATACCGATGGAGGAGATGACCACGATGTAGCCGGCGTGAGTCAGCACGTCGATAGCGTGGCGGTCTATCCCCGTCACCTCGCCGACCAGGCCCAGATCGCCGACACGCGAGTCCTTCTTGCAGGCCACGATCAGGTTGGCGTCCTTGCCCGACAGCCCGATGGCGCGCGCCCCGGCGGCGTTGATCTGGCTGACCAGGTCCTGATTGACGTCACCCACCAGGACCATCTGCACGATCTCCATCGTCTCCGGATCGGTCACCCGGCAGCCGTCAATGAACACCGGCTCCTTGCCCAAGCGCCGCATCATCTCGCTAATCCGCGGCCCCCCCCCGTGCACGACCACCGGATAGGCGCCCACAAACCGCACCAGCGCCAGGTCACGGGCCACCTGCTCTTTCAGCGCCGGGTCGGTCATGGCGGCGCCGCCATATTTGACCACAATCGTCTTGCCGGTCCACTTCTGGATATAAGGCAGAGCCTCGGCGAGGGTCTGCGCGCGGGATTGGCGGTCGTTCATGATAAGGCTCCTTGGCAGGTACCGGGGAGGGCCGCCAGCGCGTCGCGCTCGGCACGAGCGCCACGAAGCCTCCGACCCACCTCGTTGGGGAGAATATACACGCATGTGGGCGCGGTTTCAACCGGAAGCAGTCTCGGGTCATCCCCCCCAGAGCCCCGCCCGCCTTGATTGCCGGACGCTCAGGGCCTACAATGCGCCGTAGTAAGCGCTTCCGCCGAGGTGACTGATGGACTTGCGACCCTACGACCCCGACGCGCTTGTCTGCCTAGACCGAAGCTTGACTGGAATTACTGAACGCCCGCCGCGATGGGGCCAGAAGGGGGTCCTGGACCTGGCCAAGATCAGGGAGATGGCGCGATCGAAGGCAAGCTAGGAGGGGCCGCGATGAGCCACGCACGCAGTGCGCGGCGAATTCGGCCCGCTCGTTTACGCAAGAAGGCAACCAGCCCCGTCCCTCGGAACAGGAGTTCCATCCATGCCCAACACCGGCCGTCCTCTGCACGCTCGCTCGCCTCTGCGCTTGGACTTCGTCGGGATGACCGACTACCTACCCGCTTGCCGGGAGATGGGCGGGGGAATTCTCAACGTCACCATCAACAAGTACCTCTACGGCTCGTTGCGCCCGCGGGAGGACCAGCGGATCGTGCTGCATGCGCCCGACCACGACGACCTGACCGTGGAGATCGAGGACGCCTCTCACCTGGACCCGGAGGGGCAACTGGGGCTGGTACAAGAGGCGCTGCGCCGCTTCGACCTGCCCTGCGGGGTGGAGTTGACCACCTACTCCGAGATGCCCGGCGGGGCGGGGCTAGGGTCCTCCTCCACCGCGGCCACCTGCGTGATCGCCACCCTCGACGCCTTCACCGGTCGGCGGCTGTCGAACTACGAGATCGCCGAGATGGCCCGCAGCATCGAGACGCGCGTCCTGCACGCCACCTACGGTTGGCAAGACCAGTACTCCCCGGTCACCGGCGGCGGGGTCAAGTACATGCGCTACTGGCCCGGCCAGCCCTCCGGCGGCATCGAGATCGACCTGCTCCGCCTCCCGGCGGATACTCTGGCCGCGCTGGAGAAGTCGCTGGTGGTCTGCTACACTGGCCTGTCACGCCCCGCGAAGCAGATTCTCGACGCCGTAGCTACCGGCTTCCAGCAGGGCCAGTCAGACGTGCGCGACGCCTTCCGCGAGATGAACGCCCTGGCTGATGAGATGCGCGGCGTCTTGTTGCGCGGGGACCTCTCCAGCCTGGGCGAGCTGCTTAATGCTGTCTGGACCGCCCACCAGCGCCTGCACCCGGCGGTAACCAATGACGTGCTGGAGGGCTTCCTCGCCGGGGCGCTGGAGGCTGGCGCCCTGGGCGGCCGCGTCTGCGGTGCCGGCGGCGGCGGCACCATGATGTTCTGGTGCGACCGCGATAAGGACTACGCCGTCAGACGGCGGCTGCGGGAACTGGGCGGCACCATCTTCGACTGGAGCGTCGAGCGGGAAGGGCTGCTCATCTGGGACTAGGGGCAGCCGCGGCCCGCCACTGCTTCCCCTACTTCATAATCCCTGCGAAAACGGGTATACTGCTGCCACCTGACCATCGCCGGGGAGGGCTACCACCTTGGAAGGCAGCGACCTGCTGGCGTCTGAACTCCAGGCCAAGCGCGCGCGGGGCCTCCGTACCGCCCTGATCTTGGCTGCCCTCGTCGTCGTGCTGCGCTACCTGGACTGGACCTCCGGCCTTTTCCTCTTCGCCCTCCCCGAGAACTTCGCCTACGACCTCGCCTTCGACCATCGCCCCCCGCGCCCTCCCGACGATATCGCCATCATCGCCATTGACGAGCCCAGCCTGAAGCAGCTCGGCCAGTTCCCCTTCCCCCGCGACACCTACGCCCGCTTGCTGGACCGCCTCGCTGGAGCGAAGGTGGTGGCCTTTGACATTCTCTTCATCGAGCCGGACCGCTCCAACCCGCAGGGCGACGCCCTCTTCGCGGAGGCGATTCGCAAGCACGGCCGGGTAGTTCTGGGCACCTACAAGCAAGAGCGCAAGCCGATGGAGGGAGGCGCTCAGGTCGGGGTCAACGCCTACCCGCTCCCGGAGGGCGGGCCGGGGCCGCTCCAGGTCATCCAGCCCCTCGCCTTCTCCGGCCCGGTCGCCTCGCTGGGCCAGGCCGCTGCGGGCCTCGGCTACGTGGATATCGAGCCCGACCCCGACGGCGTCTACCGTCGGGTCGAGCCGCTGCGCATCGGGATGGACCGGCAGGTCTACCCGCATCTGGCCGTGGAGATCGCCCGCTTGGCCACCGGCGCAGCCGCCGCCGACCTCGTCGCCGGCGTGCCCCAGGGCAAGCTCTCCCTCCCGGGCGCCCCCCCGGCGCGGATAAGCTCTCGTGGCGCCTCTCTCATCAACTACTGCGGCCCCGCCGGTACCGTCTCTATCTACAGCTTCGCCGATGTCCTGGCCGGCAAGCACGACAGCGGCCTGCAGGGCAAGATCGTCCTGGTCGGCGCCACCGCCGCCGGCCTGTACGACATGCGCCCCGCACCCTACCGCAGCGCCAGTCGTAAATTTTTCGGTGTCGAGACCAATGCCAATATCGTCAACACGCTCCTGCACGGTCCCCCCTTACGCGACGAGAGCCGTAGCTTTGCCTGGCTGGCCCTGGCCCTGCTGCTGGGGATCCTGGCCGGAATGCTGGTCTGGAGTAGCGGCGAGACGCTCGGCCCGGCGCTGGGCTTCCTGGTGCTGATCGTGCTGGCCGTCCCCTCCTTCTTCGTCGCCTTCTTCCTCTGGGGAGCCGTCGTGCCCTATGGGGCGATTCTCCTCGCCGTGCTGCTCCCGGTGGCAGTCGGGACCTGGGAGCGCCTGGGCGCCGAACGCCGCCTTATCAAGGACCGCTTCGGCGTATACGTCTCGCCGGAGGTCCTCGAGCAGCTCACGCACGACCCCGAGCTGGCCCGCCGGGGCCAGCGCCGGCCGGTCACCTTGCTCTTCTCCGACGTGCGCGACTCCACCACCCTCTCCGAGTCTCTTCCTCCCGAGGTCTGGCTGGCCCAGCTCAACGAGTACCTCAGCGTGATGAGCGACACCGTCTTTGCCTACGACGGCTACCTGGACAAGTTCATGGGCGACGGGATCATGGTGGTGTGGAACGCCTTCGGCACCCAGCCCAACCACGCCGAGCTGGCCCTGGCCGCCGCCCGCCGCATGCTGGAGTTGCTGGAGGCCCTCAACCGCCACTGGGGGCAAGCCGAGGACCGCACCCCCTTCCGCATTGGGATCGGCCTACACAGCGGCGAGGCGGTAGTCGGCAACGTGGGCTCCCAGACCCGCACCCAGTACACGGTGATCGGCGATGTGGTCAACACCGCCGCCCGCATCGAAGGCATGACCAAGGAGCACCAGGAGGAACTGTTGCTCAGCGACGCCACCGCCGCCCTCTTACCCGAGAGCCTCCCCCTACGCGAGATCGGGGAGGTCAGCGTCCGCGGCCGAGCGCGGACGATCCATCTGTACACCGTTGACAAGCACACCGACTCGTAGGGGCGCATGTTTCGCGGGCGCCGTATCCCGCGAAACATATGCCCGCGCCGGCGGAGGACACTGCGCTAGCCGAGAGGTGAACATCCATGAAACTATTCGCTAAGAAACAGAAGCCCAAGAGCGACTCCGATATCCTCCTGGGGGCGCTCGGCGGAGTCAAGCAGCGCGAAGACCGCAAGCAGCGAACCATGTTCCGCAAGATGGGCGGCGGCTGGAAGCGTCTCCTCGATACCCGCCTTCTCATCGGCTTGGGTATCATTCTCGCTCTGATTATCGGCGATGGTGTTCGCCGTGAGAACAGGGAGTTTGAGGCCACTCTGACGCAGGTGACCGGCCAGGTCTGGGTGCAGGAAGCTGAAGGTGCCGGCCGTGCGCCCGCCGTGCTGGGCGAGAAACTGGTGGACGGCAACCTCGTTGCCACCGGCGCAGCCAGCGCCGCGCACCTTTCCTTTCCGGACGGCAGCCTGATCATGGTCGGGCCCGACAGCTCCCTCACCGTCAAGCTGCTGGAGTACAACCGGGGCGCGGCCTGGCGCGGCCGCTCCTTCTACCTCAAGACCGGCTTCATCTCGGCCCAGGTCTCGGCCAACTTCGGCAAGCAGTCGGAGATGAAGATCTATACCCCCTCCTCGGTAGCCGCCGTGCGCGGCACTGTCTTCTATGTCTACCAGGCCCGCGGCGGTGACGAAAGCCAGATCGCCTGCGCCGACGGCGAGGTCCGGGTACGCGGCTTTACCGGCCAGCCCGTCACCCTGGTGCAGAAGGCCGTCACCGACGTTAGGCGTGGCCAACCGCCCAACCGGCCCACTTGGATGAACGCCCAGCAGCAAGCCTCGCTGCTCGACAGTTGGCTCTGGCGTCCCCCTCCCGGCGCGAGTAAGCTGCAGAAGTTCGAGTTCGGGGTCAACCAGTTCCTCAACGCGCCCCTCAACATCCTGGGCATAGGCAAGTGCGGCTGGGCCGTCGGCGCGGTGGACTCCGCCCGGCGCTCGGCAGCGATGGTGGCTCTGAGGAGACTGCAGGGCCATCTGGAAGGCTTTGCCTCCTATCCGCTGTACATCAACCCGGCCACCCTGGAGGAGCTCAACCTCCCCCTGCGCGACCGCCAGCAGGTGCTGAACAACCTCTACGGGGACGCTATCGACCAGTACGTCCCCCAGGGCGGCCGCGACTACCTGGTCTACGCCCGTGCTCGCGACAAAGCCCGCACCGCCTTCAAGCTAACCTCCTACGGCGTGGACTTCTGTACCGCGGAGGAGGCCGCGGCCTTGCAGGAATTCTAGGCCTAGCGCCACGAAACACTGCAATTCGTGACGCACGGTCTGTTTGCTCGCCTGGAACCGCCTCCCCTGCTCAGGGCGTCTGCGCCCAGGGAGGGGGGAGGGGCATATGCGTTGACTTCAGGCATCTTGGTGTGGCAGGACTCTCGAGAACGGCGTCACCAGCGCCGGAACGGCGGTCTCCGAACCCGATTTCCTATCTCTGAAACCCCCTTTCTTCATCGCCCCTCCCGGAACGGGAGGGGTGCCCGAGCGATGCGAGGGCGGGGTAGGGGACTCCCCCGGCGCCAACTGATCGTCTTCGAGTGTCCCTACCGCCTTAAGTTGACGCATATGGGGGGGAGGGGTGAGGCTCCGAGCCTGGCTCCGCCCTTGCGCCACAACGGCCCTTCGCGTATAGTATCGCTCCGTGATATGCAGCCCGCCCTGCCAGGGGCGCCCCGTTCCTGGCCATCTCTGTTTCGTTGCGGAGGTATCTCTTACCATGCGACCCGTCTACACCGACTCGCTCCAACTCATCGGCGACACCCCCCTCATCGAGCTGCGCTGCCTGCGCCCGGCGGGAGGCGCGCGGATTCTCGCCAAGCACGAGGGCTACAACCCCGGCGGCAGCGTCAAAGACCGCATCGCCCTGGCCATGGTGGTAGCGGCGGAGCAGGCTGGACAACTCACACCCGGTGCCACCATCGTCGAGCCCACTTCGGGCAACACCGGCATCGGCCTGGCCCTGGTAGCCGCCACCCGCGGCTACCGCTGCGTGCTAACCATGCCCGAGACCATGAGCGTCGAGCGCCGCAAGATTCTCCAAGCCTACGGCGCCGCGTTGGTCCTCACTCCCGCCGATACCGGGATGGGGGGAGCGATGGCCGAGGCCCAGCGCCTGACGGCCGAGACTCCGGACGCCTTCATGCCCCAGCAGTTCAGCAATCCGGCCAACCCCCAGACCCATTACTGCACCACCGGCCTGGAGATCTGGACCGACGCTCAGGGCCGCGTGGACGCCTTCCTCGCCGGAGTAGGCACCGGTGGGACGATCACCGGCGTCGGTCGCTACTTGCGCGAGCAGCGGCCGGACGTCCGTATCGTCGCTCTGGAGCCGGCTGCCTCACCGGTCCTCTCCGGTGGCCAGCCCGGCCCTCATCCTATCCAGGGCATCGGCGCCGGCTTCATCCCGGAGGTGCTCGATCGCACGCTCTACGACGAGGTCCGGACTGTCGAGGGCGACGACGCCTTGGCCACCCTCAAGCGCCTGGGCGAGGAGGAGGGCCTCTTCGTCGGCATCTCCTCTGCCGCCAATCTCTGGGCCGCGGCGCAACTGGCTGCCGAAATGGGCCCCGACCAGACGGTCGTCACCGTCATCGCCGACGGCGGGGAAAAGTACCTGAGCCTGATCTGATTCGCAGGTGTGACCTCGACTTATCGGTGATGGCCCAGGCGACTCCAGGAGGGGCCGTGATGAGCGCAGCGAATCCGGCCCGCTTCCCTCGACAGCTGGCGGGCCCCGGGGAGCGCACCGCCGTGCCACCCCCTCTCTGAGGTGCTCCCCCGGCCGGCGATGTGTCACCTCCCCCTCCCGGTGGTATAATCCTCCTCGTGATTCCCGGCAATAGCAGCACAATCGGCACCCCTCGTTGGGCCGTCGTGCTCGCGGCGCTGCTGCTGGCGGGCGCGTGGGCGGTACGGGCGGAGGACCGGCCGGCGGCGGGCGACCATGCCTCCCGCCTCCTGGCCGCCGCCGACCTGCTCCAGGCCTGGGTGGATGCCCGCGACTGCCCCTGGCCCCCGCGCCCGGTGGCCGCCACCGGCGCCCTACCCCTGGACCCCTTGTGGACGCGCCTGGACGCGCGCTGGTCCTCGGCCGGTCCAGCTCTCCGGTCGGCCTACGCTGAACTCGCGTACGTGCGCGCGCTCAAAGCCGACCAGTGGCGCCTGCTCTCCGGCCAAGCCGGCACCCCTGCTACGGACGCCTACTTCCGCGCCCTTACCTCCCCCCTCAGCCGTGCCCTGCTGGTGCTCGACGACTTGCAGCGCCTGATTGACCTCGTCGAGGAGGAGACCTCAGTCCCGCCGGAGGAGCCTACTGCCGCCGTGCGCGAGTTGCTGGCGGGACTGCCCCTCGAATCCGTCGGCTCCGCCGCTCTCGACTCTCTCCTCCCGTGCCTGCCCACCGCCTTCCGCCCTGGCGCCTCCGCTCCCACCTGCGCCGACGGAGAGGCCGCCCTCGCCCTCGCCCTACCCGCCGTCCGTCACGGTGCTGATCTGGCCGTCCTCCTTCCCGCTCTGGCCACAGCCACAGCGCCCTCGGGTGTCCCGCGTTTCTCCCTGTTGCTACACCAGCAGGACCTGCCGCTGCTGGAGGTAGCCTTCCCCGGCGAGGCCCTGGCCCAGTTCCGCGCCGGCACGTTGGGCCTGCCGGGCCTGTGGAGGGCCGCCGCGCTGGTCCCCTTCACCCACGACGCCCCGCTGGCACCGCAGGATTTTCTCCTCACGTCGGCCGAGATGCCGCCCGGCGGCGAATACGCCGCTCCACAGGACGCTACGGTTGACCAAGCCCTGGAGGCCGCGGGGCTCCAGGCCTCCTCCTACGCGGCTTGCGTCCAGGCCGCCGCCTGGCAGGAGCTCTCCATCCCACCCAACCGTCTGCGACTGGTGGCGGTCCTCGCCTCCGACCCCGCGACCGCCCGGCAACTGCAGGACGCCGCCGCGCAGGCCCCTTGCCCCCCGGGCGAGGTCCAGCAGGCCTGGTCCCGCGGGCCGGTCGTCGTCTGGGCACGCGGCCCCGAGACGTCAGTGGAGGCTATCGTGGCACGCCTCGGCCAGGTCCTCCCCCTGGCCCAGCGGCCCCCAGTCACCGTCCCCCCGCCGGTGCAGGCCGTCCTGCAACCCGGCAACTGGCCGCCTCCGCTCTCGGTGAAGAGCTGCCTGACCCGCGTCCTTATCTGCCGCACGGCGGATAAGAACAACCGGCCGCAAGGCATCGCGGAGACCTTCCCCGCCGGCCTCGAACAAGTCGGCGTGTACCTGGAGATCGGCGCCGCCGCGCCCCAGACCACGCTCCTCGTGCAGTGGTATCGCGACGACCGCCTCCTCCACGTCCACGAGGCCTTCAAGGCCGCCAGCAAGACCAGCCGTTTCATCTCCCTCGCCGCTACCCAGGGTAACAGTCTCCGCGGCGGAGACTGGCGAGTGGAACTGTACCAGAACGGGGTCAAAGTCGAGGAGAAGGCGTTCAAGATAGAGGGAATACCGGACCAATCAGCCGAGGAGAACCCCTAGGCGTCGACCGAGCCCCGCCCCTACTAGGCTCGAGGGCTACAACATCGCCCGCTGCTTGATCTCCAGGTACCGGTTGACCGTCTCCACCGTCAGGTCCGCCGGGGCGGCGTCCAGCACCAGCGTTCCTCCCGCCCGCAGCGAGGCCAGGGCCAGCCGCCGCTGCGCCAGCAGGTCGGTGACCACCGCCCGCCGGTAGGCCTCCTGGCTGCTGTGGGGGCGGGCGTGCGCCAGGGCATCCAGCCGGTCATCGCGCAGCGTCACCACCAGCGGCAGGTGTCGCGGGGCGAGCGCCAGCACGTTGGCCAGCAGTTGCGCCGAAGCCTCCCGGTCGATCAGGTCGGTGAAGGTCACCACCAGCGCCCGCCGCTGGGTCCGCCGCCGCAGCATGGCGAACGCCTCCCCATAGTTCGGCTCCCGCAGCACCGGCTGCACCGCGTAGAGCTGCTCGGCGATCACCCCCACCTGCCGCAGCCCCTTCCCCGGCGGCACAAAGCTCTCCATCTCGTCCGCGAACACCGTCAGCCCCACCTCGTCGTCTTTCTCCACCGCCACATACGCCAGCATCAGCGCCGCATTGATCGCGTAGTCCAGCTTGGACATGGCCCCGACCTCGGCGCCGACCGTGGCACACATCATGCGCCCGGCGTCAATCACCAGCATCAGCGTTTGGCTACGCTCCAGGTCGTACTGCCGGGTCACCGGGTGCCCGTGGCGGGCCGTGGCCTTCCAGTCGATCTTGCGGAAGTCGTCATCGGGGGAATACTCGCGCAGGTAGTCAAACTCCGCCCCGTCGCCCAGGTATCGCAGCGGCCGGAAGCCCATCTCCTCCAGCCGCCGCGCTCGCGCCAGTTCCACGTAGCGGCCGATGCCCAGCAGGTCGGGGTACACCTTCACCATCTGTACGCCGGGAAAGTGCCGCTGCCACTGGCTCAGCCGCAGCAACGAATACCCCCGCACATGCAGGTTGCCGAAGTCGAAGTCCCCCCGCCGGCGGGGCGTGACCGTATAGGTGGGCTCGGCGCGTTCGTAGGGGGACAGCCGCACCGGAATCTCCCGCCGTGAGGCCGCGAACTCCCACGGCGCGTCGTCCTTAACCACCAGCGCCAGCCCCAGCTTACACCGGTTGGCCACCTCCAGCCGCACCACGTTCTCCGCCGCCAGCGACAGCTTCTCCTCCACCTGCCGCGCTACAGTAACCTTCATCAGCCGCCGCGATAGCAGGTGGTCAGCACCCATTACCACCAGTACCCCCAAGAACGCCCCCGCTCCCCACGCCAACAGCTCAGCCTCATACACCCCCCACCCCGCCACCAAAGCGGAGGCCAGCAGCAGCACAAAGGTTGGCAGCGTTGGGATCATGGCAGTTGGGAATCGATCATCTCGGCACCGGCACCGTCGCCAGCACCCCCGCGATCACCTGTTCCGCCCGGACGCCCTCGATATCCGCCTCCGCCCGCAGGATCAGCCGGTGCCGCAGCACCGGCGCGGCGATGTCCTTCACGTCATCCGGCGTCGCGTACGCCCGCCCCCGCAGGCCCGCCACCGCCTTGGCCGCCTGCAGCAGCATCACCGAGGCCCGCGGCGAGCAACCCAGCAGCAGTTGCGGGTCCCGCCGCGTCGCCCGCACCACGCTCGCGATGTAGGCCAGCAGCGGCTCCTCCACCGTGATCGCCGCGATCTCCGCGCGACACAAGGCCAGGTCCTCCGCCCCGGCCACCGGCGCCAGCCCCGCCGCTGTCAAGTCCAGGTCGGAGAACCCCTGATGCACGCGGTACAGCAGATCCCGCTCCTCCTGTTCGCTGGGGTAATCCACCTGCACCTTGAGCAGGAAGCGGTCCACCTCCGCCTCCGGCAGTGGGTAGGTGCCTTGGTATTCGATGGGATTCTGGGTGGCAAAGACCGTGAAGTTGGCATCCAGCGGGTGGGTCTCCCCGTCGATGGACACCTGCCGCTCCTGCATCGCCTCCAGCAGCGCCGCCTGGGTCTTGGCCGGGGCGCGGTTGATCTCGTCGGCCAGCAGCAGCGCGGTAAACACCGGCCCCCGCCGCAGGCGGAAGATACGCTGCCCGGGCTCGAAGATGTTGGTGCCAATGATGTCGGAGGGCATCAGGTCCGGGGTCATCTGCACCCGCTTGAACTCCAGCCCCAGGCAGCGCGACAGGGCCCGCACCAGCAGCGTCTTGGCCACGCCGGGCACGCCCTCGATCAGCACATGCCCTCGGCAGAGCAGCGCCACCAGCACCTGTTCCATCACCGCCTCCTGCCCCACCAGGGCGCGGGACATCATCTCCGTCAGGTCGTCAGCCAGTCGTTGCGTGTGCGGAGAGGGAGATGCGGAGCTATCCATGAGTTTGCGCGGCCTCCTCCATCAGGGTCTTCTACTGATCCTCGCATATTGCCAAGCATCGCCGCCTCGCCCCGACCCATATTCCCCCTGGCTGCTCTGCCAGCCCCTCTCCTGCCAGGAGAGGGGGCAGGGGGCTGACGCTCCGCGGACGGCGTTGCACCTACACCTGGAGCGATGCGCGTGGGTTACATAGGGGAGAGAGCTTGCTCCTCCATATCGCTTATTTCGCGGATCAAGCGGACCACCTCGGCCTCGGAGAGGCGGTCCTCTTCGTTCACTGCTGCCAGTCGGCGCAGCAACTCCGCCAGCCGGGAGGGCGCGAGGCCCCGCTCAGCGGCAGCTTGCACCAACGTCTCGTCGGGCGCGAGGGCCGGCAGCCCCCAGCGTTCCCGCAGGCGCCGGCGAAACTCCCCGCCCACCAGGCTCACCGCCAGTCCCCCCGCCTCGGCGGCCCGGTACAGGGAAGCGATCGCCGCCACATGCTCCAGCGCCGACCGCCGCGGCGGGCGCGTGGCGGGCGCCGCTCGCCCCCTCCGCCAGAAGTATCCGCTCATGAAGATCACCAGCGCCAGCAGAGCCAGCCACATCGCGGACGCGAAAGCCGCGTAGTTCAGCCTGCCGGGTACCGTGGAGGCCAGCAGCAGGCCGTGGTGATACTCGTCGAACAGCACCCGCCCCGGTCGCCCCGCCACCGTCACCAGGTTCACCGCTAGCACCGCGTTGTCCGCGGCGTCCAGGTGCTCGTTGCTGAACATCTCCACCTCACTCACCACGTAGACCGCGCCCTTCCCCAGGGCGCAGCGGACCAGCACCGCCCCATCTTTATCCCCCAGCAGCGTCTCCGGGGCCCCCGTCTTCTCCGGCTTGGGCACGGGTCGCCCCTTCCCCCAGAACTCCTCCACTGCCTCCCGCAAGCGCTTCGCCTCCACTCCCCGGCGCAACCGCTCTGCGGAGGGCATTTCCACTTGTACGACCCCCGCGAGCGGCCCCCGCTGGTCCTCCTCCGGCACCGTCAGCCGCGCCACCTGGCCCCCCGACGCCCGCTGCAGGTTCAGGTAGGCCAGGGTCAGGTCCCCCGCCGCCCGGGGACTCCACTGCTTCTCTATCCGGGCGGACCTCAGCGTTGGCGACAGCTCCCGCTCCACCTGACTCACCGCCACGATCACCGTTGCCCCCTCCCGCACCGCCGCCCATAGGGCGCGAAACTCCTCCGGCTGCGGTACCTGTTGCGGATCCAGAATGAGCAGGGCCTCCCCCGGCCGCAGAAACCCGCTGCGGAAAGGCGCACCCCACCGGTCCGCCTGCATATCCAGTCGCTGGCAGACCTCCAGCAGCGCCATCGTCCCCCATTCGTTGGGGTTGAGGGTGGTGTGGTCGCGCTCCTGCGAAGGGAGGGTAGCACTGCTGCCCACCAGCAGTTCCACCAGTACGAAGGGCACAAAGATAAGCAGCACCAGCCCGACGGTCTTGAGGCGGCTCATGCTGAACTCGCCTCCCGCCGCTCCGTAGGGGCGAATGTTTCGCGGGGGCTGTACCCCGCGCAACATCCGCCCGCGCCCGACCACCGTTCGGGTGGGACCGATCTCATCCCCGGATCCCCTTCCCGATCTCCGAGACCCGGTTCCCCTTCACCAAGACCCCATCTCTCCATCGCCCCTCCCCGCAGGGGAGGAGTGCCGGCGTCCGCGCCGGCGGGGTAGGGGCTGTGGCCGCGCCCTGGAACCCGATTTCCTCTTGCCGTTGACCCGATCTCCCCTTTCCCCGCAGCGCAAGACGTGTGTAAAGCGGACGTCATGCCCCTCATGCCCCCTTCCCCTCCCGTAGCAGCGCCGCCGCCGCCGCCTCCCCGCGCCGGTACTGCCCCTCCTCCAGCGCCTGCCCGCCGTATTGGTAGACCTCCACCAGCGCCAGCAACTCCCCCAGCAGCGCCCGCGGCTCGGGATGCGCGCGCAACTGCCGCAGGTACTCCCCGTTGGTGGCGCTGCGACGCACTGCCAGCAAGCTCCGACGATCCAGCGCTAGCAGGCTCGCCTGCTGCAGCAGACGCAGCGCCGGGCCATACTCCCCCCGCGCCGCCAGCGCTGCCGCCTGGCTTTGCAGGTCCCCGGGCGAAGCCACCCGCCGGGAGCCTTGCGATTTCGGCGCCGGTTGCCCCCTCGGCGGCCCCCGGCG
Source organism: Candidatus Zipacnadum vermilionense (assembly GCA_029821755.1). Classification (GTDB taxonomy): domain Bacteria; phylum Armatimonadota; class Zipacnadia; order Zipacnadales; family Zipacnadaceae; genus Zipacnadum; species Zipacnadum vermilionense. The sequence continues at coordinate 33,480 of JALGSV010000019.1, read as the reverse complement.
GCGCCCTAGCAGGAACCTGACCAAGATCACCAGCGCCCCCAGCACCACCCCGCCGACCAGCGCATAGAACACGGCGTTGGTCCCCTTCGCCATGGCCTTGCTCGCCCCCAGGCGGTCTAGCCATTCCACGAACGCCCGCCCCGCAGCCTCCAGCCACTTCCGCAGCCACTGCTCCACCTGGTTCGGCCGGCGGCGATACTTCCCCTGGCTGAGCACCGCCTCGGCGGCCTGGCGGATCTGGGCGGAAGTGGGAGGAGCGGAAGAGAGGGACGTGGGAGCCGCAGCCCCTGCCGGCGAGTGGGCCTTGGTGTCGCCCGGCGCAGCACCGACCGCCCCGGCGGCAAGCACCGCCAGGGCGACTCCGAGAACGGCCGCGAAGCGCCGTAGTCGAGGCATGACAGCCACCTTTTCCGCGTCCTGGGCAGGGGAACCTCCCACACCCTCCCCCGCCAGCAAAAGGGCCCGGCCGAAGCCGGGCCCTACACTGCCTCTACCTTCGTCTCACGCCTAGAACGTCACGATCCCCAGGTCGAAGACGACGGTCTCACTGCCGTATGTGGCCGTGATGATCACATGGGCCGACGCCAGGCTCGAGGGACGCTCATACACGATGGTATAGGAGCTGTCGATAGTCTCCTTGATACCCAGCGTGGTCAGATCCACACTTCCGCCTCTCGGCATCTCGGTCCACTTCCCGCCCGTGCCGGTGTGTGTACGGTGCTCCGCCGGGCCGCCATCGGCCAGCTCCCGTACGTCCCACCCGCGACCGTCCACCCATACCTCGGGGTGGGCCGGGCTGTTGCTCTGCGGGCGAACCGCGGCGGCGTCAGCTTCCGGGACCCAGGCGTAGTCGTAGTCCGGGCTCACACAGTGCACGGTCGCCCAGCCGCGGAAAGCCGCCAGTACCTCGGCCCCCATGTAGGGACTGAAGGGCGCGTCGTCTGGCCGCGTGCTCGTCGAGCCGTCCGTGCGCTCATGCCCACCGATGTCCGTCAGCACGATGAAGTGCCGCGCCGCGCCCAGCGGCCAGATCAACGTCTGCTTGGCCTCCATCAGCGCCTTCAATGGATTCTCCGGACCGTCCCCGCCGCCGCGGGGGCTGAGGGTCCCGATCCAGTCCTTGAAGGCCGCCAGATCGGTGCCCAGCGGGAACATCGTGCGCTGGTCTTCATCCCCAAAGAAGTCCCACTCATTGAGACCGTCCGCGGGAGTCCCATCGCCATACTCGTTACCCGTCCAGGTAATCGTCTTGCCGGTGAACGAATCCGCGAAGGCCTGGATGCTGCTCAGTACCCCCGCGATCTCTCCGCCCATCGATCCGGTGCTGTCGACGATGAAGGCCAGCGCCAGGGTGGTGGCGGAAGCGCCATAGACAGCGCTCCGCACCGGAGCGTCCGCAGCGTCCAGCGTCACCGTGAAGTTGGACTTCGTCAGGTCCGAGGGCAGCGAGTCCACACCCCCCTGAGCGGGGGTAACCGTACTCATCGCTGTGTCACCATCCTCGCCCTCGTTGGGCGAGGGCAAAGTCGGGGCAAAGCCGCCGCCACAGCCGGCCAGTACCAGGGCCAGCGCTGCGACGAGCGCCAGAAGCGTCAAATAACTCGATAGTAACCGCATTTTCCGCACTCTCTCCTTTCGCCGGTCCTTAGAAGGTATGGCCGAGCTTCACGCCGCAGCCAATCCCATTGCCGGGCGCGCTGATGATCGAGGTCGCCACGCTGGGCCCGGCCGCATTCGTGGCGTAGACGCTCAGCACCGTGTTGTCGCCCACGGGGACCTCGTAGCCGGCGCTCCACACTACCTGTCGGTCCACGACCCCGCTGTTCTCGTTGACGGCATTTTCCCCGCCGAAGGGCCAGGCCACATCACCGACGACGTCGCCGCGCCCCATCGGGTGGCGCACACCACCGCTGACCGCGAAGACGGTACCGAAGCCGCGGATCGTCCCGCCCGTGCTGGTCGAGAGGTTCTTATCGAAGAAGATCAGGCGGGGACACAGGGAAACGGTGCCCTCTCGCCCGGCCCACTCCACCGGCACCGCCAGTCCCGGGATCATCCGTTTCATCTCGGCGGAAGCCCCGGTCGCTGCGTTCACCCCGCGCGGCCTCTGTAGGCACCAGTCCAAGCTAGGAACCAGCGACACCTTGGCGTCGATTTCCTCGTCCCTCAGCTCTTGCTTGAGCGCGAAGGACAGGCTGCTCCATCGCGAGTTCCGCAGAGCTCCCGCGACTGCGCTGTACGAATCACCGTCGAAATGGGTATACCAGATGGTCAGGTCGGTGCGATCATCCAGCGGGGTGACTGCCCCGGCGGACAGGGTGTCGTTACCTCCCCTGAAGCACCGCGCCTCCACCTGCCAGAGCGTGTCCCCTTGCCAGGTCAGGGCCGAGGGCACGTTGGGGGTGCCGGTCTGGGCCGACGCCACCGCTGCTGCCACCAGGGGCACCAGCAGAATCAGTACAAGTAGCAGACATTTGCGCATAGTCTAACTCCCTTCCTCACCGGGCGCACAGTCACGCCCGGCGTCATTCTGTCATTCTGTGTGTGGGCAAAACGCTTGCTAAGCGATGGGGGGAATGAACTCTATCGCTCGGGCAACGCCTCCCTTCCGTTGTATCAAGCGAACTGAGCTGCGGTGAGCATACACCAAACTTCGGCGAAGCACGTCCTTGCTTCCGCATATCATGGAGACGACGACGAACAGACCACTGTTCACAAGGGCAGTTCGACATGATGACAAAGGATTCCTCCTGAGCGCCGGCAAAAAACCGGAGCGCCCTCTGCCGTCGCCGGGCAGGCCCTGCAGACTCACGGGACCGGCGCCGACGCTCCTCCGGTCATGGTCATGCGCAGGACTACTTGCCGCTCCTCGCCGGCCCAAGCGAAAGCTTCCTCCAGCGCGGCAAAGACCTCGTGCGCCTCGCCGACCACCAGTGTGCTCATTGGCCCCGGCTCCACGCGCAGCCCTGGCCGCCGCAACCGCTCGACAAACTCCAGCAGGAACGGCCCTACCTCCGGCTCCCGGAGGGGGTAGATCGCGACCTCGGCCATGATTGGTGGCGATACGGTGCACATGGGTTACCTCCGCGTCGGAGCGATCAGCTCGCCTCCTCGTCCGCCTCATCCCCCAGCGTCACTGCCCTCCCCAACTGCCACACCGGCTGCGCGCGGGTCAGGGTTAGGCCGTACACCGCCTGGGCGCCGCCCCGCACCACCGCCCTGGCCGCCTCCTGCAAGGTGGCCCCGGTGGTGTACACGTCGTCAATCAACAGGAATACCCCGCCCTCCACCCGGCGCCGATCCGCGACCCGAAAGGCTCGAGTCAAGTTGGCCCGCCGCTCCTCCACGCTCAGGCCGATCTGCTGGTCCGTGTTCTTGATGCGCTCCAGTACCCCTTCCCAGCACTCTAGATCCGCCTGCCGACCTGTCGCCCGGGCTAGCAACACCGCTTGGTCAAAGCCCCGCCAGGCCCTCCGCCGCGGGTGCAGCGCCACCGGCAGGATCGCCCGCACCGCTCCCAGGTCCAGCGGCTCCGGCTGCTCCGGCTCCGCGGCCAGGCGCGCTGCCAGCAGCCTGCCCAGCGGTTCGACCAGACCCCGCCGCCGCCTAAACTTCATTTGCAGCACCGCTCGCCGTAGCACTCCCGTATGCACCCCCACGGCCCGCGCCCCGGCCAGTTCCCCCGGCTGCTTGCGGCACTCTCCGCACAGTACGTGCGCTTCGGCCGTCGGCATCAGCGGACGCCCGCACCGGCGGCAGTAGGGCGACCGCAGGTACTCCACCTGCGCCAGGCACGCCGGGCAGAAGGCCTCCTCCCCCATCCGCTCACACACCGCACAGCGTGGGGGGTAAAGCAACTCGCTAATCTCATGCCAGATCAGACGCAATTCCACCCGACTCTAGGCCTCCCCCAGATGGTACTGCACCCAGACACCCAGGGCCTGGCATACGCTCCAGGCCTGGGCGATGCACCCGCGAGGATGATGCGGCGAATCGCCGTCGAAGACCTCGGAGATGCTCCCCAACCCCGCCGTGCGCAGGTGGTCGAGGAGCGGTTCCAGCAGCCCTCGCGCGTACCGGCGCGAGTTGGTTCCCACGCCATTGAGCCAGAAATACGAGTGCAAGTACGGCCCGAACAGCCACGGCCAGACCGTGCCCTGGTGGTAGGCCGAGTCGCGCGCATACTGGTCGCCCTCATACTGCCCCCGGTAGTCCGGCTCCCCGGGTGCCAGCGTCCGCAGCCCGTATGGCGTCAGCAGGTGCTCCGTCACCGCCCGGAACAGGCTCCCGGCCTGCCCGCGCGTGACCACTGTATGCGGCAGCGACACGGCGATGAGCTGATTGGGCCGCAGCGACGCGTCGGGGCCGTTCTCCGTCAGACAATCATAGCACCAGCCTCGCTCCGCGCACCAGAACTTCTCCCGGAAGCTCTTGCGGGTCAGGTCCGCCAGAGCGCCCAACTCCTGGGCCCGCTCCGCCGTGTCCAGCCGCTCCGCCAGGTACTGCCCCGTCCGCAGCGCGTTGTACCACAGCGCGTTGATCTCCACCGCCTTCCCGTGTCGCGGCGTGAACACCTCGTCACCGAACTTGGCGTCCATCCAGGTGAGCTGCGTCTCGGCCGATCCCGCCCGCACCAGGCCATCCTCGTCCATCCCGATGTCGTGGTCGGTGCCGTGCCGGTAGGCGTCTATGATCTCCAGCACCGCGTCGTACATCGTTGCCGCGCTCTCGAGGTCCTTCCCGGCCTGCGCCAGGTTGTGCACCACGTGCACGAACCACAGCGAGGCATCCACCGTGTTGTACGCCGCTCCGTGCCCGCTGTCGTCGAAGGTATTGGGCAGCAGTCCGTTGCGCAGGTACGCAGCCCAGGTGCGCAGGATCACCCGCACCTGCTCCCGCCAACCGGGGATGCCCGCTAAGCCGCTGCAGGCGATCATTGCGTCTCGGCCCCAGTCGGTGAACCACGGGTAGCCGGCCATCAAGCTCTGCAGGTCGTGCTCCTTGACGGTGCGCCGCACCACGAACTGATCCGCCGCCCGGCTCAGTTGCCGCGCTGTGGGGTCCGTCGCGGAGGCCCGCGCCGCCACCTGCTCCCGCCGCGCCCGCTCCTCCTCGGCCCAGCGCTCCGGCTCCGGCTCCAGCTCGGGGTCAGTCGAAGCGATCAGGTGTATGCTCTCGCCGGGACTGAGCAGGAAGGCAATCTCCCCGGGGCTGTACAGGTCCTCCGTGCTGTCCAGCCCCCGCTCGGCCTCCCGGGGGTAGAAGAAGTTGTAGTACCACAGCCCATCCGGCCACAGCTCCCCGCCCACATGGTGGACGGTCACTCGCGACTCCATGTCCCACGGCTGCAGCGTGAAGCTGTCCCGGCTCTGGTGCAGCATAGTGTCGAAAGCCGCACTCGACCGCGCCAGGTGGTGGTAGTCGCGACAAGCAAACAGCGGCCGTAGCGTCAGCCACACCGGTCCCGGCGCCGATTCCAACGTATAGCGCACCACCGTCGCCGGCCGCTCATGCGGCATGAACACGGCCTTCTCCAGCCTCCAGGCATCATGCTCGTAGGTCATCACCGGCCAGGGATCCAGCCGGAACTCCCGCAGATGCCGGTAGCCGTCCGGCTGCACCGTACCGGGGTACAGGTTCGCCGACAGCGGCGTCTGCTCCGCCCCGTAGCGCACCCGCTCCTCCAGCCGGCTGAGCAGAACCCGCCTCCCCACCGGCGGCTGGGTAGCCGCCACCAGTAGCCCATGATACCGCCGCGTATTGATCCCGGCGAGGGTGCTGGAGGCGAATCCCCCCAAGCCATCGGTCTCCAGCCACTCCCGCGCCAACCCCGCCTCCAGATCACTGCAGGTCTCCTGGTCAAAGCTAATCATGCCCATCCACCCTCCGCGGCCTTCGCGCCGCCTCCCCAATTCATGGATCCTCTCCCCTTACTCGCCTCTCCTGCCAATCGCCGCCAGCAACCCCGCCACCGTCTTGGCGTCCCGCACCTCCCCTGCCCGCACCTTCGCCACCGCTTCGGTCAGCGGCATCGTCACCACCCGCAGATTCTCGTCCTCATCCGCCTCCGCCTGCGCCGGAACCAGGTCTTCCGCCAGGAAGATATGAATCATCTCCTCCGAATACCCCGGCGCCAGGTACACGGAGAACAGCAGTGTCAGCTTGCCCGGCCGGTAGCCGATTTCCTCGGCCAGCTCCCGTGCTGCGCACTCCTCCGGCGTTTCGCCGGGCTCCATCAGCCCGGCCGGAATCTCCAGCAGCGCCTGCCCCGTCGCATGCCGCCACTGCCGCACCAGCGCCACTTGTCCGTCCGCTAGCAGCGGCACGGCGGCGACAGCCGGCGCGTGCTCCACCACCTCCCGCCGCGACCGCCGCCCATCCGGCAGCGTCACCTCATCCACCCGCACGGCCAGCAGCCTCCCCTTGAATGGACGCTCGCTGGACACGGTCTCCTCACGCAGAGCCTCACTATCGTTATCGGACAAAACGGAATCCCTCCTTCGTCTCCCCGAGCGCCGGTACACTTCCGTGTGCATGGGCCAAGTCCCTTTCCGAGTCCTCAACCCGATTTCTCATCTCCGGACCCCCTTTCTCCATCGCCCCTCCCGGAACGGGAGGGGTGCCGTGCGGCACGCGCGGCGGGGCGGGCCCGTGGCGCCCGGCACATTTGCCCTCGCGCGAGACCCACCAAGCGCCCCCGGGGAAGGCCTAACGCCCCCTCAGGCCGAATACTCCCCCCATGCAGACCGTAGGTTTCCCCTACAGCTACTCCCTGGCCGAGCACCTGCGGCGCGGCCTGTTCCGCGAGACGCCCCGGTACAGCTTCTGGGGGGCGGACCGCGGTGAAGTCGCCGCCTGGCGGGAGGGCCTGACCGCGGCCCTGCGCCAACTGGCGCATGTCTGTCCTGACCCCACGCCGCCCCCCGAGGTCCGGCTCTTGGGGCAGGAAGACCGGGGCGATCATGTCCTGGCGCGTATGGCTATACAGGTGGCCGAGGACCTGGCCGTGCCGTGCTACCAGCTCTCGCCCCGCGACCCCGACCGCCCCGCCCCGGCAGTGCTGCTCCTGGGCGGGTGCCAGATGGGAAGGAGCGAGCTGGCCGGGGAGCTGACGCCGCCCGGAGCCACCGGCCCCGTCGCCCCCGCGGTGGCCCTGTGCCGGGCCGGACTGCGGGTGCTGGTCCCGGACCTGCCGGGCTGCGACGAGCGCCGGGACGACACTGTCGAGTTGCAGGCCACACTCCAGGCCCAAGGCGATTCCCTGGCCGCCTGGGTGGTGCGTGAGGCCCTGGTTTTCCTGGCCTACCTCCGAGCCCTGCCCGAGACTCCACCCGGCCAGGTGGGGCTGGTGGGTCTCAGCGACACCGTTCCTGTGGCCCTGCTGGCCGCCGCCCTCGACCCCGGCGTCAAGACGGTGGCGGTGGGTGGTGACCTCCGCGACCTGCGCGAGCGTCTGTTCTCCGGCGACGGCCGGGATCGGGGAGGCGTCCGCGCGAGTGAGGGTTTCCCGCCCGGCCTGCTCCCGCTTGCGGAACTGGCCGACCTGGCCACTCTCCTCGCGCCGCGCCCGCTGCTGCTGGCCCAGGAGGCCCTGGCTGCGGAGGGTAACAATCGCACGCTGCGCCTGGTCGAGCAGGGCTACGCCTTTCTCGGCCACAAGCCCCGCCTGGAGACCCACACCGATTACCGGGACCTGGTCGCCCTTGCCAACCTTGCTACCGAATTCCTAGGAGTCTGGCTCCCGGCCGAGCTCTCCGACCTGCCGGATCACTGAGCTTCACATACTGCGCTATGGTTACTGTCCGGGGCAGTCGTCCGCCTGCTGTCGCTGCTCTGCTACCCCCTCTCCTGCCAGGAGAGGGGGTAGGGGGTGAGGCTCAGCGGTCGCCGGCGCACATGCAGACCCGCAAAAGTCACTGAAATCATGCCCGAACCTCTCTTCGACTCCCGTATGCGGGCCCGGAACCGCACCTTCGCCTTCCTGGCGCTACTCGCCATCAGCGCGACGCCCTATGCCACCGGCTTCTTGGCGCTGGCCCTGTTCCCCGACCTGGAGCGCAGCCCCCTGGGCGCGGCCACGGCGGGCGTGGCGCTCGTGCTTTCGGCCTTCCTGCCCTGGATGACGCAGGGCCGCCTGGCCCTGCTCGGCAACCGCCGGCTGCGGGGCCTGTTGCACCACCGCCTGGGAGCTGAGGGCCGCGGCGAGTTCGTCGGCTTCTCCCCCGGTCCCGACCTGCTCTCCTGGGAGGGCGAAACGGACAGCGACGTGGGCTTTCTGGATTGGGAGGGGAATACGCTGGTCTACCGTGGGGACCGGCACTCGTGGACGCTGGGGCGCGGGGCGATTGACGAGATCGTCATCAGCGGGGCCCTGCCGACCGGGGAGACTCCCGTCCGGGTGCCGGGAATGCCCCTGCGGGTGGTCGTTTACTGGCACGGCCCCCGCGAACCCGGCCGCGCCCTGACTCTGGCCTCGCGCGAGGGGGACACGATCGCTGCCACCAATCGCGTCTCCCTGGATCTGGCTCGGCGGCTGCAGACCTGGTGGGAGCAAGACCACCCCGAGCCGGAGGAGGTGCCCCTATTGGGCCTTCCTCCCACCGACCTGCGCGGCACGGTGCGCCTCGACCGCCCCGCCCCCGGCTCTTGCCTAAGCGCCCTGGCCCTGGCGGTGATCGCCGGTTCCCTGCTCTACGAAATCGCCGGCCGCCTCACCCGCACCGAGCAATACGCCCGCGGGCTGCTCTGGGCCGGCCTGATAGTAACCACCGTCATCATCGTCACCGGCCACGTAATGGCGTATTTGCAGGTCGCGCAGGGGAGAAGGGCGGAGTGAACGGCAGTCCAGTGGAGGGGCCGGCCCAGTGGCCCGCGCCGTTTGCCCAACGGCTACAACGCAGCCGCACAGGAGCCCGGCCCAGTCCCTTGGGGCGCGGCACTTAGTCAGCGCAGTCGACGACGACGCGAGTAGCTCTCTGGGCGGGGCTCGCCGCGCCAACGACGCGCGGCTGGGTCGGCCTCCCCCTCGCGCGCTCGTCTAGAAAGGCGGCGGCGGCGGACTCGTGCCGTTCGCCACGGTTACTGTCACTGTCACGGAGCTCGTCTTGCCGTTGGTATCGGTAGCTACCGCCGTGATGTCATGCGAGCCGTCGCTCGCCGCCGTGGTGTCGAAGGCTACCGTCCCGCTCAGCGTAGCCGCGCCGGTCCCGGCTATGGTCCTCGTCAGCGCCCCGAAAGTGACGTCGATCTTGGTGATCTTTGCCCCCGTCGCCTGCGCCTGTGCCGAGGCGGTCACGTTCATGTTCCAGCTCACGACACCCCCGGTGGGTGAGTCGATCTGCACCGTCGGGGCCGGTTGCGCGGGCGCCTGCAGGGTGATCACGATGGTCGCGCTCCCCGTCCGCACTGGCGTACTACGGTCAAAGGCCCTCGCCAGGATGGTATGCGTCCCCAGCGCCAGCCCGCTCGTGTTCCAGTTGAGGCCGTAGATGGTGCCGCTGGGGACCGTGGCGTTGCCGATCAGCGATCCGTTGTCGGTGAACTCCACGCGCGCAATCTCGCTCGGGGCGGTGGCGCTGGCCGCGAGGGCAACCGTCGCCCCCTGGGTTACCGTCCGGGCCCCCGCCGGCGGAGAGGTGAAGCTAACCACCACCGAACTGGCCGCCACCTTGATCGTGATGCTGGCCGTCCCGCTCTGGGCCGGGTTGGAGTTGTCGTAGGCGGTCGCGGTGACCTGGTAGTCCCCAGGCGCCAGGCCCTGCGTGTTCCAGTTCAGCCGGTACGGCGAGGCCCCCACCCGCCCGATCTCGGTGCCGTTGGCCGTGAAGATGACCCGGCTGATCGCGCTCCCCCCGCTAATAATGGCGACCTGCACCTCCAGGACCACGATATCGCCCTGGGTCACCGTCGTCGGGTTCCCGATGGGCAGCGTGAAGGTCACGCGGACCGGGTCCGTCGTTCCGCCTCCGCCACCACCACACCCGGCCAGACCGAGTCCGATCAGCAGTAGAAGGGACAAGAGGAAGGGCAGGATCTTGCGCATGGACTCACACTCCCAGGGGGGCCAATCGGCGATGTGCTCGCCCTTTCGCCGCGCGCTTTCCCCACACCTCCCCGCGCCGCTCAGGCTGGCGGTTTGACGCTTCCCCACACCTGGAGGTTCCCAACACGACAACCTGATGGATGAAGGGGCCAACCCCGCAGGCACGCGTCGTGGCCTCCCCGCGATTGCCTCGCGTCCCCGACTCGGCCGACCCCTCCCCCATGCTCCGGCTCCAACTGCCGTTGCGCCCTTGGCTCCCTTCCGTTATAATTCCTTTCGCTATCAGCGCCTCCCTCGGTTCATCGGCTTTCCATGCCGGTCTGCCGCTTTTCTGTCTTCTGGGGAGGGGCCACGAGGGAGTACGGACGCCTATGAAGCCCGATGTATTTGTCGGCCTCGATGTCGGATCCATCAGCGTGAACCTGGTCGTTGTCAGCGCTGAGGGAGCGGTGTTGGAGGAGCAGTATCTCCGCCACCACGGTCAGCCCATGCGCACCGCCGCCCAGGCCCTCCGCGCCGCTCGCGAGCGCTACACCGACGAGGCCCTTGCCGGCCTGGCGGCCACCGGCTCCGGGGGCCGCGCCATCGCTGAGTTGCTGGGCGGTATCTACGTCAACGAGGTCGTCGCCCAGGCCGCGGCCACCCAGGCGCTCCACCCGCAGGTCAACACCATCATCGAGATCGGCGGCGAGGACTCCAAGCTCATCTTCCTGTGCGACGAGCAGGGCCGCAAGTCCGACCAGGCCACCGACTTCGCCATGAACGCCATGTGCGCCGCCGGCACCGGTTGCTTCCTCGACCAGCAGGCCAACCGCCTGGGTCTCACCATCGAGGAGTTCGGCCAGGCCGCCCTGCGCAGCGAGCATCCTCCCCGCGTGGCCGGCCGCTGCAGCGTCTTCGCCAAGAGCGACATGATCCACCTGCAGCAAAAGGCCACGCCCGAGCACGACATCATCGCCGGCCTGTGCTTCGCTCTCGTCCGCAACTTCAAATCCACCGTCGGTTCCGGCGCCGCGCTCATCTCTCCGGTCTCCTTCCAGGGCGGCGTGGCGGCTAACCCCGGCATCATCCGCGCCATCCACGAGGTCTTCGAGCTGGAGGGCGACGAGCTGGTCATCCCTGAGCACTTCGCCGCCATGGGCGCTATCGGGGCCGTCCTGACCGCCCGCCAGGCCGAGCTGTCCCCGCCCACCTGGGAGCGCCTCGACGACTTGGCCGCCTATGTGGCCCCCGGCGCCCAGAAGACGCAGCGCCCGCTGCGCCTGGATCGATCGGTTATCATGCCCGCACCGGTGGAAGAGCCGCTTGTCCTTTCCGGCAACCCCCTCCCCGCCTACCTCGGCGTGGATGTTGGCTCCATCAGCACCAACGTTGTGGTCACCGACGAGCAAGGCAACATGCTGGCCAAGGAGTACCTGATGACCGCCGGCAGCCCCCTGGAGGCGGTCAAAGAGGGCCTGCGGCGCGTAGGTGAGCGGGTGGGCGACCACGTGGAGATCCGCGGCGCCTGCACCACCGGCTCCGGCCGCTATCTCACCGGCGACTTCATCGGCGCCGACGTGGTCAAGAACGAAATCACCGCTCATGCCCGCGGCGCCCTGTTCGTCGATCCCCAGGTGGACACCATCTTCGAGATCGGCGGCCAGGACAGCAAGTACATCAGCCTGGAAAACGGCGCGGTGGTGGACTTTGAGATGAACAAGGTCTGCGCCGCCGGCACCGGCTCCTTCCTGGAGGAGCAGGCCGAGCGCCTGGGCATCTCCATCAAGGGCGAGTTCGCCGAGCTGGCCTTCCAGTCCCCCAACCCCCTCAACCTCGGCGAGCGCTGTACGGTGTTCATGGAGACGGAGCTGACCCGCAACCAGCAGGCCGGTGCCGCCACTTCCGACCTCGTCGCCGGCCTGGCCTACTCCATCGTCTACAACTACCTGAACAAAGTCGTCGGTCAAAAGCGCATCGGTGACCATATCCTCTTCCAGGGGGGCACCGCCCTCAACCATGCGGTAGTCGCCGCCTTCGAGGCCGTCACCGGCAAGCCCATCATCGTCCCTCCCCACAACGAGGTCCTCGGTGCCCTGGGCTGCGCCCTCATCGCCATGCAGGAGGCCGGGGACGGTCCCAGCAGCTTCAAGGGCTTCGGTATCGTCAACACCCAGTACGAGGTGGAGACCTTCGAGTGCCAGGACTGCCCCAATCACTGCGAGATCAACAAGGTGGTCATCGAGGGCGAGTCTCCCCTCTTCTACGGCAGTCGTTGCGAGAAATACGACGTCCGCGAGCGCAAGGACAGGACCCCCAACACCATCCCCGACCTCTTCCGCGAGCGCGAGAAGATGCTGCTCGAGGCCTACGTCCCTACTCGCGAGATCCCGCCCGACGCCCCCCGCGTCGGTCTTCCCCGCGCCTTGATCTTCCACGACCTGTTCCCCTTCTGGCAGGCCGTCATCGGCGAGCTCGGTGCCCAGCCCGTGCTCTCCAGCCGCACCAACAAGCGCATCATCCACAGTGGCGCGGAAGCCTCCGTCGCCGAGACTTGCTTCCCGGTCAAGGTCGCCCTCGGCCACGTCCTGGAGCTGCTCGACAAAGACCTCGACTACCTCCTCCTACCCAGTGTCATCACCATGGAGGCGCCCGACGAGACCACCACCGATAGTTTCGTCTGCCCCTACAACCAGAGCCTGCCCTACATCACCCGGGCAGCCGTGGACCTGGCCCCTAGGCATGTGGGCCTGTTCGCCCCGATAATCTACTTCTCTCTGGGGCGCAAGCACCTCATCGAGGCCCTGGGCGACATGGCCAAGACTCTCGGCGCCTCCTCGAAGGACGTTGTCCGCGCCGTGGACGCCGGCTTGGCCGCCCTGGCTCGTTTCCGCCAGGGCATGCAGCAGCGTGGCGCCGACATTCTCGCCGGCCTCTCCCCCGACGACACCGCCATCGTGCTAGTCAGCCGCTCCTACAACGGCTGCGATCCGGGCGCCAATCTGCAGATCCCTCAGAAGCTCCGGGACATGGGCGTCCTGCCTATCCCCCTCGACTTCCTCCCCCTGGACGACATCAAGCTCCCCGCGGGCTGGTTCAACATGTATTGGGGCTACGGCCAGCGCATCCTCCTCGCCGCCCGCAAGATCGCCCAGGACTCGCGTCTCAACGCCCTGTACCTGACCAACTTCTCTTGCGGTCCCGATTCCTTCCTGCTCAAGTTCTTCTCCGAGGGCCTGGGCGACCAGCCCTGCCTGGTGATTGAGGTCGACGAGCACAGCGCCGACGCGGGCATGATCACCCGCTGCGAAGCGTTCTTGGACAGCCTCGCCGCCACCCGTGGCCGCGAGCGCCGTCCCGGCCGCGACTTCCGGCCCCTCACCCTCGACCGCGCCAGCGGCCGCACGGTAATGGTCCCTAACATGAGCCCCCACGCCTATGGCCTGGCCGCCGCCTTCCGCGCCTGCGGCATCGCCGCCGAGGTCCTCCCCGAGCCCGATGAGGAGACCCTTTACTGGGGTCGCCAGCACACCTCCGGCAAGGAGTGCTTCCCCTGCATCGTCACCACCGGTGACATGGTCAAGTACACCAAGCGCCCCGACTTTGACCCTGATAAGGTCGTCTTCTTCATGGGCGGCTCCGGCGGCCCCTGCCGCTTCGGCCAGTACAACACCCTCCAGCGCATGGTGCTCGACGATCTGGGCTGCTCTGACGTCCCCATCTACGCCCCCAACCAGGCCTCCAACTTCTACAACGACCTGGGCCTGGTCGGCCGCAAATTCCTCCGCCTGGGTTGGCAGGGCATGGTCGCCGTGGACCTGCTGGACAAGGCCCTCATGCAGACCCGCCCCTACGAGACCCGGCCCGGCGAAGCCGAGCGCATCTACCAGGAGGGCGTCCATGAGACCTCGGAGGCCATCGCCCGCAACGATGGCTCCCTCTACCGGGCCCTGCGCCACGCCCGTGAGCGCTTCGCCGCCGTCCCGGTGGACAAGTCCCGCCGCTGCCCGCTCATCGGCCTGGTCGGCGAGTTCTACATCCGCGCCAACGCCTTCAGCAACCAGAACCTCGTCCGCAAGATCGAGGCCCTGGGCGGCGAGGTCTGGGCCGCGCCGGTCTACGAGTGGTTCCTCTACCGCAACTATCGCCGCGACATGCGCGCCACCCAGCGGGGCGAGTGGAAGCTGCGCCTGAAGACCTGGGTCTCCGACCGGGTGATGAAGGCCGACGAGCACCACCTGGCCGCCGCCTTCGACGGCTTCCTGGAGAACGCCCACGAGCCCCCGACCGAGACCGTCCTGGACTACGCCGCCCCCTACGTGCATCGCACTTTCGAGGGCGAGGCCATCATGACCGTGGGCAAGGCCGTGGACTTCGCCCGCAAGCATCTCTCCGGCCTCATCTCGGTCATGCCCTTCACCTGCATGCCCGGCACCATCTCGCACGCCATCATGCGCCGGGTACGGTCCGACTATGACCAGATCCCCTACCTCAACATGGTCTACGACGGCCTGGAGCAAGCCACCGCCGAGACCCGCCTGGAGGCCTTCATGGCCCAAGCGCGGGGGTACGGGAAGCGGAAGGGCGAGGCGGTAGTGACCCACTAGCCAGCTTGTGGAGGGGCCGGCCGAGCCGCGGCCGCTTTGCAGTCGCAACTCGGCTGGTCCTTGCATAAGGAGTCCCTCCCATGATCCCCGAAGTCTATCCCACCCCCACCGAGGTCGACGCCTGGTGCGAAACCCTCCTGGCCGCCGCCGACGCCGTGCCCGTCAAGGTCACCACCGTCGAGGCCGCCCCCTACGAGTTCCGCATGGGCCCTTGGGCCTCGACCTCGCACTCCCGCTACGTCGCTTTTTCTTCGCGCCGGCGCAGCACTTTCTACGGCTACTGGCAGACCTTACCCTCCAGCGGCCCCGCCCCCGCCCTGATTCACCTCCCTGGCTATGGCGCCGAGATGAGCGCCCACCCGGAACTCGTCGCCGCCGGCTACAACGTCCTGCATGTCAACCCGCTGGGCTACGCCACGCCCCTGGGCCCTGATGAGAGCAAGCGCGGCGTGGACGGCAACTGGCCGGTCTTGCCTGATACCGCCGCCTCCGGCGGCAAGCGCGGCTACCGCGACTGGCTCCGCGATGCGGTGGTAGCGGCCAACTGGCTTCGGCAGCAGCCCGAGGTCCACCCCGACCGCCTCGCCGTCTTCGGCACCAGCCAGGGCGGCGGTACCGCTCTCCTCCTCGCCAGCCTCCTGCGCGACCGCGCCTGCCGCGCCGTCGCCGCCGACCAGCCCTTCCTGACCAACTTCAGGTTGATGGAGGAATACGAGGAGAAGGGCGCTTACGGCCTGGTCTTCCCCTTCCTGGAGACCCTTAAGCCCCAGCGGCAAGCCGCCGCCTGGCGCGCGCTGGGCCTGATTGACACCGCCAGCCATGCCCACCGCTTGACCATGCCCACGCTGCTCACCGCCGGGGGCGCCGATACCATCTGCCCGACGACGACGATCCAGGCCCTTTCCGACGCCTTGCCCGGCACCCGCAACTTCACGGAAATACAGGGCCAGGCGCACGGATACAACCAGTATTTCGTCCATCTGGCCCGCGCCTGGTTCGACAGTTTCGTGTAGCCAGACACCCACACCGAGGTCGCCCCCATGAGCTACGATCAGCCCCCCGCACAGGAATGTACCAACCATCCCGGTTACGATGCCGTGGGCTACTGCCCGCTCTGCGGGCTGCCTCTTTGTGAGGCCTGCCTGGCCGCGCACCAGCAGGACCCCCCGCGCTACTGCCCCGGCCCTCCCCAACCTGCCAAGGAGCCTCGCAACCCCATGGCAACCGTCCTGGGCGTGGTCGTCGGCGTGCTCGTGTTGTGCCTGCTGGGACTCGTCATCGCCGCCGTAGTCTACTTCCGTTCTACTCCACCCGCCCCGCCCGAGGCCACCAACGCCCTGGAGATTCCGGGAAGCCTCCCCGGTCTGCCCCCGCCCGATGGCCTGACGCCTCCGCCCGCACCACCCCTGATCCCGCCGGAGCCACCCCCAGCTCCCCCCGACGTCCCGCCCTCGGGATCAGCTCGGGAGGAGGCTGCCAAGACCGTGGCCCTGCAGGACAAGCCCGGTTGGGTAGCGGTCATCAATTGGCGCAAGCCGGATTGGAGCGAGGTGCGGATCTGGATCGGCCCCACCAAACATGATCTGCGTCTGTCTCGCTCGCTGGCTTGGGACCCCAGCTTGCGCGCCTACATCATCATGGACGAGGGCGCAATCCCCCGGCCCCCCTCCACCACAGTGCCTCCGGCTCCCGCGGCCGGCGGCCCCCAGCCGGGGAAGCAAGCCGCGCAGGATGCCGCTCTGGCCAACGACCCTGGCTACGTCGCCACGATCGTCAAACGCTCTACCGACTGGAAGCAGGTCACTGTCCACACCGGCCCGCGCCTCAAGCCGTTGGCCAACGAGTACCGTTTCCACTGGGACGACAACGTCAAGCAGTACGTCCTGGACCACATGGGCCCCATCGGCAAGGGGAGAGGCACACCGCCGGGCGAGTAGGAGAGGTGGAACGTGGAACGTGGAACGCGGGAGCCCGAGGCGGTCTCCGGCCCGCCACCTGTCACTTGCCACTTGCCACCCTCCGTTCCCCACTCGCGACTCGCCACTCGCGACTTCCCCATCATGTCCCCCTCCGCCAAGACAATCGAAGCCGTCCTCGTCATTGTCCTGAGCCTCGCCGCCGGGTACTTCTGCCGCCGTCGGGGGCTACTCGCGCCACCGCAAGCCCCCCGCATCAGCCGCACCGGACTGACCTTCCTCTCCCCGGTAGTGACCTTCCTGGTGATGTGGGCCCTGCAGCCGGTGGGCTGGGGCGCCGCGGCCCTGCCGCTGATCTGCGCCCTGATCATCCTGCTCATGTGGCCTCTGGCCGCCCCGCTGGGCCGGCGGCTGTTCTCCGACCCCGCCTCCCGCGCCCCCTGGGCGCTGTGCTCCATGTTCTCCAACCAGGGCACCACCTACGGCACCTTCATCTGCTACATCGCCCTGGGCGCGCAGGGCGCGGCGCTGGCCACCATCTTCGTCCTGCCCTTCATGCCGCTCATCTACCTGCTGGGCTTCCACCTGGCCGGAACGCACACCGGCCGGACCACCTCCCCCTGGAAGTCCTTCGCCCACACTTTCCGCCAGGGCTACAGCCGCAACCCGCTCCTGGGCATCGCCGCCGGCCTGCTCATGCACCTGATCGTCCCCACCATGCCCCACTTCGGCCGGCAGGCGCTGGAAGTGCTGATCCCCCTCAACACTGCCATCCAGCTCTTCGCCATCGGCGTCACCCTCCGTTTCTCCGTCATCGGCGCCTACCTACAGCCGGTCCTGCTCATGCACGCGTTCAAGTTCCTGCTCACCCCCCTGCTCGGCCTGGCACTGGCGACAGCCTTCGGCCTCTGGGGCCAGGCCGACAATGAGATGGTCAAGGTCGTCTTCCTACAGTGCTCCACCCCCGTAGCCATCCTCTCCCTGGTCATCGTCCAGGTCACGCGGCAGAACATGAACCTGGCCAACAGCCTCTGGATCACCACCAACCTCTTCGCCGCCCTCTGGGCCCCGGTAGTGCTCTGGCTGGTCCGTCTGCTGTAAGAGCTTGTGCCCACCCACCCCCCGGTCCCGTAGGGGCGAATGCTTCGCGGAGCCGTATCCCGCGAAACATCCGCCCCCACGATAGCCCCAGCCCGACTTTTCAGATGCGCCCTCCACAGAGGATTCCCCCCTCCCCAGCCCGAATAGGCCACCGAGAGAGGTGGTGCGCACGTGGCCTCCCCGGCCCCCCGCAACTGGCTGCGAACCTACTGGGTACCGGCGCTGGTCCTACTCCTCTGGGCCGCCTGCACGGCCCCCCGCCTCACCTGGCCCTGCAAGGCTGGCCACGAGTCGTACATCACCTCCCTCTACGGCGCCTTTGCCCACAACCATCTGAAGCTCGGGTTGTCGGTGACCCGCGGAACCAACGTACTGGCCCTGGACTACAGTGGCCAACCAATCGGCTACTATTCCTGGTCGCCGCTGGCCTCTTGGCTGTACGCCCTACCCATGGCCGCCGGGGCTCCCCTGCAACTGTCGGTGCGGATAATCACCTTCCTCTTCTTCCTCTGGTTCTTGCTGGCTTTCTGGGTCTTCACCCGCAATGTCTGGGGGCTCGCGGTCGCCAACGTCGCTCTCGTCGTACTCGCGGTGTTGCCGGTGAACGTCCGCTACTCTCTTTACGCTATCCAGTCTCTCGCCCCCACCCTCACCGTGCTGGCCCTGGTGGCAAGCAAGCGCCCCCGTGACCGCACCTGGGCCCTGGGCGCGACCGTGTGCGGGGTCGTCGCTGCCCTGCTGTTCTGGTTCGACTGGGTGTTGCTGCTACCGGCGCTGTGGTGGGAAGCCCGCCGGGGAAGCCGACGCCTGGCGCGCCCAGTCGCCGTCTGGATCGTCGCCCTACCGGTCGCCGTTCTCTTTGGCGCCATGTTGGTGGGAGAGGCCGGATTCGGGGCCGTCTGGGCGCACCTGCACGAGCGGCTGACCTCCGGCCGCATGTCCACCGGGGACGTGCCCGCCGGTTACCTGGAGCTCCTCCACCGCCTGGCTGCCTTCTCGCTGAACTCCCCGGCCTTCTTCGGCGCCGTAGCCGGCACCGTGGCCGGGCTGACGCTGCTCTGGACCCTCTACCGCCGCCTGCGGCGGGGAGCAGCCCCGGTACCGGGCGACGGCTGGCTCTGGCTGCTGGTAGCCTACGGCCTTCCCCTGACGCTACTGTTCCGCAACCTGGCCTCCTACCACGACATCTTCCTTCAGCTCTACTCGCCCGCGGTAGCCCTCTGTGCCGGCCTGGCCGTGACGGCGGTCGCCGCACGGCTGGACGCGAAGCGGGGCATGGTCACCGCTCTGACCGCGATCCTGCTGGCCGCGCTAGTGGGCACGGCCACCTGGCCCGCCCGCTACCTGTGGACACCGGAGCCGTTGGACTACCAACTGCGCGACGTGGCCACGACCCTAGGGCAGATGGTCGGCCCCGACACCGTCCTGCTGGCCTCTCCGCCCATGGCTGGCGAGGACCCGCGGGCACCCCTGGACCTCGCCTCTCGCCAGGTGCGCCTCCCCCTCCCACACGTCTTCTGCCTGACCGGCAAGACCGCCTACGTGGTCAGCGACCAGGCCGAGCTATCTGTCCTCCTGGCGCAACTCGGTCCGGGGCGCGATATCCTCGTCCTGGACCGCCACGGCCTGCTGGAACCTCTCCCGCCCGACGCCGCCCGCCAGACCTTCGGCCCCTACACCATCGCCAGACTTCCCCGCCCTCCCGGGACCGCAACCAGGGAGGGTACGGAGGCCCCCAAGGGGAAGTAACCACCACGGTCTCGCGACCGGGTCCCAACTGACACTGACGACCGACCACTGATACCATGTCAATCACCGGCACAACCCGCGTCGTCGGCGTCATCGGCTGGCCGGTGGAGCATTCGCTCTCCCCGCCCATGCACAATGCCGCCCTGCAGTACCTAGGCCTCGATTGGGTCTACGTACCCTTCGCGGTCAAGCCCGAGCGCGTCGCCGAGGCGGTCGCCGGAGTCGCCGGCCTGGGTCTGGTGGGCCTGAACGTCACCATCCCCCACAAGGCCGCCATCCTGCCCTACCTGGACGAGGCCACGCCCCAGGCCTGGCTGCTGGGCGCCGCCAACACCATCATCAACGAGGACGGCTACCTACGTGGGGATAACACCGATGTCGAGGGCTTCCTTCGCTCGGTGGAGGAGGCGGGCTGGAGTCTGGCGGGACGCCCGGTGGTGGTGATTGGTGCCGGCGGCTCAGCCCGCGCTGTGGCTCTGGCCGCGGTCCAGCAGGGCGCCGCCTCGGTCACGGTGGTCAACCGGACGCTGGGCCGGGCGGAGGAGTTGACCGCTCTACTGGCCCCGGCGGCCGGCACGGTGGCGCTCCGGGCGCTCGCCCTCAGTGACCCCGACACGCCGGAAGCGGTCTCCGGGGCGGAGGTGGTGGTGGACTGCACCTCGGTCGGCATGTACCCTCGCCACGAGGTCCCGCCGGTAGTCCCGCCCGACTGGCTCCATTCCGGCCAGCTAGTCTGCGACCTGACCTACACCCCCCGTCGTACGGCCTTGCTCCGCGCCGCCGCTGCCGCCGGCGCCGAGACTCTGGAGGGCACCGGCATGTTGGTCCACCAGGGCGCCCTGGCCCTGGAGAAATGGACCGGCCAGCCCGCCCCGGTGGGGGTCATGCGTCGAGCGCTGCTGCAAGCCCTGGAGGGCTAGCCAGCTCGTCAAGGTAGCGCCGGCTTCCCAGCCTGCGTACCGTGCCCCGGGGAGGTGCGAGACATCTGTGACCGCGACCCCGGGGACCAGGTAAGCTTCGACTCGCGATTCTTGTCCTGCCTCTCGCCTTTGCCCATGCGTATCGCTCTCGTCCACGACTATCTCATGCAGGGCCTCCGCGGCGCCGAGCGGGTGCTGGCGGCTATCCACGAGCTGTACCCGCAGGCCCCGGTCTACACGCTCCTGTATGACGAAGAGGCCATGCGCCCCATGTGCGCCGGGTGGGAGGTGCGGCCCTCCTTCCTCCAGAGGCTCCCCGCCGCACGCCGGCTGCACCGCCGCCTCGTCCCGCTCATGCCCCGCGCCACCGAGTCCCTCCCCCTGCAGGAGTTCGACCTGATCCTGTCCACCTCCAGCGCCTGGGTCAAGTCCGTGCGCTTCCGCCCGGACGCCGTCCACCTCTGCTTCTGCCATTCCCCCGCGCGGTTCCTGTGGTTCTGGAGCGAGGAGTACCTGGCCACCATGCCCGGCGGCAGCGTCTCCCGCGCCGTCGCCCGGCGGGTGCTGGGCCGCCTGCGCCGCTGGGACCGGGCCACCTGCGACCGCCCCACGCGGTATATCGCCAACTCCCGCCTCGTCCAGGGCCGCATCCGGGAGTATTACGGCCGCGACTCGGCGCTGATCTACCCGCCGGTGGAGACCGACCGCTTCCTCCCCGAGGACCGTGACGAGGATTACTTCCTGATCGTCGGCGCGCTCAACCCCTACAAGCGGGTGGACCTGGCGGTGGAGGCGTGCAACCGTCTGGGCGTCCCGCTGGTGGTGATCGGGGAGGGCCCCGAGCGCGAGCGCCTGCAGGCGCTGGCCGGCCCCACCGTTCGCGTCCTGGGCCGCTGCGAGGAGGGGGAGGTGGAGCAATACGTCGCCCGCTGCCGCGCTTTCCTGATGCCCCAGGAGGAGGATTTCGGCATCGCGGCCGTGGAGGCGCAAAGCGCCGGCCGCCCGGTGCTCGCCTACGCCGCCGGCGGCGCCTTGGAGACGGTGATCGAGAACGAAACCGGCCTCTTCTTCCCCGAGCAGACGCCGGAGTCGCTGGCGGACGCCCTCCGCCGTTTCGAGAGGACCCCGTTCGACAAGCGGCGAATCAGAGAGAACGCGCTGCGGTTTGGGAAGGAGAGGTTTCAGAGGGAGTATGGGGAGGAGGTGGGGAGGGTCGTGAGGGCGGCGGGCGGGGCACTCGGCGACTGATGGGCGTCCGCTCCCTCGTGACAAGCGGTGCGTCCTCCCGATTCCCTCGCCCCGCGCTGCTGCCTGGCGGGGAATCGGGGGAGTGGTGTACGCTGTCCCCCGAATTCGCATGTATGGTGTCCCCCGATTTCGCCCAGCGAAAGCGCTATTCGGTCGGCTTCTTGCTTGCCTCCCACTGAGCCACGCATTCGACAGCCTGGGGAATCCGCGCCTTGAGGTTAGTCATGTAGCGCTTCGTTTCTGTGCTTTCCGTCCTGTCGGCAACGCTATCAACCGCGGTTCTGGCGCGGTCGGCACCCAGAATCCCCACCAGCACTGTGAGCGCGCAGAAGGGCTCTGCATCGGACTGGACATTCCCCAATTCCTCAGTGACGAACGGCACGGCGGGCTCGCCGATGGAGATCAGCGCCGCGGCAGCCCGCGCCCACAGCAAAGGGTTGTCGGGATAGGCACGCGCGATGGGATTCCCACGGGGATAGTGGGAAGACTCGGGAAAGACCCTCGGGTAGGCGACATGCCGAGCAAGCACCTCGGCGCATTCGGTTGCGCGGATGCATCCCGCGATCTCCATCGCGGTCGTCACGGCGGCCTCGCGCTGCAGCAAGTTGTCGCGATTCGCCAGAAAGGCGATCAGATCATCCGTCGTCTGCCGCCGCTCATCCCGTACCCCGCGCACTAGTTGAGCGAGTTCATTCAGATCCGACATTCGGAGCGCCTGTCCAACAGGGCCGCTGGGGGGCGGCTCGCCCGCCGCGGCCAGCACGCCGAGGAGGAACACCATGGTGCAAGCAAGCCTGGCAGTACGTCTAGTTCTCATATACATATGCTTGTCACCTGCTACTGGAGGTCAGCGCTGGTCGGGGTAACGCCATCATTCGATTCGTTATCGTTGATGTTGTCGTGGCTCTTATCATTGATGGCCGTCCACGCGTTGCCCGCAGTCAGCTTGTAGAGGTCGCCACGGGCATCGAGCGCGGGGGCCCATTGTTTGGTGACGGTCACTTGATGGTTGCTGTTCGTGCTCACCATACGATCCTCGTTCTTCCCCCACCCAATATAGATGGCTCCCCACTGCCACCAGTCGTTCTGCCAGGTGCTATTAGTGTCCGTGAGGGTAAAGGTGCCACTGCCCG
Organism: Candidatus Zipacnadum vermilionense; assembly: GCA_029821755.1. Taxonomy (GTDB): domain Bacteria; phylum Armatimonadota; class Zipacnadia; order Zipacnadales; family Zipacnadaceae; genus Zipacnadum; species Zipacnadum vermilionense. Next base: position 10,785 of record JALGSV010000019.1, on the reverse strand, counting down.
TCGAGAAGTTCGCCCCTAGCTGCGTTCGGCCGGTCTTATGGTACGACTGGCGGGTAAAGGCTTGCAGGTTGTTCGAACAGCGGTGGCCTTGGTACTCTGCATACTCGGTAAAGTTCAGTCGTACGCGGATGATGTCCGTCTCCGCCGCGTAGAACGCGTACAAACCCGGAAAGTCCCAGTCATAGATCCAACCGTTGGAGCCTCCACTCTGTGGATCGTCGTCTCTCGCAGCGGGATTCTCGACGTCTTGGTGCGCGGTCACTGGGTCCCCTGCCGTCTCTCCGTTCGCCCCGCCGTAATACGCACCGGAGTCTAGCGTACGTCTCAACAGAAAAGTGCCCCCAAATTGTGCCGGTACGAAGTTCGACGGGTGGACCTGACCCCTATAGAGGCACCCGATCCCCCATGCCGCATTCTGGTCGAAGGGCGAGCCGGTGGTCACGAAGAAATGTGGACCCAGGGTGGCCGCGCTCGAGCCGTCTGGGCAGACTACGCTATTGTAGTTGCTCTTGGCCCCATTGTCATCCGGCATGTTGCCACCGTACTGCGAAGTGACGTCCACCCACAGCACCGTGAACTTCACGGTATCAAAGTGAGTAGGCACCGTCGCTACGGCGAGCTTGATCTCTACGTCTCTCATGCTACCGCTGCCGTCCACGCCTTCAACGTACAGGGTCTTCGGCAGATCGTCGTTTGAGAACTTGTTGTCGGTGCCATCGAATGTTATCTGATTCCCACCGGTGTACGCGTCATAGATCTTGACCTTCGTGCTGCTGCAGGTCAGCAGCACATTGCCGTGCCAGAACAACTCGGCTTGCTGCAGCACGATCGTCTTCCGGTGGGCATTGTTCCCGTCATGATTCCGGATAACCAACCCACCGGGATCGTCTTCCGTGTTCCCGTCGCACCCCGGGATATCCAGATTCACGTTGGCTAGTTGATCGGAGGTGCCGAAGGTACGCTCCAGATTGACCCACTGGGCGTGGCCCTGTCCAGCTGCTGCGCCCAGCAATACCATACAAGATAAGGGAATGACAAGCATCGGTGCGAGCCGCATGATCCTACCCTCCCGTATGTTGGGGTCACTACGCCGGGCTACGGTACAGTTCAATAGGCGGTCAGGTCCTCTGCCACGAGCGTCGATCGCCCTACTGTTCGACATAGACGCTCTGATCATAGGCCTTGAACCGAACATACCCCGCGACCGTGCTGGACGTGTACACGGTAAAGGCAATGCCGTCTGCTCCCGTCGCCCCTTCCGCCGGAGTTATGCTCCCGTAGGGGGCTTCCCCGGTGCCGGCCTGGTAGTCGGCCTGAGCCTCGTCCCCCATGTGCTGGTTGTCCGACAGCCAGAACCACGTCCTCCACTGCAGGGTGTGGTCGGGCACGTTCGCGCCTCCGTGCGTCAGGTGGACCCGCACTTTCGACTCCGACTCGCCATCTGCGATGAAGTACTGCAGCGGCTGGTTGGTCTCCGGATCCACGATGTCGAAGATCGTCTCGGGCGCCTCGAAGTTGACGGTCGCCCAACTGGTGAGGCCTTCGCAGGTGACCTGGACCGCACCGTTCGTGACGCCGTCGCCAGAGGTGAGGACAGTCGAGGCGTTGCCGTACTGGTCGGTGGCGGCGCTGGTCGGGTTTACCACGGGAGCCTGGTACGCAAAGGCATAGCTATCGGCGTTGAAGTGCACGGTCTTGCCGCTGACCGGGCCAAAGCCGTCGATCACCGAGGCAGTGATGGTGATCTTATGGGGGGCGCTGTCCTTGGCGCCGACGCAGATTGCGTTGCCGCCCACCGGCGCTGCCATCATCATGAGCCGCTTGATCTTGACCGGCTTGCTGCTCTGGGCGTAGCCGTAATCCATCCCGCCGCCCTGGTAGGTGATGCTGCAGAGGTAGGCGACGGAGACGCTGTACCACCCGGCAGAGGCGTTCGCATAACTGAGGGTGGCGGTGGGGTCGCTGGGGCCGCCGCCCGCGACCGCCGTGGCGGGGTAGTAGTTCCACATCAGGGAGGCGGTGACGAAGGCCTCGTTATTGCTGATCTTCGCGGCGGTCTCCGCGTCCACCGTCCAGGAGGGGTGAGCGTCATACTCGAGGTTATCGGTCACCCAGCCTTCGTCGGGGCCGGTGATGTTGACGGAGACTTGGGTGAAACCGGCGCAGGCAGGCAGGGCGGCGGACAACAACAGGGGGAGAACCAGCAGGGGCAGAAGGGAAACTCTCGGCGCAGCCATCACGATCCCTCCAGTTACGGCCAGGATTCCTTCGGCAGCACGCATAATATAATCTAACGGGGGGGGGCGATGTCAAGGAGTATTCTTACGTATAGTGAGCGTCTTGCGCGCGGCGATGTCGGGGATTCCCCTCTCGGCTTCGCGCGCCGGGAGGGGAAGGCTTCCGGGATGGCGAAGGCGCGTTCGGCGCGGCGGAGCGAGGCACATCTGCTCCCGCCCTACATCGGAGGACCCCCATGACCCCCAAAGAACGCATCCACACCGCCCTGCGCCATGAGCAGCCGGACCTTTGCCCGTGGCATTTTGAGTTCACCCAGCCCGCCCATCAGAAGATGGTAGAGCTGACCGGCGACGCCGACTTCGAGAGCAAGATCGGCAACCACCTGCACTACATTCGTCCGGTGCGGCCGGATGTGTGGGTGGAGATTGCCCCCGGCTTCTGGCGCGACCAGTTCGGCGTGGTCTGGAACCGCACCATCGACAAGGACATCGGCAACCCTGACGCCCACCTCTTCCCCGAGCCGACCCTGGGCGACTACGTCTGGCCTGACCCCGACGACCCCCTGCGCTGGGCGCACGTAGCGCGGGAGATCGATGAGAATCCGGACAAGTTCGTGGTCCTCGCCATCGACTTTTCCCTCTTCGAGCGTGGCTGGACCATGCGCGGCATGGAGAATCTGATGATGGACATGATCGAGCATCCGCAGTTCGTGGAGGACCTGCTCGACGCCATCCTGGAGTTCAACCTCGGCATCATCCGCAACGCGGCCAGCTACGCTGCCGACGCCATCTACTTCGGCGATGACTGGGGCCAGCAGCAGGGGATGCTGATGGGCCCGGCGCTGTGGCGACGCTTCCTCAAGCCGCGCCTGGCCCGGCAGTACGCGGCGGTCAAGGAAATCGGGAAGCAGGTCTTCATCCACTCCTGCGGCAAAGTCATCGAGGTCTTCCCCGACCTGATCGAGATCGGCCTGGACTGCTTCAACCCCTTCCAGCCGGAGGTGATCGACGTCTTCGCGGCCAAGCGCGAATTCGGCGACCGCCTCTCCTTCTACGGCGGGGTCAGCACCCAGCACCTGCTCCCCTACGGCACCCCGGCGGAGGTGAAGGAGCAGGCGAAGCGGCTGATGGTGGAGGTGGGCCAGGACGGCGGGTACATCATCGCCCCGGCCCACGCCATCCCCGGCGACACCCCGGCGGAGAACATGCTGGCGCTGATCGAAGCGGTAAATGAGCAATAGTCCGGGTAGCGCAGGCTTCCAAGCCTGCGTCCCCGGTGGCACCGGCGTCTCGCCGGTGCTCGGCGTGGGGCGGGCCTGCTGCTAGCCCGCCCTCCCCAAGTCAGAACGCGGGCTAGAAAGCCCGCGCCACGCAGAGAACTGCCCTGCGCTAAGTAAGGAGGCCCTCCCATGTACCTTCCCCCCAATGACCCGTTGGTGACTGAACTTGTCCGCCTCGCGGCGGAGATCCCGGTGGTGGATACCCACCAGCACCTCAATGCCGAGGAGCCGATGGAGCTGGACCTGTGCCGGATGATGCTGTCGGACTATGTCAACACCGACCTCACCGACGCCGGGATGACGCCGGAGTTGCGCGAGTGGCTGCTGGACGGGTCGGTGCCCTTCGGCGAGCGCTGGGCGAAGCTGGGGCCGCTGTGGGAGCAGGTGCGGCATAGCTCCTATGCGGAGGTGCATCTGCGCACGCTCCGCGCTCACTACGGCGCGACCGACCTGGGGCCGGGCGAGGTGGAGGAGGTCTCCGCGCGCCTGACCGCGGACTTCGCCGCGCCGGGACTGTTCCGGCGGGTGTTCCACGAGCGATGCGGGATCGAGGTGGTACTCACTCAAGGCAACTGCCGACAGGAGCGCGATCCGCGCTTCGCCTGGGTGGCGCGGCCCATGGACGGGTTCAACCTGGCCCCGGACGGGTCCTTCGCCACCGCCGCCCGTGGGATGGGAGTGGAGCTGGCCTCCGCCGACGATCTGGTCCCGGCGATGGACGCGATTCTGCACGGCCACCACGCGCAGGGAGCGGTGGGGTTCAAGATGGCGGCGCTGCCCTGGCGGGACGCCACCAAAGAGGAGATCGCCGCGGCCTGGGAGGCGGCGCGAGCGCCGGCCGCCGCCAACGATCCCTACCTGCGTTGCCCGGAGTCGTGGCCGGTGCTCAACTCGCTGTACGTATCGCGGATCGCCACCCTCGCCGCCGAACTGGACATCCCGGTGGCGGTCCATACCGGCGCGCCGTGGACCAACTGGCTCGACTTCAGCGCCTGGGAGCCCACCGCGCTCATTCCGCTGCTGCAACGCTTCCGTGAGACCCGATTTGACCTGTACCACGCCGGCCTCCCCTACGGCACGCCGCTGAGCATGCTGGGCAAGGCCTTCCCCAACGTCTGGCTGGACCTCACCTGGGCGCATATCATCAGCCGCGAACTGGCCCGGCGCTCGATCGCCGAGTGGCTGGACCTGGTCCCCACCAACAAAGTGTTGGGCTTCGGAGGCGACAACCAGAATCCCAGCGTGGTGCTGACCTACGGCCACCTGGAGATAGCCCGCGAGAACCTGGCGCAGGTGCTGGCCGGGCGGATCAAGTACAGTGGCATGACCATGACCCAAGCGGAAGCGATCCTGCGGGCGTGGCTGTCGGAGAACCCGCGGCGGCTGTACCGGGCCTAGCCTCACCCCCTGCCCCCTCTCCCGCGCTACGCTTGGGAGAGGGGGTCCCGATGTCTGGGCAGCGACTGAGGGGAGCTGACCAAGGCTGATGCGGACCGGGCCCGAGCGGGGGGCGGGAGGCGGAATGAGGATCCTCACCCCCGGCGTCCGCTACGCGTGCGCTTCCCCCTCTCCCGGCGCCGCTTACTAGGTTCGCGGCTCGGCTGGGAAGAGGGGGAGGGAGGGCGGCGAGGGGCACGGCTAAGTTGTCAAGGATCACGCGTACGCGCCGGGGGGTGCAGCGGCACCCGGGGCGGGTGGACTTGGGGCTCAGGGCCTCCGGCCAGGGAGGGGGAGCCGGAACTACGAGCGAGCACGGGAGCTGAACGACAGCTAGACGGCGCGAGGCCGTGGTGGAGACAGGGGGCCCGGAGGCCTGACCGGGAGATCGGGTCTCCCGGGGCGGTGATGGTGAGGCAACGTCAGTGTTAGTCGGCAAAGGCCGCGCCGAATTGCGCGGCAGTTCGGTTGCTAGTGCGCATTTATCGCGCCTGCAAGAGTATTATAGCAAGGATGTTCGACTTGTCAAGGAGTATAGGCAAGAAACTGTAGATTATCTTCGAGAGGGTGAGGGAGAGGAAAGGCGGGGGCGATAGGGGGAGTGGCACGGCGCCCTGACAACCCAGCAGCCCGTGCGAACGTTATACTAGCGCGGATTGCGGGTGGTTTTCCGTTAATTGGCCATTGCCAGCGCCAGCAGATTGACCCCGGCAGGAAATCTCTCGTCAACCGCGAGGGCGTGCTGTGGAAGCGCAGAAAAAAAAGGAGAATTAAGTATGGTGTCTCCGGCAGTCCCGTGTCCCCGGCACTCCCCGGAATTCCGGAATTCAAAACAGCATAAGGATGGTGGCCGGTGATGAGGCGACGAGTGGCGCTTGGCTTATGGCTGGTTTTGGTAGTGGTCGGCGGGGGATGGGCCGCGGGGGCCGAGGTGGGGCCGGGGATGGTCTATACCGCGCAGCGGGACGGGGCCGGACCGTGGGCGGTGTTCGTGCTGCAGGTGGAGCGAGCGCGGGGGGAGTACCGGCTGGTAGGTGCGGTGGGGCAGGATACCGTCTTCGGGCTGGAGGCGGTGGCGGAGCAGGCCAGGCGCCTGCCGGAGGCGGTGGGGTATCCGGTAGCGGCGATCAATGGCGATTGGTTTGATCTGCCCGCGGGGCCGTACCAGGGGGATACGGCCAACCTCCTAGTCCGCAACGGGGAACTGGTCAGCGACGCGGCGGGAGGAAACTGCTTCTGGGTAGACGGGCAAGGGCAGCTACAGTTGGGGCCGGTGACTACGGACCTGCAGGTGACCTGGCCGGACGGGACCCGGACAGCGGTGGGGCTCAACCGGGCGCGGAAGGAGGAGGCGTCGGTGCTGTACACGCCGGTACTGGGGGCCTCGACGCGAACGGCAGGAGGGCGGGGCTGGGGAGGGGCTGGTACTGGCAGGAGAGGGCCAGCGTGGGGCTAAGCAACTTAAGGAGACGCTGATGGAACGACACGATCTGTCGCAACTGGACTGGCAACTCACCGGCTGGCACCCGTACTTCTGGGTTGGGCCGCTCACCGACGAGACGGACCTGACACTCTACCCGGATATCGCTACCGTTCCGGCCCAGGTGCCGGGGTCGGTGCAGGGGGCCTTGCGGCAAGCGGGGCTGCTGCCGGACTGGAACCTGGGCGTGCGCTCGCGGGAGTGCGAGTGGGTGGAGAATCGGCACTGGTCCTTCGAGACCGCTCTGCCCGCCGAGTGGTGCGCCGGGGAGGGGCGCAAGGTGCTGCGCTGCGAGGGACTGGACTACCAGGGCGTAGTGCTGGTCAATGGGAGGCGGGTGGGGGAGTTCTGCGGTGTCTACACGCCGTATGAGTTCGATCTGACCGATGCGTTGGTCGAGGGCGACAACCGGCTGGTGATCGTGTTCACGGACAACCCGCGGTCGCTGGGACAGGCGCACTATACCTCACAGATCAGAGAGGAGAAGGAGCGCTTCAGCTACTTCTGGGACTGGTGCCCGCGGCTGGTACAGGTGGGGATCTGGGAGGCGGTCTCGCTAGAGGTGCAGGAGGGGGACGCGATCACCGGGCTGCGGCTGTGGACCGACTACGACGCGGAGAGCGGGCGGGCAAGGGTGACCGTGCAGGCACAGTGCGCGGTGGCCCAGGCGCGAGGGCTGGAGATCATCGTGAAGGGCGAGGACGCCGAGGTGGCGCATGTGGTCGTGCCGGTGACCCAGGAGGTCACCGCCGAGGTGGACATCCCGGGGGTGGTGGAACCGTGGTGGCCCAACGGCCTCGGCGAGCAACCGCTGTACCTGGTGCGTTGCCGGCTGCTGGGGGAGGAACGGGCGATTCTGGACGAGGCGGCAGAGATCGTGGGCTTTCGGCAGATCGAGTGGAAGCCCTGCCAAGACGCGCCGGAGGGAGCGGCGCCGTGGATCTGCTGCGTCAACGGGCGGGACCTGTTCCTGCAGGGCGCGAACTGGGTGCCGATTCGGGAGAACTTCGCCGACGTGACGGAGACGGACTACCGGCAGCGGCTGGAGCTGTACCGGGACCTGGGCTGCAATATCCTGCGCATCTGGGGGGGGGCGGTGTTGGAGCGGGAGGTCTTCTACCGGCTCTGCGATGAGCTGGGGATCATGGTCTGGCAGGAGTTCCCGCTGTCCTCGTCGGGCCTGGACAACTGTCCGCCACAGGACCCGGAGGTGGTCGCGAGGTGGACGGGGATCGCGGAGAGCTACGTTGAGCGGCGGCAGCACCATCCCTCGCTGCTGCTGTGGTGTGGGGGGAATGAGCTGACAGGCAGTCCGGAAAGCGGTAAGCTGGGCATGGGCCTGCCCCTGGATGCCACCCACCCCCTGCTGGCCGCCCTCGGCGAGGTGGTGGGGCGGATGGACCCGACACGGCGCTTCCTACCGACGTCCTCAACCGGACCGCGCTTCCTGGCGGACGCCAGCGAGTTCGGGCAGGGACTGCACCACGACGTACATGGGCCCTGGAAATGGAGCGGGGACCTGGCCGGCTGGCGGGAATACTGGGACGGCGACGACGCCCTCTTCCGCTCCGAGACGGGGATGCCGGGGGCGGAGGGGGCCGACCTGATCCGGCAGTACGCGGAGGGTATGGAGCTGCCCGCCGATCGCAGCAACCCCTTCTGGCTGCACACCAATGGTTGGTGGATTCAGTGGGAGGACTATCTGCGGGAGGGTGGCGACCCGGAGAGCCTGGAGGCCTTCGTCGACTGGAGCCAACAGCGGCAGGCGGAAGCGCTAGCCTACGCGGCGGCGGCCTGCAAGCGGCGCTTCCCCCGCTGTGGCGGCTTCATTATGTGGATGGGGCACGACTGCTACCCCTGCCCAGCCAATACGTCGATCATCGACTACCTGGGGAGGCCGAAGCCGGCGGCGGAGGCGGTGGGCAAGGTCTTCAGGGGTGAGCAATAGGGGCGCGGCCCGGACGCCCTACCCCGCCGCGCGGCGATGCCTGCGGCATCACGCGCCGGCGACCCTCCCTAAAGGGAGGGTGGCGAGAAGCAGTCGGCAACCGGCTAGTACAGCCCCTCGCAAGTACGGCGACGTTGGCGCCGGGCCCCCACGCAGAAGGAGAGACTATGACACCGAGAGAACGCGTCGGCGCCGCCCTGCGGCATGAGCAGCCTGATCTGTGCCCCTGGGCCATTGGGTTTACCCAGGGAGCGCGGGCGAGGATGGTCGAGTATACGGGGGACCCCGACTTCGAGTCGAAGCTGGGTAACCACCTGGGGGGCTTCGGGCCGATCCTGGCTATGGAGCAGGACCCCGAGCGTCCGGACTTTTGGGAGGACGAGTTTGGGGTGCGCTGGAATCGCTCCATTGACAAGGATATCGGCAACCCCGAGGCGCTGATCTTCCCGCGGCCGAAGTTGGACGACTACCGCTTCCCCGACCCGGACGACCCGCGGCGGTGGGCGGACGTGGCGAACAGCCTGGCGAGCCAGTCGGAGTTGTTCCCGATTATGAACCTGGGCTTCTCGCTGTTCGAGCGGGCCTGGACCATGCGCGGCATGGCCAATCTGCTGATGGACATGATCGAGCACCCGCGGTTCGTTGATAACCTGTTCGACGCGATCACGGAGTTCAACCTGGCGCTGATCGAGCGCGGGGTGAAGTACGACGTGGATGCGGTGATGTTCGGCGACGACTGGGGGCAGCAGCAAGGGATGATCATGGGACCGGCGCTGTGGCGGCGGTTCATCAAGCCGCGCCTGCGGGAGATGTACGCGGCGGTCCACGCGGCGGGTAAGTACGTGTTCATCCACTCCTGCGGGAAGGTGAGCGAAGTGTTCCCCGATCTGATCGAGGTGGGGCTGGACTGCTTCAACCCCTTCCAGCCGGAGGTGATCGACGTCTATGCGGCCAAGCGGGAGTTTGGCGACCGCCTGTCGTTCTTCGGTGGGGTGAGCACGCAAAGGCTGCTGCCGTATGGTACGCCGGAGCAGGTGAAGGCGGAGGTGCGGCGACTGATTGCGGAGGTCGGGAAGAGCGGCGGGTACATCCTGGCCCCGGCCCACGGGATCCCGAGGGATGCCAAGCCGGAGAACATGAGGGCGTTGATTGAGGCGGTGCAGGAACAGTAACGGAGAGGGAAGTGCCAGTCGACAGTCTGCAGAATCAGCGAGGAGGGGGCATGACACCACGCGAACGCGTACAGCTTAGTCTTAACCATCAGCAACCCGACCTGTGCCCCTGGTATGTGGAACTCACCCAGGGGGCGCGGGAGCGGCTGGTGGAGTATACCGGCGATGCGGAGATCGCCGAACATACCGGGTCGCACCTGGCCCGCTGCAAGCCGCTGGCGCCGGACGCCTTTGTGGAGGTGCAGCCGGGGCGGTTCCGGGACCAGTTCGGCGTGGTCTGGAACCGCTCTATCGACCCCGACATCGGCACCCCGGAGGGGCTGGTGCTGCCGGAGCCGCGGCTGGGCGACTACCGCTTCCCCGACCCCGAGGACCCGGCGCGCTGGGAGAATTTCGAGCGGCAACTGGCCGCGGCCGGGGACAAGTTCACACTAATGAGCGTGAGCTACGCGCTGTTTGAGCGGGCGTGGTCGCTGCGGGGGATGGAGAATCTGCTGGTGGACATGTACGAGCACCCCGCCTTCGTGGAGGAGTTGCTCGACGCCATCCTGGAGTTTCAGTTGGGGATCGTGCGCGCGGGGTGCCGGCTGCCGGTTGATGCGGTGTATTGCGGCGACGACTGGGGGCAGCAGCAGGGGATGCTCATCAGCCCGCACCTGTGGCGGCGGTTCTTCAAGTCGCGGCTGGCGCGCCTGTACCAGGCGGCCCACGAGGCGGGCAAGTGGGTCTTCATCCACTGCTGCGGCAACATCCTGGAGATCCTCCCCGACCTGATCGAGATAGGCGTGGACTGCTTCAACCCCTTCCAGCCGGAAGTCATGGATGTCTACGCGGTCAAGCGGCAGTACGGGGAGCGGCTGTCCTTCTTCGGCGGGGTAAGCACCCAGAAGCGCTGCTGCCGTATGGCACCCCGGAGCAGGTGAAGGCGGAAGTGGGGAAGCTGATCCGGGAGGTGGGCAAGGACGGTGGGTACATCCTGGCCCCGGCGCACGCGGTGCCGAGGGACGCTAGGCCGGAGAACATCATGGCACTGCTGGAGGCGGTGAGGGGGGAGTAGAGAGAGCGGAACCTCACCCCCTGCCCCCTCTCCCGCGCTACGCTTGGGAGAGGGGGTCGCGACGTCTCGGCAGCGGCCTGCCTGGCACCCGTCAAGGGCAGCGCGGATGGCGGGGTCGGTGGGCGATGGTGGGCGCGGGACGCGGAGTGCAGGGGCGGGGGAGGAGGCTCGACA
>JALGSV010000050.1 GCA_029821755.1 Candidatus Zipacnadum vermilionense | reverse complement strand
CTCGCTGCCCCGCGCGCTCCTGGATGCGCCGGAGTTGCAGACGGCGTTGATCACCCCTACGAGCGCAGCGGCAGGTCTGCCGGGGCGGGCCGGGGATATCAACAAGGGCGACGCGGGGAAGCTGCTGATCATCGCCGGCTCGCGGGGCATGACTGGGGCAGCGGCCCTGGCGGCGCTGGCGGCGGTGCGGGCCGGGGCGGGGCTGGTGTACCTGGCGATACCAGAGAGTCTCAACGCCATCCTGGAGGCCCAGTGTACCGAGCCGATTACCTTGCCACAGCCGGAGACGGCGAGCGGGACCCTCGCGCTCGCCGCAGCGGCCGGGCTGCTGGAGCACGCGGCGGAGTGCGACGCAGTGGTCTTGGGGCCGGGACTGGGGCGGGAGCCGGAGACCGGCGAGTTGGTGCGGCGGCTCATCCCGAAGCTGCGCGGGCCGCTGGTGGTGGATGCTGACGCGCTTTACGCCCTCACCGGACAAGCGGAGGTCCTGGGCAAGCGGCGTGGGCCGACGGTGATCACGCCTCATCCGGGAGAGATGTCGCGCCTGCGAGGCGAGACGGTAGCGGCTATCCAGACCGACCGGCTAGCCGCGGCACGGCGGGCGGCGACGGAGCTGGGCTGTGTCACCATCCTCAAGGGCGCAGGCACGGTCTGCGCCGCACCGGGCGGCCGAGCTCTGCTCAACGCCACCGGCAACCACGGCTTGGCCTCCGGCGGCACTGGGGACGTCCTGGCCGGAATGCTGGGAACGTTCCTGGCCGGAGGGAGCGCGCTGCTAGAAGCCGCGGCGGCGGCGGTCTATTACCACGGCCGGGCGGCGGACCTGTATGCCGAATCCTACGCGGCGCGGTCGCTGGCGGCAGGGGACCTGCTGGACTACCTCCCCCTGGCCCTGGCCGAGGCGAAGACGCCATGAGGTCCAGCCCTGTACCGGAAGACCGTTTGCTGGTGCTGCTATACCACAACGTCGGTCCCTCGCCGGGCCGCCGGGGGCTGGCGGCGCAGTGGACAGAGTCCGGGGCGCTGCGGGCGCAGCTCCGCTACCTGCGCGAGGCCGGGTATGCTTTCGTGGATGCGCAGTGGGTGCTGGACTGGCTCTCTAGGGCGCCAACCCATGCCGCGCCCTCCCCGCCCGTCTCCCGCCCCACTCTCCTCACCTTCGACGACGGTCAGGCCAACCTCTACACCCACGCCCTTCCCGTACTGGAGGAGGAGGGCGTTCCGGCTCTGGTCTTCGCCGTGGCCGGGAGGGTGGGCGATCTGACCGATTGGGAGTCGATGCCGTCCTGGCGTCACAATCCGGTACTGACCTGGGAGCAGATGCTAGAAATGCAGGAGCGAGGGATCACCTTCGGCTCCCACACACTAACACACCCGCACCTGCCCGCGCTTCTCGAGGCCGACTGGCGGCGGGAGCTGGCCGAGAGCAAGCTGGTGCTGGAGGAGGGCCTAGGGCGGCCGGTGGAGACGGTGGCCTACCCCTACGGCGAGGTCACTCCGGAGATCGGGGCAGCGGCGCTGGAAGCCGGCTACCGGCTGGGCTTCAGCACCCGCCGGGGTCTGAACTCGCTGGATACGGCCCTTGCGGCGCTGAGGCGCATGAACGTCCGCCGCCACCGCGGCCTGTGGTTGTTCCGGCGCAAAGTGGCAAAGATGGCCCGGTTGTAGGCTTGCCCTCAGTTACAGATGGGGTATACTAGGGGGCAGACAGGCCGCGAGGTGAGCAGATGGCGACTGCCGAGACAATCCAACTGCCGGAGGACCTGCGGCTCGCGCTGGAGGCGGCCGTGCGGGCGCTGGTCGAGGCCGTCCATCCGAAGCTGATCATCCTCTTCGGCTCCTTCGCCGAGGGCTGCGCCGGAAGGGACAGTGACGTGGACCTGGTGGTGGTAACGGATGCGGAGAACCGGTGGGAGAAGATTCGCGAACTTCGGCGTCTACTAGAGCCGATACTAGACAATTGGTCGCTCGATCTGCTGGTCTACGCACCGGAGCGATGGGAAGACGTGCGCCGCCTGCCGGGGCTGCTGCCCCGCGAAGTCGACGAGTACGGAGTGAGACTGTATGAGGCCTAGGGAGGTCTATCGCTCAGTGGACTCGTGGCTGGATCGCGCAGCGGGTGACCTGCGGTACGCGGCCTACTCGGTCAGTGAAGAGGCGATGACCTGGGGCACGTGCTACCATTCCCCGCAAGCGGCGGAGAAGGCGCTCAAGGGCTACCTCGTGTGGCTGGGCGAGACACGGATACCCCGCACTCATGACCTTCAGCGGCTGGCCAAGCTTGTCGTCCAGCACGGCGGCGAGGCACCGCCGGTTGCCGCGCTGGAGATACTTAACGCGTACAGCGCCATCCGCTATCCGGAGGAGGGTGCCCCCGATTTGGCTGAGGCCGAGATGGCCTTGCAAGAGGGTCGACGAGTAGTATCCTTCGTCCACGCCGCCCTGGCGGAGGACGACGAAGAGCAGCCTTCGCCCCAGCCATAGCACCGCCCCCTCCGCCGAGCAGCGCCCTCCTCCGTCCCCTACTTCACCCACGGTCCCTGCATGCTCTCGGCCGTGTAGCCGTGTAGTTCGATGGGATTGCCGTCGGGGTCGGCCAGCCAGGCCTGCCAGCTCTGGTCTCCCCCCAGCACCGCGTCCTTGACCTCTATACCCTTCCCGCGCAGATCCTCCACCGTTGCCGCTACGTCGTCCACCTCCAGGCACAGGTGCGCGTAAGACTGCTTCTCCGCGCGCTCGGCCGGCTCTCCCTGGAACATCTCCAGGAAGCTGCGTCCCCCCATGTGCAGGTACACCCCGTACCGCTTCCCCTCGTCGTTGACGAAATCGAAAGCGTGGGTGAGTCCCAAAGTCTCCTGGTAGAAGGCAATCGAAGCCTCCAGATCGCTGACGGTGAAGCAAACATGGGCCAAAGCCTTGATCATGACAAAACCTCCGTGTAAGGCGGGACCTCGGCGTCCCGCCGTCTGGAACCGGCGAGCCCCATTCCCCGTCGGCCCCTCATCTCCTCCCAGATAGGTCCCACCGGGTCTGGTGCAGAATAGACCGCACATCCCCTTCTCCGGAGGTATCGTCCATGGAACCAGTCCGCCTCGGGATTGTCGGTTGCGGAGTTATCGGCAGCGTTCACCTCAGTACCGCCCTGGAGGTGCCTCAAGTCCGGGTGGTGGCCGTCGCTGACCTGATTGAGGAGAAGGGCCGCGCTAACGGCGAACAGGCCGGCTGCCGCGTCTACCGGGAGGGCGCCGACCTGGTGCGCGACCCGGAGGTGGAGGCGGTCATCCTGGCCTTCCCGGCCCAGCACCGCACCGTCCTGGCCCTGGACGCGCTGGCCCAGGGCAAGCACGTGCTCATCGAGAAGCCCATCGCCATGAACGCGGGGGAGGTCGAGCGGATCATCGCGGCCCGCGGAGACCGCGTAGCGGCTTGCTGCTCCGCCCGCCATCGCTTCCAGCCCAGCGCCCAGGCCACAACGCGCGTGATCGCCGCGGGCCGTCTGGGGAGGCTGCGCTCCCTGCATGGCCGCTTCCTCAGTTCCGCCCGCCCTCGCCCGGAGAAGATGCCCTGCGAGTGGCGCCTGAAGGCCGCCCTCAACGGTGGCGGTATCCTGATGAACTGGGGCTGCTACGACCTGGACTACCTGCTGGGCCTGACCGGCTGGAGCGTCGTCCCCCGCTTGGTCCTGGCTCGCACCTGGGGCGTCCCGGAGACCTATCGCCCACACTTGGCCCCCGACTCGGAGGCCGAGACCCACTTGACTGCCTTCGTTCAGTGTGAGGACGATATCGCCCTGACCCTGGAGCGGTCCGAGTACACCGCCGGACACTTCGACGGCGTCTGGCAGATCATCGGCGACCGCGGCTCCCTCCTGCTCAACCTCCTCCCCGCCGAGGGCAAGGAGCTATGGCTGGAGATCGCCGACCCCGAGCAGGGGGTAGTGAAGGAGCTGATCTGGTCGGGCGACGAGAACTGGGCCACGCTCAGCATAGGCCTCCTGCAGGACCTCGCCGCCGCCCTCCGCGAGGGCCATGACCCCGCCACCACGCTGGAGCACGCGCTGGTAGTGCAGAAGATCACCGACGCCGTCTACGCCTCGGCACGGGAGGGGAAGGCGGTGGAGGTGGGGTAGCCTCAGAGGAGAGGCCGCATGGGTGGCAGCGCCTGCGTATGCAGGCGCTGACGGGACCCATCCGGCCCGCCATTAGTTAGCCATCAACAGGGTCCCCGCCAGGGCCTCGCTGCTGCCGGATCTCGCTGACCACGTCGTCCAGGGCAGCAACGTATCGAGAACCGTATTCGAAGGCCCATGCCGCGGCCCTGGGGTCAACCTGTTCGCCGTGGGTTGCTGCGTTGAGGACCGCGCTCAGGTCGCGGATTGCGAAAGACAACTCTCTCGGGATGGCTCTGCCGCGCTCCAGCGACCGAGTGATCTGGGCAATCCCCCGCCCCTCATCCATCACGTCACTCAGTCTCGCTATCTCCTTCAGGCGGGTCTCAATGTCGTGCCTCAATAGGGTTAGCGCTCCCTCCGGATTGCCGGGGGCCAAGGTTAGGTACAGCGGCTGCTGCTGCTCTCCCGGCCCTGTCTGCGGCAGTATCTCGTCGGCGTTCTCTCCCATCCCATCCAGCAAAGCTTCGTACTCTCCGCCGGTGGCCGACTTGAACCTGAGCTTCTTGACGAACGGCAGGACCCAAGGAAGCACGGCAAGCAGAAGCAGAACGACGGTCACGTAGTCCACCGGTCGATGCGGGAAGAGGAAGTGCAGGACTGCGAACAGGACGGCGAGCAAGGAGAAATCCTTGAATCGAAGGTTGTGCAGCTTTGTCCTGAGGTCAGTCAGTGCTTTCATGGCGATGGGACGCGACGCCTCTGGAATCCAGCATTCGGCCGTCGTTCGGGATACGGACGAGCAACGTGTCTGTCTTCGTCGCCGGCACTGTTCCTCCTTCTCGGCGAACCAGAGAACACCAGACAACCGTTGGCGGAAGACCCTTGCGTGATCTGGCACCCTCATGCGCCAACACTGCTTCCCGCTCCTCCGGACAGGTTCTGAAGCTCCCTTTGTGGAAATGGAACTGGGTCCATCTGAACAGGTGATCATGCAGTGACCAAACCTTCCTCCTACACCCCTCTTTTCCGCCAGTGGGAATCCCTCAAGCGCCAGCACCCCGACGTGCTGGTGCTCTTCCGCCTGGGCGATTTCTATGAGATGTTCGGCGACGACGCCCAGACCGGCGCCCGCGAGTTGGGCCTCGTCCTGACCTCCCGCGAGTGCGGTCCCGGCCGCCGCATCCCCATGTGCGGACTGCCCCACCATGCCTTGCAGCGCTATCTCGTCACCCTGGTGCAAAAGGGCTTCCGCGTGGCCCTGGCCGATCAGGTGGAGGACCCCAAGCAGGCCAAGGGGCTGGTGCGGCGCGAGGTCACGCGCGTGGTGTCGCCCGGGACGGTGCTGGAGGACGGTCTGCTCGGCGGGCCGGAGCACAACTACCTCCTGGCCGCCGACCGCGCCGAGGGACGCTACGGCGCGGCCCTGCTGGAGGTCTCCACCGGCGCCTTCCTGGTCACCGAGCCTGGGGCAGCGACCGACTCATCCCCCTCTCCCAAGCGTAGCGCGGGAGAGGGGGCAGGGGGTGAGGTGTCCTTGCTGGCGGCTCCCTCCCCCGACCCCTCCCTCTCCGCCCTCCTCGAGGAGATTGCCCGCGTGCAGCCGGCGGAGGTCGTCCTCCCCGCCGAGTTGGGCCAGGACGCCGACCTGCGCCGGGCGCTCTCCCAGGTCTACGAGGGCGCGGTCACGGTCAGCGACACCGAGCCGGACTGGCGCGGCTCGGCGGCGGAGTTGCAGGAATTCTTCGGCGTGGAGACCCTGGCGGCCTACGGCTGCGAGGACCTCCCCGCCGCCCAGGCCGCCGCCGCCCTGGCCCTGCGTTACGTGCGGCAGAACCACCTGGACGCCCTCCCGCACCTGCAAGGCCTCTCCACCTACAGCCGCGCCGAGTTCATGGTCATCGACGCCACCACCCGGCGCAACCTGGAGCTGGTGCGCACCCTCCGCGAGGGCAGTACCAAGGGCAGCCTGCTATGGCTGATAGATCGCACCCTGACCCCCATGGGCGGCCGCCTTCTGCGCGACTGGCTGCTGCAGCCGCTGCTCTCCCCGGCGGCCATTGACCGCCGCCTCGACGCGGTGGAGGAGCTGCTCACCCGCCGCGGGGAGGCCGACCGCCTGCGGGGCCAGCTCAAGGCCATCTACGACCTGGAGCGCCTCATCAGCCGCACCGCCACCGGCACCGCCAACGCCCGCGACCTGCGCGCCCTGGCCGACTCCCTCCCCCGCCTGCCCGAGGTCCAGGAGGTCCTGGCGGGGATGAAAAGCGAGTTGCTGCGGGAGTTGGGTGAGGAGATGGATCCCGGTAGCGCAGGCGTCTCGCCTGCCTCGGGCGGAGGGGGAGCAGGCGAGACGCCTACGCTCCCCGCCCTCGCCGCCTTCCTCGACCGCGCCATCGCCCTCGAGCCCGCCGCCACCCTTACCGACGGCGGCCTGCTTCGCGACGGCTTCTCCCCCGAGCTGGACGAGATCCGCGCCCTGGCTGCCGGGGGACGCGAGTGGATCGCCAACCTCCAGGAGCAGGAGCGTGCCCGCACCGGCATCAAGTCCCTCAAGGTCGGCTACAACAAGGTCTTCGGCTACTACCTGGAGGTCAGCGCGGCCAACGTCCACCTGGTCCCCGAGGACTGGCAGCGCAAGCAGACCCTCACCAACGGCGAGCGCTACATCACCCCCGAACTCAAGGAGCAGGAGGCCCAGGTCCTCGGTGCCCAGGAGCGGGCGCAGTCGCTGGAGTACGACCTCTTCTGCGAAATCCGCACCGAGGCCGCCGGCTACGCGCCGCAGGTTCTCCAGGCCGCCCGCGCCCTAGCCGCCCTCGACGCCCTCCAATCCCTGGCCCAGGTCGCCGTGGAGTACAACTACTCCCGCCCGGTCATGGACGACTCCGACCGCCTGGAGATCACCGCCGGCCGCCATCCCCTGGTCGAGCGCTTGCACCAGGAGGAGCCCTTCGTCCCCAACGACGCGCTCCTCGACTGCACCGAGCATCAACTCCTGGTCATTACCGGCCCCAACATGGCCGGCAAGTCCACTTACCTGCGGCAGGTCGCCCTCATCGCCCTGCTCGCGCAGATGGGCGGCTTCGTCCCCGCGCAGGCTGCCCGCCTGGGCGTGGTGGACCGCATCTTCACCCGCGTCGGCGCCTCCGACGACCTCGCCACCGGCCAGTCCACCTTCATGGTGGAGATGACCGAGGCCGCCAACATCCTGCACAACGCCACCGACCGCAGCCTCATCATCCTCGACGAGATTGGCCGCGGCACCTCCACCTTCGACGGCCTGAGCCTGGCCTGGGCGATGGCGGAGTATATCGTCCGCGAGATTCGCGCCAAGACCCTCTTCGCCACCCACTACCACCACCTCAACGAGCTGGCCGAGGTTCTCCCCCGCGTGCAGAACTACCGGATCGCGGTAAAGGACGAGGGCGACCACCTGGTCTTCCTACGCCGGATCATGCCCGGCGGTACCGACCGCAGCTACGGCATCCAGGTAGCCCGCCTAGCCGGCCTCCCCGAGCCGGTAATAGACCGCGCCAAGGAGGTCCTCCACTCCCTAGAGCAGGAGGACCTAGGCCGCCAGGTCACCCCCAGCCAGGAGTCCGTCCAGAAGGTAGCCCCCCCGGTACAGATGCAGCTCTTCGCCTCCGCCCCGGACCCGATAGTGGAGGAGATCAAGGACCTAAACCCAGACGACATGACCCCCATGGAGGCGTTGCGGAAGGTGAAGGAGTGGTGGGAGAAGGTTCAGGAGGAATGAATGACGAAGTAGCTGGGAGCGGCACCCAGCTCGTGGAGGAGGCTCAGAAAGCCATGCACAACCGGCCGTCCTTCGTCCGCAGGTACGCAGCGTTTGCGGCACAACTCGTAGTGGTGCCGGTGCTTGTGATGTTCGGGCTGTGGTGGTTCATCCAGCGGCCCGTCTACGACCTCGGCATCGCGATCAGCAGGGCGCAGGTCGTTTCAAAGGAGAGGCCCGAGGCGAGCGAGCTCCGGCTGTCCTGGAAGGGCCAGACGGTCACGAGCGCAGACGTGGTGACGATATCGGTTCGTAACACGGGCAACCAGCCGCTCTACGCACAAGACTTTGATGCACCTCTCACCATCCAGTTCCCCGAGACGTCCACGGTGGCCAAGCCGAGCGCCAAAGGGTCGCGCGACCAGCTTGCGCCCCAAGCCATCCAGACCGATAACACTATCGTGCTCACGCCCTTGAGCCTGGACGTCGGTGACGCGCTGCATATCACGGCGCTCGTGCTCAACTTGGGCGGGACGGCTACCTCAGATGCCGTGTGGCGGGTCTCGGGGCACGTCCTGCGGGTCGGGGACCTCAACAAAACGGCTCAGTTCGTGACGGTCCCCACGGTTGCCAGAGAAGGAGATCGGAGGCGGTCGACCTACTATGTCATCGCCGCCAGTGCTGTTGTGTTCGGCTGGCTTTTCCTCACTCTAGTACCTTTTATGGTCCGCAACGCCTTGCGCCGAGCGGTCAGGGGGCCAGATTCGCAGGAGGATTCGGCTGCAACTGACCGCACATATCCGCGGCCGACCCCAGACGAGATGCGCATCATACTCGAGGCCGCCGTGGGCGGTTTGTCGGATCCACACATAGAAAATGTCGCACCCGAGGCCATATTCGCCTACGCGGCCGACAAGGGTATGAACAGAGAACGGGCAATGTTCACTATGGGGTATCTGGAGGCTTTTGGGTTCCTGGCCCCGCCCCGGCTGGACCCGGGACTGGGCCCCGTCTGCATAAGCGGGGCCGGTGCAGTGGCGCTGGCGAACTTGGTGAAGAAGGCGAACCAAGAGGGCGTCCCGCCCGACTAGCTGTTCCTCACAGTTCCGCAGACGCCATAGCCAACTGCCGGAATGGGGGGCGGTATGGGCGGCGGAATCGTTGGAATTCCGCATGGAATCCCGGGGAATCCCGGGGACACCATACTTAATTCGGGGGGTTCTTCCGACGGGCGGATTCGAGTGTCGCGCCGCCCGGCCCTCGCCGTGCTCCTCGCCCCGGTCACCGGTCAGCGACCATCGTTCCGCGCTAACCAACCCTTACCAGGAATTCCGGGATGACTCTCGAATACTAGCAGCGGGAACTCCGCTGACACCATACTTGGTTCGCCCCTCTTCCTTCTGCGTGGAGCGGAGGAGGACCAGGGAC
Source organism: Candidatus Zipacnadum vermilionense (assembly GCA_029821755.1). GTDB lineage: Bacteria > Armatimonadota > Zipacnadia > Zipacnadales > Zipacnadaceae > Zipacnadum > Zipacnadum vermilionense. The sequence continues at coordinate 11,350 of JALGSV010000050.1, read as the reverse complement.
AGGCACGGTTTTTCACCACACAGGGAGGAATCACCATGACCAGCCGACAGTTTCGCATCCTGATCCTGCTGACGGTGGTATCCGGTTTCCTGGGGGGCGCAGTCTCGAACCTGCTCCTGCGGGGCGTGCCGGCTGCGGCCCAAACGGCGGGGGTCAAGGTGCAGGACGAGGTCAGGGCCAAGTCGTTTGTGCTCGTGGACGAGGCCGGGAAGACACGGGCGAGCCTGGGGGCGACTACAGGACCGGACGGGGGGCAGTACCCGATACTGACGCTGGTGGACGACGAGGGGCACATGCGTGCCGCCCTGGCCCTGTCCAAGGGGGGGAACCCCGCGCTGAGCTTCTACGATGACGCGGGAGACTACCGGCTGGGGGTCAAGTTGACGGAGGACGGGCGGCCCACTGTCGGACTCATCACCCCCGGCGAGGGCATGGTCGGTCTGAGTGTCGGGGACGACGGCACTGGCCTGACGCTGTCCGACGCCGCTCTCAAGTCGGCCGCACGCCTGGTCCTTCTCCCCGATGGAGGGCTTGGCCTGGCGCTAGTCAGCGAGGGAAAGTCGCGGGCGAGCCTGTGCCTCGATCCCGACGGTAGCCCTGTCCTGGTGCTCTTCGATGCCGCGGTCAAGCCGCGGGCCTTGCTGGCCCTCGATCCCGACGGCAGCCCTGGCCTGGCGCTGCACGACGCGGAGGGTAAGCCGCGGGTGGGGCTGGGTTTCGCTGCCGACGGCAGCGTTGCCCTGAAGTTGTGCGATGTCACGGGCGGGAGGAGGGCTTTCCTGAATGTTCTTGCCGATGGCAGCCCCGGCCTGAGTCTGTGGGATGCCGCGGGCAAGCCGCGCGTATTCATGAACGTTCTCGCCGACGGCAGCCCTGGCCTGGGACTGGTGGATGCCGACGGCAAGGAGCTCTGGCACGCACCGTGAGGGCTGAACCTGGCCCCGAGGGAGCGCTGGCGGCGAGGGAGACAAGGGACAGCCCCGGTTCTCGCACCGGCGACGCGCGCCCGCCGCGCCTGTCCCAGATGCGACTACCGAATTCCGGGGACACCATCCGAATTCCGGGGACACCATACTTAATCCGGGGATTATTCCGACGGGAATTCCGGGGACACATAGAATTCCTAGAATTCCGGGGACACCATACTTAATTCGGGGGGTTTTCCGACGCGCGGATTCGAATGTCGCGCCGCCCGGCCCTCGCCGTCCTCTCGGTCAAGTGCTCACCGAGCCCACCAGGAATTCCGGGGGGATTCTTGAATCGGGACGAGTCCGGGGGGGGAGGCAGCGGCTACCGGCATGTCTTTGCCTCACCCCCTCTACCAAGCCGCAGGCGCGGGAGAGGGGGCAGGGGGTGAGGCCTAGGTTAGCGCCAGGGACGACCACCGTCCCTCCCTGCGCCCGGGGCTGCACCTCACCCCTAGCCCCTCTCCCGCACCCCGCGCCGACGCGGGACTTGGGAGAGGGGGACTCCAACCTCGATTAGGGCATGGATTGAAGCCAGACCGGCAGGCAAACACCGCGATGACTCCGCAAACGCCAAACAACGCAGATCATCCAGGGGAATCACTCGGCACCCCCTCTCCCAAGCCGCAGGCGCGGGAGAGGGGGCAGGGGGTGAGGCCTCCCCGCACCGTCAAGCAGGTAGCTTTCCGGGACAAGATCACCTTCGCCCGCGAGCAGCGCGACGAACCTACGGAAGTCGAGGCCCGGCTCTGGCAGTTGCTCCGGGACCGTCGGCACGGCCTGAAGTTCCGGCGGCAGCACCCGGTGGGCGACTTTGTGCTCGACCTATACTGCCCGGCGGCGAAACTAGGCATCGAACTTGACGGACCCCACCACCAACGCCAGGCGCGGTACGACCAGTGGCGCACAGAGGAACTGGAGAGCAGGGGAATTCGCGTGCTACGCCTGCCGAGCGAAGAGGTAGCGGCTGACCTGCCGGGCACAATCGCGAGGATACTGGTATCCTGCAAGGAAAGGATGCCGTCAGCCGAGGAACCTGATATGCCTGAACCGGAAGACAAATCACAACCCAAGCCCCCTCCCGCCCTCCCCGCCGGGGACCTCACGCCCGAGCACCGGGGGCGGCGGCGGGCCTTCCTCCCGCCGGAAGAGGACCGGTTTGCGCCGACGCCGGGGCAGGCGCTGTCCCCCGAGCGGCGGCTGGGCGAGGTCCTGACCGCCCCGGACTTCCCCTACCGCTTCGTGCGCCGGCACTTCCTGCAGGGCGTGCGGCTGGACTTCTACTGCCCCGAGGCGCGCCTCGCCGTACACCTGGACCTCCCCCGCCGCCCCCGCAAGTCACAGCTCACGGAGGAATCCACCCAGGCCCTCGCGAAGCTGGGCATCCAGGTCCTACGCATCCCGGAGGCGAGGCTCACCAGCCACCTGCGGGAAGTGGTGGGGGCCATCCGCCAGGCGTGTGAGGAGAGAGCAGACAGGAAGCGCCCCCCCAGTCCGCAATAATGGCTACCACCTTCCCCGATGCACCCATGAACCAACCCGCCCCCGCCACCCCCCTCCACCTCCTCCAGACCGTCTTCGGCTACCCCTCCTTCTGGGGTGAGCAGGAGGCGGTGATTGCGCACGTCGTCGCCGGCGGCGAGGCGCTCGTCATCATGCCCACCGGCGGGGGCAAGTCCCTCTGCTACCAGATCCCCTCCCTGCTCCGGCCGGGGGTCGGGGTGGTGGTATCGCCGCTGATTGCCCTCATGCGCGACCAGGTCCTGGCCTTGCGCGGCAAGGGCGTGCGCGCGGCGGCTCTCAACTCCTCGCTGGACTACGCCGAAGCCCAGGCAATCGAGCAGCAGGCCCTCCGGGGAGACCTGGACCTGCTCTACGTCGCCCCCGAGCGGGTGACCACTGACCGGATGCTGCACTTGCTGGGGCAGATGCCCGTCGCCCTGTTCGCCATTGACGAGGCGCACTGCGTCTCCCAGTGGGGGCACGACTTCCGGCCCGACTACTTGGGGCTGTCGGTCCTCCACCAGCGTTTCCCCGACGTCCCCCGCCTGGCCCTGACCGCCACCGCTGACCAGCGCACGCGGGAGGAGATCATCACACGTTTGGAGTTGGGCGCTGGTCGGGCCTTCATCGGCGGCTTCGACCGGCCCAACATCCGCTACACCATCGTCCCCAAGCGAAACTCCAAGCGCGTACTGTGGGAGTGGCTGGAGCGCAAGCACCCGGACGACGCGGGCATCGTCTACTGCCTCTCGCGCCGCAAGACCGAGCAGATCGCCACGTGGATCACCAAGCAGGGCCGCACCGCCGTCCCCTACCACGCCGGCCTCGACGCCTCCACGCGCCGCCGCCATCAGGACCGCTTCCTGCACGAGCGGGGCTTGATCGTGGTGGCGACCATCGCCTTTGGTCTGGGCATAGACAAGCCCGACATCCGCTTCGTGGCGCACCTGGACCTGCCCAAGAGCGTGGAGGCCTACTACCAGGAGACGGGTCGCGCGGGCCGCGACGGCCTCCCGGCCGATGCCTGGATGGCCTTCGGCAAGGGCGACCTCATGATGCAGCGGCAGTTCATCCTCGAATCGGAGGCCGACGAGCCGCACAAGCGCCTGGCCCTTGACAAGCTCCGGTCGCTGGTGCGGCTGTGCGAGACGCGGAGCTGCCGGCGGAAGCTGCTGCTGGGGTACTTCGGGGAGGAGTATCCGGACCAGTGCGGCAACTGTGACAACTGCGGGGCGGAGCCGCTGTCCCCCGTCGCGGCGAGAGGGGCGCACAGAGGGCGGCCACGGAGGGGAGACGCTCCGCCTGCCTTCCCGCGACGAGCAGTCCCCTACAACGAGCTGTGGGAGGCCCTCCGGGCCCTCCGTGTGGGTCTTGCCAAAAAGGGGGGGATACCTGCCTATTGCGTCTTTCATGACACCACGCTCCGGGCGATGGCAGGCCGGCGCCCACAAGACCTGGAGAGCCTGGCGGAGATCAGCGGCGTGGGCGAGGCCAAGCTGCGGAAGTATGGGGAGGCGTTCCTGGAGGTACTGAGGCAGACGCAGCCGGCGAAATCCGCGCCGCTTTCCGGAGGGAAGCCCCGCGCGGCGCAACACCTGGTCATGGAAAACCCCGCGCCGGGCTTCACCGGCAACGCCACCGCGCCGCCGCTCCCGCCCGAGGCCCAGCCGCTCTGGGAGGCGCTGCGGGAGGCGCGGCTGGCCCTGGCTCGGGAGGTGGGGGGGATGGCCTTCTCCGTGTATCCGGACTCGGTCCTGCGGACGATGGCGCAGGTCCAGCCGCTGACCCTGGAGGCCCTGGCTCGCGTACGGGGCAGGGAGCCGGAGATGATGGCGCCGTACGCGGAGGGCATGCTGGAGGTCCTGCGGCGGCTCGGGGCTCGAAGAGCGGCGGGCGAGACGCCCGCCGTACCGGGAGGGAGCACCGGCGTCCCGGGTGAGAGCACCGGCGAGACGCCGGTGCCACTGGAGGAAGCCCCTTCCCTCCTCCAGGTCGCCCGCGAACTCCGGCGCAACCCCACCGCAGCCGAGGCGGTGCTCTGGGAGGCCCTGGGCGGGCAGCGGCTAGGGTTCAAGTTCCGCCGCCAGCATCCCCTGGGCGAAATGATCGTGGACTTCTACTGCCCCGTGGTCAAGGTGGCGGTGCTCATCGGGGTAGACGGACAAGTGGACCCACGGGCCTCGGAGCTGCGTCGGCAAGGGCTGCTGGTCCTGGAGATCAAGGACACGCAGGTCGAGCAGGAGACGGAGGCCACCCTCCGCCTCATCCGCGCTGTGTGTCTGGGGGCTCAGGAAGAGCGGGAGGAACAGCGGTGGAAGGACTGGGACAAGGTATAGACGCCGTCGCCCCCTCTCCTGCCAGGAGAGGGGACAGGAGGTGAGGCTTCCCGGTCGGCGACGAGCCCGGCTCCCTGCGAGGGTCGCCAGACCCCGCTTATTCCTCCTCCGTCGCCCAGCGCTCGATCCTGTGCAACCCCGGGCGTTGGTCGGGCTGGACGTCGTCCGCGAAGCAGGCGCCCGGTACGGACTTCGGGTAGGTCCACTGGATGGTAAAGGACGGCACGACCCCCGAGTCCTGCAGGGCCTTTTCCGCCACCACCTTGCAGATCGTCTCGATGTCCCTCATGCTGATTCCTGGCTGCTCGATCCACAGCCACTCGCGCAATTGGTCCAGGTGCATCCGCTGCGTCGCCGCTATCTCCTGCTGGTCGGTCTTACCCTCCAGGGAGTTGGTCAGGGGCATGACCACCAGCTTGTGGATGGTCCTGTACAGACCAGGCGCCGCCTGGACGCTCTCGAAGTCGCGGAAGAACCGCGGCATGGTGTCGATCTCAAACAGCACGAAACTGACCTCTTTCACCGGGTCGCCGGTGTCGGTCCATACCACGTAGGGTGAGACGCTCTCCTCGCCGGGCACCGTCAGGTGCTTCTCCCACTCATCCCAGCGGAAGGTCTCCAGTTTGCCCGCGCGGGTGCGCTGGAGCTTGGCCCCGGCGTCGGTGATCAGCAGGTATTTGCTGAAACGAACCTGCTGGTCGCCACCGCCCGTCGCCACGTCGAAGGTGACGCTGGTCGGCGTAGTCTTCCGGGGAGTGAAGGCGCCGAAGATCTGCTCGAAGAGGTCCTGGTAGGTGAAGACGATGTCGGTAGACTGGGCGAAGGTGGCCAGGGGGCCGGCTGAGCAGGCGCGCTCGGCCAGCATGTGCAGTGCGGAGAGAATGCCGCCGCTGGTGAGGGGAACGCTGCGCAGCATGACCGAGAGGTTGGGCTGCAGCGGCGCACCGGCCTTGGTCACCACCGGCAGCCAGGGTGTGACCTGCAGGCGGCTTTGGGGCAGGCGGGGCCTGTCGGGCTTGATCTCGCCCCAGGCAATGGGGGCCTGCAGGCCGGTGTCGCCATAGGCAAACTGCATGCAGGCGAAGATCTGCTTGGTGCCCCGGTCGCCGGTGAAGAGGCTGGTGAACCAGCCGGGCCGGCTGGAGATGACCTGGGCCTGCACCAGGCGCAGGCAGAAATAGCCCTCGCCGGCGGAGACCGGGTCAGCCTGGGCAGTGGCGCGGTACCAGACCCCCGCTTGGCTCATGAGGGGGCCATCGGCTGCGGCCAGCGGCAGAGCCAAGATGGTGGCACAGGAGACGACCAGTAGGAAAGCTACCAAATGCTTCACGGTGGATCACTCCTGGGGACAGAATCAAGGAACCTCAGTTCTCTGTGACAGTTCGGCAGTCCTTCCGGTTCCCCACGGCGGAGGTCCACCGAGCGCGGCTGGGAGAAGAACCTGGGGCTAGACGGCCCGGCTCCTCCGGTGTACCCTTCATCAAGCCTCGTCCATCACCTCCCGCCTCCCGCCTCCACCACCATTCCGTCGTAGCCCACCTCGACCCCCTCCGGCCCCAACCGCACTTCCAGGTCCGCCTGCAGGCAGCGGCCGTTGTGCGAGAAGTGGTTGGCGATAACCCGGCCCGATTCCGTCAGGCACCCCAGCCGCCGTAATTCCGCCGCCGCCCGGACTACCTCAGTCGCCGACAGGTGCCCGCCCTGGTTCCCTGACAGTCCATAGGTGCAATCGATGATCGCCGCGTCCACCCGCTCCTCTGCCAGGCGCTGCCAGGTCTCCTCCGGCCACCAGGCCGAGTCGTTGGCGATCAGGATCGTGCCTTCCGGCGCGCGCAGCAGGTAGAGCAGGCACTCCTCCTCCGGGTCGTGCGCGGCGCGCAGGGCCAGGGCCGCGCGGCCCTCGCCCAGCGCGATCTCCTGCCCGGCACGGACCGTGCGGCAGTCCACCCGCAGGTCGGGTAGCGGTAAGCCCAAGGCCTCCACGCCCCGCCGCACCGCCTCGTTGCCGTAGACGGTCAGGTGCGCGTCGGCCGGGACGACGGATAAGCCCGAGCGGCGGAACCTCAGGTGCTCCGGCAGGAAGTGATCGTGGTGAGTGTGCGTAATCAGCACATGGCGCAGACGGGAGAGATCCAGCCCGAAGGCCAGCGTCTGGCCGAACAAGTCAGGGCCCAGGTCCACCAGCACGTCGTCCCACAGGTAGGCGGTCCGACGGCGCAGGTCCTTCCCCCCGCGTCGGCGGGCCTCGTGGCAGGTCTCACAGTCGCAGAACAGTGCCGGCACGCCTTCCGCGGCCGCGCTGCCGAGAATCATCAGTCGCAAGATTGGGTTCCCCCTCAGGTAGCACAGGCTTCGCAGCCTGTGTCTCTGTCGGTGCCGGCTCGGTAACAGCTCCCAGGCGGCGCAGGCTCTGATGGAGATAACGCTCCGCCCGCCGGGATGGTTCCTCCGGGCGCTTGACGCCATGCCCCTGGGCGCTTAAAATAACGCCGTCGGCTCTGTAAGTGCAGTTGCCTTGCTTGCCACCGCCGATGTCGTACCCGGAGATGGTCGACAGTAGCGCACAGACTCCCTCCCCGTCGGCCCACAGCCGCGGGAAAATCTCGGCGGGGTCTAGCGCACCAGACCATTCTCCTGATGGGTTCTATGGACGCCAGTTTACCACATAGTACGGACGACACACCTCATCAACGCCGGCGAGGACTGCGGTCACGACCGGCGGGTATTCCGGAGGTGGCTGCTCTGCGCATGCCTGCGCGCTAGCCCGCGCGCGCCGCTAAGCTGCCGCTCCTGTAAGCCCCGCCCGGTTCTGATCCGGCGGGGTTTTTTCGTAGCCGGCGGACCAAGGACGGTGAGCGGCGATGGTATTCTTCGCAGAGGCCTATCTCTCGGCCCTGTTGCGCTACGGCGTCTACGACGCTGACGGCAAGCTAATCGGGCGCGTGGATGACGTCCTGGTGCGCCCGCACGAACGCTTTCCCGAGGTCACCTCTGTCGCAGTTCGCCCCGAGGGCGACCACGAGACCCTCTACGTTCCCTGGACGGCCATCCGCACCGCCTCGGCGGAGGGGATGCGGCTGTCCGCCACCCGCGAAGCTCTGCCGCGCACCCAGGCCTGCGAGGACGACATTCACCTGCGGCAGGATCTGATGGACAAGCAGATCGTGGACGTCTCTGGCAAGCGCGTGGTGCGTGTCCACGACCTCAAGCTGGGCGCCGTCGGCACTCGCGTCCTGCTCACCCACGCCGATATCGGCTCGCGCGGCCTGCTGCGTCGCCTGGGCTGGGAGCACTTCACCCTCGGTTTCCTGCGGCTGCTGCATTTGCATCTCCCCGAGCGCCTGATCGCCTGGGAGCACGTCCGCATGCCTGCCCAGGGCCAGGGGGATGAGCTGCGGGTAGATCGCGGCCGGGACGCGCTGCGGCGCATGCATCCCGCCGATTTGGCCGATATCGCCGAGGAGCTGTCCGCCCCCGAGCGCGCCGCCTTTCTGGGCGCCATGGAGGAGGAGATCGCCGCGGATGCTATGCAGGAGATGGAGCCAGAGGCCCTGGTCGCCGCCGTCAATGAACTGCCCGACCAGCAGGCGGCGGACCTGATCGACGAGATGGCCCCCGACACCGGCGCCGACCTGCTGGCCGACCTGCCGCAGGAGCGCGCCGACGCCCTGCTGGACCTGATGGAGCCGGAGGAGGCCGCCGACCTGCGGCATCTGCTGACCTATCCCGAGGATTCCGCCGGCGGACTGATGACCCCGGAGCAAGTGTCGGTGCCACAGGGGATCACCGTCAGCGCGGCCCTGGAGATCGTCCGCACCGAGGCGCAGGAGATCGACAACCTCTACTACGTGAACGTGATCGACCCGGAGGGGCGGCTGGTCGGGGTCTTCTCACTGCGCGAACTCATCATCGCCGATCCCCACATGCTCGTGGCTGACCTGATGGTGCGGGAGATGGTCAGCGTTACACCTGACGCCTCCCAGCAAGACGTAGCGCGTCTGGTAGCCCACTATAACCTTCTGGCCCTCCCGGTCGTCGACGACGACAACCGTCTGCTGGGGATAGTCACGGCCGACGACGCGATTGATGCCGTCATCCCTACCTCCTTCAAGAAGCGGATTCCCAAGGCCTTTGCCAGGCACTAAAACAGTGGAACGTGGAAGGTGGAACGTGGGGAACGACCCCTGGGGTAGCATAGGCTTCCAAGCCTGTACGACACGCGACGCAGGCTTGGAAGCCCGCGCTACCCTCCGAGCCGTTTTCCACGTTCCACCTTCCACGTTCCACGGCCGTCTCTCTCCGAACCATGCTCTTCCTCTCCTCTACAGCCAAGAGCCGCTGGTCGCGGCTGGTGCTCATCCTGGCCCTGATCGGGCCGGGGATCATCACGGCGAACGTGGACAACGACGCCAGCGGCATTGCTACCTACTCGCTGGCCGGCGGCAACTACGGGCTCACCACGCTGTGGACCCTCATCCCCGTAGGCCTGTTCCTGTTTGTCGTCCAGGAGATGTCGGCGCGCCTGGGGGCTATCACCGGCAAGGGCCTGGCCGATCTGATCCGGGAGAATTTCGGCCTCAAGCTTACCTTCTGGGTGCTGCTGGCGGTCGCGGTTACCAACCTGGCCAACACCATGGGCGAATTCGCCGGCATCGCCTCCGGCGCCGAGATCTTCGGGGTGAGCCGCTACCTGGCCGTACCCTTAGCCGCCCTGATAGTCTGGTGGGTCATCATCAAGGGCTCCTACAAGAACGTGGAGAAGATCTTCCTGGCGGCCTGCCTGCTCTACCTGGCGTACCCCCTTTCCGGGTTCCTGGCCCGTCCCGACTGGGCGGAGGTGGGCCGAGCGGTGGTGGTGCCGCAATGGTCGCCCCAGCCGGGCTACGTCGCCATGCTCATCGGCATCGTGGGCACCACCATCGCTCCGTGGATGCAGTTCTACCAGCAGGCGGCGGTGGTGGACAAGGGTATCACTGCCAGGGACTACAAGTACACGCGGATGGATGTGCTGGTCGGGTGCATCTTCGCGATGATCGTGGTGTTCTTCATCGTCGCCGTCTGCGCCACGACCATTCACGCGCGAGGCCTGCGGGTGGCCAGCATCGATGATGCGGCCCAGGCTCTGTTCCCGCTGGCGGGTAAATACTGCGCCACGCTCTTTGCGGTGGGCCTGCTCAATGCCTCACTCTTCGCCGCCTCCATTCTGCCGTTGGCTACGGCTTACCAGGTGACGGAGGGCATCGGCTGGGAGCGCGGCCTGGATCGCCAGTTCCACGAGGCGCCGGAATTCTACATCATCTACACGCTGCTGATCGTGCTGGGGGCTGGACTGGTGCTTATTCCCGGTGCCCCACTGCTGCAAATCATGTACCTCTCCCAGGTGCTCAACGGCCTGCTCCTGCCCGTGGTGTTGGTGCTAATGCTGGTCCTCATCAACCGCACCGGGCTGATGGGGAAGTACACCAATTCGCGGCTGTACAACTGGCTGTCCTGGGGGTGTGTGGTGTTGGTATCGGGCCTGGGCCTGTGGCTAGGGGTGACCATCGTGTTCCCCGGTCTGGGCGGGGGATAGGCACGCTCATCGCTGGGATCGACAGCGAAGCTTGCCCTCCCCGAAAACATCGCCTCACCCTTGACATGCACCTGCTCCTCTGCTATCCTCACCGTCCGTAACAGCGGCCTGCCGGTGGGGCCGCCCCTTCTTGTCGTGGGGTGAGCAGCCAATAAGCAACAGAAACTATCGAGTGAACGAGCGAATCCGCTCTTCTCAGGTCCGGGTTATCGATCCCGAGGGCAAACAGTTGGGGGTCATGGCCCTCGGTCAGGCACGCCAGGAAGCCGAGAACTGGTCCCTGGACCTAATCGAGGTCGCGCCCGCGGCAAAGCCGCCCGTCTGTCGTATCATGGACTACGGCAAGTTCCGCTACGAGGCCCAGAAGAAGGCCAAGGAAGCCTCTAAGAAATCCAGCCAGACTGAGCTCAAGGGGATCCGCGTTCGCCCCAATACCGATGATCACGACATGGCGTTCAAGATCAAGAACGCCATGCGGTTCCTCTTGCAGGGGAACATGGTGAAGTTCAACGTGATCTTCCGCGGGCCGGAGTTGCGCCACAAGGAAGTGGGCCTCGAGCAGCTCAACCAGTTCATCGAGGCAACCAAAGAGGTGGCTGAGGTCGAGATGGCCCCCCGTATGGAGGGCCGGCAGATGACCATGCTCCTGCGGCCCAAGGCCGAGGCGATCAAGAAAGGTCCCGCGACCGCGAAGCCGGCGGCCAAGCCGAAGCCCCAGCCCGAGGCAGCGGCTGAAGAACCCAGGCGCAGGCCCACGCCCAAGCGCAAAGAGAGGGTACTGATCCCACCGGAAATGGAATAGCCGGCGACGCCCTCGCTGCCAGGTTTCTCCCGCGACGCCCGGGCTGTATGGCCGGGGCGTCGTTGTCCCCTTGTAGGGCGCGGACTCGTGCCGCGCCCCGCCCCCGCGGAAATCGAGGAGTTCTCATGGCTAAGAACAAGATGAAAACCAGGAAGGCGGCCGCCAAGCGGTT
>JALGSV010000049.1 GCA_029821755.1 Candidatus Zipacnadum vermilionense | reverse complement strand
CGAGTCGATCTGGTCGAACTCCATGATCGTGGCTTTGCCCTCGCCCGAGTTGGCCAGACACTTGGTGATCGCCGAGGTCAGCGTGGTCTTCCCGTGGTCCACGTGCCCAATCGTTCCGATATTTACATGCGGCTTAGTCCGCTCAAACTTCTGCTTGGCCATCTCTCACTACCTCCTGCCGCTCCGCGGCGATATATCTCCACGTCTCCATTCCCGACTTCCGCGACTACCGACTCACCTGAGCCATCGCTGTGACCGGCTGATACCGGTCCGGGTGCATCGTGTAGGTTGCCCGTCCCTGACTCAGGTTGCGTAGGCTAGTCGAGTACCCGAACATGCTCGCCAACGGCACCAGCGCATCAATCACCTTGGTCCGTCCGGCGGCCTCCGTGATGTTGGCGATGTCCGCCCGTCGGCTGATCAGGTCGTTGATGATCTCGCCCATGTAATCATCAGGCGTGACCACCTCGACCGTCATGATCGGCTCCAGCAGCACCGGCCGCGCCTTGGCGTAGACCTCCTGGAAGGCGATAGAGGCCGCAATCTTGAAGGCCATGTCGCTCGAGTCCACATCGTGCTCGGTGCCGTCCAGCAGGATCGCTCGCACGCCCTCCACCTGGTAACCGCCCAGGCTCCCCGACTGCGCGGCATCCCGCACGCCAGACCTAATCGCCGGGATCCAGTCGCGGGAGAGGCGGTTGCCCCGCAAACGCGACTCAAACTCAATGCCATCGGCCTCCGGAGCCGGCTCCAGGCGCAGGATCACGTGCCCGTACTGCCCGCGGCCGCCCGTCTGCTTGACGTAGCGTCCCTCGCCCTCGGCGGCGGCCTGGATAGTCTCCTTGTACGCCACCTGCGGCTTGCCCAGATTCGGCGCCACGCCGAACTCCCGCTGCAGCCGGTCCTTGATGATCTCCAGGTGCAGCTCCCCCATTCCCGCCACGATCTGCTGCCCGGTTTCGGTGTCGGTCCGCACCTTGAAGGTGGGATCCTCCGCAGTGATCCGTTGCAGGGCCTCGGCCAACTTCTCCTCGTCAGCCTTGGTCTTAGCCTCGATGGCCATCGAGATCACTGGCCGCGGGAAGGTGATTTTCTCCAGCATTACCAGATGCGAGGGATCGCACAGCGTATCACCAGTCGTCGAGCCGGCCAACCCCACCACCGCGATGATGTCGCCCACCGAGATGCGGTCCACGTCCTCGCGTCGGTTGGCGTGCATTCGCAGCAACCGCGAGAGCCGCTCCCGCTTGCCGGTAGTCGCGTTGACCACCGTCTTGCCTTTCTCAATGGTGCCCGAATACACCCGTAGGTACGAAAGCTGCCCCACGAACGGGTCGGACGTGACCTTGAAGAGGATCGCGCAAAAGGGCCCAGCTGGGTCCGGACGGCGGATCTCCTCCTCGTCGGTCTTGGGGTTTATGCCGATGACCTCCGGCACCTCGAGCGGAGACGGCAGGTAGTCCACCACTGCATCCAGCAGCAACTGGACGCCTCGCTTCTTGAAGGCCGTACCACACAGTACGGGAATGAGGTCGCCCCGCACCGTGCCCTCGCGCAGCCCGATACGGATATCATCCTCGGTCAGCGGCTCACCGGAGAGGTACTTATCGGCCAGCACGGGGTCTTCGTCGGCCACGCTCACCAGCAGGTGCTCGTGGAACATCTCCGCTACTGGCCGTACTGAGTCCGGGATGTCAAAGTGCTCTGTTTTCTCGCCTAACTCGTCCGTCCACCGCACCGCCCGCATCGTCACCAGGTCTACGAGCGCCTCAAAGCGGTCATCGACCATGATGGGAATCTGCACCGCCACCACCGGCGCCTGCAGCTTACTGCGCATCTGGTGGAGCGCATCGTGAAAGTCAGCGCCCAGCCGGTCCAACTTGTTGATGAAGACCACGCGCGGGACGTTGTACTTGTTGGCTTGCCGCCAGACCGTCTCCGTCTGCGGCTGCACCCCGCCCACACCGCACACCACCAGGATCAGGCCATCCAGCACCCGCAACGACCGTTCTACCTCGGCGGTAAAGTCAACGTGCCCCGGCGTGTCGATGATATTGATGCGGTGCTCACGCCATTCGCAGGCTGTGGCGGCGGAGGTGATGGTAATCCCCCGCTCCATTTCCTGCGGCATCCAGTCCATGGTCGCATCGCCGTGGTCAACTTCGCCCATGCGATGTACCCGACCGGAGTAGAACAGCATCCGTTCGGTCGTGGTAGTCTTACCCGCGTCGATGTGCGCCGCCAGCCCGATGTTTCTAGTTCTCGCCAGTTCCCTATCCGCGGCCATACTTACCACTTACTTATCCAGCATTCTCCTCCCCGTCGCCTCGTGTTAAGCGAGGGGACCGCACGCGCCTGCGTGCGCAGGGGTAGGCTTAGTGTGTCCGGCTAGCGCAGGTTTCCATGCCTGGGTCTCGCCAACCCCTCTCCTGCAAGGACAGGGGACAGGGGGTGAGGCCCCCCTACCACCGGTAATGTGCGTACGCCTTGTTCGCCTCGGCCATCCGGTGTACTTCATCGCGCCGGCGTATGGCTGCGCCCTCGCGGTTGGCGGCATCCAGGATCTCCCCAGCCAGCCGCTCGGCCATCGTTCGCTCGTTGCGAGCGCGCGCTGCCCGGATCAACCAGCGGATCGGCAGCATGAACCGCCGCCGCGCGTTTACCTCTATCGGCACCTGATAGGTGGCGCCCCCCACCCGTCGCGGGCGGACCTCCAGCTCCGGCGTGAGGTTGTACACAGCCTGCTGGAAGACCTCAGTCGGGTTGTGCTGGGCACTCTCCCCGACGATCCCCATAGCGCTGTAGAAGATGCGCTCGGCTGTGCTCTTCTTGCCGCCCTTCATCATGTAGTTGATGAAGCCGGTTACCACCGGACTCTTGAACACCGGGTCCGGATAGGGCTTGCGGCGTGTGGCTTCGCCCTTTCGTGCCATCTACTTGCACCTCATTCTCTTCATGAGACAGGCCTGAAGCCTGCTTCAGTGGCACCGGTCTCTAGACCGGTGTCCAACACCAAACGAGACGCCACTCGTCCTGCGAGGAGCGTCTCTGGTAAACCTATCTGCCTACCGCCTTAACCTTCTTCGTACCGTACTTCGAGCGGGAGGTCTTGCGACCGTCAACGCCAGCGGCATCCAGGGTGCCACGAATGACGTGATACTTCACCGAGTTGAGGTCCTTCACCCGGCCACCGCGCACCAGGACAATTGAGTGCTCGGCCAGGTTATGGCCCTCGCCCGGGATGTAGGCGGTGACTTCCTGCCGGTTGAACATGCGTACGCGGGCGCACTTGCGCAGGGCGGAATTCGGCTTCTTGGGGGTTTGCGCCCAGACGCGGGTACACACTCCACGCCGCTGCGGCGCGCCATCCACCATCTTTCCCTTGCGCTTGAGGGCGTTCCACGCCACCTTCAGCGCCGGGGTCTTCATCTTCTTCTCTTTCTTCTCGCGGCCCTTACGGACCAACTGGTTGATCGTCGGCACGCGCTGCCTCCTGTGTGCTCTCCGCGGGGCGCGGGTTGTCCAGCCCGCGTCCTCTTCATCATCTCTCCCGTGAGGGAGAAGGGACAGGGGGGGTTGGCTCCGTCCGCAGACGCAAAAAGGCCCCCCGGCATCAGTCATGGGAGGGGCCCCTGGTGGTTCCTAACTTCTATATGGCGAAGCTACCTCAATGAGGTCCTGCTATTGCTTCAGCCCCCTTGGCTACTGATGACCGGCTCGCCTGATGCGCGGGCAAGCCCAGTCTGTATTCCAACCCCAACCGCCACCCGTATTGTCTGTCCCCTCGCCAGTTCGCAGAGCCTGCACGACTCTACGCTTAACGAGAGCGAGGATTACTATACCGATTGCTTCTCCCCCTGTCAAGGGGATCTGCCGATTTCTCCGCCATTTTCCCGACTTTTCCACACGTTCGCGGTCCGGCCTGCAAGGTGAGGCCTTCCTATTCCCCTTCTCCTGTCAGGGGAGGGGGTTAGGGGGTGAAGCCCTCTACTTCTCCGCCGCTTCCTCCTCCACCGCTTCCGGTATCTCCTCTTCGAGGAACTCCTCCCCAATCAGCTTCAGGTCCTCCTCACCGGCCAGGCCCCGCGCTGCCTCGATCTCCTCCAGCAGGGCCTGCATGGCATCGGTCTCGGGCAGAACATCCCGCGGTCGCGGCCGCAGTTCCTCCTCGACATCCGGGTGGAACGTGATTTTCCGGTCCCGGTGCCGCGGCATGCCGCTGCCCGCCGGGATCAGGCGCCCGATGATGACGTTCTCCTTGAGGCCCAGCAGCGGGTCGCGCCGGTTCTCGCAAGCCGCCTCGCTTAGTACGCGCGTGGTGCGCTGGAAGCTGGCCGCCGACAGGAAGCTGTCGGTCGCCAGCGAGGCCTGTGTGATCCCCAGCAGCATCGGTTCGGCGATAGCCGGCTGGCCGCCCAGCCGCCGTACTCGCTCGTTCTCGTCGGCGAAGTCGAACCGGTCCACAACCTCCCCCGGCAAGAACCGGGTGTCGCCGTGGTCCACAATACTGCGCCGCCGCAGCATCTGCGACACTATCGTCTCGATGTGCTTGTCGTTGATGGACACGCCCTGCGCGCGGTAGACCGCCTGAATCTCGCGTACCAGGTAGTCTTGCACGCCGCGAATGCCCTTCTTCTGCAGGATCGACTCGGGATCCACCGGCCCCCCGGTCAAGCGATCGCCAGCATGAACCTCGGTGCCCTCCCGCACGAACAGCTCGCCGCGGTGCGGCACCAAGTGGGAGGTCGTGATCTTGACCTTCTCCACGCCGGCCTTCGCCAGCCGGTCCCGCACCTTCTTGAGCAACTTCGCCCCGGCGCGGGCCAGCAGCTCTCCGCCCGGTCCGATGGTATCCTCCGCCAGGGTCTCGCCCCGGATGGAGTCCAGGTCCTCCAGCGACTGCTCGGAGTGGATCACCACCGTGCGCAGACCCTTGGTCTGAATCTCGGCCACCCGTCCGTCGATCTGGGCGGTGATGGCCTGGCCCTTGGGGGTACGCGCCTCGAACAACTCCACTACGCGCAGCAGCCCGTGGACGGAGGTCTCCAGCACCTTGAGCATTTCCTTGATCGCCTTGCGTCGCGCCCGGCCGCTGCCCCCCACAGCGTCCAGAGACACGCGCCCTTGGCCGATGTCGTCGTTCAGGCTGCGCAGCGCCTGCTGCTTGCGCTTCTTTACGTCGGCCACACCGGTGATGTACTCACCCGCAACACCGCCGTAGTGGAAGGTCCGCATAGTAAGCTGCGTCCCCGGCTCGCCGATGGACTGGGCGGCCACGATCCCTACTGCGGTGCCGACCTCCACCGACCGATGGGTGGCCAGGTCGCGGCCGTAGCACTTGGCGCAGATCCCGTGGCGCAGCCGGCAAGTCAGCGGCGAGCGAATGAGCACTGCTTTGATCCCCGCCTCCACAATGATCCCGGCCAGACGCTCATCAATCTCCCGCCCCGCCGCCACCAGCACCTCGTTCGTTCGCGGGTCCAGAATATCGACCGCCGGCACGCGGCCAGTGGTCCGCTCCTGCAGCGTCTCCATGATCTCGTCATCGCCGATGGTCGGCAGTTCCGACTCACAGTACGCGCACACTCCGGTCCGCTGAAAGTCCTCCGCCCCGCACTCCGGGCAGTGCAGCTCCCGCTCCCAGATGGGATGGACCTCCACGCCCTCGGTGGTGCCGCAGTCGTCCGCGCGAATCATGACCTCCTGCGACACGTCCACCAGACGCCGGGTCAGGTAACCCGCGTCGGCGGTACGCAGGGCGGTGTCCGCCAGACCTTTGCGCGCCCCGTGCGTGGAGACGAAGTACTCCAGGATGTTGAGCCCCTCGTGGAAGTTGCTCTTCACCGGCAGGTCCTCGATCAGCCGTCCGAAGGGGTCGCTCATCAGCCCGCGCATCCCGGCTATCTGCGAGATGTGCGACCGGTTGGCACGCGCCCCGGAGTTGGTCATCATCCAGATTGAGTTAAAGGTGCTGATATTCTGTAGAATCTGGTCGGCGATGTTGTCCCCGGCCCGCTGCCACTGCCGCAGCACCTCCTGCTCGCGCTCGTCGTCGGTGATGATCCCGTCTCTGGCCTGCCGATTGATCCGCTGCACCTCCCGCTCGGCGCGGGCGATGATCTTCTCCCGCTCCGTCGGTACGTCGGTGTCGGCGATGCAGATGCTCAGCCCCGACCGCGTGGCGAAGCGGAAGCCCAGGGTCTTGAGGTCGTCCAGCAACTGCGCTGTCCGCCCCTGTCCGTACGTCCGGTAGCACTGCGAGACCAGTTCCGCCAGTTCGCTCTTGGCCACGTCGTGGTTGATGTAGGGCATGTCCAGCGGCAGGTAGTGGTTGAAGATCGCCCGGCCCACGGTGGTATTCAGCACGTGCCGCTTGATTCCCACTTTGAAGTGCACGCCCGCAAAGCAGCGCCCCTCCAGACAGGCGTCGGCCGCCATCCGCTGGGTGCCCCAGGCCATCCACTCGAACTTGTCGGTCGGATGCTCCTCAAAGCCGCTGGCCCCGACCCGCTGCTGGGCTTCATCGATCATTTCGTCGGTGAGGGTGAACTCCACCATCCGCTCATGCGGCGGGTGCTCGTCGAAGGCCGTTAACGCCGCCGCCCGCCGCAACTCGGCCTGCAGCTGTGCGTCAATCTCCACCGGCTCCCCGTTCCCATCGGTAACCTCGATGAAGGTCTCCGCCACCCGCGCCCCGACCGGGGCATGCAGGTCCACCTGGCGGTTCTCGTATGCCGAGATGACCGCCTCGGTGCTCTCGAAAATGTGCCCCGCCCCCAGCCCGTGCGGGTTCTCCTGAGTCATGTAGTAGCAGCCCAGGACGATGTCATACAGCGGCTGGGCGATGGGACTGCCATCCGCCGGCTTGAACAGGTTGTGAGAGGCCAGCATCAGTAGCCGCGCCTCCGCCTGCGCGTGCGCCGACAGCGGCACGTGGACCGCCATCTGGTCGCCGTCAAAGTCCGCGTTGAAGGCCTGGCAGACCAGCGGGTGAAGCTGGATGGCCTTGCCGTCAATCAGCACCGGCTCAAACGCCTGGATGCCCAGCCGGTGCAGGGTCGGGGCACGGTTGAGCAGGACCGGGTAGCCCTCGGTCACTTCCTCCAGCGCGTCCCACACCTCCGGCCGCATGCGGTCCACCATCCGCTTGGCCGTCTTGATGTTGCTAGTCAGCCCCTGGTCCACCAGCCGGCTCATGACGTGCGGCTTGAATAGCTCCAGCGCCATCTCGCGCGGCAGCCCGCATTGGTGCAGGCTCAACTCCGGCCCGACTACGATAACCGAGCGACCGGAGTAGTCCACGCGTTTGCCCAGCAGGTTCTTGCGGAAGCGCCCTTCCTTGCCCTTGAGCATGTCCGACAGCGACTTAAGCGGCCGGCGGTTGGAGCCCGTGACCGGTCGACGCCGCCGGCTGTTGTCGATGAGGGCATCCACGGCTTCCTGTAGCAGACGGCGCTCGTGGTTGATGATCGAGTCCGGGGCGTTAATCTCCATGATTCGGCGCAGTCGGTTGTTTCGGTTGATGACGCGCCGGTACAGGTCGTTCAAGTCGGAGGTGGCAAAGCGCCCACCGTCGAGCTGCACCATCGGTCGCAGCTCCGGCGGCAGCACCGGCACCACGCTGAGCACCATCCACTCGGGCCGGTTCTTGGAGTTGCGCAAGGCCTCGGCTACCTTCAGCCGCTTGACCGCCCGCGCCTGCCGCGCCCCGCCGCTCTCCTCGATCTCCTGGCGCAGTTCCCGGACCAATTCCTCCAGGTCAACTTGCGAGAGCAGCTCCTGCACCGCCTCGGCGCCCAGCCCGGCGTGGAAGACACCGCGGAACTCCGCCCCCAGCTTGCGGGCGCACACCTCGGCCAGCTTCTGCAGGCGCCGGAACTCCATCTCCGAGACGAGCTGCTTGACGCTCAGACCAAACAGCAATTCCTGCGCGCGCTGTAGCTCCTCGATCTCCCGCGCCGCCAGCTCGGTCTGCTGCTGGATGCGCCGGGAGAGCTCCTCCTCGGTCATGATCGTCGTGGACGGCTCCCGCCGGACCCCGAACAGCTCCTCGTACTCCTCGGGCTCCTCCTCGCCCTCGGCTGCCAACCGCGCCTGGCGCTCCAGGCCCTCCTCATACTTTTGCCGCAGGTCCTGCACCGCCGCTTCCCCGCGCTGCGTGAGGGCCTCGATCTCTTCCTCCACGGCCTCGATAATCAGCGCCTGGTTCTCGTCAATGAGCGACCGATCCACTTGCGTAACGATGTAGGAGGCAAAGTAGACGACCTCTTCCAGCAGCCGGGTGGACATGTCCAGCAGCAGGCTGATGGGGCTGGGGCTGCCCTTGAGGTACCACGAGTGGCACACGGAGGAGGCCAGGGCGATGTGCCCCAGCCGTTCGCGCCGCACCTTGCGCCGGGTCACCTCGACGCCGCAGCGGTCGCAGACGATGCCCTTGAACTTGATCTTCTTGTACTTCCCGCAATGGCACTCCCAGTCGCGGGAAGGCCCGAAGATGCGCTCGCAGAACAGTCCATCGCGCTCGGGCTTATACGTGCGATAGTTGATGGTCTCCGGCTTTTTCACTTCGCCGTAGGACCACCGCTCGATCTCCGCGGGTGCTGCCAGCCCGATGATGATCGCTTCGAAATCAGTAGTAGATACTGCCAAGGTCTCTCGCCTCCGAATTACCTTCGGTTGCTTACTTCTGTAGGGCGCGGGCTTCCCGCCCGCATTCTCGGCAGCACCGGCGTCTCGCCGGTGCGACTCCTACCCCGCCGGCGCTATCGCGCCGACGACCCTCCTGGAGGGGAGGGTGGAGTCAATCCTTCTCTCCCCCCTCTCCTGCTTGCGCACCTGCGGTGCGCAGAGAGAGGGGCAGGGCGGTGAGGCTCCCCCGGGGTGACCACCAAGCCCATCCCGATGGGCAGGTCGCCCCTACATGCCCCGCCGTTAGCCGCCGTTCAGCGTCCCCCGTACGTCTCTGTATCGCTATTCAAGTCCAGCGGATTCCCGTCTCTCCCCTCCACCTCCACCGACAACGCCAGACTCTGCATCTCCCGCACCAGAATCTTGAACGACTCCGGTATCCCCGGCTCCTGGATGTTCTCGTTCTTCACGATGGACTCGTACGTCTGCACCCGCCCCTGCACGTCGTCCGACTTGATGGTCAGCATCTCCCGCAGGGCATAGGCTGCCCCGTACGCCTCCAGCGCCCACACTTCCATCTCTCCGAAGCGCTGCCCACCCATCTGCGCCTTACCGCCCAGCGGCTGCTGAGTGATCAGCGAATACGGACCGGTGCAGCGTGCGTGGATCTTGTCCTCGGCCAAGTGATGCAGCTTGAGGATGTACATGTACCCGATGCACACCGGCTGGTCGAAGGACTCGCCGGTGCGCCCGTCGTACAGGGTCGCCCGCCCCGTCTCCGGGTCGTACTGTGCCTTCTGCTGGGCGAGCTTCTCCACCCGCGCCACGACCGCTTCCGCCCGGGCCGGCGCGTCATGCAGCTTGCTCCAGGCGGCTTCGTCGATCGACAACCACTCCGCCTTCTCGTCCAGCACCTCCTCCGGCTGCTCGGTCAGCCGCCGGATCAGCTCCTCGCGCATCGCCTCTACCGGCTCGTCAGTCTGCAGATCCTCGCCGATCTCTGCCAGGTGGCTCTGGGCATACTCCTGCAGCGCGCGCCGCTGCATTTCCTCGGCCACCAGCGCCATCCCCGCCTTGATCTCCTCGGACGAGAAGCTTTCAAAGACGGGCGTCTCAAACCGCTCGCCCAGGTAGTTGGCGACCCAGCCCAGGTGCACTTCCAGAATCTGGCCGATGTTCATCCGCGAGGGCACACCCAGCGGGTTCAGACACACATCGATTGGTGTCCCATCGGCCAGGTAGGGCATATCCTCCATCGGCATGATCCGCGAGATGACGCCCTTGTTCCCATGCCGCCCGGTCAGTTTGTCCCCGACCGTCACCTTCCGGCGCTGGGCCACAAACACCCGTACCATCTGGTTCACGCCCGGCTTAAGCTCGTCCGGCGCGATGGCCTTCAGGTGCCCACCGCAGCGCTCGCACTCTTGGTGCTCCGGCGTCTTGCCGTAGCCAAACTCGGCGCCACATCCCTTGCACTCATACTTGAAGCGGCTGAAGGTGCGCGTCCCGATGACGATACCCTTCTGCCCGTGCGGCACCCGCAACGACACGTCCCGCATCTCCTCAGCCTTCTTGCCGAAGATGGCGATGACGAGCTTCTCCTCTGCGGTGAGTTCGGAGCGGCCCTTGGGGGCCACCTTGCCGACCAGGATGTCCTCGGCGGCTACCTCTGCTCCCCCCCGTACCGTGCCCATTTCGTCCAGGTTGCGCAACGCATCCTCGCCGACGTTGGGGATGTCCCGGGTGATCTCTTCCGGCCCCAGCTTGGTGTCCCGCGCCTCGCACTCATACCGCTCGATGTGGACCGAGCTGAGCAGGTCGTCGCGCACCACGCGCTCGCTGATCAGCACCGCGTCCTCGTAGTTGTAGCCCTCAAAGGGCAGGTAGCACACCAGCAGGTTCTTGCCCAGCGCCAGCTCCCCGCCCTGCGAAGCGCAGCCGTCGATCAGCGTGTCGCCCGCTTTCACCCGCTGCCCCGGAGCGACCCGTGGGTGCTCGTTGGCGCAGGTGCCCATGTTGGTCCGCATGAACTTCTTCAGGCGATACTCAGCCTCGCCCTGCGCGTCGTAGGCCACCTTGATATGGTCCGCGTCGGCCTCCGTCACTACCCCGTCGCCCGTGGCGATGGTGACGGCGTTGGAGTCCACCGCCGAGGCCCGCTCCAGCCCGCTGCTCACCAGCGGCTGCTCGGTCGTCAGCAGCGGCACCGCCTGGCGTTGCATATTCGAGCCCGCCAGGGCCCGCACCGCATCGTTGTGCTCGAGGAAGGGGATCATCGCCGTGGCCACGGAAAACACCTGCCGCGGCGACACGTCCACGTAGTCCACTTCCTTCGGCTCCATCTGCGGGAAGCCCCCCCGGTAGCGGCATTGGATCAGGTTATTGGTGAACTGCCCATCCTTGTCCAGCAACTCGCCGGAGGAAGCGATACGGTACTTCTCCTCCTCCTCGGCGCTCAGGTAAGCCACCTCATTGGTTACCTTGCCACCCACGACCTTGCGATACGGCGTCTCGATGAAGCTGAACTCGTTGAGCCGCGCGTGCAGCGCCAAGTACCCAATCAGGCCGACGTTCGGACCTTCGGGAGTCTCAATCGGGCAGATTCGCCCGTAGTAGCTGTGGTGTACGTCGCGGACCTCCAGCTTCGCGCTCTGCTTGGACAACCCTCCCGGCCCCAGGGCCGACAATCGTCGCTCGTGCGCCAACTCCGCCAGCGGGTTGATCTGGTCCATGAACTGCGAGAGCTGCCCACTGCCAAAGAACGAGTTGATGGCGGCCGCCAACGGCTTGATGGAGATGACCGAAACTGGGTTGATCTCCTCCGGCGTCAGGCTGGTCATCCGCTCCCGCGCCACCCGCTCCATGCGGAAGAACCCCGTCCGCAACTGCGCCTGCAACAGCTCGCCCACTGCCCGGACCCGCTTGTTCTGCAGGTGGTCGATGTCGTCCAGCTCGCCCTCGCCGTTGGTTAGCGCCAGCAGGTACCGGATGATCGCCACCATGTCCCGCCGCGTCAGGCTCCGCTCGTCCAGATTCAACGGCTGCCCCAGCTTCTGGCTTACCTTGTACCGCCCTACCCGGGACAGGTCGTAGCGCTTGATGTCCAGGTAGTACGCCTGCATCAGGCTCTCGGCGCTCTCCACCGTCGCCGCATCGCCCGGCCGAATCTTGGTGTAGAACCGCAGCAGCCCTTCCTTGTTGCTGCTGGCGTCGTCCTCCAGCAAGGTCGCGTGGATCTCGAAAGGCACCTCCAACACCCGCACCTGCTGCCGGCCCATCTGCCGCAGCGTCCGGGCCGCCTTCTCGCTTAAGTACTCGTAAGCCTCCACCACCGTCTCGCCGTGCGGGCCGGTGATTGCATCCAGCGAGTAGTACACCTGGTACCCCTCGCCGCCCGGCATCCCCCGCTCTTCGCTGCGGGTGAAGGACTTGATAAGGTCCTTGATATCCAGCCGCCGGTGCTCGCCAAAGCACTCTAGGATTTCCTGATTGGTCCCGGTCCGCGGCACCCCCGAGTCCTCCTCCGCACCCTCGTCGAACCAGTCAAAGGCCCGCAGCAGTGTAGTCACCGGGAAGCGTCGGGTCTGCCCGATCTTCACCCCGATGGACCCGCTAGCCGCGGTGGCGATCTCCGTCCAGGCGCCCTCGGCCGGGATCACCTGGGCCGAGTACAGCACCCGTCCGGAGTTGTCGATGGTATCGCGGAAGTACGTCCCGGGCGAGCGCGAGAGCTGGCTGATGACCACGCGCTCCGCCCCGTTGATGATGAAGGTCCCTCGGTCGGTCATGACCGGCAGCTCGCCCAGGTAGATCTCGGATTCCTTGATCTCCCCGGACTCCTTATCCACCAGCCGCACCTTGGCGTACATGGGGGCATCGTACGTCACGTCGGCCTCCCGGCACTCTGCCTCGGTCCGCTTGGGCTCACCCAAGCGGTAGTCGAGGAACTCCAGGGCCAGGTTGCCCGTGTAGTCCTCGATCGGGGAGAAGTGCTGGAAGAGCTCGTGCATGCCCCGATCCAGGAACCACCTATACGACTCGGTCTGGATCTGCGTCAGGTTGGGCAGGGGCAGAATCTCGTGGTACTTGCGGCGCAGCCGCTCCATTACCGCTGCTCTATCCACCATAGTCAGAAGGCTCTCTCCTTAGGGGAGGGGTCGGGGGGGGAATCGATAAACGATAATCGATAAACGTCGGAGGAGAAAACGCGAAGCCACAGCGCCTGGGCCCACTTATCGTTCATCGTGTATTGTTTATCGACCCTCCATTTCCCCAGACACACAGACCCCCCAGACACGGTGACAGCACGAACGCCCGCGGGCCGACGGCCTTCACCGCGTGATTCATGGGGGATTGGTTCTTACCTCATACCTTTTTGGTAGTCTAACAGGATCAACGACAGAATGTTACTATACCAAGTCCGCTAGCTCATGTCAAGCGCCTTTCCCGCGTGCCAGGCCCCACGCTTTCCATTCCCATACGACGCCTCCCACCCCTCGTTGGTCCCCCTCCTCGTTGTTGTCCCTGCCAGACTCATCGCCCCAGCTTCGCACCTCGGGGAGGGATCTCAGAGATACAGCATCTACGTAGCCTGCGCCCTCGCCGTCAGGGGACAACTGACGCCCCCGGTAGGCCACCGTCCACCGCCCCCCAGGAACCGGAAGCTTCCGGGGACCCGGAAGCCCCACGCTCTACACGGCCCACCCTCCGTTTTCCATCTGAAGTCTTGCCCTCACTCCTCCGGTGGGTTCGGCACCTGTTCGTGCCCGGTCAAGTCCCCTACGCCGGGCATGATGTCCTTGATGCCGTAGATGGGGCCTGCCAGCCGCTGCAGCTTGGGCAGACTCAGCAGGAACACTACCGCCGCCAGCAGGCAGCAGGCCCCGCTGAGCATCACCGTCGTCTGCACCCCCAGCGTGTGCCCCAGGCTCCCTGCCAGCAGGCTCCCGAAGGGGCCCATCCCCGCGAAGGTCATCGCGTATAGCGACATCACCCGCCCTCGCTTGTCGTCCTCCACCAGCGTCTGCAGGATGGTATTGCTGGAGGCCATCTGCACCATCATCCCCAGTCCCGCCACCATCAACAGCGGCAGCGCCACCAGCAGCCGCCCGGTCAGCGCAAACCCCACCAGGCTCAGGCCGAAGGCGATGATGGCGATGACGATCACCCTCCCCAGCCCCGCCACATGCTGCCGCGAGGCCAGGTACGTCGCCCCCAGCAGCGCCCCCACTCCCGGCGCGGCGATGAGGTACCCCAGGGTGCGCGCATCCCCACCGAAGACCTGGGTGGCAAAGACCGGCATCAGCACGGCGTACGGCATCCCCACCAGGCTGGTCCAGCCCACCAGCAGCAGCAGCGCCCGGATGGGCGGGAAGCCGAAGGCGTAGCGGAAGCCGTCGCCCAACTCCAGCCACACACGCCGCTGGGGCCGAGGCTTGTGCGGCGCCACCCGCATGGCCAGGAGGGCCATGATCACCGCCACGTAGCTAATCCCGTTGAGGAGGAAGCACCACCCCTCCCCCACGGTCGCCACCGCCACTCCCGCTACCGTCGGGCCGAGGAGCCGCGCCCCGTTGAACATGGACGAATTCAGGGCAATAGCATTGGGCAGGTCCTCCCGCCGCTCGACCATCTCCACCACGAAAGCCTGCCGCGCCGGCATGTCAAAGGCGTTGACCACGCCCAGGAAGACGCTCAGAACCACCAGCACCCCGACCACGTTCTGCGGCGTCACCAGCCCGGCCAGCACCAGCCCGGCCAGGATGAAGGCCTGGAGCATGGCCAGCGCCTGCGTGATCACGATCACCCGGTGCCGGTTCCAGCGGTCGATGAGTACCCCGGCGAAGGGAGAGATGAGGAAGGTGGGGAGCATGGACAGGAAGCCGATAAACCCCAGCAAGAAGGCGGAATTGGTCAGGTCGTAGACCAGCCAGGCCATGGCGACGCGCTGCATCCAGGTCCCGGTCAGCGAGACGCCGTGCCCGAGGAAGAACAACCGATAGTTGCGCGACCACAAAGCCCGCAGGGCGAACTTCAGGCCGCGGTCTGAGTTGGAGAAAGATGAAGCCATAGCGATATGTTGGGCGGGCCGACTCTCCCCCTCATCTACCGCGCGTGTGCTCCGCCGCCGCCATGACGACGGCCGGGCCCAGGGGTACGTCCAAGCAGGCCTTTCCCGCCTGGGGCTTAGCGCATGGCGATGCGCAAAGCTTCCCAGCTCGCCACGGGAGCCGCCTGTTCAGGGGAGGGCGGGCTGGAAGCCCGCCCCGCGCGGAAGCGAAGCTAGTGAGCGA
This sequence comes from Candidatus Zipacnadum vermilionense, assembly GCA_029821755.1. Lineage (GTDB taxonomy): Bacteria > Armatimonadota > Zipacnadia > Zipacnadales > Zipacnadaceae > Zipacnadum > Zipacnadum vermilionense. The sequence continues at coordinate 6,244 of JALGSV010000049.1, read as the reverse complement.
GGCGCTCCACGGTCACTGGGCCGATGATCCCGCCCCACTTGCCCTCGGCGCGCAGGACGATAAGCAGGGCGCAGGGCGCGCCGGGGACGACGTTGTCTAGAGGCACGGTGAAAGCGTGGCCGTGCTCGGTGTGCGTACCGGCGAGGGCGCCGCCCGCGTAGATCTTGGCGCTGCCCACGGCGTCCGGGATGCGTAGGGCCAGGCGCTCGCGGGCCGGGTCATACTGGGGCGCAGTCACCTCGGTAAAGAAGGCAACCCACCCGCCTTGTTCGGGGAACACGTTCTGGAACTGCCCCCCGATGGCGATTTGCTGCCAGCTGTTCATATCGTAGTCCTGCGGGCGCAGGTCGCCAGCGGGCTCGGTATCACTAACCGGAGAGACGCGCCAGGTGGACAGCTCCATTCCGTGGCGCACACTGAAGACCGCCGGGCGCGGCTCGCACGGCTCGACCGGGATGGTCAAGGTGGCCGGGAGCAAGCCGACCCCGCGGGCCGTGAGGGTGATCTCCCCCGCTTCCCGCCCCGCCTGCACGAGGACCTGGCACCAACCGTTAAAGGCGCGCCGACGGTTGGACTTGTCGGGCTCATGGCTGGAGGGGTCGCCGTTACCGACGCCGATGATCTTCGCGTTGTCGCTCACCGCGAAGCGGACCTCGTCGTCGCCAGTGGGGATCAGCCGCCCTTGGGCATCGTGGAGCGAGACCCAGATCACCGCCGTGCCCTCGCCGTCGGCGCGCAGGGATTCCTTGCCATAGGGCGTCAGGGCGATCTGCGTCGCGGGCCCGCTGGTCTCCCTGACCTCCACGGCTACCTCTTCCCCGTCCTTGAGGCCGTGCGCCTCTAGACGGCCCGGGGCGTACTTGACCTGCCACTCCAGATGCCCGTTGCGCTCCACGGACTGGGCGCCCAGGCTGGTTCCGTTAAGGAACAGTTCCACCACGTCGCAGTTGGTATGCACCCAGACCGGGACCTCCTCTCCCAGGCGCTCCGGCCAGTTCCAGTGGGGCAGGAGGTGCAATACCGGCTGCTCGGTCCACCAAGCCTGGTAGTAGAAGAAGTTGTCCTTAGGGAACCCACAGGTGTCCAGGATGCCGAAGTGCGAGTTGATGCAGGGCCACTTGTGGGGGGAGGGCTCACCGCGGTAGTCAAAGCCGGTCCAGATGAAGGTGCCGGCCATGAAGGGGCGGTCGGCGATGGCCTTCCAGCCCGGCTCAGCGAAGGAACCCCAGCCCGGATGGTTCAGGTCGTAGGCCTGCAGGTAACCCGTCTCCGAGTCGTTGGCGTAAATGCCGCGGGTGGTGACGGTGCTGCAGGTTTCGCTCCCGAACATGGGCTGCTGCGGATGCTCGGCGTGGTATTTGTCGTAGCCGGGGATCGAGTAGTTGTAGCCCTCCACATCCAGGATCGCGGAGGTGGGGCCCTCCCAGCCGCCGCTCATGGCGGCGGTGACGAGGCGGGTGGGGTCGAGCTTGAGGATCTCGCGCTTCAGGGTCGCCGCGATGCGGGCGCCGCGCTCACTGCCTTGCAGGGCCTCCTCGTTGAACAGCGACCAGAGGAAGACGCACGGATGGTTGCGGTCGCGGCAGATTAGCGCGCGCAAGTCCTCCAAGCGCTCGGGGGTGGAGTCCAGGTGGCGGTTCTCGTCCATCACCAGCATCCCCAGCCGATCGCAGGCGTCGAGTAGCTCCGGGGTGGGGGGATTGTGCGCGCAGCGGTAGGCGTTGCCGCCCATGTCCTTCAGACGACGGATGCGGTACTCCTGCACCGCGTCGGGCACGGCGACGCCGACCCCGGCGTGGTCCTGGTGGTTGCAGGTGCCTTTGAGCTTGAGCGGGCGGCCGTTGAGGAAGAAGCCCTGGTCCGCGTCCCAGTGGAAGGTGCGCACGCCGAAGGTGGTGCTCAGGCAGTCGGCGACCTCCTCCCCGCACACGACGGTGGTGCGGAGGGTGTAGAGGTAAGGGTCGCCCACGTCCCACAGGTGGGGCGAGTCGAGGGGGATCGCTTGGGCAAGCGTGACCGGCCCGGACTCCGTCGCGACCCCCGCCATCTCACCACCGGCAACCTCCCGCCCTTCGGCATCGAGTATGGCCGCAGTCACCACGCAGGGGCAATCCTCCGCCCGGTAGTTCTCCAGGGTGGTATGGACAGTCACCGCGGCGCAACCGGTATCGAGAACGTCGGTATGGACGAACACCCCGTCCGGTGCGAGGCGCACCGAGTTGGTCTTCTCCAGCCAAACGTGGCGGTAGATACCGGCGCCCTCGTACCACCAGCCCTCGAACTCGGTGGCGTCCACCCGCACAGCCACGACGTTGGTGCCCCCGTAGACGGCAATGTCCGTGATATCGTAGCGGAAACCGATGTAGCCGCTGGAGTGGGTGCGCATGACATGGCCGTTGACCCAGACGGTACAGTTGCGGTACACGCCGTCGAAGGCCAGGGACAGACGACAGCCCAGGTCCTCCTCCGGCAAAGAGAAGGTCTTGCGGTACCAGGCAATCCCGGTGGGGAGAAAGCCATGGTCGAGGTTGTTGTCGGGGTGGAAGGTGCCCTCGACGGCAAAGTCATGCGGCAAGTCGAGCAAGCGCCAGGAGGAGTCGTCGAATTCGAGCCCAGCGAAGCCCGCGGCGGCCCCGGCCATGGCCGAGGTGTAAGTATCGGCGTGGTCGTTCTCCAGATCCGGTGGGGCATCGTCGCCGCGGTGAAAGCGCCATTCGGGGTCCATGAGCAAGCGCTCGCGCGGGCTATCGTTGGTGGGCATGGAGGGGTCCTTTCGTTGACCGAGGTGCGGGGGTAAGTTGGACGCGGGGAGGGGAAGGACCTGCCTGCGGAGGCGCGAGGTTGCGAGTGAATACGTGCTTCTACGCTTGACTCCACCCCTCTTAGCCGGTATATTCCCTAAGGAATATGGAAGATCTCTTCGGACAGCACTATCTCAGCAGCAACGATGCCGCGCAGGTATTGGGCTACACCGTTCAGCACACCCGGCTTCTCATCAGGCAAGGCCAACTGCCCGCCCAGAAACTCGGGCGAGACTGGCTGGTCAGTCAAGGCGATCTGGCCAGATTCCGCGTTAGCCAGACCACAAGCCCGCCACGACGCCTCGATACGCCCGAGGTCACGTTACCCCGTGCGCCCAACGGCGAAATCAGCGCCGTGAATGTATCACAAGTCCCACAGCTCAGCCCCTTCCGCTATCCCGGCGGAAAGACCTGGCTGATACCTTATGTTCGCGCGTGGCTCCACAGCTCACCCAGCAGACCTCGGCTCTTCGTGGAGCCATTTGCGGGGGGAGCGATCGCCTCTCTAACCGCCGTCTTTGAGGACCTGGCGGAGCGTGCGATGATAGTGGAGATGGATGAGGACGTATCGGTAGTCTGGAAGGTGATTCTCCGAGGCGACTACGAGCAGCTAATGCAGCGCATCATGGAGTTCCTGCCGTCGCCCGAATCGGTGCGCCTGGCGATCTCGGAGCAGGGATTGTCGCCTCTCCATCACGCCTTCGCCACGATCGTGCGGAACCGGATGGCGCGGGGTGGAATACTCGCGCCCGGGGCAGGCATTGTCAAGAACGGAGAGAATGGCAAGGGGCTGACCTCGCGATGGTATCCCGAGACTCTCTGTCGGCGGATCGGCGAGATAGCGCGACGCAGGAAGCGGCTCGACCCCCTTGGCGGAGACGGCTTCGGGGTGATGCGAGCACTAGCCTCGTCTGATGGGGCGGCCTATTTCGTGGATCCGCCGTACACGGTAGCAGGACGGCGACTATACAAGCATTCCGAAATGGACCACTCGGAACTGTTCCGCATCCTGGCGCGCCTGGAGGGATCATTCCTAGCTACCTATGACGATGCCCAAGAAATACGCGCGCTTGCCGACAAACACGGCTTCGCGGTACACGTGATCGCGATGAAAACCACGCACCACCTGCAGAAGCAGGAGCTGCTAATCAGTCGGGATTTGGCCTGGTTAACTCCCGGCTAGCTCCGAAAGCTTCGCCCGGATGCGCTGTTCGTAGACGCCAAGTGGTACCGGATGTCCTGCTGTCAGACCTTCCACAGCTCTCTCCAGCGTCGTGTAGTGCGGAACGCCGTGTCTCACCATGTGCCACTGATGCTCGCCGTATTCGTAGTCGAGAACAAACCACACGATGTCGCAGTTGGATAGGTCGCCCACCTCCGTCATGGGGTCTATGGCCTCGAAGAAGGCTCGGTCGACGACCACGCACGTTTTCTTACCCCATCGCCGCAGAGTTGGCACCTTGATCTGCAACTGCGGCATGAGACGCTTTGGTCCGCTGCTTCGGAAGTCGGGCCTTGGCGCGGTCACGGGGAAAGGCAAGGTGTCTCCGGTCATTGCGGCAATACTGCTGGCCTCCTTTCCCCAACTACTATTCGACACATAGACTGCCTGCATCTCGACGGCACACCACGAAAGTTGGGTGGTGTCTCGGCGCACGAGTATGTGGTCAATCTGCCCGACCGCAACCTCATTGCCATCCTGATCGGTTCGCTCGAGAAAGTCGACGCCGCTCAGGATGATCGGGTTATCGTCCTGGAGAATGACCTCTCCCATCCAGCCAAACACGTCTCCGCCTTCGATAAAACGATGGGGGCAGAGCGTGACTAGACGCCCTAGTTCGCCGGGGGCAGGGGTAGCCAGGCCAGAGGCAGCGTCGCATGAGTATAGACGAGTGGAACACACTGGCGCTTGGCGCTTGGGGCATTTGTACTCTTGGCCGATGGCAGCCTCAAATGGGCAGACGAAGGATGGTCCCCGCTCACCCACAAGTCGCTTCACCACCGGCGTTGGCAGGTGTGCAAGTGACTTCCCACGCCACTCGGCAACTCCGTAACGCTTCCGACTTGTCGTTGCTGGTTGTTTGCTTGGCACTAGGCAGTTTCCCTCGTTAGTGGGCTTCGTGATCCTCGCGAAGTCCAATTCTCCGTCGCCGATTCCAGACCCTTCATTGCTGGTCGGGAAGACGCAAAACACGAAACGGGCCGACCTCCGGGGAGAGGCCGGCCCGTTAGTCTTGTCCAGGGAAGCAGGCTTGAAAGCTTACGCTACCCGGAGGGCACCGGAGGGCGCCAGTTGTCCGGTTTGGTTCCCCATCTGCTGCTAGGAGGCGCCACGTACAGCGGCACGTAGTTGGCGCGACGGCGGCCGATCTTCGCGCTGGACTGGGGGTTGTCCCCGGTGCAAACATCGAAGCGATGCTGCCCCTTGATCGCGCCGCCGGTATCCTCGATTACGAGCACCTGGTTAACCGGGTCGCCCATCCAAATGACACTACCGGGACCCCAGTAACGGGGATCGGCGGCGCAGATGCCCCAGCGGACGCGGGTGCCCCAGCGGGTATACGGGCCCCCGCCGTCAGCGTCGCGGCTGCTGTAGCCGGTGATGTGGGCCCCGCGTAGGGGCCGCGACAGGGCCTTGACCAGCAGCGGCAGGACCCAGTCGCGAGTCTCGGTGGACTTCCCCGCACGTATGAAGGCGATGACACCCTCCAGAGCATGGCCATAGATGCGGTCGGCGGGGGGCGGGCAGGGGAGAGGAATGACGTACTCGGACCCGCCCTCAGGGGCGGGCACTACGGTGTCTTGCGGCAGGGCCGTCAGATTGGCCACGGCGTCCCGGATCGGATCAGAGGAGGGCAAAGACGCGACACTCAAGGCGGTGTCTACGACTGGGGCGTTGTCTACGGCCGCGTCCGCGGGTGCCGCTTCTGCGGGCGTGAGGCTCGCGGACTCCTCGGCACGCGCCACGGTATGGAGGCCGGCCCGGCCGCCCCAGAGCAGCAGGGCGCAGGCAACAGGCAGGCTTATAAGGTAGAACAGTCGGTGGTTCTTGGTCCGCTTCGATTCAGTTGTTTGCTTGGTACGCATGAGTCCTTAGGCCAGTGGTTCGGAGGTAGACGAGGGCACCCCTGCCCGGCGGCACAGCCGCACAGGCTGCCTTCCCCGCAGGGGGAAGGGCAGGCGCATGCGTTATAGGGGAACGCGAGACGAAGGGAGAAGCAGCGAGAGGCGCGCCCAGGGTGGCGCAGGAGAAGCTATCAGTACGACAGTGAGGGGCAGGGGGCGCCCAGCGCCCCAATTACGACCGTGGAACCGAACCAGTTTTCCGAGCAAGCGGGAGCTGGGTACGTCCTGGACGTCGGGCTAAACAGCCGCCCGGCTGGCTCCGGCTTGCGCTGAAAGGCAGGGCTCACTCCTTCCTGGGTATGACAAGATTTGCCCCT
>JALGSV010000048.1 GCA_029821755.1 Candidatus Zipacnadum vermilionense | reverse complement strand
CCATGCCCATGCCGGGCGGGCCACCGGGGGCGGGAGCGCCGGGTGGGCCACCGGGCGCGGGGCCGCCGCCAGGACTCGGACCGGCGCCGCCGGGCGCGGCCAGGCCGGGCTAGTAGATGTCGTCCGCCCGACTATGCCCGTGCCCATGTAATACCCGTACCAGTGGCCGGGGCCGTGTCCCCGGGTCTGCCGGGAGGTTTACCAAATGGCAAAACGCAGGAGCTTCATCTGGCTCGCGCTTATCACTCTGCCTCTACTTCTGCTCGTAACCGGCTATGCTCTGTCCCAGCCGGCACCGGGCACCGGGCCCGGTTTGCCTCCGAGTGCCCTGGCCCCCTCGGGGCCAGGGGCGGGTGGGGCTCCGAGCGGCGCGCCCGCCGCGGGACCGGCCGGCGCGCCGGACGCCCAACCGGCCCCCAAGGGCGGCGAGGAGGGTGAGCCCAACCCGGCGGCGCTGTCTCAGTCCAGCCCCGAGCAGATCAAAGAAGGCCTGCGGCGGGCCTTGGACATGATCGCCTCCGGGCGAGTCGAGGGCCGCATCACCGAGCCGTACTTCCCGGGCGTGGTCTCGGCCACCTACGGGGTGAAAACCCCCCAGCCAGTCGCGGTCTGGATCGTCAATCCGCCCGACCCCAAAGCCCCGTCCGACCTGCCTCCGGAGAGCCGTATCAACCGCAAAGAAGCGGCGACAGTGCTCCGGTATTTCAGCTTGCGCTACGACAACCCCATGTCGCCCTGGGCCGAGCGCCAGAAGGACTTTGACCTGCAAATCGCGCGGGGGTTGGAGCGCCAGACTCAGGGCCTCGCGCCCTTCCTGGGCGCTCCGCCGCCTCCGGCGACCGTACCGACTCCCAGCCCGGCGCCAGGAGCCGCCCCCGCCGGCGGACCTCCGGGCGCACCGGCCGCTGCGGGCGCTCCCGGTGGTGGCCCCCCCGGAGTTCCAGGGCCCCCTGGTGGTGCTGGGATGCCAGGCCCCCCTGGCGCCCCCCCTATGCCCCCAGGTCCCCCGGCCTAGCCGCCAGTCATTGCCAGATATGCAAAAGGCCCCGACCATTCCGGTCGGGGCCTTTTTGCTGTTTCCGTTTCTCCCTGCACCGGCGAGAACGCCGGTGTCACTGGGGGAGTCTACACCCAGCCGCGCAGTCCCACTGCCGCCGCCACGCGTTGGATAGCTACCACGTAGGCCGCGGTGCGCATGTCGATGGAGCGCGCCTTGGCGATGTCCAGCACCGCGTGATACGACTCGGTCATCTTCCGGTTCAGCCGCCGAGCCACGTCCTCCTCGGTCCACTGGTCACGCGAGTAGTTCTGCACCATCTCGAAGTAGGAGACGATTACTCCCCCCGCATTGCACAGGATGTCAGGGATGACGTGAACGTCGTTACCGTGCAGGACCTCGTCGGCCTCCGGGGCGGTGGGGCCGTTGGCGGCCTCCGCCACGATCTTGGCCTTGATGCGCCCGGCGTTCTCGCCCGTGATAACGTTCTCCAGAGCCGCGGGCCACAGCACGTCAACGTTCAACTCCAGCAGGGCCTCGTTGGAGATAGGCTCGGAGTAGCGGAAGCCCGTCACTGAGCCGGTCTCGCGCTTGTGCTTGAGCACCTCGTTGATGTCCAGACCGTTCTCGTTGATGATCCCGCCGGAGGAATCGCTGACCGCCAGGATCTTGCAGCCGAACTGCTCCTGGCCGATGAGCGCGGCGTAGGAGCCGGCGTTGCCGAAGCCCTGCACCGCGACGCTGGCATCCTTGAGCGGCAGGCCGAGGGCCTGGGCGGCTTCGCGCACGGTATACCAGCCGCCCTGGGCGGTAGCGGTGCCGCGGCCCAGGCTGCCGCCGATCTCCAGCGGCTTACCGGTGATGACGCCGAAGTCGCTGGTGCCGCTGAGTTTGCAGTACTCATCCATCATCCAGGCCATGATCTGGGGCGTGGTATACACGTCCGGGGCGGGTACGTCAGCGTGGGGCCCGATGATGCGCCAGACCTCACGCACGTAGATGCGGCTCAGGCGCTCCAGTTCGGTAGCGGACATGGCCTTGGGGCTGCAGATGACGCCGCCCTTGCCGCCGCCGAGGGGGATGTCCACCACGGCGCACTTCCACGTCATCCACATGGCCAGGGCCTTGACGGTGTTTACGGTCTCCTGGGGGTGGAAGCGGATGCCGCCCTTGTTGGGGCCGCGGGCGTCGTTGTGCTGGATGCGGAAGCCCGTGAAGACCTCCACGTGGCCGTCGTCCATGCGGACGGGCAAGGTCATGTGCAGTTCGCGCTGGGGGACGCGCAGGAACTGCCGCATCGCCGGGTCTAGGTCGAGCAATTCGGCGGCGTGGTCGAACTGCACCTGCGCCGCGACGAAGGGGTCGTGCTCGGGGGCCGCTGCGATCTTGGCTTCTCTTGTAGACTGTACCATAGGGACTCCTTGATGCCAGCTACCCCCAGGGGACGGCCAGCGCTTCCGACGTATTGATTCCGGAAAGGATTGCCTCTCAAACGGTCTTACATTAGGCCAAGGCGCAACTGGCTGTCAACGGAACCCAACGGGCAAATTCAGCCGCAAATCATGCTTGACTGACCGGCAATTTGCCGGTATCCTTCCCCGTGAAGGCGGAAAAGACGCACTGTTTTGCGGTGATCACATACGGAAGGAAGGACACACATGCCGGAAAAGGAGCGGAAGGCGCTGGCCATTCTTCGGTCCCTGGAGTTGGCTGGAGAGCCGCTAGGGAGCACAAAACTGCGGGATGAACTGACCGCACAGGGGATCGACCTGACGGAGAGGGCGATTCGGTACCACCTGCGGCGGCTGGATGAGGCCGGCTTGACACAAGCCGGGGGGCGTAATGGTCGGAGCATCACCGAGCGCGGGCGGCAGGAACTGGCCGACGCCAGCGTATCGGATAAGGTGTCGCTGATCCTGGCGCGTCTGGAGAAGCTGGCCTTCCAGACGGATTTCGACCTGGGCACCCAGCAGGGCAAGGTGGTCGTCAACGTCTCGCTGCTGCCCGAGGACTCCCTGGTCGCCGCCCTGCAGGCCACCCGCGCCATCTTCTCTTCGCGCCTATGCACGAGCGATCTGGTTCGCCTCTACCAGCCCGGCGAGGCCATCGGGGAGCTGGCTGTCCCGGCCGGCATGGTCGGTCTGGGCACTATCTGCGCCGTGACCATCAACGGCATCCTGCTCAACCACGGCATTCCCATGCATTCGGAGTTCGGCGGCCTGATGGAGATGGACGATCTGGAGCCGGTGCGCTTCACCGACCTGATCCATTACGGCGCCACCTCGCTGGATCCCTTGGAGATCTTTATCAAGGGGAAAATGACCTCCATTACGCGGGCAGCCCGGGGGGAGCGGGGGAAGGTGGGGGCGGGCTTCCGCACCATCCCCGCGGCGGCGCGGGAGCGGTTCAACCGGGTGGTGGACGACATGGTGCGGGCGGGCATCCGGGGAGTGGCAGCGGTGGGCCGGTCGGGGCAAGCGCTGCTGGACATTTCCGTCCCGTTGGACCGCATCGGGGTCATCCTCTACGCCGGTCTCAACCCCGGCGCCGCCATGGAGGAAGCGGGGATCGAGACCGTCAACAAGGCCATGACGGCGCTGGTGGACTTCTCGGAGTTGGTGAGTTTCCGAAGGCTGTGATTCGCTGGAAGCGACGCGGGAAGGCGCGCAGGGCCGCCGTAGGGGCGGCACTTCAGGAGTGTGACAGGCAAGGCCCTTCCGCGTGGCGCGGGCTTTCCAGCTCGCGCAAGGGAACGCATGTGCATGGGAGGGCGGGCTGGAAGGCCCGCCCCACGCGGAGGAGTCGCCTCTCCCGCACATCCCCACAGTGCCGCCCCCATCCAGCCGCGACGGCTCCCCCGGTGCCCTCTAGGCCGACCTGCGCAGCATTTCGTCGGCCAGCTCGGCGGCGCGTTGGCCGGAGAGAAACATACCGCCGAAGATGGCGCCCATGCGCGGGGCGGCGCAGACGGCGTTGGCCGCCATGCCGGCCACTAGCACGTTCGGGTAGACCTCTCTCGTCAGCTCCGCCACGTGGGCCTCGGCCGCCGCGGCGTGCATGGGGCGCTCGCCCATAACCTCGCCGGTGGGGGTCTCCAGGCGGGCGCCGGGGATCTTGCGGACGATGGTGCGCATCAGGTCGCAGTCGTGACCACTGGCGTCAATCACCACCCGCGCGCCCAGGGCCAGGGGGTCTACGTGCAGGCCCGCTCTCTGGACCGCACCCCAGTTGATGACGATTCCCCGCACCCGGTCCTCCGCGTCTATCATCACGTCCTCTACCGCCATGCCGACCCACACCCGCGCTCCCGCGTCGATCGCCGCGGCGGTGCACTTGCTTACGCACTCCACCGAATCGGCCACATGGTAGCCCTCGCGGAAGGGCCGCAGGCGGACACCGACCTGCTCCAGCAGCGGACGCGCCTCCTCCTGGATGACGATACGCGGGAAGAGCATCCCGCCACCCCACATGCCTCCGCCGACGTGCAGGTTGCGCTCGAAGACGGCCACCCGGCGGCCGGCCGCGGCCAGCAGGCGGGCGGCGGTCATTCCGGAAGACCCGGCGCCGACGATGGCGACATCCAGATTGACGCCTTCCAGGAAATCCTCGGCGAAGCTAGAGACGATGAGACTGGTAACCTGCGTTTCCTCGATGGGAGTAGGAACGAGCATGAAGCAGACCTCCTGGGGTTGGTAGAGGGGTCCCCTGCCTCGAGAGGGTCTGCCGACGTGGGAACGGCCCGGACGGGAGTCCAGGCCGACGCTAGGGGGGTGTGCGGAACACTTCCTACGCCAGCATTACCCGGATCAGGTAGTCGGGGTCAGTTGCGCTCCGCGACAGGAAGCGAACTATCTCAGCCATGGCGGCTCCCCTGGTTCCTAGAAGGGACCTTGGGTTGTGTGAAAAGCATTATGGAGGGGAGGGAGGGGGTTGTCAAGGAAGGAGGGGGCTGCGACAGAAAGGACGCACCGGGGGCTTGCCCCGCGCCCCTTGCCGCGTTCGGGGATGGGGGAGGGTGGGGACGAAAGGGCCGCGTCGACGGTCACGGTTCCTTGAAGCCCTGGAGCAACTGGTCCACGTCAAAGCGGACGAGCTTCATGTAGGTGTTGCGGGTAGGGAGGTCCGGGTTGCCCAAGCTGTCCAGCGTCAGGACCTGGCCGCCGATCTCTCCGGCGAGGACCTCCGCGGTCTTCGGCGAAAGCTGCGGTTCGGCGTAGAGAACCTTGAGCCCTTCCTGACGTGCCCGGCGAGCGATGGTCTCCAGGTACTGCGCCGAGGGTTCCTTACCGGGGAAGGGGGTGATTACCTCCGCGGGGGGCAAGCCGCAGCGAGCCAGGAGGTAGTCATAGCCGGCATGCATGGTCACCGTGCGGCGCCCGGCGTAGGGCCGGCAGCGCTGGGCCATTTCCGCGGCGAGCCCGCGCAGCTCGGCCTGGTAGGCGGCGCTGCGCTGCTCGAGCTGCGCCCGCGAGGCGGGCAAGAGCGTGACCAGGGCCTCGGTGAGGACTGCGACCATCTGGGCGGCGCGGTCGGGGTCCATCCATACATGCGGGTCGGCCCCGCCCACCTCGTCGGGCTCGTCGGGATTGACGTTGGGCAGGGGCTGGACCGTAGTGCCCAGCACCAACGTGCGGGTTTGCGGGCCCACCGACAGCTTCCGCGCCCAATCGTCCAGACCCAGGCCGACTACCACGAGCAGAGAGGCGTGCGCAGCACGCGCGGCGTCGGCGGGGACTGGCTCGTAGGTATGGGGGCTGGCGCCGGTGGGGAGGAGAACGTAGACCTCCACGGAATCCCCAGCCACCTGCCGCACCCAGTCGGCGAGGGGGTAGATGGAGGTCACCACCACCGGCTTGGCGCTGGCCGAGGCGGGTCCCGGGTCAGGTCGGCCGGGACATCCGGCAAGCAGGAAGGTCCCTAGCAAACAGAGAATAGCTATCATGAGGGTGGCGTCTTGCACTCGGGTTGCATACTGTCGACCAGCCATAGCGATCACCTTGTCTGGTTTCGCGGCGGTCGCCCGACGAACCTGCCGCCTCACTCCTACGCCAGGCCCTTCGCCTGCGCCATTCACACGGGAGGTCACACCTATGTCTGTTCACCGTCTCCTAGTCACTGCCCTGCTGTTGGCCACGCTGCTGCTGGGCGCCGCCAGCCTGGCTCTCGCCGTCGACCCTCAGGACTATTATACCTTCCGCGTTTCTTCGTCGCTACCGGGGATGCTATTCGGGGTGACACCCGAGGGGCAGACCGGGCTTGGCGGTGCCCTCCAACAGAACATTCCCGTTGCCTTCACTCCCTGCGAGGGCAACTGGGCCGCTGGTTACGCCTCCGGGAGCAATGACAGTACCATCCGGCTGGGTTTTTCCGGCCGCGAGGTCAACGGCAATGCGTTCATCGGCAAGGGCTGGCTGACTCCCGGCCACGGGCTGTACGTGGTCTGTACGGCCACCTCGGATAAGATTGAGGAGGCCTGGAGCCTGCAGTACCAAATTCTGCCCCTGACCGAATCCCACCCGGCTCTGGCGGTGGGGGTGCAGGACGTCTTCAACGAGCGGGAGCGCTTTATCGGCCAGGCGCCGCACAATGCCCGGTCGATCTACGTCACTGCTACTGGGCCGGTCTCGCGCGAGGCCGAGCGGCCCATCTACTGGACCGCCGGCTGGGGCAACGGCCGCTTCCGCCGTGGTTTCGTGGGCGTCTCCGCACCGCTGAGCGATCACTGGCAGCTGGTGGGCGAGTACGACAGCTTCACCCCCAACCTGGGAGTAGCCTGGGGCCTGAACGGCCGCGAGACCGAGCGCAACTTCGACGCACTGGGCTACTTCGGCTACAACGACTTCAAGCGCCCGACGCTGGGGTTCAGCTTCACCTTCCGCAACCAATAAGGCCCTTTTCCCCAGGAGGGAATCATATAATGCCTTTGTCCGATCATCTGATCTCGCGCCAGATGCGACGCTGGGAATTGGACCAGCAACTGCAGGAACGCTTTGCTCGCGACGAGGCGCAGGCCCACGGACGGCGAGACGTCGTGGCGATCTCCCGTGAGCGCGGCAGCGGCGGCACCCTTATCGGCATGATGGTGGCCAAGCAACTCGAATGGGAGTTCTACGATCGAGAGTTGATCAATAGCGTCGCCCAGGAGATTGGAACCGAGCCAGAGGCGGTAGAGGCGCATGACGAACGCGCCCCCAATTTCATGCACAACCTGTTTCTCCAGTTGCTGGAGGGCAAGCGCCCCACCGAAATCCAGTACCTGCGGACGCTGGTGCGTATCTTGCGGTCTATCCGGGGCCGAGGTCGCGCCGTCATCATGGGCCGGGGAGCGAACCTGGTGCTGCCGGACGCCCTGCGGGTGCGGATCGTCGCTCCGGTCGACGTCCGCACCGAGCGCGTCGCCGACCTGGACGACATGTCCCTGGCCGAGGCGGGTAAGGAAATCCTCAGCTCGGATCGGGACCGCCGGCAGTTCATCCGAGCGCATTTCGGGGTCGACGCGGAGGACCCCTACTACTACGACCTGGCTATCAACACAGCGACTACCAGCCTGGAGCACGCCGCGCGGCTGGTGCTGTGTGCCGTGGAGGCCCGCCGCGCCGTCACAGAGGAGGGGTAGTTCCCCCGCTGCGCCCAGGGGGCTGCGCCGGGGCCGCGGCTCGGAATGCACTTAGCGTCCGCCGTACCCATCAAAGGAGGAATCACTTATGCACCGTCTTCTGACCGCGCTGCTGATTTCCGCGCTGCTGATCACCGGGGCCGCCGTGTCGGCCGAGGTCACTATCAGCACCCCCCAGGACGGTGACGTGGTCGGCCCCAGCACTCCCATCCACGGGCAGTGCTCACAGCGGGCCTTCCTCGTTGTCGTTACCGACGTGCTGGCCTCGGATGGCCGCAACGTGGGCATGGTGCCCGGCATCCGCCACTGGACCAATGACGACAACTCGATCTCGGTCCGCATCGCCACCCCGCGTATCTCCTTTGGCGAAAAGGAGGAACCGGTGACCTACGTCATCCACGTGCGCGCGTATACCGCGCTGGACCTGGTGGAAAGCGGGCAGGCGCCCGACGTGGGCGAGGTGGAGATCAAGGTCAAGTCGGGGTAAGGGGCCCCACCGCCTCCCCCCTGCCCCCCTCCCTGGCCGCGGACGCCCTCGGCAGGAGAGGGGGGTGGCGAGCTGGCTTCTGCGTCATCATTGGGTCCCCTCGCGAAGCGTCTGAGACGCTCGGGAGAGCACCTGAGGGTCACAGGTTGGCGCGCACGGGTGCCAAAGGTAGTGCCTGGTCGCCTCCAATTACGGCACCAATTGGTCGCCTCAAGTGTCCAAGTGAGCAAATCCCCGCGATGCCGATCCCGCACGGTGAACCGATGAAGAAGTGCAGAGCGCTGCTCCTAACCTGCGGATTGATCCTGACTTGCCTCCCGGGCCTGGTGCGGGCGGAGGTGGACGTGCCCGAGGTGCTCAGGCAAGCCGCGCTGGCTCGGCAACGCGCCGCCTACCAGCAGGCCGTCGACCTGTGCACCCAAGCTCTGGCCGCGAAGGCCGACGACCCGGACCTGCTCACGGCTCGGGCCACCGCCTACCTTATGCTCAAGGACTATGACCAGGCGCTGGTCGATGCAGATAAGGTCCTGGAGGTCAAGCCGGAGCAGCTCCTGACGCTGTTCACGCAGGGGGTGGCCTACGCGGGAAAGGGCGAGGCCGAGAAGGCCAAGGCTGACTGGCAGCAGGTAGTGGACCAGGCCACCAAGGCCCTGGAGCAGGAACCCCGCGACGGACCAGCCTATCAGGCCCGCGCCTTCGCCCGCGAGGCCCTGGGCCAGACCGACGGCGCCCTGGAGGACTATGGCCGAGCCCTGTACTGGCAGCCCAACAACGCCGGGCTGTTTAGCCTCCGCGCCTACCTATTTGCCGCCAAGAACCAGAGCGACTTCGCCCTGGCCGACTTTGACCGCGCTCTTCAGCTTAACCCGCAGTTCGTGGACGCCTACCTGGGCCGCGCCTCGGTCTATGCCACAGCCAAGCAAGATCTGACCAAGGCCATCGTGGACTGGGGGCAAGTGCTGACCATTACCCCCAACGACACCGAGACGCGGCTCATCCGCGGGTTGGCTTACCTCCAGCAGGGCGATCTGGACCAGGCGCTGGCCGACTTCAGCAAGACGGTGGAGATTGACCCAAAGTTCGTGGACGGCTGGTGGGCCAGGGCGGAGCTGTACCGCATGAGGGGCGATTTCGACCAGGCCCTGGCCGACTTCGGCCAAGTGATCGCACTGGCGCCGACCGACGCGACGGCATATCTGGAGCGGGGCAAGACCTGGCTAGCAGGAAAGAACGACCCGGAGAGGGCCATCGCGGACTACACCGAGGCGATCAAGGCGGACCCCAAGTTCGTGGAGAGCTACTTGGCGCGGGCGGCGGCGTACCGGTTGACCAAGCGGCCCAAGCAGGCCCTGCCGGACCTGGAGGCCGCGCTGGCTTTGGACCCGAAGTGCTTCCCGGCGCAAATGGACAAGGGCTGGTGCTATCTGGACCTGAAGGACCCCGACCAGGCCCTGGCCGCATTCAACGCGGCCCAGCAACTGAACCCCCAGGACCCCAACCCCTACAACGGCCGGGGCTTCTGCTACGAGGCGCATGGAGCCTGGTACCAGGCGTTGCAGGAGTTTACGGCGGCGGTACAGGTCGACCCCGGGTTCGCTCCCGGCTACAACAATCTGGGCTTTGTCGCCTCGCTGGTCAAGGACTACCCGACGGCGATCATGGCGTACAGCACCGCTCTGCAGATCAGGCCCGACGACCCGGCGGCCCTGGTGGGCCGGGGGATGTGCTACTCGGCGACGGCAGCCTGGCCGCAGGCCATCGCGGACTACACCGCCGCCCTGGATCAAGGCCCCCCCAATCCGACTGCCTATCTGAACCGGGGCTTCGCTTACACCTCCCTCCCCCAGCCTCGCTGGGCCGAGGCACGCGCCGACTGGGAGAGAGCTCTGGCCCTCGATCCAGGTGGCAAGGCCGGATCAGTGGCGGCGGCGAATCTGCAGCGCCTCGCGCAGATGGGGCACTAGGGGAGGAGACTTCAGACGCGAGACGCGAACGGTCGCGAGTGGACGTTGCGCGCTCGTGCCGAGCGGAAAACATCTGCCCCGACGAAATGTCAAGCGCAACCCCCATGTGCGCTCCGGATCTGAGGTCTCTCATCCCATTCCATGCCCGAATCCCCCGATTATGTCATCTACCAGGAGCCGCCTCGCCGCCCGCTGACCGCGCGTAACCTGGGTGACTTTGCACTTTGCCCCCAGAAGTTCCTCCTGTCCTTCTTCGTGTCCCGGCAGGCGGCGGAGCGCTTCCTGGGCGGGTCGGCGGTGCTGCACCAGGGGGTGCGCACGGCGCTCATCGAGTGCTACCGACAGGGAGGCCCGCTGGGGATTCCGGTGGAGCGGCTGCTGGAGCTGTTCGAGCAGTACTGGGAGGGGCGGCTGTGCGCCGACTCCCTGGAGGAGGAGCAACTCCACCGCCAGGGGCGGGAGATGCTGCGGCGGTATCATGCCGCGCATGAGGCCGAGACGGCGCGTGCCGTGGCGCTGGACCTGCGGATGGAGGCCGACCTGGGGAAGCACCGGTTCGTCGCTATGGTGGACCGCGCTTTGCGGGAAGACGGCGAGCCGCTGACTCTCCTGCGCTACAAGACCACTCGCCAGGTCCCCGGCCCCGGCGGGCTGGCCAAAGACCCGTCCCTCGCACTGCTGCTGCTGGTCGGCGAGACACACTTCGGGGAGACGGCGCAGGCGGCGATCTATGCGCTGCGCCGGGAGAGGCGGGTGGTGGCAGCGATCGGTGAGGCGGAGCGCCAGGCCTGGCAGGAGCAGTTCATCCAGCAGGCAGCCGCCGTCCGCCGCGCGCACGATTACCCCACGGTGGTGGGCCGCCACTGCTCCGTGTGCCGCTGCCGCAGTATCTGCCCCGCGTGGCGTCCGTCCCCGCCGCGGGAGGAGACCGGGGAATGAGAGCCCTCGCTTGCCTGGGCGCGCTGCTGCTGCTGGTTGGCGCTGCCCTCGCTCAAGAGCAGCCACTGGAGCGGACGGGGATTGAGTACCGCCTGTACTATTGGCCGGGTCAGGAGACGCAGGCAGCGACAGTGGCGGAGGCGGCCGAAGCGGCTCTTCCGCGGCTGCGACAGGTGCTGGGGCTGCCGATGGGGGAACGCGTTGACATTCACCTGGCCCATACGGCGGCGGAGTGGAAGAGACTCACCGGAGGCGCGGACCCCAACTTGGTCCTGGGCCTGGCCTTTCCCGAGCGGCGGGTGGTGGTGCTGCAGCCGCTGGAGGGGAATCGCTTGCGGCAACTGGTGGTGCATGAGCTGATGCATGTGCTGCTGCAGGATAAGGTGGCGGAGACGGGGGCAAAACCGCCGCGATGGCTACATGAGGGACTGGCCAAGTACGCGGCCAACGACTTCAGCGCCACCGACCGAATGCTGTTGACCGACGCTGTGAACAGCGGGAAGTTGATTCCGCTGGCGGACCTGGACCAGGCCTTCGCCGGCCGGCAGGAGCAGGTGAGCCTGGCCTACGCGGAGTCGCTCACCCTGGTGGAGTTCCTGGCCAACCTGGAGCCGACCCAGGGGCTAGCACCGTTCCTGAAGCAACTGGGGCAGGTGGGGGACGTGAACCGGGCGCTGCTGCGGGCGTACCACCTGACGCCGCAGGTGTTCGCTGACCGCTGGCGACGGCATCTGCTCTCCGAGTACCTGGGGAAGAGCAACGGGGACCGGGGGCTGATGTACATCTGGGCAGGGATTGTGGTCCTGTTCCTGCTGCTGTTCGTGGCGCGCATGCGGCGATCGGCGGTTATCCGGCGGCGGCTGGAGGAGGAAGAACAGGCTCGGCAGCGAATGACAACGATGTGGGACCTGCCCGCGCGGGTCGGGAGGAGCGAGCAGGCGGGCGGTGGGCACTGGTCGCCGGCTCCCCGGGACGAGGCTAGCCCGGAGCCGGAGGAGGACAGCGATGAGTGGGACGCTGGGTAACTTCTTTGCCTACGTGCAGCGGGTGTGGCTGGGACATCTCCCCGGGGAGCTGATCCGCGCCATCCTGGTAGCGGCGGTTTTCGAGGGGCTGGTGTACCTGGCGCGGCTGTGGATACTACGGCGAATGCGGCCGGTGCTGCTGCGAGACGCGGGAGCCCCGGCGCCGGTGCGGGTGCAGCGGCGGAGAATGTTGCTCGCCTTGCCGCTGGCCTGTAGCCGTGGAGTGCTCTACGTCGTGGCCATTCTGATGATCCTGCGCATCTTCCGGCTGCAGACTGCAGCCGAGCTGTTGCCGGTCGGGCTGGCGCTGGTGCTGGCCTGCCTGGTCGTGTTCTGGCGCCCACTGCGCGACATGGCCCAGGGCTACCTGATCCTGTACGATCACCTGTACACGCACGGGGACCGGGTCCGCCTGGGCGACCGCGAGGGGACAGTGCAGGAGATCCAACTCCGCTGGACCCACCTGGTAGCGGACGATGGCACACCGATCTATATCCCCCACACGCAGGTAGGGGAAGTAGTCAACCTCTCGCGCAAACATAAAACGGTCACCGAGGCGGAAACGGAGGCCTCCCAGTAGGGGCGGCGCCTACGCCGCCCGGCCCCGCGTGGCGCGGGCTTTCCAGCCCGCGTCCCACGAACATGCGGAGGGGAGGGCGGACTAGAAAGCCCGCCCCACGCGGAGGATTCTCCCCTATCCCAGCACCCCCGGCAGTTCCATGATGTCCCGGATGTGCGGGTGCCAGGGCTCGCGGGGTTGGGGGTGACAGAGGACGGCGTGGAGGCCGTACTTGTGGGCACCCTTGACGTTGAGCAGGGCATCATCCACGAATACCGCCTGCTCCGGCTGGGCGCCTACGCGCGCCAGGGCCGCTTGCCAGGCCTCCGGCGCGGGTTTAGCCCGCCAGTTCATCGTCTCAATGGTGATACGCCCCGCGAAGCATTCCTCCAGCCCCAGCGCTCGCAGCACCCGCCCGGCGTAGAGCGCCGTGGAGTTGGTGCAGACCCACGCCGGATACGGCAGCCCCGCCAGCATCTCCCCCACCTCAGGACGCGGCCAGACGTACTCGCTGGGCGTGAGCAACTCAATGCAGTTCGCGTATGCCTCCGCCTGGGGGAGGCCGTACTCGACCTCCAGCCCCCGCACGGAGGTGCCATACTGTGCCCACAACCGCCGCCGCAGGACGTGGGCGTCCTCTTCCGCTATCCCCAGCATCCGCGCCACGTAAGCAGTAAGCAGCACATCGCCGGCCTCCTGCAGGCCGGCGGAGTAAGGGTAAAGCGTCCGGTCGAGATCGATAAGAAGAACCTGAGTGTCCAGTGCAGTCGTCATGTTACTTCCATTATAGCAGGTCGCAAAAAAGGGGTCAGACCTGGTCTGACCCCTTTTCGTCGAAGGCGGCGCAGCCGCGGGTAGGGTCCGGGAATCGGGGCTTACAACTTGAACCCCAGCATCGCTAGCGCTCCATCGAGATAGCCCTCCGCGTCCTCCCACTTGTAGGCGGCTTTGGCCCGGCGGGCCTCGGTGAACAGGGTGCCAAGCTGGGCGTAGAGAGCCGGGTTGGAGTGGCGCAAGGCTAGGTAGGGCCCGGCAGCGACCTTGAACTTGCGCACCACCCGCTGGTGAACCGGCAGGTTAGCGATGTCGGCGGGGAGCGGCGTGACCTGCGGCAGGCCAGACACCGGCTCGGTCGGGACCGCCACTGGCGGCTCTGCGGTCGGCGACTCCGCGGTCGGCGGGATCACGGGGGTGACGGGCGGCGGGACTAGCGCCGGTTGGCCGGCCATGAAAGCCTGGAGCTTGGCGAGGGCCTGATTGGCCAGATCCTCGCGCCTGGCCAAGTACTGATCCTCCCGCATAGCTCGGGCCTGGTTGAGCGCATCCAGCAGCAGCACCAGCGCCGCCTGCCGGGTCATGGAGGTAGCCGGCGAGGTAGCAGCCGGCGGAGTGGCAGCCGGCGGAGTGGCAGCCGGCGGAGTGGCAGCCGGCGGAGTGGCAGCCGGCGGAGTGGCAGCCGGCGGAGTGGCAGCCGGCGGAGTGGCGGTCGGCGGAGTGGCGGTCGGCGGAGTGGCGGTCGGCGGAGTGGCGGTCGGCGGAGTGGCGGTCGGCGGAGTGGCAGCCGGCGGGCGTGGCGCCGCGGGACCCATCCGTGAGGCCGGGGTCGCCAGTGGCAACTGCTTCTTCAGGTTGTTGGCCCAAGTCTGCGCCAGAGCCTTGGCGGGCATACCGGAGCCCGCGGCGTCCTTGGGCAGCACGCTGAGGACACGGATCGCGCCGGAGTAGACGACCCACATACCCGCCTCTCGCTTGACCTCCACCTTCGGGTGCATGGTGTCCTGGGTAGAGAGCACCTCGATGAACAGCGACTCCACCTTGGCGGCGCGCTCGGCCAGCGAGGCGAACTTACCGGGATCGCGCAAGCGAGCGACCAGGACATTGGCCAGGAAGAGGTCTTCGTAACTGGCGGCAAGGGCGGGAAGGACTGATAGGAGCCCCAGGAACAAGGCGAAGAGGCAGAGCAAGCGAGTGGTACGCGGCATGGCGATTCCCCCTTGAAAGAGGCGTGGTAGCCGGATGCGGCTTTCGGGAGGAATATAGCCGAAAGGGGCGGGAAAAGCAAGGAGAGAGTGTCCGTCGGCAGTCGGCGGTGTCGAGCGACAGCCGCCTGGACCGGACTTCTTGTCCCCTACTGTCACTGACGACTGACAACTGACACTTCCCTCCGCATTGACTAACTGAGGCCTGCCCCGTATAATGACCGGCGACGGGTAATGCTTTTCGGCCGTGTCGACCTGCCTGCGTCGTTGGGAGGATGTGCAGATGGGCCACGATCCGCGGCACCCCTGTGGTTCCTCTGCCTTATTCCCCTATGCTGCTGTTTCGACGGCTGCGAGTGGCCCTGCAAGTCGTACGGTTGGTGCGCCACCGTCATTGTACCTAAACCCACCTTGGAGGTAGAACCATGGCAGATCAAATGGGAGTCACACCGCCCGCCCCCCCGACGGGCGCCCCCGCGGCGATGGGCAACACCAGCGGAACGCCCGGAGCTGTCCTGCCGCCGGAGCTGCAGGGCTGGAGCTGGGCCGGGTTCCTGATGAGTTGGATCTGGTCCATCGCTCACAGCGCCTGGCTGGGGTTGGTGCTTTGCCTGCTGGTCGGCGGCATCGGCAACATCGTCCAGGGCATCAAGGGGAACGAATGGGCTTGGCAGGGACGCAAGTGGGAGAGCATCGAGCAGTTCAAGGCCACCGAGCGCGTCTGGACGATCTGGGGCGTGGTGCTGGTGGGCGCGGGGCTCGTTATCTGGCTCCTCGCGATCGTGCTAGGCGGAGCGCTAGGCCTAAGCTCCCGCTAGGCCGCGCTCAGCGAATAGCCTCCCCCAGGGCCCGCGGGTCGCAGTAACACCCCCGCGGCCGTTGTGTGATGCGTGCAGTAGGGTCTGTCTGTGCTCGCGAGGGCATGACAGGCCCTTTTTCGTGCCGTCGAGGAGGGCGCGGGCACGCTCAAGACCGGGGCGGCTTCTTCCGAAAGGGACAGTAGCATAGTCTCTGGGAGGAGAAGCCGATGTGGGAGCGACCTCGGGTGTGCGGGAAGGCACAGGCCGGCAAACCTGTGCTCCTGTTGGTGCTGCTGGTGCTGTTGGTGGCCGCGCCGGGAGTGGAGGCGGCTTACTGTCGGGTATCGGCGGCGCGGCCCGCGCGGGCCTTCTACCGCGGGGAGCCGGTGCGCTTGACGCTGCAGGCGCCGGGGCCGACGACCCGCGGGACGCTTTCCATCCGCGACTACTATGGCGCCCACTTGCGGCTCGTCGAGGTGGTCGTCGGCGGGGACGTCCCCCGCCTGGTGCGCCTGCGGGGTGTCTGGCCGTGGGGTATCTACTACCTGCACTTTGCCTTCAACAACGGCGAGAGCCAGGAAGATGCCTTCTGCGTGATTCCCCGCCCTGACGAGCGTCCCGGCGACTACGGTCTCTTCTCCTGGCGGCTGGGGTCGTACGACTCCAGCGAATGGGGGGCGCTGGCGCAAGTCGGTTGCCGGCTGGTGCGACGGGATATTGACTGGCCTCACCTCATGCCGACGGCTGACACTGTCGACCTGACCAAGGCGCGGGCCCTGGCAACTTTGGCCGAGACCTACGGCATGCAGCTCATCCCCATCCTGGGCTACTCGCCGCGCTGGGCGGGCATGAAGCCGGCCAACGCCGATCCCCATACCCGAGCGGCGGTGGCTACCCATACCTGGGCGCCGGAAAGCACCGTGGGCTGGCGGCAGTATGTCACCGCTTTGGCGGGTTTCCTCACCTCGCAGCGGGTGACCTGGCCGGCCTCCGCTACCCTCAAACCCCAAGCGATTGGGGCGACTGACTCCTTGCCTCTGGTCCACTCCTGGGAGATCTGGAACGAGGCTGATCAGGGCTTCTACTATGGGTACTGGGGGCGCTATGTGGACCTGCTGCGGGTGGCGCACGGGGAGATCAAGCGCCAGGACCCGGAGGCGACGGTGCTCTACGGCGGCTCCTGCGGCCACTGGACCGAGCTGGGACTGACCTACGGGATGCAAGGGCAGTACTTCTTCGACCGCCTCGCCTTCCACCCCGGCGGAGAGAATCTGGACCAGGCCTTCGAGACCTACTTCTGCGGCGCACCTCAGATCGGCAACGGCTACGGCCTCTACCACCCGGCCACCATGACCGAGGCTTACCCCTATTGTCCGGCCGGGATCAGCGAGAGCCAGTACCTGCTGCGGCTCTATGCGACCCTGGCGAAGTGGCGGCTGGATACCTTCTGCACCTTCGACGGGGGGCGGGTGACCGGCGCGGCGGACCCCGGCTCCGGGGCGCTCTTGTGGGCGCAAGGGACGGATCGGGTGCCCAACGCCAAGTATGTGGCCCTGGCGGTGGCGCGGTCCGTGCTGTCGGACTGTGTCTACGTGGGGCCGCTCGACTGGGGGGAGGGGACACAGGCGCAGCTCTTCCTGCGGCACGGTGCGCCGCTGGTGATTGCCTGGGCCGACACTGCGCGGCAAGTGACGGTGCAGGCACGGGTCCGTGCGACGAGCGGGGATGAGATGGGCCGGCAGCGCCCCCTGGCGGTCAAGGCGGGGCGGGCGCAAGTGACCCTGACGCCGGCGCCCCAGGTGCTGCGGAGCCTGTCCCAGCGCTACATACCCCAGGCGGTAACCAACCAGGCGGACATACTTCTGGGCACTCCGCAGGGATTCCGGACGGAGCGGGCCTTCGGGTATATCTCCAACCTGGAGCATGACGCTGCGTGGGCCTGGGCCGGGTGGCCGGAGACCGTGCGGGGGGCACTGGGGCAGGCCACGCGGGCGATGGAGCGCAACCCCATCCGGGGCGGGCCGCTGCTGGGCCTGGCGCAGGCGGAAGTCAACGGGCAGGTTGTGCGGGTGCTGCGCAAGTCCCGGGACTGCGGCCGCGTAAGCGGGCGCGCCCAGGCGACCGTGTGGCGGCTGGAGTCGCTCTCGGAGTGGATGGGCGCCGTGATCGACTCGTACAACGAGCGCTGGGGGCGGTTCTACGACACGCCCGGATCGGTGGACGTACTGGAGCGGCAGATCGAGGCCCTGAGCGGGAAGGTGGACGACCGGGAGCGGGGGCTGGCGTGCCCGCTGGCCGTGCAGAGCTTGCAGCGAGCGCGGCAGAACCTGCGCCAGGCGCAGGCGACGCGGGGCATCGGGGCGCGGCGGGCGGCGCGGGTGGAGTATGCGGCCGCGGCGCTGTATCAGCAGATTCTCCCCACGCTACTCACGGGCGTAGTAGCCGCGCCGGATTTCGTCACCGGCACGCAGCTAGTGAAGGCCGTAGCCCTACGGCCGGGGCAGGAACACCAGGTGCGGTGCTACGTGCACAACTTCACGCCGCAGGAGGTAGCGGGGGTACTGACGCTGGAGATCCCGGAAGGCTGGCAGGTGGAGTCGGCGGAGGTCGCCTTCACTGCCCCGGCGGAGGGGATTTCCGCGTCGGTGGTCTTCCGAGTGACCATCCCCGGACCGGCGCCGTGGGTGACCAAGTCGGGGTGGACCCCGGCCGGGCCGGTCAACCTGCGTGTGCCGGAAACCATGGACCCCGGGGCGTCCCTGGCCCTGGGGGGCAGACTGTCGGACGGAAGGGAGCTCTTGACCACGCCCTATCGGGTGCTAGTGGGGGAGTTGTAGGGAGGAGGAAGGGGGCCCGGGTAGTGGCCCCACAGTCTGCGGGGCGACACAGTCCGAGGGAGCCCAGTGAGCGGACAGAGACAAGCCCGGCGTCCGGTAGCGGAGGCCGGGCTTCTCTGTGTCTGGGGCACAAGGAGTCCGGGAGGACATGGCGAAACTCCTGAGGAGAGCTGCCGGCGGGGGTGGTTCACCAGCTTGGGATGAGGCGAACGTGTTGAAAGAGCGAGACTACTGCCGGACGCGGGGGACCTCCGGGCGCGGCGTGGTGACCGTGGTGCTGATCGTGGCCGCGGTGGCAGCGGTGACGGGAGTGGTGGTGTGGCAGGCGCCGCTGCACTCGGGGCCGGCGACGGCGACCCTGGCCTACCTGCGGGCGGCGGATGCGGAGCAAGTCGAGGAGGCCAAGGCGCGGCTCTCCTCCGACACACTTACCGCCATGGAGCAGGCCGAGCAGGCTATCGCGGAACACTTCAAGATGTCGCCCGGGTCGTACACAACGGCCACGCTGGTGCCCTTGCCGCTGGGGAGCAAGTCCGGCCAGCACGCCTACCGAGTCACCTCCGTCAAGCGACAAGGCGACCGCGCCACCGTAAAGGTGCGGGTGAAGAGCCCGGGCGAGAAGAAGTCCCCGGCGTACACCTGGACGATCCGCTGCGTGCGGGAGTCGGGGCAGTGGAAGCTGGACCAGGGCGATGCCATGCGGCAGGCGATGGTGATGGTGACCGGCCAGGCCCTCCCGGCGCCGCTTCCGGAGGGGACGTCGGCCGGTACGGCCTCGCAACTGACGGCCCTGATCGCCCAGGGCCGCGAGCTGAAGAACGCCAAGCGGTATGAGGAGGCGGCCGCCAAATACCGCCAGGCGCTGGCCCTCGACCCCCACTGCGACGGGGCGCACTTCGGGCTGGGGTTTGTGCTGTCCTTCCAGGGCCACAAGCAGGAGGCGATAGCGGAGTTCGAAAAGGCCCTCAAGACGGCGCGAGACCCGGTGGAGATCCGAGAGGCCAAGGCGGCCCTTGAGCGGCTGAGGAAGTAGGGGGAGAGGGCGGAAGGCCTTCCTGGGCGGGGTTTCCTCGAGAGGGGATTTGGGATAGAATAGCGGCGAGGGCGGCGCACACCGATGAGCCCGGCACGCATACCCATCCCGGAGGAGCAACTGGCCGATTTCTGCCGCAGGAACCACATCCGGCGGCTGTCGCTGTTCGGCTCGGTCTTGCGCGACGACTTCACGCCCGACAGTGACGTGGACGTGCTGGTGGAATTCGAGCCGGGAACGCGGATGGGGCTGATTAAGCTGGCTGGGGTAGAGATTGAGCTGGGGGAACTGCTGGGCCGCAAGGTGGACCTGATCTGCCGTGAGTCACTCGACAAGTACATCCGGGACGAGGTGTTTGCAGAGGAGGAGATGGTGTATGTCGAGGCATGACCCTCTCGTACGGCTCAAGCACATGCTCGACTTGTCCCATCAGGCGATGCGGATGATGGGTGACCACTCGCGGAGTGATCTCGCCGCCGACGAGACGCTCATCCTCGCTGAGGCTCGCGCGGTGGAGGTGATTGGTGAGGCTGCCAACCACGTTCCTGCCGAGATTCAGGCCCAACTGCCCAACATTCCCTGGCGCAAGATTGTCGGCATGCGCAACCGCCTTATCCACGGATACGACATGACCAGTATCGACGCCATCTATGACACAGTCCTCGAGGACCTGCCTCCGCTGGTGCGCGAACTTGAGGACTACCTGTCCTCCCACCCCTAGATTACGCCTGCTCGTCTGGGGGCCGCGACCTCTTCGGAGTCATCATGACCAACCCTTTCTCTCTCCAATCCAAGACCGCTCTCATCACCGGCGGGGCGCAGGGCCTCGGCGAGGCTCTGGCGGAGCGCCTGGCCGCCGAGGGGGCCGGTGTCGCCGTCGCTGACCTGCAGGGCGAGGCGGCCACGGCCCTGGCCGAGCGCCTGGGGCGCGAGTACGGCGTCCCGACGCTGGGCCTGACTATGGATGTGACCGACGAGGCCTCGGTCAAGGCGGGGTTTGACACCACGGTCTTTCAGTTCGGGCATTTGGATATCTGCGTCTGCAATGCGGGGATTCTCAAGGCGGGGGCCATAACCGACTTCCCGGCGGCCATGTGGCGACAAGTCATTGACGTGAACCTGGTCGGGTACATGATCACCGCCAAGCACGCGGTGCGGGTGATGCAGCCGGCGGGGAAGGGGTCGATCATCCAGATCAACTCCAAGTCCGGCAAGAAGGGCAGCGCCAAGAACAGCGCCTACGCCGCGGGGAAGTTCGGGGGCATCGGCCTGACCCAGTCCCTGGCGCTGGAGCTGGCCGAGGAGGGCCTCCGGGTCAACGCCCTCTGCCCCGGCAACCTGCTCGATTCGCCGCTGTGGGTCAACAGCCTGTACAAACAGTACGCCGAACGCTGGGGGATCACCGAGGAGGAGGTGCGGCAGAAGTACATAGACCAGGTCCCCATGAAGCGCGGCTGCACTTACGAGGACGTGGCGAATGTGATGGTCTTCTTGGCCTCGGACGCCTCCTCCTACATGACCGGGCAGGCGATCAACGTGACGGGCGGGCAGGCAATGAGCTGAGAAAGACGCGCCGGGAGCCCGGACCGTCCCCCTTGATCTTCACATTGCCGCTCCAGAAGACGGAGGGAAAGACCTTCATGAGCACCGAGGCCACCAAGTCCTTCGCCCGCTCGAAGCAGACCGGCCACTTGCGGTCCGCGCCCTGGGCGAACTCCACGCCGTCATCGGCGTCGCCGTCCAGGGAATTAGTGTTGTCCTGCCACTGAGGACCGCTGTAGGCGGCGCTATTGTCGTCCGTCCTGACGTCATAGCAGCCCGGCTCCTCCTCCCCCGGGTCCCCGGAGAAGCTCACCTGCTTGAGGCCGATGGT
Organism: Candidatus Zipacnadum vermilionense; assembly: GCA_029821755.1. Taxonomy (GTDB): domain Bacteria; phylum Armatimonadota; class Zipacnadia; order Zipacnadales; family Zipacnadaceae; genus Zipacnadum; species Zipacnadum vermilionense. Next base: position 428 of record JALGSV010000048.1, on the reverse strand, counting down.
GATGACGGTCAAGTTGACCGCTGCTGCGCCATCGCGGCTATCGCTGCACCCTCCAATGCCTGCCGTCGCCGACGAGGGAGAACACCTTGTCAGGATCCACGCCTGCTACTCGCACCACCCACTCGCCTGCCGAGTTCTTCTCTAGTCCTTTGATGGTTATGACTCGCCGACTGGCGCGCAGGGTGAAGGCTTCTTCGCCGAGTAGGGGCAGCGGGTGCACCGCCACCTCGGACGGTGGGAAGTCGCCCATCTGGTACCAACTGTCCTCCCGCGTCGCGGGTTGGTCGAGACGAGAGAAGCCTAAGGCGGCTTCTTGCCACACCCAACCGAGGTAGGCCACCCCTTCGCACTTGACCAGCCTAAGGCCGTGGAGTGGGACATGGTACGTCCAGAGCGACCACTCCCAGTCCACGCCAGAGTGCCTGGGG
>JALGSV010000018.1 GCA_029821755.1 Candidatus Zipacnadum vermilionense | reverse complement strand
GTCACGGTGGCGACCTGGGCTGCGATGGCGAGTGTGAGGCGACCGTCCGCTGTTATAGACGCATTTGACCCTCAATAAGTTTCTCAAAAGCCTTGACAATCGTGGGGGGGGGGGATAATTGTGTGACGCCTTCACCCGCATTCCCAGGCGCTTACGCGCCCACGCGGGGAAGGGCGGGGAAGGTGAGTAGTTACAGATCATCAAGGCCACCGTGGTCCTCACCAAAGAGTACACCCCCAGTGACGCCCTGGTGGCAGAACTGCAGGAGCACGTCAAGCGTGTCATCGCCCCCTACAAGTACCCGCGCGTGATCGAGTTCGTGCCCGAGCTGCCTAAGACCATCAGTGGCAAGATCCGTCGCGTGCAGATCCGAGAGGGAGACCAATACCAGGGCGGGGAGCAGGTCTGATCGCGTGGGCGGCGGGCTTTCTAGCCCGCCCAGACGGCGCGGGCCGCAAAGCCCGCGCCACGCAAAACGGCCTTCCCGACACGACCAGCCAACCGCCCCCTGATGCGGAGAATACCATGCCCCACGATCCCCCCTATCTCCTCGACAATCTCCCCGTCACCTTCTCCGTCGACGACGTAATGAGGCACATGCGTATGTCTCCGCAGGACGCCGACCTGCGCCGGGGTGTCGAGCGAGTGGTGGAAATTGCGCGCGCGGTCGCCCGCCCTCGGGCCCTGTATGCGGTGCGCTATGTCGAGCAGCGCGAGGGGGATCGGCTGTGCATTGGCGGGATGTGGTTCGAAAGTCGGGTGCTGCGGATCAACCTGGGCGAGGTCCAGCGGGTCTTCCCCTACGTCGCCACCTGCGGCCGGGAGTTGGAGGAGGCACCGTTGCCGGCCGATGACTTCATGGCCCCCTACGTCATGGACGCGGTCAAGATGGCGGCGCTAGGTGCGGCCGCCGGGCAGTTGTTCGATCACCTGCGGGCGCGCTTCGGCCTGGGGGAGACCACTAAGCTGAGCCCCGGCCGCCTGGACGACTGGCCCCTTCCCGCCCAGGCGCCTTTGTTCGAGCTATTGGGGGACGTGGAGGGGCAGCTCGGAGTGCGGCTCAGTGACAGCTTCCTCATGTTTCCCGTCAAGTCCGTTTCCGGTCTGCTGTTCCCCACTGAGGCAAGTTTCGAGAGCTGTCGTCTATGCCCTAGAGAGGCCTGCCCTAACCGCCACGCCGAGTACGACGAGGCGGCGGTGCGGGAATACGGCCTGGCCTAAGCGCTTTCCGCGGAAGATAAGGGAGGAACCCCCATGCCCCGTCACTTCGCCGGTTTCCTGCTCACCCTGTGCTTGCTCGTCCTGCTGGTCGCGCCCCTGGCGGCGGACACCACCGTCCGTTCCCTGGCCGACTATGGTGATATCGCCACCCCTGCCGCGGCCGCGGCCACCCTCAAGATTGCCGTGCAGAAGCTCATGGCCGAGGGCGGCGGCATCCTGGAGATTCCCACGAATGCCCCTAAGGAACTCAAGATCGAGAACACCTCGCAGACCGATGTATGGGGGCACGGCGTCACTATCGTCGACTACCGCTGGGGCTTCGTCAACTACCAACTGGCTCCCATCGGTCGCGAGCAAGCCGGCGTCTGGAGCGGCTTCCGTCTCGAGCGGCACCTCAATATGGGCCAGGACAGCCTGCCGCACTGCGGCACCTACTCCAACCAGGCCATCCACAACTACATTACCAGCGGCGCCTCGTCGTATATGCTCACGCTGACCGAGCCGGTCAAAGCGGGCAACGACGCCAAGCTGTACGTGGACACCATCCGTGGCATCTGGGTGGGAGCCTTCCTCAATGTCACCGGCAGCGCCGTGGGCTACGCTGAACCCTTTGACCGCATCACCGTCAAGTCCATCGGCTGGGACCCGGTGAAGCGCCAGAACTACTTCACCGCTGACCTCGAGTACGACCACCCCCTGGCCGCGCTGGTCTACAACAAGCATGTCGTCAACGGCCAGCAGATCACGAGCTACTCCAACTGCGACAACCAGTCCATGGAGTTCCAGGTCACTCGCCATAACTACGCGGTCGGGGATTCCTTCGCCATCAGTGGCATGATGAAGTATATGGGTAATGTCTTCTCCGGCTTCGGCGATGAGGGTGCCATAGTGATCAACTCGGAGACGGTAGGCGAGGTGGACGGCTTCCACTCGCAGGTGGAGTCTGTAGACTGGGGCACCGACACCCTCACCTATGCTCCGGGCAAGGTCAATCCGCACACGCTGAGCAACTCCCGGCCGCTGGTCAACTACAATCAGGACAAGTGGCTCACCCAGGGCACCGTACTCGTAGTGGCGCCGGGGCAGACCTATCAGGGCCAGAGCTACCCCAGTGTCGTCGGCGGCCCCGGCAACGTCTTCAACTACCAGGGCGGGCTGATCCAGAGCACCCCCGACGCCCCCTGGGACGAGAGCATCATCGGCCGCTACTTCGCGCTCACCGACGACTCGGAGATCCTGACCCCCAACGACCCCTCCTCGGTCGGCGGCTACGCCAACTCCCCGGACCGGCCGGTCTACCGCTGGTACGAGATCAAGGAGTTCAAGCGCAACGACGACGGTACCAAGGTGCTCAAGATCCTCCGCGTGCGCTGGTCGGCGGTGGCCGCCGGCGCGCCGACGCTCTATGACGACGAGAACTACACCTACGACGGCCACGTCAAGCCGCTGCGCTACGCCATCGCCCCCGGCGCCTGGGTCTACGACATCAGCCAGGCCTGGGTCAACGCGGTCAGCACCGGCGGCTATATTGACGCCGGCGATTCTCCCCGCCAGCTCAAGCTCACTCCCAACGGCGACCGGGGCACCCGCTTCGACTTCGCCCCCGGCGACCCGGTGGAGCAGGCCATCGGCTCTGACCCCTGGCATCCGCGTCCTGTCCGCATCCGCCAGTTTGACCAGATTCCGACCACCATGGGCAACGCCACCATCGAGATGGAGCAACTGGGCCGCGTCCAGGTGCCCATCGGTATCAACATCAACGGCATCATCAGCGGCCGCGACGGCCTGCCCAACCGCAAGGACCGCAAGCCTCCCTACCGCACCATGATCAACCTGGGCTCCCTGGCCAATGAGGGCATTCGCTTCAGCGGCGAGGTCCTTGACGCTGCCATGTTCTTCGTGCAGCCCAACGACCAGGTGCAGCCTATTCGCTGGCGCAACAACGTCAACGGCTCCAGCCAGCTCTCCGTCGACCCCAAGACCGGCACCTTCGAGCTGGCCAACGGCGACGTGGACGTCAACAATCGGGCGGTGCAGGGCATACGGGGCCTGTCGGCGACGGACAAGCCGGCCGCCAACTTGCGCGGGATGGATATCGCGATACCCGCCGGGGCGACCGAGTTCGCCCTCGCCTTCCCCACCCCCGAGACCGATGCGGCCTACGCGGTGAGCGTGACTCCCAGTTGGATGACCGCGTTGTGCGTGCCGACCAAGACCGACAAGGGCTTCACCGTACAGTTCGCAACCCCGGCCCCCGCCGGGGCAAAGCTGGACTGGGTGATTGTCAGGTAACGGCAGGTGGCAAGTGGCAGTGGGGAGGGAAGCCTGCCGCTCGACCATGGGTCTGCGCTGGGACAAGCGTGTGCAGGCGAAAATGATGAGCCTGGACTGAGGCGCGTCCGCGTGGGGCGGGCCCCCTCCGCGTGGGGCGGGCTTTCTAGCCCGCCCAGACCGACAGCGCGGGCTAGAAAGCCCGCGCCACACGGAGCGCCTACCCCGCCCTCTGCGCCACCGGCATCGCTTTCATCATGTACCGGTACTGGGGCCGCAGCCTGCCCAGGAGCACCTCCCGGGGATCGCGCGACTGCCGCACGAACCACTGCAGGGAGTTGCGGCCGTAGCGCGCCTCCGACCAGCGCCGCAGCTTGACGAAGTCGTAGACCATGCCGTCGGGACCCAGCATGCCGATGTGCCAGGCCGCGTCCGGGTCCGGGTCATACCAGGGCGAATGCCGCACCGCCACCAGGTCGCCCGGCTGGATCGGCGAGCGGCCGTCCCAGTAGAAGTACGCGAAGTAAGCGGGGCTCGTGCCCAGCTGGTGCTCGCGCGAGCCCCGGAAGCAGCGCACGCGGGCGCCCAGCGTCTCGTCGGCGATGCAGTCCAGAAAGTCAGAGCAGTCATTCCCCCACACCCCCGGCTTCACCCCCAGCACGAACTTGCCCATGGGCTTTACACGATGGAAGGTCACCGCGGTCTCGGCCAGGCGCCAGTTGAGTGGCTTCTCGCCGGGATGCCGGCGGGCGAACTCCGCCCGCGCCCAGCGTTCGTACTCCTCCGGGGACAGCAGGTGGGTAAGGGAATGGGGGCGCACGCGCCCCGTGCGCCAGTACGATACACCTGCCAGGGCTCCGGCGAATAGCAGTGACGCCAGCAACCACCCCGCCACCCACTTCCGCTGCCGGGAGGTGTTCATGGCCGCGCAGAGCATGGGGCCTCCACCGGGAGGGGAGTTCCTGCGCTCCGATTATATGCACACATGGTGATACTAATGACTATACTCGCTGTGTTGGAGATCCCTACGCCCCTCGCGCCATACCCGAACGTCCGGTTCCGCGCAAGCCGCATTATAAAACCGCCCACCGCGCTTGACAATGACCCTTCCCCGACTATAATATCACGTCGGCGCTGGGCATAGAGCCCAGCGTGCGGTCGCGCGCGCGGCCGGAAACTTCCCCGACTTGGTCAAGTGCCGTTGCGCACGGGTACGCTCCGGGGTGCGGCGACCGAACTGGCGGGGGAAAGCACTTTGGAGGTGTGGGCGTTGGCAGATCTTAATTTTGTGGCCTTGACGGGGGTAGCAACCAGAGACGCGACTCTCAGGGAGAAATCCTCAGGACAGGTGAAAGCGGAGTTCAGTTTCGAGGTGGAGCGGCCCTTCATGCGCACCACTGGGGAGCCGGTCTCCGACCTGTTCCTGGTGGACGTCTGGCAGGACCTGGGTAAGTGGACGGCGGAAACCATCAAGGAGGGGCAGCGCCTCTTCATCGTGGGTACGCTCAACAAGGAGTCGTACAACACCCGCGGCGGTCGCGAGCACCTGACCATCGTCAAGGCCAAGTACATCCGCCGGCTCGACAGCGACATTCTCGACGGGCAGATCGACGTGGAAGCGCTCAAGGAGGACACCTGGTCCCAGGAGCTGCTGCACGAGGCGGTCCAGATCGTGGAGGGGGCACTGCGCGAAGAGAGCGTCGTCTAAGGGCGTCCGCGCTAAGAGCGTCCGCGCTCAGCTCGACGAGCGCAACAATGAAGCACCGGCGCCGGCCCGAGCGGGCGGGCGCGAGCAGCCGTCTCTTCTCGGAGGACGGCTGCTTTGGCTTCTGCAGGGAGGTTGACGGACATGTCGGGAGTCAAGGACGACCAGTGGTGCTTCGCCTGCGGGCCGCAGAACCCGCACGGTCTGCACCTGGCAGATTTCCATGACGAGGGTGATGACCACGTAGTGCGCTTCACTCCGGAGCGCCACCACCAGGGCTGGCAGGGGGTCACCCATGGCGGCATCGTGGCCACGCTCCTGGACGAGGTGATGACACGGCTAGTCCGCTCCCGCGACCAGGACGCCGTGACCGCCGAACTCACCGTGCGCTACCACCACCCCCTGCCCACCGGATCAACGGTGGAGGCCCGCGCCCACGAAACGGAGCGACGGGGCAAGCTGGTGCGCGTGGAGAGCGAAATGCGGACGGCCGAAGGAACGCTGGTAGCCTCGGGGCAAGGGAAGTTCATGCTGGTCACCTAGGGGCGGATGTTGCGCCCCTACGAGGCCCGCTCCACGCGGACGCATCGCCATGATCTACGACAGCTTCCTCCTCCATGCGGTAGTCCGCGAGATCGAGGCGGGCCTGGTGGGAGCCAGGGCCAGCCGCGTCTTCATGCCCGCCAAGGACACGGCCGTCCTGGACTTCTCGATGCGGGCGCCGCTGCCGCAGTTGCTGCTGAGCTGGCAGCCGGGGCAGGCCCGGGCGCACCCCGCCGCCGAGCAGGTCCCGGCCCCGGGTCTGGGGTGCGCCTTCGTCGACGTCCTGCGGCGCTACCTACGCGGGGCGAGGCTGGACGCGGCGCGCCAGGTAGGCTTTGACCGGGTGCTGTGGTTGGAGTTCTCCAACGTCGAGAACCTCGGCCCCGCCGCGCGCTGCAGCGTCGTCATTGAGCCCATCGGTCGCTGGGCCAACGCGGCGCTGCTGGACCCCGACGGGGAAATTCGCGAGACCGCCCACCACGTCCCCGCCGCCGTCAATCGCCACCGTCAACTCCTCCCTGGCGAACCCTACCGGCCCCCGCCCGGCGCAGAGCTGCCCCCCCTGGCCGGCGTCAGCGCCGAGGCCCTCCGCGCGGCCGCCGGCCAGGAATCGCAGACCTCCCTCAAGGCCTTCCTCCAACGCCGCTTCCAGGGGGGCAGCCCGCTCCTGCTGTTCGAGCTATGGGCCCGCACCGGCCTCGATCCCCAGAGCCTCCCGGACGACCGGCCCAGCAGTTGGGCGGAGACGCTGGCGGTAACCATGGGCAGTTTGCTGGAAGAGGCCTCCGCGGGGGGAGCCTGGGTCTACCGTCCACGCCAGGGCCGGCCGCTGGTCTACCCGGTGTGCCTGCGCAGTCGTGAGGGCGAGCCCGTGGAACGTGCGGAATCGCTTAGCCTCGCCCTGAACCAGGTGGCGGCCGGGGAGACCACCGCCAACCGCCTGGCGCAGCAGCGGCAGCGCTTGCACGCGGCGGTGGAGCGGGGGCAGGAGCAGGTGCGCCGCCGCCGTCGGGCGCGCGAGCAGGCCCTGCGGACCGCGCGGGAGGCCGGCCGCTGGCGCGACTACGGTCAGGCGCTTCTGGCCAACCTCTGGCGCATCCCGGCCGGGGCGCGAGAGGTGCAGGTGCCGCTGTACACCGAGCAGGGCGAGTGCCTGGTGACCGTGGCCCTCAACCCCAACTACCCCGCCCAGGACAACGCGCAGCGCTACTTCGAGCGCTACAAGAAGGCCCAGCGCGCCGTCAGGACCATCCCCACCCTTCTGCGCGTCGACCGCCGGGAGGGGCAGTACCTGGAGGAAGTGACGGACGAGATCGAGCGGGGTGACGAGGCGGACCTGCAGGACCTGGAGGAGGAACTGACCCGTCGGGGCCATTTCAAGCGCAAGCGCAAGCGGGCCCTTTCGCCACCCGCTCGCCGGGAACTGCCGCGGCTGGTCGACGAGCGCGGCTGGACGATCTGGTACGGCAAGACCGGCCTGCAGAATGACCGCCTGGTGCGGGAGTCCGCGCCGGAGGATGTCTGGCTGCACGTGCGGGACGCTACGGGCGGGCATGTGCTCATCCGCACCGGCGGCCGCCCGGAATCCGTCCCTCCCGAGACCCTGCACCTCGCCGCCCGGATCGCCGCCGGCCTCAGCCGCCAGCGTACCAGTGGCAGCGTGGAGGTAGCCCATACCCTTGCCAAGCACGTCCGCAAGCCCAAGGGTACCCCGCCGGGCTTTGTGCTGTACGATGATTACGTGACGGAGGCCGTCGAACCGCTGGTGCTAGGAGGAGGGGCCGGATGAACACAGCGCAGCGGAGTGCGCCCGGCCCGGCGGCCGTCGCGGACCGGTCGGATTCGCTTGGCCCAGCTTCGCGGGGCAGCTCCTCGCGGTCCCCCTCGATGTCTCCTCGGGGATCCGTTCCACCGGCCACGATCCACGGTCCGGCCGTTCCCTCAAGTTGACGCCCTGCTGCCCCCTGAGTATACTGCCTTCAAGTTGAATAAGACCGCGAAAGGGCGTGGCTATGACGGGGAGTGAGGCTTGCCGGTGGCTGCTAGCGCCGCGTGACGCCCTCGCCGAGACTGAGATTGCCGCTGAACTAGAAACTCATCCCTTGGTCGTCGCTGTCCTGCGCAATCGCGGGCTGAAGGACACCGGGGAGATCGCGGATTTCCTGGCGCCGTCGCTGGACCGGCTGCACGACCCCTCGCTGCTGCCTGACATTGAGCCGGCGGTGGCGCGGCTCAGCCAGGCCATCCGCGCGCGCGAAGCGGTACTCATCCACGGCGATTACGATGCCGACGGCCTGACCGGGACAGCGCTGCTGTCCCGGGTTCTGGCCAAGTTCGGCTGCCAGGTGCAGTTCTACATCCCGCACCGGGTGCGGGAGCAGTATGGTCTGAGCGCGGCGGCGATCGAGCGCGCCTCCGAGCTGGGCGCAGGACTGCTGGTGGCGGTGGACTGCGGCGTCTCGGATCACGAGGCCATCGCCGTCGCCCGCCGCTGCGGGATGGACGTCATCGTCATCGATCACCACGAGCCCGGGGCCACGCTCCCCGAGGGTGCCTGGGTGGTCGATCCCAAGCGGGTCGACTCGCGTTACCCCCAGCGGGATTTGGCCGCGGTGGGGCTGGCCTTCAAAGTGGCCTCGGCGCTGTGTATCCACGAGCGCGTGTCGGAAGCTTCCCTGCAGCGCAACTTTCTGGACCTGGCCGCGGTGGGCACGATTGCTGACGTGGTGCCCCTACGCGGTGAGAACCGGCTTATGGCCGCGGCGGGCCTAGAGCTGCTGGCCCAGACGCGTTCTCCGGGCCTGCGCGCCCTGCTGGACATCTGCGGCGTGACCGGAATGGTGCGCGCTTCGGACATCGCCTTCCGCGTAGCCCCGCGGCTGAACGCTGTGGGCCGCGTGGGCGACGGCACCGACGGTCTGGAAATGCTGCTGACCAACGACCCCCAGGAAGCACGTCGGCTGGCCTTGCATCTGGACAGCATGAACCGCGACCGCCAGCGCGAGCAGGAGCTGGTGTACAGCGACGCCCTGCGTATGGTCCGCGACCAGGTGGACCTAGACAGCGACCGGGTGATCGTCCTGGCCTCCTCCCACTGGCATGTCGGCGTCGTGGGGATCGTGGCCTCCAAGCTGCTGGAGCAGTACAATCGCCCCGCCATCGTGCTGGTCCAGGAGGGTGAGCAGCTGCGCGGGTCGGCCCGGAGCGTGGGCGGCTTCGACATTACTGCGGCGTTGGGGGAATGCTCTAGTTGCTTGCTGCGCTATGGAGGTCATGCCCTCGCGGCCGGCTTGACCCTCCAGCCGGAGGACCTCGACGAATTCCGCCAGCGCCTGAACCTGCTCGCCTCCGAGGTCCTGACGGACGAGGACCTGGTCGCGGAGGTGCGGATCGACGCTGAGGTGCGGCTAGCTGAGCTAGACATGGACCTGATCACGGCCCTGCAACGTCTGGAGCCCTACGGCCACTCCAATCCTGAGCCGCTGCTGCTCACGCGTGATCTAGAGGTGCTGGAATGTCGTGGGGTGGGCCAGGAGGGGCGGCACCTGAAGCTGTTCGTCCGGGCCGCCGGGCGCACCGTTGACTGCATCGGCTTCGGCATGGGCGCGGAACTTTCCTGGATCAAATCGGGGACGCGCCTGGACCTGTGCTATACGCCGGAGATCAATGATTATCAGGGCAACCGCAGCCTCCAGTTGCGGCTGGAGGCGGTGCGGTCGGCAGCGTGACCGTGGGGGCGGGCGCTCCCGGTACGACGGGCGTCTCGCCCGTCGCGCATGCCGCTTACCTTCTGGTCTGCTGGAGCCTCGACGGGCGAGACGCCCGTCGTACCAGGGGAGGGACCGCTTGCTCACCTTTACCATCTCTACCAGCCGCCGCGAGGAAATCCGCGACCTGACCGAACGGGTCCAGGAGGCATTGTCCGAACTGGGTGCTACTGAGGGCGTGGCGCTGGTGAGCGTTCCTCACTGCACTTGCGCGGTGTACCTCAACGAGAACGAGAGCGGCCTGTTGGATGACACCCTGACCGCCCTGGGGTTTCTGGGCCGGCTGCAGCGTTGGCGGCACGACATCATCGACAACAACGCCGGCGCCCACTTGGCCGCTAGCCTGCTGGGCAGTTCGGCGCTGGTACCGGTGAAGATGGGGAGATTGGAACTGGGCACCTGGCAGCGGGTGCTGCTGGTGGAGTTGGACGGTCCCAGAACGAGACGGGTGACCGTGGCGGTGCTGGCGGAGGCGTAGGGGCCCTCCGCGTGGCGCGGGCTTTCTAGCCCGCGCAGCCCGCCGCATGAACACCGGAGCGCGGGCTAGAAGGCCCGCGCCACCCGAGGCATGGCCATAGGCAACTCACCTCCACAACAAGCCATCGTCCTCGTCGGTGGGCTGGGCACCCGGCTGCGGCCCCTGACCTATCAGATGCCCAAGGCGCTACTGCCGGTGGTCAACCGGCCGCTGCTGTCGTACGAGCTGGAGTGGTTGCGCCGGGCTGGAGTGCGGCAGGTGATCCTGGCGGTATCCCATCAGGCCGAGGCGCTCCAGGCGGGCCTGGGCGACGGATCCGAGTGGGGCCTGGAGTTGGTCTACGTCGCCGAGCGCGAGCGCCTGGACACTGCCGGAGCGCTCAAGAACTGCGAGCCGCACCTCCACGGCCGTTTCTGGGCGCTCAATGGCGACCTGGTCTTTGACTTCGACCCTGCGCCGATGGTCGCGAACCATGTGGCCCAAGGGGCCCTCCTGAGCCAGACCCTCCGTCGGGTGGAGGATATCACGCCCTTTGGCCTCATCCAGCGCGACGAGCGCGGACGCGTGGTAGCCTTCCTCGAGAAGGTCAGCGAGGATCCGACGGGGCAGAACAGCGTCAATGCCGGGGTCTACCTGATGGAGCCGGAGGCCCTCGCGGCCATCCCGCCGGATGTGCCGTACTCCAACGAGCGCCAGCTCTTCCCGGGGCTCGTGGACAGCGGCGCGACGGTGTTGGGCTACCTGCCTCCGAACATGGCCTACTGGGCCGACGTGGGGCGGCTGGAGACCTACCTGCAGGCCAACCACGACCTGCTGGACGGCGCGCTGGACTGGGTGAAGCCGCAAGTAGCGGGGTCCGCGCAGGTCGCGGGAACGAGAGTCCTCCCTCCGTGCAGCGTGGCCGAGGAGGTCGTGCTAGGCACCGGGGCGCAAGTGGGGCCGTACGTGTCGCTGGGACGCGGCGTGGTCGTCGGAGACGGGGCGACCCTCGCCGAGAGTGTGGTACTGGCGGGAGCGCAGATAGGAAGCAGGGCACGTCTGGAGAAGGTGGTCGTGGGCGCCGGGGAGACGGTGCCGCCGGGCCACCAGCAACTAGGAGGCGTGATCTATGGCCGATGACTACGAATTGTTGATGATTCCGGGGCCGACCAACCTGCCCGACCAGGTACGGGAGGCGCTAGGTAGACCACAGATATCGCACCGCGTGAGCAAGTTCAAGGGCCTGGTAGGCCGCATCTCCGAGGGCCTACAGGCCCTGCTCATGACTAGCCAGCCGGTGCTGACCCTCACCAGCAGCAGCACCGGGGCCATGGAGGCCGCCATCGTCAATCTGCTCTCGCCCGACGATCCGGTGATCTGCGTCGACACCGGTAAGTTCGGCAACCGCTTGGGGAAGATCGCCGAGGTCTACGGCGCCCGGGTACACTGGCTCAAGGTGGAGCGCGGGCACGGCGTCTCCGAGGCCGAGCTCGGCGAGGCCTGTGCGATTATCCGACCCAAGGCCGTGCTGATGGTACAAAACGAGACCGCCACCGGCGTTTCCCAGAACGTGGCGGCGCTGTCCGAGATCGCCCGTTCCTACAAGGCGCTGTCGGTAGTGGACGCCGTTAGTAGCCTGGGCGGTTACCCGCTGCAGATGGACCTGTGGGGCCTGGACGCCGTCATCGCCGGCTCCCAGAAGACGCTGATGCTCCCACCGGGCCTGGGCTTCGTGGCCTTCAGCGAGCGGGCCTGGGAGGCGGCGGCCGAATCCAAGATGCCGAAGTTCTACTTCGATCTGACCAAGGCCCGCAACTCCCTGGAGAAGGGCGGCGAGACGCCCTATACGCCTAACACCAGCCTCTTCGTGGCCCTGGAGGTCGTGCTCAACCTCATCTGGGAAGAGGGCCTGGAGCAGCGCTGGGAGCGGCACCACCGCCTGGCCCGGGCCACCCGCGCGGCAATGCAGGCCCTCGGCCTGAGCCTTTTCGCCGCCGAGGACGTCCTCTCTGACACCGTCACTTCGGTCACCTCGCCGGTCGCCTCCGGGGAGCTCACCAAGCGGGTCCGGGAGGAGCACCAGATCATCATTGCTGGCGGGCAGGACGAACTCAAAGACAAGATCTTCCGTATCGGCCACATGGGCACGTGCCAGTTGGAGCAAGTGCGGCAGACGGTCCAGGCCGTAGCCGCGGTCCTGATCGACATGGGCTATGCCTGCGACCCGGCGGCCGCAGTGAAAGCGGCGGAAGAGGCGTACTAGTCGTCCGCTGTAGGGCGGGGGCTACGGCCCCCGCCTTCCCCAGTCGCGGCGGGGCCCGCCCCGCCATACATGAGGGAGGGACACAACATGACCGACCGCCCCAGAATCCTGGTATGTGACCCCCTCGCTGAGGACGGCCTGGAGATCCTCCGGCAGGCCGGCGAGGTGGACGTCATCCCCGGCCTTGGCGAGGCCGAACTCATCGCGAAGGTACCCGGCTACGACGCGCTAGTGGTGCGCAGCGGCGTCAAGATTACCGCGCCCATCATCGCCGTGGCCGATTCCGTGCGCGTGATCGCTCGCGCCGGGGTGGGCGTCGACAACATCGACGTCGCCGCCGCCACCCACAAGGGTATCGTCGTCGTCAACTCGCCCGGCGGCAATACGCTCTCCACCGCCGAGCACGCCATCGCCCTGATGCTGGCCCTGGCCCGTAAGATCCCGCAGGCCAACGCCTCCCTGGTCGCCGGCAAGTGGGACCGCAAGTCCTTCATGGGTCACCAGGTCACCGGCAAGACCCTCGGCGTGGTGGGCCTGGGCCGCATCGGCAGCGAGGTCGCCCGACGTGCCCGGGGCCTGGAGATGAACGTCCAGGCCTGCGATCCCTTCGTCTCTCAGGACTACGCGGCGGCCTCCGGGGTGACCCTGGTGGACATGGACACGCTCCTGCGCACCAGTGATTACGTCACCCTGCACGCCTCGCTCACTGACGACACTCGCGGGCTGATCGGGACCGAGCAGTTGGTGCTAATGAAGCCCACCGCCTGCCTGATCAACTGCGCCCGCGGTGGGCTGATCGACGAGGCAGACCTGAAGGTGGCGCTGGACAGCGGCCAACTCGCCGGCGCGGCGCTGGACGTTTTCGTCAAGGAGCCCCCGGAGGACTTCGCTCTAGTGCAACTGCCGAGCGTGGTCGCCACCCCGCACCTGGCCGCCTCCACCCAGGAGGCCCAGGAGGTCGTGGCCGTGGACGTCGCCGAGCAGGTCGCGGCGGTCCTGCGCGGAGAGATGCCGCGCTGGCCCGTGAATGCGCCGACGCTCCCGGCGGAGTTGGCGGCAGACGTGGCCCGCTTCCTACCGGTCGTGCGGGGCCTGGGGCGGCTGCAACAGGCGCTGCTCGGCAGCGGCCTGCGCCGAGTGGAGCTGCGCGGCAGTGGCGACCTGACCACCGAGAAGCTGCACGTGCTCCTGCATCACCTCCTGGCCTCGCTGATGGAGGGCCAGACGGAGGAGACACTCAACTTCATCAACGCCGCGGCCCTGGCGCGCGAGCGGGGTCTGGAGCTGGGCGAGAGCGCCGGCGGCAGCGCCGCCCCCTACGGCCAGTGCCTGGAATGCATCGTCACCGACAACTCCGGCCCCCGCACCGCCGGTGCCCTGCTGCTCGACGACGGCAGTGTGCGCCTGGTGGAGGTGGCCGGCTTCCGCTGTGACCTGGAGATGGCGGGCAAGGTCCTGCTGCTGTGGAACGACCAACCCGGCCAGCCCGGCTTCATCGGCCGTCTCGGCTGCCTGTTGGGCGACGCCGAGGTCTCCTTGCGCGGCATCCAGGTAGCCTCCAATCTGGTCAACGGCCAGGGCCTGCTGCTCGCGCAGGTAGAGAACGACGTAAGCCCCGCCCTCGCCGCCGACCTGGCTCAGCTACCCGGCGTAGCGCGAATCGAGTGGGTGGCGTTCTGATCCGCTCCCGGTAGCGCAGGCTTCCAAGCCTGCGTCCGCTCCGGGTGGCACCGGCGTCTCGCCGGTGCTCCGCGTGGGGGCGGCTTTCGGGCGTTAGGCGGTCGTCCGCAACCGCAGCCCGACAGCCGCCCGTTCGCTGGGCTAGGGTCACCGAACGGGCGCGCGTTGCAGCGCAGCCGCCACAGAACGCGCCCCTCGGGGGTGCGCCAATCACCATGAACATCCTAGTAACTAACGACGACGGCCTCTTCGCTCCCGGCCTGCGCGCGCTGGTGGAGGCGCTCCTCCCGCTCGGCACCGTCTGGGTCGTGGCGCCCGAACGCGAGCAGAGCGCGGCGGGTCATGCCATTACTCTCCACAAGCCCCTGCGCATGGACCCGGTCCAGCTCAACGGTCTCGGCGTGGAGGCCTACTCCAGCAACGGCACGCCGGCCGATTGCGTGATCCTGGGGTGCCTGACCGCCGCGACCCGGCCGGACCTGGTGGTGTCGGGGATCAACAAGGGCGCCAACCTGGGCGAGGAAGTGCTCTACTCCGGCACCGTCTCCGCGGCGATGGAGGCGGCGCTGCAGGGACTGCGGGCGATGGCCGTGTCGATTTGCTCTTACGACACCGAGGACTTCTCCGCCCCGGCGCGAGCCGCCGTGCTGCTGGCCGGGCCGGTGCTGGAGGCCGTCCTGCCTGACGACTGCTTCCTCAACGTGAACGTCCCGGCAGTGCCGTGGAACGAGCTGACCGGCGTGGAGATCACCCATCTGGGGCGGCGGGCCTACATCAACGCCGTGGACCGCCGCGAGGACCCCCGCGGGCGACCCTACTACTGGTTCACCGGCGAGCCGCGCGAGTCCCGCAGCGGCGCCGGCACCGACATCGGTGCCGTCAACGCCGGCCGCGTCTCCATCACGCCGGTGCATTTCGACCTGACCAGTCACGAGACGGGGCCCCGTTTGGAGGAGGCGGCGAGGGTACTGAATGAGGGAATCGGCCCCCGCTGAGCCTGGATACGTTGCCCTCGCCCGCCGCGGCGAGCTCCGCCGCCGGGCGGAAGCGGCGCTGGCTTTGCTCAGCCCCTGCCGCCTCTGCCCCCGGGAGTGTGGGGTAGACCGTCCGGCCGGGGAGGTGGGTGCCTGTCGGATCGGCCGCTGCGCGGTGGTCGCCAGCTACGGCCCTCACTTCGGCGAGGAAGCACCCCTGGTCGGCAGTCGCGGCTCGGGGACCCTCTTCTTCAGCGGCTGCAACCTGGCCTGCATCTTCTGCCAGAACGCCCGTATCAGCCACTCACGCGAGGGCACGGTGGTCTCTCCGGAGCGCCTCGCCGGGATGCTGCTCGACCTGCAGCGCCAGGGCTGCCACAACCTCAACTTTGTCACGCCCACGCACGTCGTACCGCAGATCCTGGAGGCGCTGGAGATTGCGGCCGCCGAGGGCCTCCGCCTGCCACTGGTGTACAACTGCGGCGGCTACGAAAGCGTGACGGCCCTGCGTCTTCTCGACGGCGTGGTGGACCTCTACATGCCCGACGCCAAGTACGACGACCCGGGGGTGGGGGCGAGGCTGTCAGGGGTGCCGGACTACCCGGCCGTCAACCGCGCGGCCCTGGCGGAGATGCACCGGCAGGTGGGGGACCTAGTGCTGGACGAGCGCGGGATAGCCGTGCGCGGCTTGTTGGTGCGGCATCTGGTCCTCCCAGAAAACCTGGCGGGCACGGCAGGAATCATGAGGTGCCTTGCGGAACTAAGCCCCGGCACTTACGTGAACGTGATGGCGCAGTACCGGCCGTGCTATCGAGCCGGTCAGGAGCTGGCGCTGGGCCGGCGGGTCACGCTGGCGGAGTACGCGGTAGCCCTGCGGGCCGCCCGGGAGGCGGGGTTGCAGAGGCTGGACCGGGCCTGACCGCGTGACGCGGAGGTCACCCATCAGGAGGGAGAAACCATCATGAGTAGTAACTGGGAGCAGATCAAGGATTTCTGTGCTCGGCTGTTCAGGCGCGGCCGGCATGGCGTGGAGACGCTCTCCGAGAGCTTGGACCGCCAGGCTCGGATCCAGCGGCTGGCCGGACAGGCGCGAGCGCTCGTGCGCGAGCGCAACAACCTAGTCACCACCATCGGGAAGAAGGTCTACGCCCTCCACAACCGCGGGAAGGTCAAGAATCGCGACGTGCTGGGCGATTGCCTCCGCATCGACCAGATCCGCGCGGAGATTGAAGACCTCAAGCGCAAGATCGAGGAGATCCGTCTGGCCGCGGTCGAGGACATGCCGGAGATGGATCTGGAGGATGAGTCCCTACTGGACGAGGAGGAGTCGGCCAGCGAGGCCCCGGCCGAGACGGAGACCTTCGAGGAAGAAGCCGAGGAGATGACGCAGGAGGAAGCCGAGGGCCCGGCCCCGGAGGAGGCTCCCTGTGTCGAGCCGGCGCCGGAGGTCGACGAGGCCGAGAGCAGCAAAGGAGACGGAGCGGGGGAGCCCGCGGGGCTGTAAGTGTGCCTCCGCGTGGCGCGGGCTTTCTAGCCCGCGCTCGGGAAGGACGGCGCATAGCCGGTGCGGGCTAGAAAGCCCGCACCACGCGGACAGGCTGGGAAGCCTTCCCTGCCACAACGGGAGGCCACACTCACAGATGGACACGAAGTACGTATTCGTAACCGGCGGCGTCGTTTCCGCAATCGGCAAGGGCATTACCACTGCGTCCCTCGGGATGCTGCTCAAGCGCCGAGGCTACAAGGTGGCCCTGCTCAAGGCCGACCCGTACCTCAACACCGATGCGGGGCTGATGAATCCCTTCCAGCACGGCGAGGTCTACGTCACCGACGACGGCGCCGAGACCGACCTGGACCTGGGCCACTACGAACGCTTCGTCGATGAGTCGATGAGTGACCTCGCCAACGTGACCACCGGGCAGGTCTACGCCGAGGTCATCCGCAAAGAGCGCGATGGCGGCTACTACCTGGGCGCCACCATCCAGGTCATCCCCCACGTCACCGACGAAATCAAGGAGCGCATTCGCAAATGCGCCAAGCACCACCAGGCCGATATCTGCCTCGTGGAGGTCGGCGGCACCGTCGGCGACATCGAGAGCCAACCCTTCCTCGAGTCCATCCGGCAGATGCGCACCGACGAAGGCCGGGAGAATGTCTGCTTTGTCCACGTAACCCTGGTGCCCTTCCTGGGCACGGTCGGCGAGCTGAAGACCAAGCCCACTCAGCACAGCGTCCGCGAGCTACGCAGCATGGGCATCCAGCCCGACCTGCTCGTCTGCCGCACCACCGCGACCCTGACCAAGGACATCCGCGCCAAGATCGCGCTCTTCTGTGACATCCCGGTGGAGAACGTCATCGAGGCCAAGGACATGCAGAACACACTTTACGACATACCGCTGGCCATGGAGGCGCAAGGCATCGCTGACCTGACCGGGAAGGTGCTGCACCTGGAGGACCGGGAACCCGACCTGGCGGACTGGCGCGAGATCGTCAAGCCCCTGGCCCATCCCTCGCGACAGGTCCGCATCGCCATGGTCGGCAAGTACATGGACCTGCACGACTCCTACCTGTCGGTCACCGAGGCCATCAAGCACGCTGGCGGGGCCAACGACGCCGAGGTCATCGTGGACTACGTGGACTCCGAATCCATCGAGAAGCACGGCGCCGCCTCGCTCTTGGAGGGCGTCAATGGCGTCCTGGTCCCCGGCGGCTTTGGGAACCGCGGGATCGAGGGGAAGATCCAAGCCATCCGTCATGCGCGCGAAAACGGCATTCCCTTCCTGGGGCTGTGTCTGGGGTTGCAGACCGCGATCATCGAGTTCGCCCGCGATGTCTGCCAGCTGGAGGACGCCAACTCCAAGGAGTTCGACGAGGACACGCCGCACCCGGTGGTGATCTACCTCAAGGAGCAGGAGTACGTCACCGAGTTGGGCGGGACGATGCGCCTGGGGGCCTACCCCTGCGCGCTCCAGCCCGGCTCGCTGGCCGAGCAGCTCTACGGCAGCCAGGAGATCTCCGAGCGCCACCGCCACCGCTACGAGGTGAGCAACGCCTATCGGGCGCGGATGGAGGAGGGCGGCCTGCGTTTCTCCGGCACCTCGCCTCAGGGCGACCTGGTGGAAATCATCGAGTTGCCGGATCACCCCTTCTTCATCGCCAGCCAGTTCCACCCGGAGTTCAAGTCGCGCCCCAACCGCCCCCACCCACTCTTCCGCGGCTTCATCGCCGCGGCCCTGGAGCGGGGGGAGCGGACCGCCGCCGAACCCGCAGGGGAGATCGCCTAGCCACGGCACCCCCTTCCGCGTGGAGCGGGCTTTCCAGCCCGCCCTTCCCGGCGTTTTCGCCTCGGGGAGCTATTGGCCTCCCTAGCTGCGATTCTCCCCCCTCTCCTGCAAGGAGAGGGGGCAGGGGGTGAGGCTCCGCGGCCGCGCCGTACTTCCCGGCTGCGAGAGTCCGCAACTGCCGTCACCGATTGCCCGGGCGGAACTCCGGTTCCGCCCTTCCCTGTTTCCTAGCGCCATACGAAGGACGATCCGCCATTCTTCTCGACAAGCTCAATCCCGAACAACGCGAGGCCGCTTGCGCCATCCAGGGGCCGGTACTTATCTTTGCTGGCGCCGGCTCCGGCAAGACGCGCACCCTCACCCATCGCATCGCCCACATGATCCAGGAGTGCGGCGTGGCGCCTTCCCAGATACTCGCCGTCACCTTCACCAACAAGGCCGCCAATGAGCTGAAGGAGCGCATCCGCCTGCTCATCGGCGACCAGGCGCAGAAGGTCTGGGCCGGCACCTTCCACTGGTTCTGCGTCCGCCTCCTGCGGGCCGAGGGCCAGGGCATCGGCGTCACGCCCGACTTCACCATCTACGACGAGTCCGACTCGCTCACCGTCGTCAAGCATGCCCTGTCCGCCCTCAACATCGACACCGAACTGACCAAGCCGCCGGCGGTGCTCAACGAGATCAGCCAGGCCAAGAACCAGCTCCTCACCGTCAGCGAGTACCGCGCCCACCGCAACAGCCCCCTGGAGCAGGCCGCCCGCCAGGTCTACCGCGTCTACCAGGACCAACTGCGCCAGAACAACGCCCTCGACTTCGATGACCTCCTGATGGTGGCCGTGCAACTGCTCGACGAGCACCCCGAGGTGCGGCGCAAGTACCAGGACCGCTTCCCGTACCTGCTGGTGGATGAGTACCAGGACATCAACTTCGCCCAGTTCCGCTTGCTGCAACTCCTGGCCGGCGAACGTAGCAACCTGTGCGTGGTGGGCGACGACGACCAGTCCATCTACGGCTGGCGCGGTGCGGATGTGGGCCTGATTTTGGCCTTCCGCGAGCACTTCCCCCAGGCTCAGATCTTCCGCCTGGAGCGCAACTACCGCTCCACCCAGAAGATCCTCGATTGCGCCAACGCCATCATCAGCGAGAATCCCCTGCGCGCGCCGAAGAAGCTGTGGACCGAGAACGAGCCGGGTGAGAACATCGTCCTGTACGCCGCCGTCAACGAGGAGGAGGAAGCCGAGTGGATGGTGGATACCGTCCAGCGGCTGGTGGTCTGCGGCGATGGTAACTACGGCGACTTTGCGGTGCTCTACCGTATCAACGCCATGTCGCGTGTCTTCGAGGAAGCGTTGATGGCGGCCAGTGTCCCCTACGAGGTGGTCGGGGGCATGCGCTTCTTCGACCGGGCGGAGATCAAGGACGTCGTCGCCTATCTGCAGATCCTCCACAATCCCAGCAACTCTCTGGCCCTGCGGCGGATCATCAACACCCCCACCCGCGGCATTGGCGACTCGGCCCTCTCCATCCTCGACCGCCTGGCGATGACTCAAGAAATCTCTCTCTTCGAGGCCGCCCGCTTGGCGTTGCAGGACGAGGACCTTCCCGCCCGTATGCTGCACGCCTTCCAGGCCTTCGTAGAGCTCATCGACGGTCTGGTCCGCCTGGCTTCGGAGGTGGACTTACCCACCCTCGCCCGCGAGATGATTCGACGTACCGGCTACCTGGCGCGCCTCCAGGCCAGCGCCAAGGCCGACGACGCCCGTCGGGCGGAGAACGTCCAGGAGTTCGTCAGCGTCGCCGCCCGCTTTGTCGCCCGGCGCGGCGAGGGCACCGGCCTGCTGGAGTTCCTGGAATACCTCGCCCTCTCCGCCGACATCGACAAGGCCGAGGCCCTCGGCGAGAAGGTCTCCTTGCTCACCCTACACAGCGCCAAGGGCCTGGAGTTCCCCTTCGTCTTTCTGGTCGGCCTGGAGGAGAACATCCTGCCCCACTACCGCAGCCTCGGCGAGGACGACGACACGGAGGTCGCCGAGGAACGGCGTCTGCTGTACGTGGGGATGACCCGCGCCCAGCGCCGCCTGTGGCTCAGCCGCGCCCAGCGGCGGATGCAGTTCGGGGAGGTGCGCCAGAACGATCCTTCGCGCTTCCTGAAGGACCTGCCGAAGGATTGCGTGGTCCATCGCGGCCGACCCGCCCCCGGCGGCGGTCCCCGGCTGATGGACGTGCCGGACAGTGAGCAGCCGGAGATGGCCATGTCCGGCAAGCCGCTGGACCTGCCCCGGATGCTCTCCCGCGCGCGCCTGAGCGGGGCCGCTGAGAAACGCAAGCCCGCCCCGCGGGCCGCCGCCCAGCCCGCCCCGGCCTGTCCGGCCTGCGACTTCCGCGAGGGCGAGCGCATCCAGCACCCCAAGTTCGGCAAGGGGATCATCGTTCAGCTCACGCCGCAAGAGGACACCACCGAGATCACCGTCGCCTTCCCCGGCCAGGGCGTCAAGAAGCTGGACGCCCGCTATGCCAAGCTGGAGAAGCTGTAGGAGGTAGGGGAGAGGCGACGGAGGAAAAGACTCACGGCGGGGGCTGGTCCTCAGGGGACAGACCCTTCCGCCCCGACGCGGCAGCGTCAGTCCCCCAGGAGGACCCTAACATGCCCCTTCCTCTCGCCCTCTGCTCGAAACTGCTGCAGGATCATCCTATGGTCGAGGCCATTCGCCTCGCCGCCGATATCGGCTACACCGGGATGGAGATCTTCGGCGTGCCCAACCATCTCCCCGCCGACGCCGATGACGCCCTGGTCGCCCAGACGGCCCGCGCCCTCGACCAGTCCGGCATGGAGTGCGTCACCCTCTGCACCTACCTCGGGAGCTTCGCCGAGAAAAGCGACGCCGAGTGCCAGGCCGACTGCGACACCTTGCTGCGCTACATGGACATCGCTGAGGAGCTGGATTGCGATATGATCCGGGTCATGCCCGGCGGCCCGCGGGACGTGCGCGACGCCCGGGAGGACCACTGGGGCCGCGCCGTCCACTACCTCGCCGAGTGCTGCGACCGCGCCCTCTCCCGAGGTGTGGGGATTATCGTGGAGAACAACTGGGGCCTGAGCATTACGGTCGATTCCACCCTCGACCTGGTCGCCCAGGTCGACCGGCCCAACCTGGGGATAAACTACGACCCCGGCAACCTCTACCGCATGGGCCAGTATTACGGCGTCGAGGCCCTGGAGCGCTTCGGCGAGCTGGTCTGGAACGTGCAGGTAAAGGACGCTGACAAATCCACCGGCGAGGACCTCTACCAATGCCTACTCGGCGAGGGCCAGGTGGACTACGAGACCATCTTTGCCTGGCTGTTAGGTGAGGAATACGAGGGTTTCGTCTCCGCGGAATGCCACCGCGAACCGGACAATAAGATGAGCGCCGTCGACATTGCCCGCCACGAATTCACAGCCATCCGTAGCCTCTTGCGCAAAGTGGAGGGGTAGGCTCTCCGGAGGGGCCGCGATGAGCGGTGCACGGAGTGCGCGGCGAATCCGGCCCGTTCCCCGGCGCGGCGTAGCTGCGCCAAACAGTCGGCAGGCCGGATTCACTCCGTCCGCAAGCGCGCCAAGGGCGTCTGCGTGCAGTTCATCCGCGCCCCCCTTGGGCGCCCGCGGCAACCCACCGACAGTCGCAGGGCCCACCGCGCCCCGACCGGGGTATTGACACGCCCCGCACCCTCCCGCTATAATTCCTCTCGCTGGTGCCCCCATCGTCTAGTGGTTAGGATACCGGATTCTCAGTCCGATGGCCGGGGTTCGACTCCCCGTGGGGGTACCATTCTCCGTCTCTGCGGATGGGGTGTCGTACCGGAAGAAGCGGCATCATGGCCGAGCCAGACCTAGCCGTGGAACTAGGTGGCGTGCGGTTGGGAGTCCGGGAGGGTGATCTCACCCGTGCGGACACCGTTGCGGTAGCTAATGCCGCCAACAGCCGGTTGTGGATGGCGGGGGTGGGTGCCTAGATGCCCCTCCGCGCTCCGCTTTTCTTGTTGTCACCCCTACTGGTTGCCCTGCTGGCGGCCGGCAGCCCCATTGCGGCCCTCACCTACCCCGCCGACCCTCTCCAGGCCCTGGCGCAGTACAACCAGCTCAAGGTGGCCTTGCGCGCCGAGTCCGACATTCCGGCCCCCAACCTGGCCGCCGCCGACCAGTCTTTGCGCGGCAAGGCCGTGGAGATCTGCGGCCGATTCCAGTCCATGCTCACCTGGCAAGAAGGCGAGCAGACCACCCACCTCTTGCTCCTACAGACGCCGGAGGGGGTCTCGATCACCCTCACGTCCTCCGAGCCGCTGGTGGGCATTCGCCTGGATGAGCCGGTGCGCGTGCTGGCCTCACTGCCGGCCGACTACACCGGCAGCGAGTTTTGCTTGCACGGTATCCTGCGCGAGTCCGACTTCCCGCCCGCGCCTCCGCCGCCCGCAACGGCTGCGGCTCCGCCCACCCCGCCACCAACTCCCACCGGGTCCGTGAAGCCCTCTCCGACCGGGCCTCCCTCGCCCACCGTAGCGGTCTGGGGCGGTCTCACCGCCACTCCGGAGACTGCCCCCGCCAATCCGGAATTGCCCGACGTGGGCATGCCTCAGGAGGGGATCAACAAGTGGAAGGCTTGGGTGACGAAGCACAATTCCCGGCTGACCGACCTGCAGCTCGAGCTGACCGTCCGTTGGATCATCGCCTACTCGGCCATCCACGGTATCGACCATCGGCTTAGCTTCGCCATGATCCGCGCCGAGTCGGACTTCCGCCCCCTGTGCCGCTCCTCCGCCGGAGCCCTGGGGATGACCCAGATCATGCACAACGAGCTGGAGGATCTCGGCTGCAGCAACCCCTGGAACGTCCAGCAGAACATCCGCGCCGGCCTCGGCGAGTTGTCGGAGGACCTCCGTCGCTTTTCCGACCGCTCCAACTACGACCAGTGCATACTAGGCCTGGCCTGCTACAACGCCGGCCCTGGCGCGGTCAAGAAGTACGGCGGCGTCCCCCCCTACAAGGAAACCCAGAGATACGTGGTCAAGGTCAGCAAGCAGTTCTCCGAGCTGGTCAAGGCTGGGTACCCCTAACCCGCCGCCTCCCGCCCCTACTCCATCCCCACCAGCCACTCCCTCGCGGACCTCACCACCTCCGTTGCCGCCCTCTGCTGTGCCTCCGTCTTCATCCCGTATCCGAAACCATGCTCCACGCCCGGCAGCAGCACCACCTCCGCTGGCACCTCCACCGCCCGCAAGCGCTCGGCCATCAGAACCGACTGGGCCGGCGGTACGTCCATATCAGCGTCGCCATGCAGGAACAGGAAGGGCGGCTCCTGCCCCGTGATGCGATCCAGGGGCGAGGCCAGCGCGTATAGCGCCGACGCCTCCTCTTCCGTCGCGCCGAGGAACTCCCGGTAGCAGTCCTCCAGCGGCGCTGACTCCGGGCGACCGGAGTGCAGCGAGACCACGGGGCAGTAGCACAACGCGGCGTTGGGTCGGGTATCGGTGCTAGGCAGTTCCGGGGTCACCCCCAGCGGGTCATCCGGGCCGAGGGTAGCCAGCATCGCCACCAGGTGCCCGCCCGCCGAGGAGCCCACGGCCCCGATCCGGTCGGGGGCGAATCCGTACTCCTCCGCCCGCGCGCGTAGCCATGCCATACCCAGGCGGACATCCTCCAGCGCGGCGGGGAAGCGATGCGCGGGGGCCAGCCGGTAACTGAGCGAAGCGCAGAACAGCCCCTGCCCGGCGCTAAACTCGGCCACTGATCGCCACTGCTTGCGCCCCCCGGTGCTCCAGCCGCCGCCGTGGATGAACAGCAGCGCGGCTCCGTTGGCGGGCGGCCCCGGCAGGTAGAGGTCTATCCGGCAGGCGTCGGGAAAACGTTCGCTGTAGGGGATATCCGTTGAGGGTTGCGTGTGAGCCACCTCCGATGGCGAGGGAACGAATGAGGGTCTTCCTGTGGCCGCCCTGTCTCCCCCCTCCTGTCGAGCGCGTCCGTGCGCAGCGAGGGGGCAGGAGGCGAGGCGCCGTCCATTGTACCACACGCTCTGAGGTGAACCCAGATGCCCGTTAGCTTCCGTCTCTGCTTGATCGCTGTTCTGCTGGCGCTCACTGGCTGCCCGCGGCAGCAGCCGCCTCCCCCTCCCGGCCCGCCGCCGGCCGCCACCGCCGTCCCCCCGGAGGAATTCACCATGGATTGGGAACTGACCAGCAGCGCTTTCACCCACGGGCAGCGCCTGCCCGCCAAGTACACCGGCGACGGGGCCGACGCCTCGCCGCCCCTGGCCTGGACCGCCCCGCCGGAGGGCACGCAGGAGTTGGTCCTGATCTGCAACGACCCCGACGCCCCCCGCGGCGCCTTCACCCACTGGCTCCTCTACGGCCTGTCACCCCAACTCACCGCCCTGCCGGAGGATCTCCCCCGGCAGGCGACCCTCGCTGATCCCACCTGTCTGCAGGGCACGAACTCCGCGGGCCAAACGGGCTACTTCGGCCCCACGCCCCCGCCCGGCAAGCCCCACCGCTACCAGTTCACCCTCTACGCCCTCCGCGCCCAGACGGACCTACCCGCGGGGGCAGAAAAAGCGCAGATCCTGCACGCCATAGAGGGGAAGATTCTGGGGAAGACCATGCTGGAGGGTCTGTACGGGAGGTAGGAGCGCCTCTCGCGTGGCGCGGGCTTTCTAGCCCGCGCTCTCGGTGGGGAGGGCGGGCTAAAAAGCCCGCCCCATGCGGAATCTCCTCTACCTCAGCACCCGATACTCCCCCGCCTTCAGCGTGATCCTCTGGTCGGGGAAGTTTAGCCCCGGCAGCTCCATAGCCTGGTGCAGTACCACTGTCACCGGCTGGTCGGTCGGGTTGTTCACCGATACGTGCCACTGATCGGGGTTGTCGCTCACCTTGGTGACCTGGATGAAGACGTCCTGCCCCGCGGCTCCGGCCACGATCGGGTGCCCCACCTGCACATGCGTGCTCTCTGCCAGGTTTGGGTACAGCGGCACGTAGGCGCTCCCCGCCCAGTCCAGTCCCACCGGCCGGTAGCGATTCTCCCCCGGCCCGTAGAAGCCCTTACTGTAGCCCGTCCACTGGAATAGTCCCACTGACCAGCGCGGGTTGAGCCCCGGCACCAGCAGCGGCACCGTCAGGTTCGTCTCCTCGCCCGGCCGGGGCAGAGTCACCTCTACCGCGCTATTGAAGGGCTGGATCTCCAGCAGCCCGGGCGAGACCACTCGCTTGCCCCGCTGCACCTCCAGGCCGGCGGGCTCCTTGAGGTAGTCCACGTACCTCTGCAGCTCCTCCGGCGTATGCACCGGCACGTCCAGCGGGAACGCGAAGCTGGCGATCTCCGTCCGGTAAGTGTCATCCTGCTTGAACTGCAGCCCCTCCACGTTCCCCCGCAACTCCAACTGCGCGCCGACCACCAGCTTCATATCTGGTCCGCGGTTGAAGAAGATGAAGCTATTCCCCAGCCCCGGGCCCGTGAAGCCGAACCAGTCGCCGGTTCTGAGGGACAGCGTGGGGTAGGTGCCCCACTCGATGGCTTTGGCCCCCTCCGGAGTGCCCACCACCAGCACCGCACCATCCTTGATGGGCATGAACCCGGCCAGGAGTGACTTGGGCGTAATCTCCGTCTGGAAGCGGAAGGTGTTGGTGAGCAGCGCCGCATTGGCCCCCGCGCGCTCCCCGATAGCCGCCCAGTAGGAGTTCCACGCCCCCACCGTCGGCGTCACCCACTCCCGGTACTGCTGCGTGAGCGTGAACAGCTTGGCCGGCCCGGCGATCGGGCCGTAGGTGTGCCAGGGGTTGACGATGGTCTTGATGCGGTCGTCGTACAGCCGATCGCGTTGGGTGCGGACGGCGAGAGCCCCCTCGTCGGCGAGCTCCAACGAGGGCCACTGCTCCATCCGGTTGGCGTCGCCCAGGCCTTGCTCGCTGTCCAGGGTGGGGTTGGTGCCCTGGTAGCGGACGAAGGGCATCACCGCCGGCGGCCCCCCGTCCCAGGTGTCGCCGGCGACGTTCGGCGACAGCGCGGGGACCATGATGAAAGGGTACCAGTACGGCCCGTGAGCCAGCTTCATCGGCCCGTCGTTGACATGGTCGCTGCAGAACGACGGCGACAGCGCTCCGTCCTTCCAGTTGCGGTGCGCGAAGGTAAGGGCCTTCCCGCCCGCCACGTCCTCGGCGATCAGCACGATATTCCGCTGAATGGTCCCATCCAGCACCAGCGTCTGCGCGAACTGCTTCTCCCCGTTGCACAGGAACCGCCGGAAGAGCTGCCGCCCGTTGTACAGGCTCACCGACTTGAGCCCCTTATCCGAGGTCACCGACAGCGGGGCCATCATGACGTTCTTGCTGGTCACGAACTCCTCGGCGCCGTAGGTCCATACCCGGAAGCAACTGGGCCAGGCCAGCACTGTCGGCCCGTCCGTGTTGCCCACGTTCAGCCCGTCGTACTGGTGCGTCCAGCGCAGGGCGGCCATGAACACGCCCCGCGGGTGGTTGCGGTCCAGGTTCTCCGCCTGGGCGTACATCAGCGCATGGCCGCTGTTGGCCTCGGCGATAAGCTGCTGCGGCGAGGTCACCTCGTTTACCGCCGCGGGCGCTGGCGGGATGGTCGACTCGGCCGTGATCAGGTACTGGTCGGTCATGTCCTCGACCAGCTTCCCGTCCTTGTAGTAGCGGGTCGCGGCCATCGCGTACAGCCGTAGATCCGGCATCTGCATCCCGTGGGGGCTGTCCTTGAAGTTGTAGTACCCCACTTGCCCCTTCTCTACGTGGTAGGCCCCCAGGACCCAGTCGAGGAAGGCCGTGTTGTTGATGTAGCCGGTGAAGCCCCCCTGGCCGTCCTCCTCGGTGATGTAGAGGGTCTTCTTGTCCGGCGGGGTCAGCAGGGGCTTGTCCTCGCGCGGCCAGACGGGATCGGGGCCATAGAAGAACATGTGGTTCCCGATGTTGTTCATGACGTTGAAGCCGGCCAGGAGCAGCAGCTTGTCGTCGGAATTGGCCACGCAGTCGGCCTTGAGCTGCTCGAACTTCTCCTGGGTCAGCTTATCGAAGTCCTCGAAGAAAACGACGAAGTCCAGGCCCGCCTGCTTGGCCGCCGCGGCGTACTCGGCCACGGTCCCGGTTCCTGAGCTATACGCCGATTTGGCCCCGATGAGCCCGCGATACAGCTTCCATTGCTGGGGAATTTCGACCGTCCCCAGCGTGGCCGGATTGTACGCCACCGGCTTTTCCCGGTACGTCTCCTTCACCTCTTCCCGCGCATTGGGTGGCTCCAGTCGCTCCGCTACGGTGACGAACCCGCCCACCGCCCCGCTCTGGAGCGAGGGCTCCGCCAGCCAGCGGAAGGTGTTCTGCAGCAGCTTCCCAAAGTCGCTGGGCTTGCCCTTCACGCCCCGGTCCAACACCTCGCGATTGAAGATGAATTTGGTCCCCGAGCCCATCGAGAACTGCTGCCACTGGTTGATCAGCGCCACCCGCCCCGGTCCCACGCTGCGGATGGCGAACAGCGGCGGCGCTGTCACACCCCCGGGCCGCGAAAAGGGGTTGGGGATCGCTCTCGGCGAATTGCTCATGTCCACCGGCTTGGTGGTCGTGGTCGGCGAGGCCTTGACCACCACGGTCCAATTGTCATCCACCAGCAGCGGTCCGGCCATCCCGCCGTTGTAGGCAGGGCGGTAGGGATACCAGATCCCCTTGACGCCCTCGCTGACCGGCGAGGGGAGAATGGTGTCGGTGTAGGCCAGAGCGTCCGCTTGGACACTCTGGGTCAGATTCCCCTGGCGCTCCTCGTCGTCCTCGATGAGGTTCTCCGCCGGCAGCTTGGCCCCCCACTGTTCGGTAAAGGGCTCCAGCACCTGCCGGACCAGGTTGTTCTCCGGCGCCCACAGGAACACCCCGCCCCCCGCTTGTACGAAGCGGTTGACGGTCTCAACGAAGCCGGGCTCCGCGTTCATGTCCGGGTTGTACCACCCACCCGGCGTCAGGTAGAGCAACAGCACGTTGTACTGCTTGACCCGGTCCCAAGTAACCTCCCCCAGGTTGTTGGTGTAGTCTACCTCGATGCCGGCCTTGACCAGTTCCTGAGCATAGTCCAGATCCAACCACCCCATCGTCGGCCCCTGCGGGGAGCAGACGAGCACCGAGGGATTAGCGGCGAAGCCGACAGTAGCCACCGCCAGCGCCAGCAAGATTCCGGCAAGCAAGGTGAAGCTGCCTTTGGACATGATGCATCTCCTAGGTTCGGTTCCGCGGAGTATCCGCCCTCGCGGGCTTGAAGGCTGTAACTCCCCCGCGTTTATTAGAGCCAACTGCTACCGACCGTACACGTTCTCGATGGCCGTTACCCGCCTCGTAATGGTGATGCCCGTCCCCTGCGGCTCCCGTACGTGGCCGTCCTGCTCCCTCTCCTGCAAGGATATGGGGTAGGAGGTGAGGCCTTACGGCCGGCGGTGTGCTCGCCAACCCGCCAAGCCCTCTACACTCCCCTCGCCGCCAACTCCCGAATCAGCGGCGTCACCGACTCCGGTCCGGTCTCCCCGATCACGAAGCCTTCCTCAATCCGGTTAGACCCCGCTAGCGCGCCCCACAGGCTGATGTCGGAGTTGACGCACATCCCCGCCCGCATGGGGTACGTCTGATTCTCGTCCGGGTAGGGCGACTCGGCCTCCGCCGACCCGAGTACCCTCCGGCGCTCCTGGCGCTGTAGAACGCCGGCTCGCCTTCCCGCGTCATCTTGCCGCCTGGCCTTCACGGTGCCTCCCAGAGGGGCCGCCCCAGCCGCATCGAAGAAGGCCAGATTCGGCTGTCCGTTGTCCCTCAGGTCCAGCACCGCCCGCTGCTGGTCGGCCTCGTCTACCAACCGGAACGCTCTGGCAGTTACGACCTGCAAGGCTTCCTCCCGGGCAAAAGCTGCCCTCCCCGGCAGAAGCCAACTGCTCAGGGCGCCTCCTACCAAGCCTGATACTGCCAACACTAACAACGCCCACTTGAACTGTCTACTGCTCATCGTTCTGCCTCCTGCTTACCCGTCAGTATGTCCGGCACGTCGCCTTCATTTAAGGCGAGGCCTTTATTGCTTTATAACTGCGGGATTGTCTCTCTTATCTGCAGTTAGCACCAACGGCGCCTCGGGACTATCGGGGACAGTGAGAATAGCGAAGCACCAACTCTCATCCCCAGGAATGGCTCGGCTAAAATTTCCATCACCATCTTTATACAAATCCCACATAAAAACATCTCCATCGGAGGCCTTTGCCTTTCCGGGCGGCTTACCCCACTCTGCCCACATAGCAGAAGCGTCGGCTTCGGTAACCTGCAATGTCCCGCCCTTAGCTAATACCTTCTCTATCAGCTTAGTTGAGCGGGGACATTCTTCTCGTATCGGAGGTATTGCTATAGACGTCTCCGCGGCTATGCTCGCTGTCTCCTTGGCTGGCGGGGATTGCTCTTGTTGCTTCGCCTGCCTCTCGCTCTGGAGTTCTTCCGGCGTCAGCAGCCCTCGCGCTTTTCTTTCACGGTAGGTAAGTTGCGGTTGAGGAGCCTGAATTGGCTGTGCAGGTACCGCGACTCCTTGTCTCGGTGAGGTAGTTACCTCGGTCTGCTCAGGCTTCGGACACCCGGCCAGAAGGACGGCCGCTCCTACCAAGCCTACTATTGCCAACACCAGCAAAGCCCACTTGAACTGTCTACTGCTCATCTTTCTGCCTCCTTGGGGTAGTATTATACTGTGAACCTCTGGCCGCTAGGGGCTACCCGGTCCTCTTTGCGTCTACTTTCCACTGGGGGGATAATACAGAATTATGCCCGGCTTCGCCAGGGGCACTTCGCCGGGCCGGCGGCGGGTTTCTCCTTGGCGAGTTGCCAGAGACGGCGACCCCTCTACCTCCCCTTCTCTCTCGCCATCTCCTCCAGCCGCTCAATCCGCTTCGCAACCGGCGGATGCGTGCTGAACAGTCTCCCCATCCAGTTTCCCCGCAGCGGATTGACGATGAATAGGTGCGAGGTGTTAGGCTCGGCTTTGGTCATCGGCACCGCCTCTGAGGCCCGCTCCAGCTTCGCCAGCGCGTGCGCCAGCCCCAGCGGATTCCTCGCCAGCGCCGCCCCGCCCGCATCCGCGGCATACTCCCGCGAGCGCGAAATTGCCAGGCGGATCAGCAGCGCCGCAATCGGCGCGAGGATCAGCAGCAACAGCCACCCGATCACGCCCCCCTCTCGGTCCCGTCCCCCGCCGAAGAAGAGCGCCAGCCGCGCCAGGATCATCAGCGCCCCGGCCAATGTCGCCGCGAAGGCCCCGATCAGCAGATCCCGGTGTTGCACATGTGACAGCTCATGCGCCAGCACTCCCTCCAGCTCCTCCTGGTTGAGGATCCGCAGCAACCCCACCGTGCAGGCCACCACCGCGTGTTGCGGGTCGCGCCCCGTAGCGAAAGCATTGGGCGACTCCTCCGGGATGATGAACACCCGCGGCATGGGCAGCCCCTCCCGCTCCGCCAGCTTCCGCACTGTCGCATGCAACTCCGGCGCCTGGCTCTCGCTCGCCTCCTGCGCCCGGTACATCATCAGGACAATCTTGTCCGAGAACCAGTAGCTCCCCACGTTCAGCACCGCCGCTAGCCCCAGGGCGATGATCATCCCCCGCGTCCCTCCGGCCAGGTACCCCACTAGCAGGAACAGTCCGGTCAGTGTCGCCATCAACAGAAACGTCTTGAATGCATTCATGTAACCGTCTTCCTCCAGGCACGATAAGAGGGCGGTTCCACCAGACCGCCCTCCTATTAGACACGCACACCGCAGCGGAGGTTCGCGGCTACCCCCACCGACCCCAACCCTCCGCTCTCAGCCGCCGCCGACGGGGGCGCCGGCGGGGGGGTGGTTCCGAGAAGGCCTTCCTCCCCCTCGCGTCGAAAGGTCTTCCGCTGTTCCTTGTCAGGCCCCTTGCCGGAGGCATCCCCATGACACCCAAATCCCTTTCCGCCGCTCTTGCCCCCGAGGCCCAGGCCGCCCGGCAGACCGCCTATATGACCGAATGCCGCGCCGTGAGCTTCCCCCGTTTCTGCCCCGACGGCGCCTGGGTCGGCCCTGGCGGTGCCCGGCAGAGCGGCCCCCTCGCCATCGCCTGGTACGCCGGTGGCGAGGTGATCCGCGAGGGTATCACTGCCCTGCGCACCTGCGCCCTGATCTCCGAGTACTTCAGTCCGGTGGAGGAGGTCTGGATCGGCGATCAGCTTTGCCCCGACCTGACCGGCCTCGGTACTGCCGAGGACTGGGTCTTCGTCAAGGATGGGATCACTTGCGTAGCCTTGCGTTCCCTCGCCCTTACTGACCATGGTCGGGAGAAAACGGTCTCCGTGACCTCGGTCGGCAAGGCGCGGGTAGTTTCATTCTACAACTATGAGGGCCTGCCGGGCGACTTCCTCGGCGCGGAGATCCGCCGAACCTGCGGCGGCCTGGTCTACCTGATGGGCTCCGAGGGCGAATACGGCAGTTTCGCCGCCTTCTGCGCCGCCTGCGCGACTCTGCAGGTAACCGATTGCACCTACGAAGGCGAGCGCCGCGTCACCGCCCAATGGGGCGACCACAGCGTAGACGTCCTCTGGGACATGCAGTCGGAGGGATTATTCCGCGCCCAGCGAAACGGGAAGTTCATCGGGGAGCCGTATCTGGAGTACGGGACACTGTAGAGGCGGCCTTCGCGGCTCCTAAGCGGCCGTCGGCGACCCCACCGCGACGGCCGCCCCTACGGACTACCCATCCGGCGCAGGCGTACCGGCAATGTTTCACGTGAAACAATTGTTTCATGGGATGCAATCCCAAACCAGTCTTCCCGACTCGCACCACCTAAGGAGAACATCATGTCATCTGCCCCCGATACAACTGAGAAGCGCGCTATTATCTGGTCCCAGCGGGACGATCCCTCCCTCAACCGTGATCTGGGAGTCTTCCGCCGATTCGCTGAGCAAGCCGCCGAACTGGGCGCTACCCACATGAACATCGCGGCGCTGCCTAAGTCCTGGTGGCAGATGCAGGACCCTCGTGACCCGCATCCCGAGTGGGCCTCCTGGCCCATCTGGTCCATTATTCAACCCACGCTGTGGAAGGTCGCCGTCCCGCCCGGATTGGAGGAATGGCTCCCTACGGGAGAGGCAGCGGAGAACATGGCCCTCCTCTGCGAGCGGGCGGAGGTCTTGCGGCCCCTGGGTCTGCGGGTCGCCTGGAGCGGCAACGACCCCATGTGGCTGCCCGAGGGCGCCTACCGGGCCCATCCCGACTGGCGCGGCGGCCAGGCCGAGTTGCTCTGCATCACGCGCCTGCCCTACTGGAGCCCTTGCGTGGACAACCCCGAGGTACTCGCCATGTTCCGCTGGTCTATGGCCGAGCTGTGCCGCAACGTCCCGGAACTGGACTTCTGGTGGTCCTTCACCAACGACTCCGGCGGCGCCCTGTGTTGGTCGGGCTCCTACCCCGGCGACAACGGTCCCAACTGGTGCCGCCATCGCACCCATACCCAGCGGGTAGTCGGTTTCCTCACCGCCATCCAAGAGGGCGCGCGGGAGGGTGGCAGTGAGGTGCAGGTGGACCTCGACGTTCAGGGCACCGCCCCGCTCTTGGAGCGGTCGCAGCTCCAGCCCGGCCAGTACTACAAGGGCCGCGACGCCCAGAATCACCCCTGGTCTTCCGGGATGGGCTCCAACAGTTGGTTCGGCAACCACCTGTACCCGGTCGTGGGTGTGCCCAAGGTCTTCGCCTTCGCGGCGGAGATGGAGCGCGCCTTCGCCGCCGATACCGAGCGGGTGAGCGTGACCTTCGGGCCGCAGGTGGAGAAGCTACTGATCGAGGTCTACCGGGCCATGCGCGGCCGGCCCACCAGCGGCCCTGCCTCACGCATGGCGGTCCTACGCGACCTGGCCGCGAAGTTCGTCGGCGAGGACAACGCGGAGGCGCTGCTGGAGGTCTGGGCCACTATCGAGCGGGCCGCTGACTGCGTACGGCATGTGCGCGGGTACGGTTATATGAGCATCATGCTGGTAGGTACGGCCATGATGCGCTGGGCGACCATGCCGCTGGTCCCCGACCAGTCCCTCCTCTCCGCCGAGGACAAGGTGACGTACCAGCGCTGGCGGGTAGTGAAGGACGCGGTGGAGGCCGACAGCTACCACGCCCTCCTGGGCCGCCGCGGCGTCACCGGCTCGGCCGCGGTGTGGATGGCCGTCAACTCCCTCAACGAGGCCATCGCCGCCGCCGAGGGCGCCACCCGGCAGACCGAGGCGCTGGCGAAGAAGGTGACCGACCCGGTGCCGCGCGAGGAACTGGTGGCCCTCGGCTACCGCCTGCACGCGATGGCCTGCCTCTTCATCACCTGCCGCAACTTCGTCCAGTATGAGGAGGCCCTGGCCCAGATGGCACCCGAAGAGAACGAGGTCGTCTGGCGCGACCACACCGGCACCTACACCATCAACCGCGGCGGCGTAGAACTGCGCACCATCGCCCGCTCGGAGGTGGACAACGTCTACGAGTTAGCGCGCCTGATCGACGAGGCCCCCTGCCCAGTGATAGCCTCGGTCACCGACCCGGCGGAAGAGGACTCCTACGTCTTCGGCCCCGATGTAGCGGCGCAACTCCGCCGCAAGGCGGAGATCATGCTGGACCGCTGGGAGGACTACAACGAGCTCTACCCCGCCCCGCCGGTGGTGCGAGCTACCCAGAACCCGGACAAGTGCGACCACCGGCCAGGGCAGAGCGGGAGCTGAGCGGGAATGGTCCTGTAGGGCGCGGCATGAGCTCGCGCCCTACAAGGGGGCGCTTCCAGAACAGAAGGAGATACCTATGCACGGACACCACGTCCTGGCGTCAATCGAGGAAGGTCTAAGCCGTATTCCGCTGCTGGACTGCCACACCCACCTTGACGCGACGCATCTGGTGGCGCGGGGATTGCACGACATTCTGCTGTACCATATGGTCATCAGTGACCTGTATGCGGCAGGATGTCCCTCCGGGGCCCGGCTGTCGGACGAGCCGGACGAGGCGGAGGCCCACGGGCGGATCATTGAGGCGCTGCCCTACCTGTCCTTCATCCGCAACACCTCCTGCTTCTGGGGGGTGCGGATCATCCTGCGGGACCTGTACGACTGGACCGAGCCGATCACCGCGGACAACTGGCGGCGGCTGGACGGGATTATTCGCGAGCGCTCCGGCGACGGCGAGTGGGCCCGGGAGATCCTGCGCAAGGCGGTCATCCGCCGCGCCTGCACCGAGATCGTCAAGCGCGGCGACGGGAGCGCCGACGACGCGCTGCAGTATGCGCTGGAGTGGGCCTTCTTCACGCGGGCGCAGTGGGGCGTGAACGACATCCCCCTGTATGAGCTGGAGGCGACCTGGGGCCAGGACCGGCCCGCCCCGCCGCTTCCCGTGACCGTGGGCAGTCGTCCGCCGGTGGCGCGGCCTGTTCGCTCGGTGGCCGACGCACAGGAGGCCATCCGCCACTACTGCGATCTGCTGCCGTGGGGGGAGGCCATTGCCACCGCCCAGCACCTGTCCACCGATATCGACTACCGCGAGGTAAGCGACGCCGAGATGAAGGCCGCCCTGGCCCGGCGCGACCAAGCGACGGAGGCGGAGCGGGATGTCTACGCGAGCTACCTGCTCAACGCTTTCCTGGCCGAGCTGGAGCGCCGTGGCGCCGGGATGGTCTTTCAGTTCTCTCTGGGCGCCGAGCCGCTGCCCTACGAGACCGCCAGCCGCCTGTCGCAGCGCACCATCGGGCAGGTGGCGGAGATCGTCGAGCGGTACCCGGGAGTGCGGTTCATGTGCTTCCTGTCCAGCCAACACGCTAACCAGAGCCTGTGCACCCTGGCCCGGGAGCTGCCCAACTTCACCGTAGCGGGCTACTGGTGGCACAACTTCTTCCCCTCCATCATCCAACAGATCATGGACGAGCGCCTGGACATGCTGCCCACCAACAAGCAGATGGGCTTCTTCAGCGACGCCTACACGGTGGAGTGGGCCTACGCCAAGGCGGTGCTGGTCCGCCGGGAGCTGGCCGAGGTCCTGGCCCGCCGGGTCCAGCGGGGCCAGTACACCGAGGAGGAAGCACTGGCCGTGGCGGAGGCGATCCTTTACGAGGCCCCGCAGCAGGCTCTCGGGATGGAGCCGGGGAAGTTCTGGTAGGGGCGGCTTTCGTGATGCCCGGATGAGTTCGGGTAGGGGCGGATATTGCGGCTTCTGAGACGCAACATCCGCCCGCGGCTGTCGCGAGCGAGGCACTGAGGTGGCGGAGGCCGGCGTCCGGTAGGTATGCCGCTCCCGCGGGCGGGTGTTCCGCGGGATACGGCCCCG
Organism: Candidatus Zipacnadum vermilionense; assembly: GCA_029821755.1. GTDB lineage: Bacteria > Armatimonadota > Zipacnadia > Zipacnadales > Zipacnadaceae > Zipacnadum > Zipacnadum vermilionense. The sequence continues at coordinate 27,125 of JALGSV010000018.1, read as the reverse complement.
CGGAACACTCGCCCCTACGCGGAGGAGAGCGCGGGCAGGAAAGCCCGCGCCACACGGCGCACCGGCGAGACGCCCGCGCCGCCGGTGCAGGCTTGGAGGCCTGCGCTACCCAAAGGGAGGTATCCCATGTCCATGCAGAACTTCCAGGTTAAGAACGACCAGATCCTTGACCAGTTCGAGGCCCTGCGCGCCATTCCGGGCCGGCTGGACCGGCGGCTGAATCTGGCCTGGTCCAACTGGGGCTTCGGGGTGGAGACGCTGGAGGCGTCGGCGGCGCGGCTGGAGCGGGCCGGGCTGGAGTTCATTGAGTTGCACGGCAATCACTACGGGCCGGACCTGGGCTACGACGTGGACGAGGCCCTGCGTATCCTGGGCGACCACGGCCTGCGGGTGGCGGGTATCTGCGGCATGTTCAGCGCCGACAACGACCTGTCCAGCAACCATCCGGTGCACCAGCAGGCGGCGATTGACTACCTCAAACGCGAGGTCCCCTTCGCCGAGGCGGTCGGCGCGGGGTACATACTGGTCGTCCCCGGCGCGGTCGGCCGCCCTGCCCCTTACGACGGCATGGAGTTGCACCGCTCGGTCCAGACGCTCAAGCTGGTGGCGGACCTCTTCGTCCAGCACGGGGTGCGGGCGGCGATCGAGCCGATCCGCTCCGCGGAGGTGAGCCTGGTTCACACCATCGCCGACGCGCAGGCGTACATCGCGGCGGTGGACCATCCCGGCGTGCAGTATATCAACGGCGATGTCTACCACATGCAGGTGGAGGAGAGCCACATCGGGGAGGCGCTGGTGGCGGCGGGGGAGTGCCTGACCAACCTGCACATGGCCGACAGCAACCGCTGCGCGCAGGGCCTAGGGTCGCTGGACATAGACACGATCATCCGCGCGCTGTACGTGATCGGCTACAACACCGAGAGCAGGTACGTGACCTTCGAACCCCTCGGCCCCGGCGGCGATCCCTACCCGGCGATGTACGGCAATCCCGATCCGGAGGCCCTGGAGGAACTGGTGCAGCAGTCGGTGCGGTACTGGAGGGAACGGGAGGAGGCGGTGGTGGGGTAGGGAGGGGTAGGTCATTCGTGGAGGGGCCGACCGGGTGGCCTGCGCCGTTTGCGGACCAGGAGTCCGACCCCCCCATCAGCGCTGTTCACCCCCCATAGCTCCCCGGCCCTGTCTGGCGGTAGATCTCCGCTAGTTCGTCGGCGGGGACCGGTGCCTTCTTTCTCGCCTGGGGCATGGGGAGGGGTTGGACCCGCTTGACCGTTACCGCTACGTCGCGCTCACCCCGGCGGGTCAGCTCTCCCTCGGCCAGCAGCACCGGCGCGGTGTACAGGAATTCCCCGTAGCGCTGGTAGGCCTCCGAGAAGATGGTGATGTCCACGAGGCCGGTGTGGTCCTCCAGGCAGATGAACAGCGTCGTCCGGCCACTGCGCACCGGCGGGCGGGCGCGCGCCACCACGATTCCCGCTACCTTCACCTTCGCCTTGTCCGGATACTCCAGCAGCCGCGCCGTGGGGATGACCCCCTGCCGCGCGGACATCTCCACCCACGGCGCGAAGGGGTTTAGCTCAGTGCTCAGACCCAGCAGGTGCAAGTCGAGTTGCAGGCGCTGGTAGGGCGTGATCTCCTCGCCGAAGACCCGCGCGGACATCTCCAGTTGCGGTTCCTCCAGGTCGAGGGTGAGGGCGGCCTTCCCGGTGCGCTGGTGCAAGGAGGCGAGCAGGCCGAGTAGTTGCGGGATGCTCCGGCCGGTCCAGTCAAAGGCGCGGGCCAGGATGAGGTTCTCCACGATGGGATAAGGTGGGTTGGCGCGGGTGAGGAAGTCGCGCAGGGACAGAAAGGGCCCCCCGGCGGCGCGAGCGGCGAGGATCTGCTCCAGGGCAGAGCCGGACATATCCCGGAGGAAACGGAGGCCGGTGCGAAGGCCGGTAGGACGGGCGTCTCGCCCGTCCCTCCCGCCGACGACGGGCGAGACGCCCGTCGTACCGGGAGGGGTCCTCTCCACCGTATAATCCCCCTCGCTCCGATTTACGCACGGCGGAAGCATCGCAATCCCCAGGCGCTTGGCCTCCTCGGCGAGGGTGCGCGGGGGGTAGAAGCCCATGGGCTGGGCGGTGAGCAGGCCGGCGAAGAATTCGGCCGGGTAGTGGGCCTTGAGATAGGCGCTTTCGTAGGAGATGCGGGCGAAGCTGGCCGCGTGGGCCTTGTTGAAGCCGAATGCCGCGAAGGCAGCGACCTGGGAGAAGATCTGCTCGGCTACGGCCTCGTCAATCCCCTGACGGCGGGCGCCCTCCATAAAGCTGTCGTGCAGGCGCTGCATCGCCTCGGTGGGGGAGTCGAAGTTCATGGCCTTACGCAGGCGGTCAGCCTGCCCGAGGGTGAAGCCGCCGATGGCTGCGGCGACGCGCATCACCTGCTCCTGGTAGATCATCACGCCGTAAGTGCGCTCCAGGATGGGCTCGAGGACGGGGTGTAGGTAGGTGACCGGCTCCTGGCCCCGACGGCGGGCGATGAAAGGCGTGATCATGTCCGCCTGCACCGGCCCGGGGCGAAAGAGAGAGATGCCGGCGATGATGTCCTCGAACTTCTCAGCCAGCAGCCTCCCCTGCAGGTTGCGCTGACCGGGGCTCTCCAGTTGGAAGAGACCGAGGGTGTGGGTGGAGCGGATCAAGGCATAGGCGGCGGGGTCGTCGAGGGGTATTTCATGTAGGACGGGGCCTACGTGCCCCGCCGCTCGGAGCCCCACCCCCTGCCCCCTCCCTGGGCGCTGACGCCCTTGGCAGGGGAGGGGGAGTTTTTGTAGGGGCGGCGCCTGCGCCGCCCGCTTTGGGCTACGGAGGAAGAAACGCCGGCGGTGATACCGAATCGATCTCCGGCTTCGACCGGCGAAACGGTGGCGGGAGGGGCGCGGTACGAGCCCGCGCCCTACAGGACGGTTTATCAACCCCAGGCAGTGCTCAATCGCCGTGTGGATGCGCAGGCCCAGGAGGTCCATCTTCAGTAGACCCAGGGCCTCGACGTCGTCCTTGTCGTACTGGGCGACAACGATGCCCTTGTTGGCCAGTTGCAGGGGAACGAGGTCGGTTAGGGGGCGCTCGCTGATGATTAGCCCGCCGACGTGGACGGCGATATGGCGGGGGTAGCCGCCCACCTGCTCGCACAGACGCAGGAGGGTCTGCTCGTAGGCCAGATCGCCCGCCACGCCGCGCGCCTCGGGGAGCGCCTCCAGCATGGCGGGGAGTTGGTGCAGGTCCACGTAGGCGAAGTTGCAGGCCACGCGGCTGATCTGGCCTTCGCTCAGGCCCAGGACCTTGCCCAACTCGCGCACCGCCGCGCGAGCGCGGAAGGTGTTGACGGTGCCGACGGCGGCGACATGCTCGGGGCCGTACTTGTGGTAGACGTAGGCCACCACCTCGTTGCGGCGGCGGGTGTCGAAGTCGAGATCAATGTCGGGCAGGTCGCGGCGTTCAGGGTTGAGGAAACGCTCGAAGAGCAGGTCGTTGGCGAGCGGTTCGGGCTGGGTGATATCCAGCAGGTGGCAGACAATCGAGTCGGCGGCGGAGCCGCGGCCGCTGTGGCGAATGCCGCGGGACTCGGCGAAACGGACCAGGTCCCAGACGATCAGGAAGTAGTCGGCCAGGCCGCGCTGGTTGATGACGGCCAGCTCGTGCTCCAACTGGCGCTCGGCAGGGGCGCGCAGGGACGCCTCACCCCCCTGCCCCCCTCTCCTTGCAGGAGAGGGGGGATAGGAGTCGAGACCATATTTGCGCGGCAAGGCTTGGCGGCAGAGCCTCTCCAGAAAGGCGGCGCGGTCGGCGGGGGAATCCGGGTCACCGCTGAAAGCGTCGGCTGAGGCGGCGTCGAAGCGGGGGAGGTGGATGGTGTCCAGGTCCAACTCCCAGGAGCAGCGCCCGGCGATCTCCTCGGTGGCGGCGAGAGCCTCAGGATAGTCAGCGAAGAGCTTGCCCATCTGGGCCGGGGATTTGAGGTAGTACTCGGCATTGGGCTTGCGCCCCGGATGGGCGTCGCGGACGGAGATCCCCTGCCCCAGGCAGAACAGCGCATCCTGCAGCGGCGCATGGTCGGGCGTGACGTAGTGGACGTCGTTGGAGGCGACGAGGGGTAGGGAGAGGTTGTGGGCGAGGCGAGCAAGGCGGTGGCGAACCTCACCCCCCGGCCCCCCGCTCCTTGCAGGAGAGGGGGGATTAGGACGGCGGACGCCCTCGGGCTGATTCAGATGGTGCTGAAGTTCCAGGTAGAAGTTGCCGGGGCCGAAGAGGTCGGCGTAGTAGCGGGCCACCGCGGCGGCGGTGCGGTAGTCGCCGGCCTGGAGGAGGGTGGCGATCTCGCCGGCGCCGGCGGGGGAGAGGGCCAGCAGGTGGGAGGCATACTCGCGCAGATGCTCCTGGTGCAGGAGAGGGTGCTTGCGGTCCACCTCGTGGTACTGCGGGGCGAAGGGACCGGCGGAGCGGGCCTCGCCGAGATGGGCACAGGTCACCAGGCGGCAGAGATGGGAGTAGCCGGTATTGTCGAGGGCGAGGAGGAGGAGTCGGGTGGGGAAGGCCGAAACGGCGGGCGGCGCAGGCGCCGCCTCTACAGATTCGCTCCCCATAACTGATTCGCAGTCAAACTCCACCCCGATGATCGGCTTGATCCCCGCCTTACGGGCAGCCTGGTAGAAGCGGACGGCGCCGGCGAGGCTGTTGTGGTCGGTGACGGCCAGGGCCGGCATCTCCAGGTGCGCCGTCGCCTCCACCAGGTCGGTCAGGGGAGCCGCCCCGTCGTAGAAAGAAAAGTTGGAATGAACATGAAGATGAATGAACATAAGACAGGCAAAACGTCAGGCACAGAGGCAGGCACAACGACAGCGATACGGAAGCCGGGAGTAGGACTAACCCGTTCCCTACTTGCCACTCGCCACTTCCCCCTACAGCTCACAGGCGCACCAGCCGCAGTAGCGGCAGAGGTAGCAGCCTTCCTCGGCGAATAAGGGCATGCCACAGTCCGGACAGAGGTCTGATTGGTAGTGCATTTGTATTTCCTCGCTTTGGTGCGTATAGTGCTGGAACCAGTCCGACGGGACGCAGGCGGGAAGCCCGCGTCACGCGTAAGGGGAGTCAGTCGTACACCCGATACAGCCACCACTGGCCATACTGGGGCTCGAAGCACAGGTCGGCGACGAGGTTGCGGTCGGTGAGGACGCGGCAGAACTTGCACTCGCCCTGGCCCTCCCACCAGTGCCCTGTCTCGGCCCATTTGCCACCGATCTCGGCGACGCGGTAGGACCTTCCCCGCCAGTGAAAGGCCCGCGGCGTCCGGGTTTCCTGGACTAGCTCCAGCCGGATCGGTTCGATAATTAGTTTGCTCATGTCTTTTCCCCTTTGATAAAATGGAACATGGGTTCTAAGTGGTGAGGTGGAGTATATGAAACGTTCGTTCTTATGTCAAGGGGAATTTTTCTGGGGAAATAAACAGGCTGAAAAGCCTGCCCTCCTAGTCTCGTCTTGCGGGCACCGATCTGGAGACTGGTGCCCCTAAGGGAAGATTGGATGACATCACTTGGTGATTCTGCTATAATTCCGGTGTCATGAAGGCGGCGCGCCAAGTTCTGCAACGGCTGGAGGACTCCCTAAGGACGGCCGTGGAAGGCGTGGGCCGTCTGCTTCCTGGACGCTTGCAGCCGCTGGAGTTGGCCGATGAGCTGCGCCGCGCCCTCGACCACAGTCGTACCCTCGGGACCGAAGGAACCCTGGTCGCCAACCACTATCGCCTCCTGCTTGCTCCCGCTGATCTGGAACTGTTCGCGAGCCTGCGTGTTGAACTAGAGGCAGAATTTGCGGCGGAACTGCGTGAGTATGCCGCCGAGCAAGGCTACCTGCACGGGCCGCGGCTGACGGTGGGTCTGGAAGCGGACGAGAAAGTCACTTCCGGCCGCACCCAGACGCAGGCGGAATTCCGCAACCAACCGGTGGGAGCGACGCTGAGCGTCATCGCCGGGCTGCCGCCGCAGACGTGGGAGGTCTGGGGCGAAGCGGTGCTGGGGCGGGTAGATATGTGTCAGGTCTGCCTGGAGGAGGCGGCGATCTCTCGCCGCCATGCGCGCCTCTTCTGGACCTACGCAGGTTACATGATCGAGGACCTGGGCAGCAGCAACGGCACCTTCGTCGGCGGGAGGTCGGCGCAGCAGACGCTGCTGCAGGAGGGCGATATCATCGAGTTGGGGCTGGTGCAGTTGCGGTTTGCCTACCGCGGAGACTGAACCATGGAAATAGCACTCCTGGCCGGAAAATACGTGCTGGTGGCCCTGATCTACGTATTTGTCTGGATGGTCTACAGGGGCCTGATCGCACAGGCGCGGGCGGATCGGGAGGAGGAGTCGGCGCGACAGGCGCGGGCGGAGATGCCACGGATGACCGGGCCGGCGCCGGTCACGACGCCCCGGCGCACAGCTCCGACGCCTGCTCCGGCGGTACCGGCGGCAATCCCAGCGCCAGCGCCCTCCGCCCCGGTGGCGCCCATGCCTCCGCCGATGCCGGTGGGCTCCAGCGCGGAATCGGTGCGGTCGGCGCTGACGGAGGATACGGCGAAAGAGGAGCCGGTGCGCGAGGAGCCGCATGTGCCGGCGCTGCTGGCGAAAGAACTGCCGTCGGAAATAGCGGCAGCGGAGGGTCTGGCCCCGGAAGAACCGGTCCCCGCCACCGCGGCGGAGTCGGTCATGGAGGCGCTAGGCGAGCCGGAGCCGAAGCCGCGCCCCGAGTCGCCCCCGGCCCCGGTGGTTCCCCTCGCCCCGACTCCTGGGCCGGAGCCGGGTACGCTGGTAGTCAGCCCCTCCACGCCGCGGTTGGTGGTGCTGCATTCGGAGAGTCCGGACCTGGCCCCAGGCCGCGAGTTCCCCCTGCTGGCCGCGGCGACCATCGGCCGGGCCGGGCATAGCCTGGTGGTACTGACGGACACGTTCGTATCGTCCCAACACGCCCTGATCTTCCTGAAGGAGGGTCGCCGGGTGTTGCGCGACCGGGGCTCGACTAACGGGACCCTGGTCAATGGGCATCGGATCAGCGGGGATCATATCCTGCGCGACGGCGATCAGATCATGGTGGGGACGACGATGCTAAGGTACGTGGAACCGGAGTAGGGGCGCGTTTCGGGTTGTGTTAGAAGAGTCGTTTCCGCGTGGGGCGGGCTTTCTAGCCCGCCCTCGGCTGGGTAAGCACCGTCCGCGCGGGCTAGAAAGCCCGCGCCACGCGGACCAAGGAGTAGCCCCTCATTTCCGCCTCACGCCGTTGGGAACTTGGGCTGTTGGTCTTTGCCTCGGCCATTGCGCTGGGAGGTATGGTGCTGGCTTCGCTGGGGCAAGGGGAAGAGGCGGCGCGCGCTATCCGTATCCTGGCGGTGGTCGGCGCGCTGATGGCTACCGCGCTGATCCTGGACCTCGGCGGAGCGCGCCGGGATCGCATCCTCCTGCCCGTCGCCACCCTCCTGATTTCCCTCGGCGTCATCCTCATCTTCCGCATTGACGGCTACCTGGGCTCCAAGCAGATCCTGTGGGTGCTGGTGGGGTGCGCGGGATTGATCGGCACCTACTACCTGGTGGACCCCGTCTTCAACCTGAGCAACTGGAAGTACTTGGCCGGGGTAGGTGCGGTGGCGCTGATGGTGCTGACCGTCATCCTGGCACCGGAGAAGAATGGGGCGCGGCTGTGGCTGAGCCTCGGGGGACGCTTCAGCCTGCAGCCGAGCGAGTTGGCCAAGCTGCTCATGGTCATCTTCCTGGCGGGGTATGTGGCCGAGCGGGGGCATCTGCTCCGGCAACTGCAGCGCCGGCGGGGCGGGCCGAGCCTGCAGTACCGCTACCTCGCGCCCATGCTGCTGATGGTGGTGCTGTGCCTGGGGTTGTTCGTGGGGCAGCGGGACCTGGGGACGGCGGCCCTGTTCTTCGGGTTGTGCGTGGTGATGCTCTACCTCGCCACCGGGCGCAGCGTGCACGCGATCGGGAGCCTGGTGCTGTTTGTGGTGGGGATTGTGGCGGCGTACCACGTCTTTCCGCATTTGCAGCACCGGTTCGCGGCGTGGCTCAACCCCTGGGCTAGTATCACCGGCGTAGGGTACCAGCCGGCGCAGGGGATGTATGCACTGGCGGAGGGCGGCGTGGGCGGGGCCGGGCTGGGGTTGATGCCGGTGACCGCTACGAACCTGCCGGTCGCCAGCACGGACATGATCTTTGCGGTCCTGGGGCAGGACCTGGGGCTGGCCGGGAGCGTCGGGGTGCTGCTGCTATACGCGCTGTTCACCGTAGCTGGTTTCCGCATTGCCTGGCGATCGCGGGACACGTTCAACGGGCTCCTGGCCGCGGGGCTGACGGCGATGTTCGCGCTACAGGCCTTCATCATCGTGGGCGGGGTGTTGCGGGTGATTCCCCTGACTGGGCTGCCGATGCCGCTGGTGAGCTACGGCGGGACCTCGATGCTGGCGAATTGTATTGGGCTGGGGCTGTTGCTGGCGGTGTCGAGGGAAGAGGCGGGGAATTGATAAGCGATAGGTAATGAATGATGAATGGGGAGCGGAGAGTGGGGAGTCCGTAGGGACGGATATTGCGGCTTCGGGAGCCGCAACATCCGCCCGCGACTGTCGAGAGCAAGGCACCGGAGGCGCCGAATCTCGACTATCCGGATGGTCCACCCCCCGCGCGGGCGGATGTTTCGCGGGAAATGCCCCCCGCGAGACATTCGCCCCTACGGGCTACCCCCTCTCCTGCAAGGAGAGGGGGCAGGGGGGTGAGGCTCCGTGGCCGGAGGCGTACATGCGAGCGTGCGGAATCCAGTGGGTGACACATTGAGAGAATTATCTCCACAAATCCGGGGGTTGGCGATGCTGGGGCTGGGTGCGTTTGCCTTGCTGGCGCTGGTGGCTGGGTACTGGCAAGTGATAGCCGCCCCGGCGTTGCAGGCCGACCCCCACAACACCCGCGCCGCGGAGCGCGTGAGCCTCACCGAGCCGGGCAGCGTGTTTGCGTCCGACGGAACGCTGATCATGGGCGCCAAGAAGGAGGCGGAGGGCTGGGAGCAGGTCTACCCGGAGCCGACCACCTTCTGCCACCTGACCGGCTACAACGCCAAGACCGGGCTGCAGGCGGGGATGCGGGACGCGCTGCTGGGGCTAGGACCGTATGCCAACGCTTGGCAGACGCTGATCCAGGGGCGCCTGCGCGGGGACGACGTGGTCCTGACCATCGACGCCGCGGCCCAGCGCGCGGCGACCCAGGCCATGCAGGGCAGGCGCGGCGCGGTGGTCGCCATCGACCCGCGCGACGGAGCCCTCCGGGTGCTGGTAAGCGGCCCCAACTACGATCCGGAGATCATCCACAACCAGGAAGAGTACGAAGTATTCCGTACTCACCCCTTCTCACCGGAACTTGACCGGGCTCTGCAGGGTCTGTACACACCGGGATCGGCGCTCAAAGTGCTGACGGCGGCCATTGGCTTGCAGGACGGGATAGTCCGGCCCTATGGCCAGTTCACCTGCCGGGGTGAGGAGGAGATCGCGCATACCCGGGTGATCTGCCCGGAGGGCAAAGCGCACGGCAAGCTCACGCTGATTCAGGCGCTGGCCCAGTCGTGCAACATCTCCTTCGCCAAGCTGGGAAGGGCGATTGGCGGTACGCGCTACCGAGAGGGCGTCAAGGCTTTCCACCTGCTGGATCGGGCGGATCTGCCGCTGCCCAGCAAGAGCGGCGGGATGGCCGACCTGACCGGTCCGAAGGGGCCGATCCTGCTGGCGCACACCGCCTACGGGCAGGGGGAGACACGCGTCACCCCGCTGGCCATGGCGCGGCTGGTGGCGACTATTGCCGAGGGGGGAGAGGTCATCCAACCGTACCTGGTGGCCCAGGTGCGCGACACCAAGGGGCGGGTGCTGACCACGGGCGTCGGCAAGGACTTGGGGCGGGCCTGCAGCCCGCAGACGGCGCGGGAGGTAGCAGGTATGATGGTCCAGGCCGTGGAAAACGGTACTGCAGGTATTATGGCCATACGTGGCGTGAAGGTGGCGGCCAAGACCGGGACGGCGCAGAAGGGAGCGGGCAGGCCGGATGTGTGGATGCTGGCCTTTGCGCCTGCTGACCAGCCGGTGGTGGCGATAGCGGTCGTGGTGGAAGCCGGGGTCTCGGGGAGTGAGACAGCCGGGCCGATAGCGCGGGAGGTACTCAGGGCGCTGCTGGGGGGATAGCTGAACGGCCGCTGAACGGCCCCCTGCCTCAAGTGGCCTGCTCTGTTACCCCCTCTCCTGCAAGGACAGGGGGCAGGGGGTGAGGCTCCGCGCCGGGCGAGACGCCCGTCGTACCAAACGATTATGGAACCATCTCAGCTCGCGGGACGATACCGACTGGAGCAGAAGATCGGCGAAGGGGGGCTCGCCACCGTCTGGCGCGCGTGGGATACGGTGCTGGACAGGCCGGTGGCGGTCAAGCTCTTGCGGCCGGAACTGGCGCGCGATGCCGGCGTGGTGGCGCGCTTCCGGCGAGAGGCCCATGCCGCCGCCAAGCTCAACCATCCCCACATCGTCCAGATCTACGACACCGGCCAGGACGAGGCGCAGGGCCTGTACTTCATCGTGATGGAGCTGTTGCCCGAGCCGGACCTCAAGCACATCATCGATGACTACGCCCCCCTGCCCAGCCGTAAGGTGATCGAGGTGGCAGTCCAGTGCTGTCGGGCGCTGGCCTACGCGCACCGGCAGGGGATCGTCCACCGCGACGTCAAGCCCCACAACATCCTCTTCACCGACGAGGGCATCGCCAAGCTCTCCGACTTCGGGATCGCCGCGGCGGTGGGGGAGACCGGAACCATCTCGCCGGGGATGATCGTGGGCAGCGCGGCCTACATGTCACCGGAGCAGGCGCAGGGCAAGCCGGTGGGCCCCCAATCGGACCTGTACTCCCTGGGCTGCGTGATGTTCGAGGCCCTCACCGGACGGCCGCCCTTCCTCGGAGACAGCGCGGCGGCGGTGGCGGCGATGCATGTGCACGAACGGGTGCCTTCGCCGCGGACCCTCAACCCCACGGTGACGACGGCGGAGGAGTTCGTGCTGATGAAGGCGCTGGCCCGCGAGGCGGGACGGCGCTACCAAGCGGCCGAGCAGATGCTCGCGGACCTGACCAAGCTGGCGGTCGGGGAGGAGCTGGATCGGACCGGGGTGATTGCGCGGACGGACGAGCGGACGATACCCCTGCGGGTGACTCCGGCTCCCGTCACCGCGCCGGCGCCCGTGCCCTTGTCGGCGCGCCCGGCCGCGGCGCGGCCCCTGCCCGAGAGCCACGATGGGTCGCTGGTCTGGGGGACAGTACTGGCCATCCTGGTCGCCATCGTCGCCCTGGTGGCCACGGCCTGGCTGGTCAAGGTGGCTTTCTACCCCAGCAACACGCCGAGGATGGTCCAGGTGCCGGCGCTCAAGGGGCGCACGCAGGAAACCGCGAAGTTGGAGCTGCAGACGGCCGGGCTGAAGCTGGGGAAGGTGGACTATCGCGAGGACACCAGTGCCCCCAAGGGGACGATCCTGAGCCAGACCCCGGCGGAAGGGCAGTCCGTGGTGGCGGGCATGGCCATCAACGTGGTCGTCAACCTGGGCCTCGATACGGCGCCGGTCCCGGACCTGGAGGGCTTGTCCATCTCGGAAGCGACTAGAGCACTCAGCCAGGTAGGGCTGGTAGTAGGCAAGGTTACCCAGGTAGTCAGTGAGATGATTCCCGAGGGGCAGATCATCGATCAGGGCCTCAAACGGGGGGTGACGGTCAGTAAGGGGACCTCGATTGACATAGAGGTCAGCAAGGGCCCGCCGCCGCCGGTGGAGCCGCCGTCAGTGGAAGAGCCGGTGGAAGAGCCAGTGCCCAGCGCACCGATAGTGGCCTGCGCGCCCGACGATACTTTCCAGGGCTCTGACCCGCGCGAGCGCCGCTACACGCTCACCATTACCGCCACCGGGGAGGTTAAGGGGCAGCAGATCAAGGTGGTAAAGCGGGACGAAGACGCCTCGTCCGTGGTGTATGAGGGCGAGCTGGATCCGGGCCAGACGGCCAAGCGGACCTTCACCACCCAGGGCAACGCGAACCTCAAGCTGTACCAGGACGGTGAGGAGATACAGGAAATACCTCTGGACGTGCCCGCGAGTGAGCGAGGTCTGCCGCCGCCGGGGTAGGAGGGGAATTGATAAACGATAAACGATAATCGGGGAACGGCCCGTCCCGTCTCAGCTAGGTCGTTCCCGCTCCCCGGTTTTGATTATCGATGTCTTTCGAGGAGTGACGCGACAAATGACGAAACCTATGCTTCTTATGCTGGGGATAGTGCTGGGGGGTTTGGTGGCCGCAAGTGGCGCGTCGGCGTCAGTGTCCACGGTCGCCAGTACCGTGAACATCGCGGCGGCGGCCAACGGCGGCAAGATTGTGGGTTTCTCCAGCGAGGCCCTCGACGAAAATAAGCGGCCCATCCCCGAGTGGCAGATCAACAACCTGCTCGACGGTAGATACGTGGTGGGCAACAGCACGCCAGCCGATTCCTACGGCTGGTCCTCGGCCGCGCCTCCCTCGGACGAGAAGCCGGAATGGTTCACCGTGGGCTTCACCAACCCCGATACCGGCAAGGATATCACGCACCTGATCAGTCGCGTGGTCATTGATCCGACTACCGACGACCCGCTCTTCATTGGCCGGTGGGTGCAGGGCATCACCGTGCAGGTCTCCGTCACCAGCGACAAGGGGCCCTGGGCCACCGTGGGCCGGTACCTGGTAGTCAACCGGGCGGTGAAGCAGACCTTCGACTTCCCGCCCACCGAGGCGCGCTACGTACGCGTGCTGATCACCTCCAACCACGGTTCCGATCGCTGTGTGGAGATGGGCGAGTTCGAGGTTTACGAGGCCATCATCCCCGGCGAGCAGCTCAGTGAGTTGATCATCCGTCTGGAGAACCTGCTCAACGACCTCAAACGCTATCGCGACGGGCAGCTCTACAAGATCGCGCGGGAGAACACCACTGCGGTGACGACCAAGCCCCCGGCCCCCGGTACGCCGGAGGCTCCGGGAACTCCCGCGACGCCGGTGACCCCCGCGACCCCGGCTGGTCCGGAGGTCGCTACCCCCCTCGATCTAGGTGCCTTGTCCCTCATTCTCCCGCCAGACTGGTCCCAAGCGGAAGGGATCATCGAGGGTAGTGAGCACCTCAAGCTGGTGCTTAACGGGCCGGAGGTCGGCGGGGCCCCCTTGGTCTTCACCGTCGAGGAGGAGACGCTCGCCGGGCAGGTCGCCTTGACTGACTTCGTCTCCGTTGTCGCGGACCGCTGGCGGCAAGCTACCCCCAATCGCGGCCAGGCCGCCAAACTGGGCGGAGCGGAGGCCTGGTATCTCGAGATGGTCAAGGAGGGCCAGGCGTACCTGATGCACTGCATCGTGAAGGATGGCAAGGGGATCGTCCTGACGGCGGTAGCCCCGGCCACGGCGGTAGACGACGCCCAGAAGGCGTTGGGGCCGCTCCTGGCCAGTGTGAAGTGGCAGTAGGGCGGAGGGGCCGTGTCGAGTGGCGCTTGCGGAGCAAGCGCAAGGAGGCCGGCCCCCGACCTGACCCTCAACGCCGCCCTGACGCCGTAGTCGCGAACCCTCCGGGAGTGGAGCTTGTGTACAGCTTGAGGCTCAGGCCATACGGCGGTGGCTTTCCACACGCGGGGGCCGGCCTCCTAGGCGCGTGAACGGCACGCGCCCACTCGATGCGGCCCCTCCGTCGGGACCGTAGGGAGCGCAGGCGACAAAGCCTGCGCCATCATTCGTCGGGACAGGGCGCGGCACGAGTCCGCGCCCTACAGCTGGGAGGACATACCATGAGCAAGGCAAATCGCAACACCCCGCAGTACCGCGCCGAGGTTGCCGCGCGGCTGGTGGAGGAAGCCTACCCGCAGATGGATTTCTCGCTGCGGATCACGCGAGAGGAGTACGCCGTGCGCTGGCAAACGGTGCAGGCGGCGATGCGGGCGCAGGGGTACACGGTGCTGTACGTCTGCGGATCGGAGCTGGACCGCAGCGACATCGCTTGGCTGGCCGGGGTGTATGACCCCATCATCGAGCGCTACGGGCTGCTGCTGCCGGTGGCGGGACGGCCCATCATCCTGGCCGGCTCCGAGGGCGGGCACGTGTTGGAGGAGGCCGCCGAGTCCTCCGGTGCGGACATCGCGCTGATGGAGGAGTTCCAGATCTCCGACGAGGAGTATCGGCACGCCCACTTCGAGAACCTCGACGACATCATCCGGCGGCTGGACCTGCCGGCCGGGGCGCAGAAGGTGGCGATCTGCTCCAGCGCGGAGTTCCTGCCGCTGGTGCACTATCAGTTGCTGGTCGGCAAGTTCGGAGCGGAGAACGTGGTCTTTGCCGAGGACCTGCTCCAGAAGATCAAATACGCCAAGACCGCCAAGGAACTGGCCATTATGCAACAGGCCAACCTCGCGGCCGACGCCGCCTTCCGCGGGATGCTGGCGGCGGCGGTGCCGGGGGCGCGGGAGACCGACGTGGCCGGGGTGGGCGAGTTCATCTTCAAACAGCTCGGCTCGCACCGCCTGGGCTTCCCGACCATCGTGACCTCCGGCCTACGCAACTACACCGTCATCGGCCCGGCCACCGACAAGGTCCTCGAGGAAGGGGATATGGTCTCGATGGGTCTGAGCCCCACCTGGCACGGCTACCACGGCATCCTGCGCCGGACCATTCGGATAGGCGCGCCTCCCGCCGCGGGCCAGCGGGAGCTAATCGCCGCGGTGGAGGGGCTGTACCGGACGGTTATCGAGGCGTCGCAGCAGGCCGCGGCACAGAACCTCAACACCAACACCATCGACCAGGCGGGCAAGGCCTACCTGGAGGACCTGCGCCTGACCACGGTAGCGGGCGAGACCATCACGCCCAAGGAGCCGTACACCTTCATCCACAACACCGGCTGCTCGGAGTGCCAGGAGGGCTTCGGCGCGGTCACCCCGCACACGGCCTATCCCATGGCGGACAAGGTGGCGCTGATGATTGACGTGGCCCTGCTCGGCTTTGAGCACCGGGGCGAGCCGGTCTTCCCCACACTGTACGCGGTGGTGGAGGACGGCTTCTGGAAGGACGGGAAGGACCTGTTCGTCTACAACACCCTCCCGCTGGACGTGCAGCCGCTAGTGGGGGACCTGGACGCGGGGTTTGAGAGGAATCCGTACTACCGGAAGTACGGAAGCTGAGGGCAGCTGAACGGAAGCAACGGAGGGGCTGGGTCGAGTCCCGCGCGTCGTTTGCGCGGGAGGAGGCCGGCCCCCGCGCGTTGACGGTCACCGTCGCCTCGCCCCAGCCGCAGCCCTTCGGCATGCTTCGTTTCCGGGGGATTCGCGGCTACGGCGCCGCGGCGGCGCTAGACGTATAGGCGGAGGCCAGCCTCCTGCCCCGCGACTGCGTCGCGCGCCCACTCGACACGGCCCCTCCTTCAGAGCATCACCCTGCGCCCCGTCTCCGCCGACTGATACGCCGCCTCGATTACCCGCTGGACCTGCAGCGCGTGGTCCGGGGCGCCGAGGGGGGCGCGGTGCTCGCGGATCGCCGCCATGAACTCCCGCTGCTCGGCGGCCAGGGCGTCGGTCTCGGCAAAGGTGAACTCCTCCGCCGCGCCCTCCTGCGGGAGGAGCGTGGCGCACTGGCCCTGCACGTCCAGCGAGGCGTTCGTGCCGTGCAGCAGCAGGTGGTTCTCGCCGGGCTCGGTCACGAAGCAGATGGTGACCACGCCGATCCCTCCGTCCGGGTACTCCAGCGTCACCACCGCCTTGTCGTCCACGTCGTAGTCAGTCCCCGGCGCCGCTTTCATCTTCCCCGTCACCGCGTAGACCGCCTCGGGCAGTCCCCGGAACCATTGCATCTGGTCGAGCGGATGGTAGCCGGAGTCGATGATCGCCACCCCGCCCGACAACTCCTGCTTCCCCCGCCACGACCACTTGTTCTCCCGCGCTCCGCCCCAGTAGTAGATGATGCTGTAGCGCGCCAGGAAGATATTGCCCAGCGCCCCGGTCGCGATCAGCTCGTGGGCCTTCTGGAAAGCGGGCAGGAACTTGGTCTGCCCCGCGACCATCAAGACACGCCCCGTTGCCTCCGCGGCCGCGGCCATGCGCTCGGCGTCGGGCAGGTTCCGGGCGAAGGGCTTCTCCTTGAGCACGTGCAGCCCGCGCTCCAGCCCGGCGATGACCGCCTCGGGGTACAAGTAGTGCGGCAGGTTGATCAGCGCACAGTCGGCCTCCACCGAGGCGTACAGGTCGTCCCACTTCTCGAAAGCAGGGAGCCCCTGGTCCGTGAAGAGCTGGCGGACCTCGGGGTTGACATCGCATACGCCGACGAGGGTGGCGTCCGGAAGGGTCTGCAAGGCAGCAACATGCCCAGCGCCCATCCCGCCGGGGCCGACGATGAGGAAGCGAAGAGGGATCATGGTTAGGGCTCCTGCTACAGCTGATTTTGGTAGATCTGATCCACCAACTGCATCGTCTTGATGGCGCTCTGGAACGAGGTCTCCGGTTCGGCGCCGGACTTGATGCAGTCTATGAAGTGTCGGCTCTGGTGCCAGAAGCCGTAGTACTTGTAGAGCTGGTCGCTGCCGGCCACTTCCTTGCTGTCCAGGCGCTCGGTGAACAGGTTGCCGTCTTGGTGGATGCTGGCGTCGAAGTCCGGATTGACGAAGGCCGAGATGGCCCGCGAGTGCATCTCGAACTGGTGGATGCGCCCACCGGTGCGCCAGTTGCCTAGGAGAACCCCCGTTCCCCCGCCCTCGAACTCCATCAGGGCGTTGAAGGCCATGTCGTAGTTTTCGCCCAGGGGCTTGACCGAGCCAACCACCCGGGCCACGTCGCCGCCCATGAAGCGCAGCGTGTCCACGGCGTGGATGCAGTCGCTGGTGAGGATGTCAATGGCGCCCCGGTAGTAGGGGTGCATCGGTTCGTCCATCCACTTATAGAACGTGGCTACCGCCTGGTGCATCGGCCCGCCGTGGGCCAGGACCTTCTCCCGGCACAGCCGCATCAGGGGGATGTAGCGGCGGTTGAAGCCGACCATACCCAGCACTTCGTTCTTCTCGGCCCACTTGGCCATCCAGGTGATCTGGTGGGTGGTGACGCCGGGCGGCTTCTCGATGAAGACGTGCAGCTTGCGCTCCAGGCAGTCAATGACTAGATCGTACAGATGGTGCGGAGGCATAAGGATGTAAACCGCTTCGGCCTCCACCTCGTCCAGCATCTCCCGGTAATCAGTGTAGCGCTTCTCGATGCCGAACTTGTCGGCGGTGGCCGCACACTTGTCCTCTACTAGGTCGCACAGGCCGACCAGCTCCACGTCGTCGAACTGGACGAGGGAGGGGTAGTGGACATTATTGGCCATGCCGCCAGCGCCGATGAGGGCGACTTTCACTTTGCGTTCGGAAGACATGGGACAAGTCTCCTTGGGTGGGGATTGCGCCGCCGGTAGGGGCGGCAAGGAAATATAACTTCGCCTCCGGGAATGAGGGACCTTCTCGGCACGAGTGCCCCGGAATACCAGGAATCAGCAGCGAGGAGTTGGCGTCTAACGGGTGAAGGTAGAGAATAGTCCAGCGCCGTCGAAAGACATGCGACGGAGAATGATGAAGCGAGGATGAAGGTACTATGAAACACAAGTGGCTCACAATCGGGTTAGTTACCACAATGGCACTAGGCGCTACTGCCCTGATCTGGGCGGAGGGCGCGGCGGGACCGGCCCCGGGCGCGCCGGCTGACCACTGCGCCACGGAGCCCGTTAGGGCCGCCAACTGGATGAAGTTACTCACCCCCGAGCAGCGGGCGCAACTGCGCGCCAAGCTGGGGGAGATGAAGGCGGCGGAGGCGACCCCCGATCAGATCCGGGAGGCAGTCTTCACCATGTTTAAGGTCTGGGGCGTGGATCCCGGTCAGGCCGGAGGCCCTGGGCATGCGGCAGACCCCAACTGGATGAAGATGCTGACCCCGGAGCAGCGCCAGCAGGTGATGGCTAAGCACCAGGAGTTGAGTCAGGCGGGCAAGACACCGCAGGAGATCCACGCCGCGATCATGGAGATGCTGAAGGGCTGGGGCATCGAGCCTCCCGCTCACGGCGGCGGGCTAGGCCAAGGTGGTGGGCTAGGCCAAGGTGGCGGGATAGGCCAAGGTGGCGGGATAGGCCAAGGTGGCGGCTTCTTCGCCCAGTTGACCCCGGAGCAGCGCCAGCAGGTCATGGCCGAGCGCGAGGAGCTGAGGCAAGCGGGCAAGACACCGCAGGAGAGCCACGCCGCGATCATAGAGATGCTGAAGGGCTGGGGCATCGAGCCTCCCGCTCGCGGCGGCGGCGGCCTAGGCAAAGGTGGCGGGCTAGGCCAAGGTGGCGGCTTTTTCGCCCAGTTGACCCCGGAGCAGCGCCAGCAAGTCATGGCCGAGCACCAGGAGCTGGAGCAAGCGGGCAAGACACCGGAGGAGGTCCACGCCGCGATCGCAGAGATGCTGAAGGGCTGGGGCATCGAGCCTCCCGCAGATTGCGGCTCCTGCTCCACCCACGACTGACGCCAACGCCTGAACAGGGCTCGGGGAGGGTCGCCGTCTATCTGGGCAGATGGCGGTCCTCCCCCGACATCTACAACCTATCGTTACGGTTTAAGGGGAGTGCGGTCATCTACCTGGGCAGGTGATTCAGCACGCCCCTTATTCTTTGCGCCGGGGTCGTGGCAGTGGCAAGTGCGGGTCCTCCATAGTATAATCGCCGCGTTGGTAACCTCTGGTGCGCGCGGTCTGCTAGGCTTGTGCCACGCGCAGCGGGGGCGGACGATACTCCGCAAGGGAGGCCTGTCGTATGGCCATCGTTTGGCCCAAGCTATCGGATTGGGTGCTGGGGTCCCTGGAGGCCCCCGAGCCGTGGGCGGTGCGGGCGGTGCAACTGGACCTGGCTCGCCAGATGGAGACCCTGGACTTTATCCGCTGGTACTGCGATTTCGCCCGCGAGCAGGGCTTCAATACGCTGGTGCTTTACCTCGAGGGCCGCGTGCGGACGGAGACCTTCCCCTTCCGGCCGGCGGCGGAGTCCTACACTCTCGAGGACATGGCCGCGATCGTGGCCCACGCCAACCAGGCGGGCCTGGCGGTGGTGCCGGCGGTGCCCTCGCTGGCACACTGCGAGCACTTTGTCTCCTGTCCGGAGCTGGCGCACCTGGCGGAAGAGGCGCAGGGCGGCTACCGCATGTACCCCGGTACCAACACCTTCTGTCCCTCCTCACCCGACGTACAAGAATTCTGGCGTGCCTACTGGACGGAGCTGGCGCAGGTCTTCACCGGGCCGGATATCCACGTCGGCTGCGATGAGGCCTGGAACCTGGGCTACTGCCCTAGCTGCCGCTCCGTGTGGCAAAGCGAGGGACTGGGCGGGCTGTTCACCCAGCACATCCAGCGCATGCACGCCCTCGCCGAGAGCCTGGGCAAGCGGATGTGGATGTGGGACGACTTCTACGAAATGTTCCCCGAGCAACTGGAGGAGACCCCGAAGTCCGTGGTGATGTGCCACTGGAACTACGAGGAGGTCATGGAGCCTGGCGGCGGACCGGCGCACTTCGTCAACCGTTTCCGACAGGACTGGCTGGCGGAATACGAGCGACTGGGCCTGGAGGCGCTCGTCTGCCCGTGGGCGTGGTACCCGTGGAATGTGGAGACCATCACCGCCTACGGCCGTCGACACCGGGTGCGAGGCGGGCTGCTGACGCAGTGGGAGATGTCGCACCGGTTCCACGAGGAGAGCCTGCCGGTCGTGGCTATGACCGGCCGCCTGTGGAGCGACCCGACCATGCCGGTGGAGCGGGCTTGGCGAGCGGGAGTGGAGGCGACGGTGCCGGGCGCGAGTCGGACGCTCGGCCTGGCCGTGCGGGAGTTGGCGCGCATACCCAAGACTTATCCCCGGAGCGACATGCAGCAGTACCTGCACGGGCCGCTGAGCAAGGCCGACCGGGTGCAGCAATCGGCCCTCGAAACCGGCCTGGCGCTGTTGCGGCTGGCGCGGGAGGACTACGCCGGTCCGGGCGAGGAGGTGCTGGAAGATTTGGCAGCCACGGCGCGACTGGAGTCGCTGCGCCTGTCCCTGCGGGACGTACTGCCAGTCATCTACGACCCCCGCCGGACGGAGGCCGAGGCGGCCGAGGTGCAGGAGAGACTGCGCGCTGCGGAGGAGGGGCTGGACGCCCTGATCGCGCTGCGCGAGCCCCTGCACAACCGCAAGCGGCCGGGGATGTTCCCTGAGAGCGGCGCCGTGACCCACTTGTGGGCATTGCGCGAAGCCTTAGTCGACGCCGATGAGCGCCTCGACCGGGACCCGACGCCGGAAGATTGGCTGCTGCAACTGCGGCTGTACCTCCCCGACCCCACCGGCTGCCCGGTGCTCACTATCTACGGGGTCTTCGAGCGCGAGCAGCGCGAGTTGGCGAGCGGCATCTTCAAGCAGGCCGAGATGGACCGGATGGCCTTCCACACGCTGCAGATTCCCTTTGCCTCGCCCGCGCCGCCGGACGAGATCACGCTGGAGGTATGGGGCTATGGGGGAGAGGGCGTCTGCTACCTGGAGGCGTACAACCCGGAGGTGCGCGTTACCCCGCGGGCGGTCCGGGTTGAGTCGGGCGAGGTCCGCGATCCGCAGGCGCTACTGCGGGATGATTCGCGGGCCGCGTACCTGGGCGAGCGCGACGTGCTGCGGGCCATCCACGATCCGCAGTTGGCCGACGCGCGGGCCCGGCTGACGGTCACGTTGGCCTGAGCCCCCGGAGGGGCCGCGTCGAGCCGCGCGCGGAGTGCGCGGGGAGGCCGGCCCCCCCCGCGTGTAGCTTACCGGTGTCTCGCCCCAACCTCAGCCTTCGGGCAACTCCGCTCCCGGTGAGTTGGCGGCCACGGCGATAGGGCGGCGGCTGTCAACACTCGGGGGCTGGCCTCCCGTCGTTCGCTGCGCGAACGCCACTCGACACCGCCCCTCCGCGGATCGGCCCCACCATGTCCCCACTTGCCTTGTGACTCCGGGCACAAGGCCCGTTGACAGGGCCAGGTTGTCGGGATATACTTTACCGAGATTCGGGGTGGTGGTGGGGTAGTAACGAGCTACTCTATTCGGGCTCGGGGCATGATTGCTTGAGCCCCTGTTTGTGTGTCCGCGTGGACCCCAGGTCTGGAGACCTGCGCCACTGTGAGACCGCCCCGGTGGTCTCTTCGGGAGCCCCCATCCATGCTTGCCATCTACTACGGCCCTGTGGCCACCATGGTTGTCCTCAGCGTCGCCTTCGCCGTCGTGTCGCTGGCCCTGGCGTACCTCCTGCGGCCGGTGGATATGTATGAAGCGAAGCTCCTCACCTACGAGTGCGGCCTGATCCCCTGGGGTGAGGCTTGGAGCCGTTTCTTTGTCCGCTACTACATCATCGCGCTCATCTTCGTCCTGTTCGACATCGAGGTTATGTTCCTGATCCCCTGGGCCGTGGTGTATCGCAAGCTGAGCACCGCCGGTGGCGAGATCCACCTCTTCCCGGCCGTGGAGATGGGCATCTTCCTGGTGATCCTGCTGCTGGGGCTGGCCTACGCCTGGCGGAAGGGGGACCTGGAATGGGCCTGAGAGAGCTGGAGGAGAGCCTGCGCCACCTGCCCGAGCGCCTGCCCCGTCCGCCTGACGAGCCCCTGCGCCAATGGGCGCGCCGGCACCAACAGGGCGGGCTGCCGGTGGCCTTCATCAATGTCGCCGACAAGGTCCTGGATACCGCCCGCGCCTGCTCCCTATGGTGGCTGCAGTTCGGGCTGGCCTGCTGCGCCATTGAGTCCATGGCCGTCGGGGCCAGCCGCTACGACCTGGACCGCTTCGGCATCTTCCACCGCGCCACGCCCCGCCAGGCCGACGCCATGCTGGTGGCGGGCACGGTGACCATCAAGATGGCGCCGGTGATCAAGCGCCTCTACGACCAGATGTCCGAGCCGCGCTACGTCATTGCGGTCGGCAACTGCGCGATCAGTGGTGGCCGCTTCTACCACCACGCGTACAGCGTGGTCAGGGGCATCGACCGCGTCATCCCCGTGGACATCTACATCCCCGGCTGCCCGCCCCGGCCCGAGTCCTTCATCGACGGCCTGCGCAAGCTGCACGACTTGATCCGCAAGGAGTCGCTGGCCGACGCCCCCGCCCGCGGGGGAGAGCCGCCGGAGGAGTATTTCCGCAAGCGAGAACTGCCGTGAGTGACCAAAGCCAGGAGCCGCAAGCTCCCGAAGAGGTAGAGGAGACCCCCGCCGTCGTGCCGCTGCCCGACGAGTGGCAGGCTGTGGTCGGCGATCTGCTGGCCGAGGGCAACTCGGTTGACCAGGGCGGCCTGCGCCGGGGTGTGCCGGAATTGGTCACCACGCCCGACCAGGTCCTCGGCCTGCTGGAGCGCCTCCGGTCCCTGGACGAGCCCTACAACCGCCTCACCGACATGTGTGGCGCTGACCTGGGCGACCATCTGCAGGTGCTGTACTTCCTCTGCCAAGGCTACACCGGCAAGCTGCTGGTGGTGAAGGTCAACCTCGCGCGGGACGGGGAGGTACCGACCGCGACCGGGCTGTGGCCGGTCGCTAACTGGCCGGAGCGGGAGATCATGGAGATGTTCGGGATGACCTTCACCGGCCACCCGGAACCCGCCCACCTGCTGCTCCCCGAGGGCTGGGTCGGCTACCCCCTGCGCAAGGATTACGTCTACGACCGCGAGCACGAGTGGACGCGCCCGGACCCGATGCGGGAGGACCCGGAGCAGGCGTTGGGGTTGGAAGAGGAAGACTCCGAGTAGAAGCAACCTCCGCGTGGCGCGGGCTTTCTAGCCCGCGCGCGGGAGGCAGTTCCCCGCTCTGCGCGGGCTAGAAAGCCCGCGCCACGCGGAACGCGAAGCCCGCGCCACGCGAACAGTAGCAAACATGGCCTTTGATCCTGCCTGCGCAACTGAAGAGCTCATGATCAACATGGGGCCGCAGCACCCGTCCACCCACGGCGTGCTGCGTCTCATCCTGACCATTGACGGCGAGAAGGTGCGCTCGGTCGTCCCCGACATCGGCTACCTGCACTCCTCGCTGGAGAAGATCGCCGAGCAGCTTGACTACCGCCAGTACCTGCCCTACGCCGACCGCTACGACTATCTCAACGCGATGGGCAATGAGCTGTGCTACGTGCGGGCGGTGGAGACGCTGCTGGGGATCGAGCCCACGCCGCGCTGCCAGTGGATCCGCGTGATGATGGCGGAGATGAACCGCATCGCCTCGCACCTGGTCTACTACGGCGCCCTCGCCATCGACACCGGCGCCACCACCGTCCTGCTCTACTGCTTCCGCGAGCGCGAGATGCTCCTCAACCTCTTCGAGGCCGCCGCCGGCCAGCGCCTGATGTACCACTACTTCCGCGTCGGGGGCCTGCGCAACGACCTGCCGCCCGACTTCTGCGAGGGCCTGCGCGCCTTCTGCAAGGTTTTCCCCAGGATGGTCGCGGAGTACGACAAGCTGCTCACCAAGAACCGTATCTTCAGGAGCCGGACCGAAAGCGTGGGGTACCTCAGCCCGGAGACGGCGCTGGCCTACGGGGTGACCGGCCCCTGCCTGCGCGGGGCCGGGGTGCCCTACGACGTGCGCCGGGCTGACCCGTACTACGTCTACCCGGAGCTGGAGTTCGACGTCCCCACCTACACCGAGAGCGACTCCATGGCCCGGCACCTGGTCCGCCAGGAGGAGATGCTCCAGAGCGTGCGCATTCTGGAGCAGTGCCTGGACCACCTGCCTGGCGGCGAGGTCAACGTGAAGGTCCCCCGCCGGCTCAAGCCGGACCCCGGCGAGGTTTACGCGCGGGTGGAGTCGCCGCGCGGAGAGCTGGGCTGCTACCTGGTCTCCGACGGCAGCGACCATCCGTACCGCCTGCACATGCGCACCCCCAGTTACTACAACCTCCAGGCCTATCCGGAGATGTGCACGGACGCCTGGATAGCCGACCTGGTGGCGATCCTGGGGAGCGTCGATATTATGTTAGGAGACGTTGACCGCTAGTTAGGAGTGGCGCCCACGCCGCCCGGATCGGCCAGAAGCCGGTGCCACCATCGGATCATGAGTCCAATCGGCCTAATCGCAACCTGGCTCCGCGCTCTGCTGACCGGCTGGTTCCGGGCCTGGCATATCCCGGCCGTCTTTGTGGACATCCTGGCCTGGATCGTCGGCGGTGTGGTCATCTTGCTGATGATCACGCTGATCGCGCTGATCCTGATCTACGTGCTGCGCAAGGTCGCCGCGTACATCCAGGGCCGGATCGGCCCGGAACGCGTCGGCCCCTATGGGCTCTTCCAGACGGTGATGGACGCCCTCAAGCTCCTGCAGAAGGAGGACATCGTCCCCGCCGGCGCCGACAAGATCCTGCACACCCTGGGGCCAGTCGTCTTCTTCTTCGTCTGCACTATGGGCTATCTGGTTATCCCCTGGGAGAGCCAGGCCACCATCGCCCGGCAGGTGGACCTCAACATCGGCGTGCTCTTCCTGTTGGCCTTCTCCTCGCTGGGGGTCATCGGCGTGCTGATGGGCGGCTGGGGGTCGAACAACAAGTGGTCGCTGTTGGGCGCGCTGCGTGGCGCGGCGCAGATGATCTCCTACGAGATTCCCATGCTCCTCGCCCTGGTCTGCGTGGTCCTGATGGCCGGGTCCCTGTCTCTGGAGGTCATCACCGAGCAGCAGAAAGCCCTCGGCCTGTTGTCCTGGAACCTCTGGAAGCCCTGGCTATGGCTGCCGATGATCCTGTTCCTCATCACCGCCGCCGCCGAGATCAATGTCACGCCCTTCGACATCCCGGAGGCCGAGAGCGAGCTGGTAGCCGGCTACCACACCGAGTACTCGGGGATGAAGTTCGCCCTGTACTTCCTGGCGGAGTTCTCCAACAACTTCCTGGTGGGCCTCATCTTCGCCGTCCTGTTTCTGGGCGGCTGGAGTTCACCCTTCGGCCACCCTGACCCGCTCTACCTGCCGGAGTTCCTCTGGCTGGTGGGCAAGGCGATGGTGGTGGTCCTGTTCCTGATGTGGGTGAGGTGGACGTTACCGCGCCTCCGGGTAGACCAGCTCATGGCCCTCTGCTGGAAGCTGCTCCTCCCCGCGGCGTTTGTGAGCTTGGTGATTGTTTCGATCGTGGGGCTGTACCTATAGTAGGGGCGGCGCCTGCGCCGCCCGCCGTTAGCTATGCGCAAACAAGACGACACAACCTTCCTAGCCCTCCTCGGCCTGATCGCCGAGGGCGCCCGGTCCATCTGCGTGGGCCTGCACATCACCGCGATCAACTTCTTCCGGCCGTCGGTGTGCGAGCGCTATCCCCGGCGGGATGGGAAGCCGGACTGGCAGCCGCGGCCGGGGTATCGCGGGGACTTCGCCCTCATCAGCGACGCCGAGCGTCCCGGGGGGCTGCGTTGCATCGCTTGCCTGCAGTGCCAGAATATCTGCCCGGACAAGTGCATTCACATCACCCCCACCGGCAAGGGCAAGGAGCGCCACCCGAAGCAGTTCCTGATTGACGCCGGCCTGTGCATGTACTGCTGGCTGTGCGTGGAGGTCTGCCCGGTCGCGGCGCTCACCATGACGCCCGACTACGAGACCAGCACCGACCGCCCGGAGAAGCTGATCCGCACGCTGGAGCAGTTGCGGGAGCGCGGCAAGGAGTACCCCGAGCCGCTGAAGGTGGAGATGGCAAGGGCGGACGCCACCAGCGTCGCCCCTACTGAGCGTCGTGGAGACTGATAGTCATCAACTCAAGCCACCCGACCTCCTGCGCTGGCCGCGGCTGCCGCATCCGGCCTTCGGTTTCGTATTTGTGGGGCTCGCGCTCTTTGACTTGATCTATGCCTTGAACTGGTTCGCCGGGATGGCCCACGAAGGGGTCAAGCTCACGCCCGACCTGGTGCTGCGCATCGAGGGCGAGATTGCGCTGGGGCTCATCATGGCCATGGCCCTCACCGGCGCGTGGTTCTGGGCCAGCAGCCGCGACATGCGCCCCGCGCTGGAGCGCTTCATCCAGGGGCGGCCTCGCTTCCGCCTCGTCAACTGGCTGGGAGTGTTGTCCGTCTCGCTGCTGTATGCGGTGACCTTCCTGCCGGTGATTCTGGTACTGCCGGAGGGGCCGGCGGGACGAGCGCTCGCGGCGGTGTCGCTGGATATCGCCATGGCGGTGATGATGTTTGACCT
The DNA here is from genome assembly GCA_029821755.1 of Candidatus Zipacnadum vermilionense. GTDB lineage: Bacteria > Armatimonadota > Zipacnadia > Zipacnadales > Zipacnadaceae > Zipacnadum > Zipacnadum vermilionense. The sequence goes on along the minus strand of JALGSV010000018.1, from coordinate 875 downwards.
GCGCCGCCTGCGGCGCGAGGCCGAGCGCATCATCCGCGAGATGACCGGCGAGCCGGTGACGCTGTCGCCCGAACTGGAGGCGGCCCGTCTGCTCCCGGAGGTAGCCGACCTGCGCCCGGAGGACCTGCGGAAGGCGCCGCGTTGGTTCTACAACTTGCCCGCGCTGCTGGGAACCATCCAGGCGGCGCTGCTGTTGGTGGGGATGGGGCAGCTGGCCCTGGGCTGGAACCAGGAGCACCGCCTGTGGGGCGGGTTGCCGTGGGAAGTGGCGGTCTTCGGCGGCTGGGGTGTACTGATCGGCCTGTGGGGCGTCTGGCACGAGTGGCGGCAACTGCGCCGCCCCGGCCGGGAGGTGCAGATTGCGCTGCGGGCCATCCTGAAGGAGCGGCGCGAGTTCCCGTTCTACTTCTGGGACTGGTGGGGCTATACGGTGATTCTGGTCGCCCTGGGCGCAGCGCTGGTAGCGATCTTCCCGCTCCAGGAGCCCCAGATGCGCCTGGCCAGCGGCGCTCTGGCGGCGGGGTACGGGCTGGGCATCACGCCGCTCTACCCGCATTACGCGCGGCCGTGGCGGTTGGCAGGGGAGATACTCAGAGCGGTACGAGGTGCGGCCTAGATGGCGACAGCGGCGGGCGAGGACGCCCTTCGTGCCGGGGAGGTCAGGGCCGTGCAGTTGGGTCGCCCTGATTTCGATGGCTACCGGAGGGCAGGCCTCAGGCTAAGGCCCGGGTAGCGGCAGCCGCCGCGACACCGTGAACGAACATGACCGACGTCCAAATCTTCGCTGATATCGGCTTCTACTTGGTCGCCGCGGTGATCCTGTTTTCCGCGCTCTTTGTGCTGTTTGCGCGCAAGGTGGTCCACGCCGCGCTGGC